>CAZPOP010000003.1:115714-161587 GCA_964588305.1 uncultured Ignavibacteria bacterium
GGTATCAGAGTCGAATCTCCCGTTTCCACCTGGGCCTGGCCCTTCTTCACCCAGTAATCGGCATCTCTTTCACTCCACTCATAATCTTGCTCACCCATCAACCTTTCGTAAGTCTCATACGCCTCCAATGCTTCCGGGAACTGTCCCAACTCCTGATGCGCTTCTCCTGCTATAAGGTAAGCATCCGGAACATTGGGATCGAGAGCTATCGATTTCTCAAGATTCTCCAGAGACCTTGAGAGGAGTTCCGATTGAGAAAGGGTGTCACCCTCCACCGGCAGGACCCTGAAGAACTTTGAGATGAAGTAGTACGACTGTCCCAGATTCAGGAAAACCTTGCTGTTTTGCTGATCGAATCTCAAATACTCCTCATAGATCACCCTGGCCTCAGGATAATGCTTTCGATCCAACATGTAGATGTCTCCCAAAGCCAGGTAACCATCCTGGTGTTTCGGGTCCAGCCGAATCACCGTTTTGAATTCCTCGGCAGCCTGGTTAAAGTCCATCTGTCTAAGGTATGCCTGCCCCATATTGTAATGCGCGCCCACCAGAGTGGAATCCAACTCGAGCGCTTTTTTATAAGATTGTATGGCAATTACCAGCACCCCTTTCTTGAAATTAACGTCACCTAAGTTCCTATGAAACTCCGCTTTTTTCTCGTCGTGGGAGATGGCCGTGCGAAAGGACAGATCGGCGTCCTTAAGTTGGCCCCCAGCCATCTGCACCAGACCAAGACCATTGTAGAATTCCCCTCTTTCCTTTATCTTAAGCCCTTTCTCAAAAGTTTTCTCCGCTTCCTCACATTTTCCCTGTCTATAATAAGCATAGCCCAATCGGTATAAGGCTTGCCAGTACTTGCTCTTCAACTCCAGGGCCTTCTTGTATTGAAGGACGGCAGAATCCAGCATTTCCTTCTCAAAGTAAGCATTCCCCAAATAAAGATTTGCTTCCTCGTCCTTTGGCTTTTGAACGATGTATTCATTCAGAAGCTGGATGGCCCGGTCGAAGTCCCCACTCTCGTAAGCCTTGATGGCTGGTTTCAGATCCTCACATCCGGCGGTTACGGGTAGGATCGCCAAAAGCAAAATTGCCCATAGAAGGTTTCTTAAAGAAGTTTTGTTCAACATAATTTCCGTCCACACAAATAAGATAATTGATTAAATTAATACGTTTCTCCCTAAAGTCAAGCGTTTTTTTACTTACCTACGCAAAATTTGATCGCTCTCTTTGTCTCCTTCGCCCATGCTTCCTTCTCTTGTCTGGTTACGTCTATTAGATCTTGCTTTCATCATCAGCAATCTAATCAATCCATAGCCGATCAGGATCGCCCCTATGATCCCTTTGTACTGGGAGCTGATTCCAAACGCTCCCAAAAGAACCAAGACACCCAAAAGGACAACGATCGATATCACGCAGTAACTAAAAATCCTCTCGAATCTGCCAGGTAGCTGTCTATCCCTCAGCGGGCGTCTGCCAACAGGCTCAGGTGTGTGACGCATTCTGAAAAATCAGGTCTTCCTTCCTTGAATTCCCATTCTCATTTTCAAGCTAAAACAAATTATACCTTTGTCAAGCAAAAACTTTCAGCACTTAAGTATTCCTCTCAACGCCCAATATATGTACAAAAAGCGTGCCGGTTTTATTCCAACAGGGGCTTCTTTCTTATTACGTTTCGACAGTTGGAATTATGAAAGAGCTCTCGTCAATGAGAGATGAGGAAGTTGGAATTTCGCAGGATTCGGCGAATAATCTTCGCCAATTTCTGCGATTATCATCCTGCCCGTGAGGCACTTGTGAGGTTTTTGAGCAAAAGCACTCAGGGTGAAGGCCCTTGTCCCCGGTCACTCCCAGACCCTTGGGTGCAGATTCTTTGAAATGACGATTCATCCGTATGATTTTGCGGGAGTCGGTTTTCAGTAAACCGGCCCGGTTTCGGCTGTCTGCAACAAGATGTTAGAAGCATTTCGGTTGGAACGAGGCCGACACAGGCAATAAGGTTATTTCGTCTCTTTCTCAATGATCCGTCTGATCCCTGATTGGGTCTCTTTTTCGCCTGTGAACTCCATCAGTTCCTGCCAGCGCTTCTGCAGACTGCACAGGTTTTGAAAGGGATCATGTGTCGGCACTGCGTCGGTTTTTGAAAGCTCCACATTTCTCGATGCCTCTTCGCTTCCCTTTTTGTCTCCCTGAGCAAGGTATTCCTCGGATAATGATTCGCAGGCTTTCTCAATCTTCTGTTCAAGATCGCTTTTGAGAAAACATCCCGGATAAGGATCGAACTCCTGGGCATGAATTCTGGTCATTCCACTTATCTCTTTCTGGCTTTCGATCTTTGCCCGTTCGTAGACAAAACGATAGATATCCTCTCTTAATCTTTTCCATACCGGATGCGTCTTGGGAGGCGGGAGATGCTTAATGGAAAGCTCATTATCCAGGAAAAATCGGAATCCAAACATCTTCGCATTGATCAAAAAATCTATATCCTCTCCTCTGGGAACTTTGGGATCAAAAGGTACCTTGGCAAAAAGATCTCGATGGATAATCATGTTTCCGCCAAACACAAAGGGCGTCTCCTTCAATCGCGGCTGGGTTCCGATAATTTCAGCAAATGCCTCATTCATTTTCTCATACTGATCCCAATATCTCATCCAGGGCCGAAATTCTTTCTTTACCCGGTAATCTCCATCCGGCTGAAGGTAAAATCCTGCCACTGCATTGAGAGTTTTTCCTTCAATCTCCTTACCTACAAATTCTTTAGCTTTCGACATGAACCTTGGGTCTTCAAATACTTCGTCATCGTCGATGAGCAGGGCCACATCTGAGCCTAGAATATGGGGAACGAACATGCACAGATTCCGAACATTGGAGTACCCCCGGAGTTGAAGAAGATCGACATACTCCTTCTTACCATATCTGACCAGCAGTTCTTGCACCTGGTTTAGCTGCGAAGGGCCAAACAGCAATACTTTTGATTTCATATCAGGAGAAGCTGATCTTATGATTTCCGCGACTTTCTCTTCGACCTGAGTGTTGACATCTTCGGAAGTAGGAACGGCGATGATCACCAGTTGAAAATCTTTGTCCTTGAGTACGCTTATGCTACGTATAGCTCTGGAAAGCGTGCCTTCCTGGTCTAAAGGAGTAGGGTGGTCGTAGACAGCATCGCCTTCCTTCCAGCCAACCTCACTTTGCCTTGCCCAATAAGATGGAATCGACATTGTAACTTTCATGGCTTTATCCCTTTCTTTCTCAAATCTCCTCTTTTAGCTTCGTTCATACCCATTCAAGACTTTGTGGTAAATCGCAGCGCATTCTTCCTGGCTTCCTTAGGTGCGAAACGCTCGGGTGATCTCAACCGTGACCGAGCCAAATAACAAAACGCCATTGTGTGGTCGGATGTTTGCTTCGGGCCAATTACATGCCCTTTGCGCCTCCGAAGAATGCCTGAGCCAAGATTCCCGCAATGAGCGGAAGGAAGAACACGCTGGCGATACGAATTGCGGTTAATTACCCGCCCACCCTTCCCACTTCCATCGGCAATCCGTCAATCGCACATGGCGTTAGCCTTTGACGAAATTCAGCAACTAAAACACTACAGTTGCGCCCACCACAATATAGTGGAACAGAGCGAAAGTGTATACTTCATCCACGTCCGCACCACCCTCAAGCACCCTATAGCCAGCCTTCAGCGTCACGGCGTCGCCGACCCTGGATTCCAGGGCGAACAGCACATCCTCCGCTCTGCCCTGCGGCGCGGCAAGGGCATCACCCTCCAACAATAAACCAAACTTCTCTGCAAACATCCACTTCAGTCCGAAGTTTATAAGCGGCACAAAACCCGTGTTCTTCTTCTCGGTCCTTTGGTTCTGATCCTCCAGGCTTATGGATGCGTCTCTGATTTTGGCTGTAAGACCCAGACCAGCCCTGAAGCTTTTGCTTCGATAGAAACCGTATTGATAGGTTAGTCGATAAGAGTCAAAGCGGTACTTCGCTTTCAGTGAAGCATCTGCCTTAAAATCCACTTGGTTGAAGCTTACCGGCTTATTAACTTGCCCGCCGGCGTCAAGCCGCAGCGGCGCAAACAGGGCGGAGATATGATGTCTATCGTTGATCGAATGGGTGAACCTCACCCTGAAGAAATAGCTTGATTTCATCTCCAACTCTTCAGAGAGCGAAAACTTCGTTCCGGTATCCCCGGGAATTCGAGCATCGTTGTATCCGGCAAATACTGCACCGGTTTCAAAATCAATGCTCCACTTGGCCAGGCTCTCCGACCATCCCGCCAGGACCACTGTGGTCAACAACAGCCCTGCCAATCTTTTCACTCGTCCCATACCAAGACCCCCTTTCGAGCTTATTAGTTCAATCTTCTCTTTGCTTTCTCTTGCGGTGTGCGAAGCCGAGAATCATATGGTGGTAAATCACTCTGAGCCATTCAGATACTTTCAACGCCTCCAAACAACGCCTGAGCCAGAAGTCCCGCAATTGGAGGGAAGAAAAACGTGCTGGCAAGGCGAATAGCGGTGAATTTCCACCCGAGTATACCCACTTCCATCGGCAATCTGCTGACCGCCCATAGTGACCAACCGGTCAGGAACGCGACCATGGTTCCCACACTGGCCCCGGATCGTATAAGCCCAGCAGCGATCGGCAAATTGACGAAGGGGCCTCCCGGGGACAGACCACCGGCCACTGTGCCAATAAGGATCCCTCTTATGCCGGATTCCGCGCCAACCCATCTCGCTAATAGTTCACGAGGAAGAAGAACCTGAATCATGCCGGCCACTATGAATGCGAAAACCAAAAGCGGCAGGATTTGCACGATCATATTCACGGCCGATTTCACACCTATGATGTGCTCCCCTTGCCCTTTGTGGTATCCTACGAAAAGAAGGACAAGGGCGAGTACCCCCATTATTACTGTTGGAATTACCATGCTTGGATTCCTCCTGCTTTTGTTCATAAGCTTTTCCCTTCCCGTGCCACCTAACGTCTTGCGGGCACATCAACTATCCCGATGGCTGACTTGGCTAAGCAGTGACAAGACACATACGGCCGTTAGGTGACTCCGATTGCTCGAAAATAACTGAAGGGAGCAAATAATTGGGAAGTCCGTCTTACCAGACTTAATTTTGTATTCTCCTCTCATCGGAGCGCACGCAACTTGGGTACGATTGTCCAGAGCAAAGCAGCAAAGCCAAGTAAGACTAAAGAGGCGATGATAATTGCATTGGGCGGGCCGAGGCGTTGTGCCACTGCACCGATCCACAACGCTCCAATCGGCATCAAGCCGAAAAAGGTGAGGGCGTAAATGCTCATTACCCGTCCCCGCAATGAGTCTGGCACCAGCGTTTGCACCAAGGCATTCGCCAGGTTCATGATGAGGATCATTGCTGCACCCATTCCGACAAGCACAAGAAGCGACAGCGGCAGCCAGCGCACGAACGTAAAGACCAACAGCAGAGTGGGAAAGGCAAAGGTGCCAAATGTCAACAACTTGCCTTTGAATCTGAAACGACCAAGCGAAGCGATAGATAATGCACCCAAAAGAGAGCCCATGCCGCGCGCCGACAGCAAAAGACCATTGGTCCTTGCGTCTCCGCCGAGAATGGTCACGGCCCAAGCAGGGATCAGCGTTGCAAAAGAGATGCCAAACAAACAGACCATCCCCACCAGGACGATCAGAGTCCGAACCATCGGCTGTGAACCAACATAGAGAATTCCCTCTTTTAAATCAGCCCGTATGGAATTCCGCCGAACCGGACTCGGCTGAGCTTTTAATTTCATCAACAGCAAGGCAACAATCACCGCCATAAACGAAATCCCGTTGATCATGAAGCACCAGGCCGGACCGAAGAGTGCGTAGGTCACACCGGACACGGCTGGACCGGTTGCCGTCGCCGTATTGAACATGGTTGAATTCAGCGCAATGGCGTTGGTCAAATCTTCGCGCTCGACCATCTCCAACACAAAGGACTGTCGCGCCGGCGCATCGAAGGCATTCGCCACGCCCAGACAAAAAGCCAGCACGATGATGTGCCACGGCTGCACCAGATGCGAAAACGCGAGCGCGGCCAGGATAAAGGCCAGCATCATCATAGAGGTCTGCGTGATGATCAGAAGCGTCCGCCGGGACATCCGGTCGGCGATGACACCCCCATACAACATCAGCACCCAGGTGGGAACCCCTGCCGCGAAGCCGACGTAACCCAAATAAGCCGGCGAATGCGTCAACTCAAACACCAGATAACCCTGGGCGGTCATCTGCATCCAGGTCCCGAACAAGGAGACCATTTGGCCGAAGAACCACAGCCGATAATTGGGGTATTTGAGCGCCGCAAAGGTTTGCTTGACGCTCAACCGCCCTTTTGATCGCCTTTTATGGTTTTCTTCCAGCGGAGGTGGCTCCGGCGGGGACATCATCGTTTCTGTCATTTCAGGATACGCAAAACTGTGTTTGTGCAGAAAAAACCGGCTTCTGGAAATTCGGGGAATAAGTATTTGTGGACATATTCAACGGATCCATCACCTACGTTTTCTTACTATACGCAATAAATTACACAAACTACAAATGCTATTCTTATTCTCCAAAGCAAAAGGACTCTGTTCCTGCCAGATCGTCAGAGTCGGCGGTGGGTAGGTCAGGCATTCCTGTCTGACCATGTTAGAACAGACAGGAATGTCTGTTCCACCGAATCCAGGATAGTTATAGAAATGCGGGGTTCGTGTCCTACCTACTGACGACATTCTTTCGGAAAAATACAGCGATGTCACCTTGGGGCGGAAAAGGCTATATGATCCCAACACAAAAGAAGTATATGAGTTTGATAACGGCTTCTACGACAAATACCGACTGGATCAGAACAAATACGAAATGAACAATCTGCAGCCACTCCCCGATGACAACCCTGAGTTGTGGACGAAACCACACCTGGACGGATATAAACACCTCAAATGCAGATATTTTATCAAGTCACAGAATGTAGAGGAAACCTTCAGGTTTCCATCTTGGAAGGCTGAAGCCTTCCTCTACATTGTTCCTCCTTGTTCGCCACGGACGGCTCGTCCGTGACGCTATACGGTAACGGATTTATCCTGAATGGACAAGGTGTCCGTTACCAACAGGAGAGATGAACTATATGAAACAGATGTGATTGGAAAGAAATTCTTGTCGATAGCATAAATACGTAGCTTCATTACCACAAAATACTTTAAGATTTACATTAAAGGGGGAAAACGATGACTAACAAGGAAATTGAAAGAAAAGCCATTAGGGTAGTTATGAAATATGAAGAGAAGAGAAAGCCGGGAAGAATCCCGGAAGAGGTTAAACGAAAGGGTTACGACATCAAATCTAATGGACGGTGTATAGAGGTTAAAGGATGCAAAAAGGAAGTCGGAGGATGGAGAATGTTTCAACATAACTGCTTTGAAGCCTTACAAAAGGAAAAGAACTATTTTGTTTATATCGTCCAAAAACTGAAAGCACGACAACCAGAACTTTACATCATTCCCCGAAGGGATATTATACGTTACTTGAAACCGAGGATAGAATGGGACATCAATTTACCAGTAAAAGAAATGAAAAAATGGAAAGAATCTTTAAACAACAAAAGAACCGCCAGAAGCGGATAAATTCGAAGATCATGACTTCCATATAAAGTCTAATGTTAAGGAGAATTAACGATTAGAAAGCGCGACTTCAGAGGGATCAATGCTCGCCTAAATGCCCATAGCACTGCAGAACACGAGAGAAGTCATATGATGTAAAATAAGCTCAAAGAACAAGGAGGGAATTCAAGATGAAGAAAACAATTGATACAATTGCAGTAGTAATGGGTATCCTGCTTTTTATCCTTATGGATTGCTCAAAATTGAAAGATAATCCAAAGCTATCAATGCCTCGAGCGAACCTGCAACGGACTGGTGTTTACAACACAAGGGGAGTCCATGAACTTGGCGGATTAAAGTGGGAATTCAAGATAGAAGGCGAGATAGTCTCTTCATCTGCCATCATTTCTAATGGAGTCATCTATTGCGGCGCTTCTGATGGTTATCTCCATGCGGTGGAAAGCAACACTGGACAGGAAAAATGGAGATTCAAAACAGAAGGAACATTGCTTTCCGATCCCACTGTAGTCGATGGTATTGTGTATTTCGGGAGCAATGATGGCTATCTTTATGCCGTGGACATAAACACCAGACAAGAAAAGTGGAAGTTCAAGACAGAAGACAGGGTGGCGTCTTCTCCTGCCATATCTGATGGAGTGGCATATTTTGGTAGTTATAATCGTCTTTATGCGGTGGACATAAATACAGGATATGAAAAATGGGTATTCGAAACAGACGGTCGATTGCGAGGTTTTCCTGCCATCCAAGAGGGGCTTATTTATTTCGGGACTAGTACCGAGTGCAGTTCTTCTTTCTATGCATTGGATAAAAGGACAGGTCACGAAAAGTGGAGATTCAAGCTGGAAGTCCTAATATCAGGATGTTCTTCTCCTGCGATATCCGATGGAACTGTTTGTTTTATGACCACAGATCATTATCTCAATTTAAGAGTTTTTCAACAGCTCCTTGCGATTGACAGCAATACCGGGCAAGAAAAATGGAGATTCAAAAAAGGATCGTTTTCTGACCCTGCTATTTACAATGGAATCGTCTATTTAGGTAGCAGTGACGGCTGTTATGCTATCGACATAAGCACGGGACAAGAAAAGTGGAGATTCAAAACCGGCCAGTATGTCTCTTCGCCTTCGATAGCTGATGGAATTGTTTATTTTGGAGCCGAGGACAGCTGTCTGTATGCGATTGACGCAAATACAGGACATGAAAAGTGGAGATTCAGAATAGATGCACGGCAGGTCTGTTCTCCCACCTTAGCGGACGGGGTTGTCTATTTCCAAAGCGGGCTAGATGTTTGGGAACTGTCGACTAACAGAGGGGGCATTCTCTATGCTTTAGAAAGTCGTAAACTGTATACAAATAATTTGCAGCGACACAAGAAACATGAAACAGCAATCGTGGATGAAAATAGACAAATCGATAGCACTACAACTATCCCTTCTGTCTATCAGGGAAGTCTGTTTTTAAATAACTCATATGGTGAAAAAAAGGTTGATATCTATGTCACAGTTTTTGAAAAAGATCATAAAATAAATCAGATACTTTTGAAAGTGTACAATTATCAAGGCATCTATAACTTTCTGGCTTATGCCCCCGAAATTGATTTCCCCAGATACCCTGATAAACCCTATCCTCAGTGCGGGTTGATTACCTGTCTGCCATTAGAATTAGGAAGTGATCTTCCTGCGGCTCTGAAGAAACCACTTCTATACCCGAATACATGGAAGGAGTACGTTTTTCATTATGGCCCCGATAGGTGCACTGAACGACCCCAGGAGTTCCCCTCTATCTCCGATATACAATCCGGAAAGGCAAAACTATGTATTAGACTTGATGGGCATGCATTTACGATAGATAATCTTGAGACACTATCCCAAAGATAAAGAGTCATGATAGTTTGTGGGGTAGAGCTCGAATAATATTCAAAGGAGGAACCAGATGACTAGCAAAAGCATGGAAGAATTCAGCTTAAGGAATGAATCAAGGCTGTTAGAAAGTCTTCCCAAAGAAAAGGGCGTTTATGCCATAAAATTTAAAAAGAATTTTTGCAGATTTAAAGGGAAATCAGACATCATGTATTTTGGTTCAACAACAAACGAGAATGGGGGACTACGAACAAGAATTAGATTTTACTTTCACCCCCAAAAAGGACAAGAAACTAATATAAGAATGCATGAAAAACTAGAACATTACCAACATCACCCTTCAAATTTTCAGATCTCATGGTTTCGCATGAAGGGTAAGAAGAAAAATGGTAAAAAAGATGGTAATATTAAGGACAAGGAAAAGAAATTACTAAATGAATATGAAGAAAAGCATCTTGAATTACCACCTTGGAATAGAAGTGGACGGAAATAGTATACCCTCCTGCGTCTGTGACACATAACGCCTAATCTACGGCTTGACTCTTTTCCTCCGGGTGGATGTTATCATGCGCCATTTGATTTTTGTCGAGAATGATAACATCCTCGACGAGCAATATAACACCTTTCAGCGCACTTTACCCCTAGAGAATGATGCAAATATACCACCAAAACAAAGAACAGCGAAGATGATGAAGGCGGTCTTTGAACCCCCTGTGTCCCCCTTATCAGGGGTACTTAGTTGCGTTCCCTCCCTGATAAGGGAGGGTTAGGGTGGGTTCATGTTTCCGCTAACTCCTCAGACTATCTTGCCCTTGGCGGGTGTTATCATCCGCCATTTGGTTTTTGTCGAGGATGATAACATCCTCGACGAGCACAAGAATCGCGAAAGTCTCGCAAAGCGGGATCGAAGTTCATCCCGATTTATCGGGGCTTCGCTCCGACAAGCTCTTGCCCTCCCAAAACCTTTCTCAGCGCAGCCTGCCTCTGGCCAGCGACGCAAATATGCCCGCGAAACAGAGGGCCGTAAAGATGATGAATGCTGTTTTCGAACTTGTCAAAAAAAGTTGATAGTTTTCGGGTGTAATCTCTGCCCTTCCCATGTATACTGCAAACACCAGCATGGCGATGCCCATGCTGAACATCTGCCCGGTCAGCCGCATTGTTCCCACCGTGGCCGAGGCTACTCCATAGGATCTCTTTTGAACGGAGCTCATAATCGCATTGGTGTTGGGGGACGAGAAAAGGGCCAAACCAAAGCCAACCACAATCAAGCCAACGATGACAAACCCTAAACTGGTATTCTGGCCCAGGAAGGTAAACAGGAAAAGCCCGACCACCGCGAACGACATACCAACAGAAGCCACCACTCTCGGTTCGACTCTGTCTGAAAGCCTGCCGGCAAGAGGTGAAAAAAGAGCCATCACCACAGGCTGGGACACCAAAATCGTGCCGGCATGTTGAGGACTGAGACCCTTGGTATACTGCAGATAGAGGCTCAAAAGAAACCCCACCGCAAAGGTGGCACCGTAATTAATCAGCGCGGCCAGATTGGAGAACGCAAAGACGGTGTTACCTCTGAAAAGGCGCAGATCGAAAACCGGACTCTTGGCGTTCAACTCCCACTTAACGAATGTCAGGAGTCCCAATCCGCCCAGGACGATCAAGCATACACCGGATAAGGCCGGTAAACGAGAGAAACCGTACATCATGGCCGGGAGCGTGACCGCATATATCACAGAGCCAGCAAGATCAAATTTCTCTCCCCTTGCCTCGGCCCACTCCCCTTTCAATTTCCATAAGGTGAAGGCTATTATCAGCAGGCTCAGGGGAACGTTCACAAAAAAGATACTTCGCCAGCCGAGATGCTGCGTCAAGAATCCTCCGAAAAAAGGCCCTAAGGACAACCCCAGATAGACTGCGGCAACGTTTATTCCCAAAGCCTTACCCCTTTCACCCACAGGATAGACTGATGTCAGAATCGCTATTCCGGTGCCGAAGATCATGGCCCCTCCGATTCCCTGCAGAATCCGGAAGGAAATAAGCAAGATGGCAGAAGGAGCAATTACCGAGAGGAAAGACGAAATGGCATAAGTGAGTATGCCGCATAAGAAGATTCTCTTCCTTCCATGTATGTCTGCTATCCTTCCAAAGGGAACCAAAAACATGGCAGCGGCTAAGAGATATGAGGTGGCAATCCAACTTAACATGACCGCATTCATCGCAAACTCTCTTCCGATCGAGGGGAGCGCGATATTAACGGACGAGCCCATAAAAGGCGTAAGAAAAGAAGTCAAGGTGGCTACAAGTAAAGCCGGCTTTTTGTACTGGGCATCATCCACAGTCATTCTCTCCGTTTCAATTTATCTGAACGAGCGAGTTTCTGGGTTTCACTGAATTTGAAGATGGCGGCATTGCAGATTCCGCCCCCGCATGGTGACGGACGAAATCTCCGGTCATGGTCAAGGAGGACTGTTTTACGGCTTACTGCTGGCTGAAAATCGCCTCCTCATTAGCCCTTTCATCTTAACCAAATCGCCAACCATGAGCCTGTCTTTGGTGACCCGGGGTATCGCTTTTCTTATCTGCCTGTGGATTCTTCCGGTGCCGATTCCGGGTTTCAAGGGTGCTCTGAAATCTATCCCTTGTGCTGCGGCCAAGAATTCGATGGCCAAGACCTCCTCGGCGTTGTTGATGATTTCCCTGGCCTTTCTTGCCGCAATGGTTCCCATGCTCACGTGATCTTCCTGGTTGTTGGAGGTGGGAATCGAGTCGACCGAGGCGGGGTGGGATAACGACTTGTTCTCGGAAACCAGCGATGCGGCCACGGTCTGACCCATCATAAAACCGGAGTTAAGTCCCGGATCCTTGGCTAAAAAGGCGGGCAGGTCGCTGATCTCGGGATTTATCAAAGCCGCGATCCTTCGTTCGGATATGCTGGCAAGCTCAGAACATGCGATACCCAAAAAATCCAAAGCTAGAGCCACCGGCTCTCCGTGAAAATTCCCTCCCGAGATCACCTTGTCCTCATCCGGAAAGATCAAAGGATTGTCTGTGGCAGAATTTATCTCCACATCCAAAACGGACCGGACATAGGAAAGAGCATCTCTGACCGCACCGTGAACCTGCGGCATGCAGCGGAAACTGTAAGGGTCTTGAACTTTGGGACAAGCCTTATGAAACTCCCTGATCTGGCTTTGCCTGGTCAGGTTGATCAGGTTTCGAGCCACCTCTCTCTGACCTTTGTACTTTCTCACTTTCTGAATGTTCTTGTCAAATGCATCTGGCGTGCACAAAGCGGCTTCCAGGCTTGCAGCCCCGGCCATGTCCGCGAGCTCCGCCAGCCTCTCTGCTTTCAATAGAGACAAAACTCCCAGGCCGGTCATCACGCATGTTCCATTGATCAAGGCCAGCCCTTCTTTGGCCCCTAATTTCAAGGACCTGATCCGAGCATTCTTGAGTGCTCGTCGCCCTTCCATCAATTTCCCTTCATAGAATGCCCAACCTTTTCCCATCGTAACCAATGCAATGAAAGCCAGAGGAGCCAAATCTCCGGACGCGCCAACCGATCCTTTTTCCGGAATCATGGGATGAACACCTTTATTTATCATATCTACCAGGGTTTGAATCAATTGTAGCCTCACTCCGGAACAGCCTTTGGCTAATACGTTTGCCCGCAGAAGCATCATCGCCCTGACTTCCTCTTCACAGAAGACAGGACCCACGGAAAGAGCATGACTTAAGACTAGATTCTCCTGAAGTTTCTCAATGTCCTTTTTGCTTATCCTTTCCCGGCAAAGGTTCCCGAAGCCGGTATTTATCCCGTAGACTATCTTTTCTGTATCAACGATCTTTTCTACATATTTTCTGCACTTATTTATCTTGGCTATTGCTTTGGGATGAATCCTTACGGCAGCCTTTGCGAAAGCCACTTCTTCGGCCTGTTCTAAAGTCAGATTCTCTCCGTCAATCGATACTGTCTTCATTTGTTGTTTCCTCTGTTTTCAAAATTCCCTGACGCGAGACCAGTCTCGCTACTCCAACAAAATCCTCTTCTTCGTCACGGACAAGGTGTCCGTTACCAGCGTGAACCGCAAGCGAACTGTTATCCGCCGCTGCCGGGTCTGCCCGTTCGGGTGCGCCTCACTTATTCGGCATCCCTGTTCGAAGATAATATATCATTGGGGGCCCGATCAGTATTAGTCCGATGCCTGTATACCCTCCCGCGAAACCGTTAAAGTACCTTCCCGTGGCAATTATTGCGACCGTATGCGCAAAACCATTCAAAATCATAATGCCGGCGTAAACCACGCTCATATAATAGGCCCAGGGTTTATCATTCAGGACAAAATAGAAAAAAACAACCGGAATACAGAAAAGCACCCAGTTTGTTACCAGGAACCATCCTAACCCAAAGACAGCATCTATCAGAAAGAATCTTCCCCATGTCTCTTCGAAAATATGACCTACATGTCCAACCAACATTAACAGGTAGAAAAAGGTGACCTTGTTCTTGATCATGAGACTTCCTCATTCTTCACCGGCGCCTCGTCCTTGACGCTCTTTGTGGTAACAGACAAGGTGTCCGTTACCAACGTAAGGAATTTTAAAAATTCGCAAAAGCAAGCTTTTGCACTCCAAAAAACACTTTTTCAACAGTTCCTTCAACCCCTGCCCCAA
Organism: uncultured Ignavibacteria bacterium; assembly: GCA_964588305.1. Lineage (GTDB taxonomy): Bacteria > Zixibacteria > MSB-5A5 > MSB-5A5 > SM1-73 > SM1-73. Next base: position 129,883 of record CAZPOP010000003.1, read on the forward strand.
CGAAAAAAAACTATTTCTGCAAATTAAGCACCACCATCTTTATATCCGTCATCTCCTCGATGGCAAATTTTAAACCTTCCCTGCCTGTGCCCGATTCTTTGACGCCACCGTAAGGCATTTGATCTGCCCTGTAAGTGGGAACATCGTTTACGATCACCCCACCAACCTTTATCCCCTTCACTGCCTGAAACGCTTTCTCGATATCTGAGGTGTAAACGCCGGCCTGCAGACCATAAATCGAATCGTCTACCATGCGAACGGCATCGGAGAAATCGTCAAAAGGAACAAAACAGACCACCGGCGCGAATATCTCAATCGCCATCACTTTCATATCCGGCTTCACGTTGGTCAGAACCGTGGGATGATAGAAATTCTTTTCTCTTTTTCCGCCGATCAAGATTTTTGCACCACCCTGTACTGCTTCGTTGACCCAACTCTCGGTTCTTATGGCATCGTCCTCTGTGATCATGGGCCCCACGTCTGTTTCCGGATCCACAGGGTCGCCCAATTTCAATTTCTTCGTGCTTTCCAGAAATCTATGAGTGAACTCATCAAACAGTTTTTTATGGATATAAATTCTCTGAATGGAGATACAAACCTGACCGGCATATGCGAAACTCCCTCCCACACAGCGCGGTATCGCTAAGCCCAGATCAGCCGTCTCGTCGATAATGCAGGCGGAGTTCGATCCTAATTCTAAGGTAACCTTCTTCAGACCGGATTTCGCTTTAATATCTCTCCCCACCGGAGGACTGCCGGTGAAGGTGATCATGGAGAGTCGTTCATCCGTTACCAGCCAATTGCCGACCGTTGCTCCGGAGCCTATGAGTATATTCAGAGCGCCATCCGGAAGGCCAGCATCCATCAGTATCTCACCCAATCTCAGGGAAGTCAGGGGAGTCATGGAGGCTGGTTTCAAAACCACAGAACATCCAGCAGCGATGGCCGGGGCAAGCTTATGCGCAACCAGATTTAAAGGATAATTGAAAGGGGTAATCGCACCGACTATTCCCACAGGAACGCGAAGATAGAACCCTACTCTTTTTTCTCCGCCAATGGCAGCATCCATGGGGACGGTTTCACCGTGAATCGACTTTGCCTCCTCTGAAGCAAACTTGAAGGTCTGAACACTTCTTTCCACCTCGGCTTTGGCATGCTTCCAGGCTTTGCCAGCTTCGGTGGCGATTATCCTGGTGATCTCATCCTTATTTTTTTCTATGCTCTCAGACGTCCTCTCTAAGATCTTTGACCTTTGATAAGCAGGCAGATTAGACAGCAGAGAAAAACCATCCTGAGCTGCTTTTATGGCTTTCTCGAAGATTTCCCTATCAACCACCGGCACTGATCCAATCACCTCGCCGTTGAACTTGTTGGTCACTTCCAGGAATTGTTTTCCTTCTATCCATTTCCCTCCGATCAGGGTCTTATATTTGTGTGGCATGGTATCCTCGCTTTTCCGCCAGAGGCGGATCTGTCTATGACAGACAAATAATGGTTAAACAAATTTTCCACAATATAATTCGAGAAGACCCCCTGGTCAAGGAGCAAATAAGGCACGGTTGCGTCCACTTATGTGGTATGGTTAGTTTCGCCAAGGTTCATTCTGGGCTTGGGGTCATTTCCCAGCAGGAAGGCAGACCTTCACGGTTTGCCGCCAAGCCGTAAAGGCTCGGCTACGCGATCAAATAATGTGTGGAAAATCAATAAGTCACAACCCTCACCACAAGATAACAAAATCAATCAAACAAGAAATTCGAAAAAAACTTATTCTTACCTCGGTTCTTAAACCCCGGGGTATCAACCACACACCTAAAATCTCGCCAGTACCAATAACTTGGGACGCATCCATAAGACAGAGATGGGTCGGCCAAGTCTTTCCGCATGCAATCCGACTTATCAGGTTTCAGTATCATCTATTTTGTGATTCTATCCCCCAGGAGAATGAAAAACTGAGCTTATGAGACCCCTGCAGAACCGGATGGTTCAGGTAGGCATAATCCGCGGTCATTCTCTCAAAATCAAATCCAACTCCAAAAGCATAGCGGGCGGGTGAGGTTTGAATGCCGAATCTTACGGGAAGATTCTTGATAAGCTCCACTTCTTGACCGAAATGAAGTTGCCCTTTGTTCCTTTCATCATAAGAAAAATCAAGAGCCAAAGTCACTTCTTCAAAGGCGAACACTGAAACGCCGGATGATAAGATGGTTGGTATGTCATCAGAATTGTCCAGAAGCTCCGGTTGATTGAAATTCTTAACCACCGCTCCTATTTGAACATTGTCACGAATTCTGGCCACCGCTCCAAAATCCATTCCCAGAGCCGAAAGAGCCTTGTAGGTTTCCGAGAAAGACACCCGCATGTATTTGGAACTCAGACCAAGCGACAGATAATCCTTCAACCGGTATCCAAGTGCAAAGGTCAAAACCATCTCCTGATAATAATTCGCTTTCCCGAAAACATAAGTCCCCGCGCCGAGAGAAAAGGATTTAAGAGGATAGACCAAATACAACTCTTTTTCCGAAAGCTCGTCTAACTCAAAAAGCCGGGAAAGGCTGGCTTGAAATCCTGTTTGATTGAAAAATCCTAACCCTGCTGGGTTTGAAGAGATAACCGAGGCTTCGTCTGCCAAAGCCACAGTCGCATAACCCAGGCTTAAGGTTTTGGCACTTGAGCCGCAATCGTCAAATGCCGCCATGGTGGGAATGGAATGAAGAGAGAGAATCAAGAAAAAGAAAAAAAACTTCCTCATGTCACCTGTCTGCAGTGCGAACTTGGAGTGCAGAGTTTCAGCTTTGCCTTAAGATGTTTTCCTATAGCCTTAATGCACCTTCGAAAAACCCGATTGTCGATCGGAATTAACCTCCGTTGCGAGAACCCACCATGCTAAAATCCATTTGATTGGTCTCCAAGAGTTTTATGGTCTTAAACGATCTTCGATGAATCTTGCAGGGACCGAATTCTTTCAAAGCATCCAGATGCGATTTGGTGCAATAACCTTTATTGTCGGCAAAACAAAATTGCGGATATTTTTCATGGTACTTGTGCATGATTTTGTCCCGGGTGACCTTCGCCACGATAGAGGCAGAAGCTATGGAGATACTCTTGGAATCTCCTTTGACGATGGGCATCTGAGGAAAGGGCAAGTTGGGTATCCTTTGATTTCCGTCCACCAACACGAATTGCGGGGATATTTTCAGTTTTTTCACCGCCTCCCACATGGCCCTCAGGGAGGCATTAAGTATGTTCATCCTGTCAATGGCCCTTTCACGAACTATTCCGATTTCCACCCCAATGGCCTGATCCATGATCTGCTCAAAGAGGTTTTCTCTTTTCATCCTGGTCAGCTTCTTGGAATCATCCACCCCCGGCAAGACAATATCTTTGGGTAAGATCACGCAAGCCGCCACCACCGGCCCGGCCAGGGGCCCTCTGCCGACCTCATCCACTCCGGCCAACATCTCCCAACCCTCTCCCCACAGCTTTCTCTCGTAAACAAGCATGTCTTCAGATGATTGAGCCATACGAGCCGAATCCTTTTCGCATTATGCAAGAATTTTGCAGCCGAATTATAAAGAAAAGAATCCTGTTTGTAAAGATGTTTACAGAAAAAACCGTAAACAGCGGGAGGTTTTTTGAAAAGGTCAATCTTAGGAGCAGAAGAAAAGGTTTCAGGCTTCGGGCTACGGCGGAAAGCTGCCGGCTGCAAGGCAAGTGCTGCCACGCAGAATGAAAGGTCACTTTTCTGCCTGAAAAAGGGCTGGGGCAGGGGTTTGACCCCTGCCCCAGCGGAAAGAATACGGAACGGACACCTTGTGTGTTACCTTACGTTAGCATTGCCAGGCGCAAAATCTCAGTGCCGAACTATGGTTCCCTTTTCTCTTCCTTTTTCTTTTCCTTGATGCGAGCTGATTTTCCTTTGGCTCCTCTTAAGTAGAATAGCCGGGCTCTCCTCACCTTTCCCTCGCGAAGTCGCTCTATTTTGGTGATGTTGGGCGAATGTAAGGGGAAAATTCTTTCCACCGCTACTCCGCTTGAGATCTTCCTGACGGTGAAAGTTTCACCTAACCCTTTACCTCTTCTCTGAATGACTACTCCTTGAAATACTTGGGTCCTCTCTTTCTCTCCCTCTTTTATTATTGTATGCACCCTCAAGGTGTCGCCCGCATTGAAATCAGGTAATTTGTCCTTTAGATATTTTGACTCAACTCCAGCAATGTGATCCATCTTCTCCTCCGCGCAAAAGACCCAAGATAGTCAAGTTTAAGATACCAAACGGAGCCTAAACCTTCTTGCCTTGCCTGCGGCTCTCGTCTCTCCTCAGGCAATGCTGAAGCTCTGCGCTCCGGTTTCAGTCCTGCTCTTTTTTGATCTCCTCCAGCATTTCTTTTTCCTCGTCCGAAACGACGTCCCAATTTACTAAATCCGGTCTCCTTTGTAAAGTCCTTTTTAATGCTTCTTTTTTGCGCCACAGCCTGATTTTTTCGTGATCGCCGGAGAGCAGCACCTCTGGAACCTTCAATCCCCTGAATTCCGTGGGACGAGTGAATTGGGGAGGACCCAGAATTCCATCATAAAAGGAATCTCCCTGGGCCGACTCGAAATCCCCCAAAACCCCCGGAATCAGTCTCACCACCGCATCCAGTATCGTCATAGCGGGAATCTCGCCGCCTGTCAACACGTAATCCCCGATGGAGATCTCCTGCAGAGGATAGAGCCTACCCAGTCTCTCGTCCACTCCCTTGTAATGACCACAGACTATGACCAGGTGATCCTTCAAGGACAACTCCTTTGCCTTTTCCTCAGAAAGCAACTCTCCCTGTGGAGTAGTCAAGATCATGCTGGTCTGTTCCTTCTCCTCTCTTTCATCCACAATCAATTCCAGTACTTTGCACAAAGGCTCAAGCTTCATTACCATCCCTCCCCCACCGCCAAATGGCGTGTCGTCAACGGTTCGATGCTTGTCTTCTGCAAAACTGCGAATGTCGTGAACTCTGATTTCAGCCAAATTCTTTTCTTGCGCTTTCTTTGTCAAACTCTCATTTAACACCCCAGAAAACATGTTGGGGAAGATGGTAAGAATGTCTATCTGCATCTAGTCCAGTAAACCCTCTTTTGGCTCGATTATCATTTCCTTTTTTTCCAAATCTATCTTCTTGACCACCTCTTTGATGGCGGGGATATCATACTGCTTTTCGACTCCTTCCACCACGTACACATCGTTTGCCGGAAGCGAGATCACCTCTTTAACCGTTCCGACCTGCCTGTTTTCGGTGGTCATCACCTTTAATCCAATTACGTCGAATATGAAATATCTCCCTTTTGGCAGTCTGATCAAATCCTCTTTCTCTATCTCCAGAAAACTCCCCACCAGCTTTCTTGCTTCCTCCGGACTTTCCACTCCTTTCAGCTTAAGCAACACTTTTTGTTTGAGTCTTTTGGTCTTGGGACCCACGCGGATTTGTTCAACTTCAAACCTGGCTGTCTTTTCGCCTTTTGAGAGCAATACTCTTTTCAGACCAGAGAACCTGTTGGGATCGTCCGTCAACGGATCTATTACCATCTCCCCTTGGATCCCGCGCACCCTGGAGATTTGACCTATGGTTATTCTTTCCATCACGGCCAATTGCCGTCGGCAGTCCAGCACAAATCAGCCCAGTCGGCTCAAGCGGTTCGCGGCAAATCAACTCCCTTTGAACTGAGTCTTCCGCGCTGACGGTCAGGAGGATGAAATAACGAGACCGTTGGGGAAGCTCTCTTTAGCGGGTCTGAATTGCCAGGAACCTTAGGATTCTTCAGATTTCTTTTTTTCTTCTTTCGGCTTTTCGGGTTCTGTCTCTTCGGCTTTCGCTTCTTTCTTTTCAGGCTTTTTCTTTTCTTCTTCTGGCTCTTTGGGTTCGGCTTCTGCCGCGGCTTCAGCTTTCTTAGGTTTTACTTCTTTCTTCTCCGGCTTTTTCTTTTCCTCTTCTTCCTTTCTGGTTTCTACTTTTTCGCCGGGAGCAGCCTCCTCAGGTTTGGCCTCTTTCTTTTCTGGCTCTTTCTTTTCTTCCTTTTCTGCTTCCACTTTCTGGGCAGGGGCAACTTCCTCAGGTTTTGCCTCTTTCTTTTCCGGCTCTTTAGGTTTCTCTTCCGCAGCCGGTGCGGCTACCTCTTCTTCTTTTCCCTTTTTCTTTTTCTTCTTCCTGGTTTTCTCTTTCAATTGGGTGGCCAAAGTTACTTGGGAAACGTCTTCGCCTTTTTGAATCATCTCCCATTTTCTGAAAAGTCCGATCTGTGTGAAAAGACCGCCTACGGTATCACTGGTAATCGCACCTTGTTTCAGCCAGTAATAGATCTTTTCCTCATTCACCTTAAGTGTGGCTGGTCTTTCAATGGGATTGTAATATCCCAGAATCTCGATAAACCTGCCATCCCGGGGCATTCTGGAATCCGTAGCCACAAATCTATACATAGGTCTCTTCTTCGCCCCCATCCTTCTCAATCGTATCTTTACCGCCAAAATTACCTCCAGTTATAACAGTTTGAAGTTTGTAGGTGTGTTAGTTTAAACTCTTCGTTTTCTTATCTGCTTGGCTATTTTGCATTCCTCATACCTAATCTGTCATTCTAACGAAATGAAAAGAGTCCTTTGTCTAACTTTCTTGGATCCATCTTCCCCAGGTTTTTTATCATCTTCTGCATCATGAAGAATTGCTTCAAGAGCTTGTTCACATCCTGTACCGACGTACCACTTCCTTTGGCAATCCTCTTCCTTCGGCTTCCGTCGATATTGTGAGGCTTCAGCCGTTCCTCTCTGGTCATGGAATTGATCATCGCCTCAACCCTGACCATAGCATGGTCGTCAATCTTCAGACCTTTCATCATCTTCCCACCCAATCCGGGGATCATCCCCAGGATCGAATCCAAGGGCCCCATTTTTTTTATCTGCTGGAGCTGACTGTAGAAATCTTCTAAGGTGAACGCCTCCTTTCTTAGTTTTTTCTCCAGCTTTTCGGCTTCTTCTAAGCTTATGGTCTCTTCGGCTTTTTCTACCAGGGAAACCACGTCTCCCATCCCCAAAATTCGGGAAGCCATGCGATCCGGGTAAAACATCTCCAGGGCGTCCAGCTTCTCACCGCTCCCCACAAACTTTATGGGTTTTCCGGTCACCGCTCTTATGGACAATGCCGCCCCTCCTCTGGCATCTCCATCCATTTTGGTTAAGAATATTCCGTCCAGCCCGATTTTTTCCTCAAAAGTTTGGGCTATATTGACCGCATCCTGACCCGTCATGGCATCGGCTACCAGCGTGATCTCGTCAGGGGATACGGCTTTTTTAATCTGTAGAAGCTCCTGCATCAAAGGCTCATCGATATGCAGTCTTCCAGCGGTATCGATTATGACTAGGTCTCGTCCATCTTTTTTTGCTTGGCCAATTGAATTCTCACAAATTTCAACTGGATTTTTCTTTGACGAAAAAACTGGCAAATCCAGACTTTTCGCCAAGATTTTTAGCTGATCCACGGCGGCGGGACGATAGACGTCTGCCGCCACCAAAAGAGGGAACCTTCCTTTTTTCCTGTAATGCCGGGCCAGCTTTCCGCAGGCGGTGGTTTTGCCCGATCCTTGCAGACCGACCAGCATGAAGACGGTAGGAGGCTTTTGGGAGAAACTGACCTCCGTTCTGGTCTTACCTAAAAGGTCAATCAACTGCTCATGTACTATCTTTATTACCTGCTGTCCGGGGGTGATGCTTCGCAGGACCTCCTGGCCAACGGCTTTGGCTTCGACCTGGCCGATGAACTCCTTCACCACCTTGTAATTGACATCCGCCTCCAAAAGCGCCCGCCGCACCTCCTTTAGAGCATCTTTGATGTTGCTTTCGGAGAGCTTTCCCCGTCCCCGGAGCTTTTTGAAAATTCCTTCTAATTTTGTGGTTAAGTCTTCAAACATATTCTCAGACCAAGGTTGAGCTCGAATCACTTATATTAACGGAGAAGAACTCTTCTCCTCTCTGGCTATCGTACGTCTGAACAGACTCAAATACGAAAGTTATAATATAAGCACCCGAATCATTTTCGCAACAAAAAACTCCCGTTCAAACACCATTGTGGCAGGGTACCCTTACCCTGCCACATGCGTTTAGATCGAGAATGCGAACAGCCTCGACCAATTAATTCTATTGTTCTCTCAAAGCTCTGACTGTCCGACAATAGTCTTCGCTTTTGAATATGGCGTTCCCGGCCACGATTATGGTCGCTCCTGCCTCTTTTACCAGCTTAGCGGTCTCAGGATTGATTCCCCCGTCCACCTCTATCTCGGTTTTCAGCTTGAGCTCCTCTATGAATTCCTTGGCCTCGCTGATCTTGGGAAGGACCGCATGAATAAACTTTTGCCCGCCGAACCCGGGATTTACGGTCATCAATAATAGTAAATCCAATTCTGGAAGGACAGGCTTTACCATGCTTAAAGAGGTGGCAGGATTCAAGGCACAGCCTACCTTCACATTGAGGCTTTTTATCAAACTAACAGTACGGTGAAGATGCCGGCAAGCCTCAATGCTGACGGTAAGATAATCTGCGCCGCTTTTAACAAATGACTCCACATAAGAGTCCGGATTCTCGATCATCAGGTGCACGTCCAAGGGAAGCTTGGTGCAGTCATTTATTGCTTTGACGATCATGGGACCGAAAGTGATATTTGGAACGAAATGTCCGTCCATGATATCTAAGTGCAAAAGATCCACTCCGCATCTTTCCACCTTCTTGATCTCTTTCTCGATGTTTCTGAAATCAGCAGACAACAAGGACGGCGCTATTTTTACCGAAGCCGTGCGCGACCTTTTCACGATAACCTCATTAGTGTAGTTGAGAGTTTAAACTTGAGAACACAGAAAGTTTGGTCTCTTCTTCATTCGTCATTTCTCATGCTTCATAGCTCTACTGTGCTCACTATCAGGCTGACTTTGGTTCCCTTTTCTACTTCGGCACCTTCTGGGGGAAACTGTTCCAGCACGGTATCAACAGGAAGATCGTTGTCGATTTCATAAGTAACTTCGCCGACCTCCAGGCCCAATTCTCTTAAGATGTTTTTTGCCTCTGCCAGACTTGTGCCAGCCAAATTGGGGGTCGCCACCGTATCCGGCGAGCTCCCCAGGCTCACCTCCAGGTTGACCGACATTCCGACGGGAACCGACAAGCCGAAGGAGGGGGAACCTCCAACCACCACGTCTTGCGGGAAGGTGCCGGAGGCGACCCAAGTTATCTCCCCAGCTTCCAGGCCTTTCTCATGCAACATTATCTCAGCTTGCCTTAAAGACACTCCCTTAAGATCGGGCACCAACACCATTTTCTCCCCTTTGCTCACCACCACCTTCACCGCTCTTCCCGTCTTCATTCTTGTTTGCGGAGCAGGATTCTGAGATAGGATTATTCCCGGCGGCTCTGAAGGATTGTATTCTTCGGCCAGCACCCTGAGAGACAAACCTCTCTTTAGCAAAATCTCTTCAGCTTCCTTCAAACTCAATTCGGTAATATCGGGCAGGATACATACTCTCCCGGTGTGAACTGCCGCCGGCATTATCACCCTGTCAACCAGAAGCAAGAAAAGAAAAAGAAAGGCAAATACCCCGATCACTAAACTGGGGTACCTTATATATTTGTTTCTCCAGATGAAGATCTCTTTGATTTGCACGGGTCCGTCTACCCCTGGTTTCGGTAATCCTCTTCATATAGGTTCATTGAATAATTTTCTCACCCGACATGAATCTCAAAAAGATAAAATATGAAATCCTTCGCCCAAAATCCACTGTTTTTTTCATTACGACAATTCCAGTCTGGCGGCGAAGCTTCCATCCGTTTTATGAATATGGGGAAAGGTCCGGACAAAGCCGAACTCGTCCACTACCCGAGAGTCCACATAAGCTGAAGCACCCACAAGCCTGAAATCTCCTCTTCTTTCCAAGAACCTCTCAATCACCTGATCATTCTCTTCCCTGGTGATAGTGCAGGTGCTGTAAACCAAGACGCCTCCTTTTTTCACCAGGCTAGCCGCATTAGAAAGTATCTCAAGCTGGAGCTTTTGCAGTCTCGGCAAATCCCCTTTTTTTTTCCTCCATCTGGCGTCTGAATTCCGTCCCAATACCCCCAACCCAGAGCAAGGTGCATCCACCAAAACCCGATCCAAAGGCTTACATCGGAAACTGCGAGCATCTGCGCAAAAGCAATTCACCGAATCCATTCCCATTCTTTGGCAATTGTCCCCCACCAGCCTTGTTTTCTCCCAACTCTTGTCCACAGCCAAGACTCTTCCCATGTTTTTCGACAATTCAGCTATGAAGGTGGTCTTCCCTCCCGGGGCAGCGCACAAATCAACGATGGTCTCGTCCGGTTGGGGGTCCAGCAGAATCACCGGGAAGGCCGCACTTTCGTCCTGAAGATAAACCAGGCCCTGGTGTAGTGGCATAAAACGACTCAGATCCACCTTGGACTCTAGATTGTAGAAATCCTCTAAGAATTTGCCCGATTTGAACTTGATCTTACTTCTGGCAAATTCTTCCTCCAAAGACTTACGATCGGTTTTTGTCGAATTCATTCTGCAGCACAACCTGGGTCTTTTATTGAGAGCCTGGCAGAGTTTTGTGGTTTCCTCTTCTCCAAACATCTCTAACCAATTTTCCACCATCCAGTTGGGAAAGGAAAAAAACAGAGCTATGTTTTCGACTTTGTTCTCTTCCCAGGAAGGGAAACGCACTCTGCTTTTTTCTCTCAGATAGTTCCTTAAAACCGCATTCACCAAAACCACTGTGCCCCTATGCCCGAATTCTTTGGTCAGATTCACCGCTTCGTTCACAGCCGCGCTATCCGGCACCCTATCCATAAAATCCATTTGGTAGACTCCCAATCTTAGAATGTTCCTTACCCATGAGGTCAAGTTGTCTATTCCTTTCTCCAAGAAGAAGTCCAGAACATGATCCAACCTTCTTCTCATCTTGGTGGTTCCGTTCACCAGCTCGCCGACAAATCGTCGATCTAAATTTGATAGATGAAAATTTCTGCAAAAACGCTCAATGGTTTCACTGGCGAAGGCTTCCTTCACCTCTATCTCGTGCAAAATCTTCAGGGCGATCTCTCGGGCATTTGGAACTTGGGACCTTTTCATTCAACTTAGAAGACTACAGGTTGGGTTGTGAGGGAAAATCATGCCACCCGCCCCATTCGAAACATCCTCGATCTCTCTTGGTCAAGTATCCATCAGAGGTCAGAGCGTTTCGCCTCGCAGTTATGGTAACAATGTGCACAGTTGGCATTCTAAAATCAAAATCTGTCTAGACCACGTCCATGGGCGTAAGTATCTGGGAATCCATTCTAACGAAAAGTCCACATCTCATGAGAACCAAGCTTAAGACCTCTTTTTCCTCAAGTCCGAAGCCGTAAATTAAGATTTCCTGGGGTTTGGCATAGCCCCCTGCTCCCAAGCCCAAAAGCATCTTAAGCCTGCTTTTTGATTCGTCTTTTTGGCACTCCAATTCTCTAATATACTTGCGTATATCGATCTCTTTTGGCCCCTTTTTGTGATACCTGGTGACCAAAAGGTCCTTCCGACTCAAGATGGACCGGATATTTGCATTCATCTCATCTTCGCCACAATTCAATTCTGCCTCATACAAAGCTAGATTTATCGCGGCGCTTAGGGACTCCGATTTCCCAAGGATCGGTTTTGCCTCCAAAAACTCAAATCCAGACGGCAGAGCTTGGTTGAGCCGATAGAGGATTGCATCGGAATAAGGCTGGTTAAGCTGTATATCCAGGTATTCGGAGTCTGAGATAAATCCTAAGGGAAGTGGGGGCCCGAAGGCGATTTTTTGATGAGGATGAAACCCTTCCGAGTAGGCTATCGGTATCCCCGATCTTCGGATGGTGCGCTCGAATGTGCGCCCCACATCCAGATGCGAGGTGAATCTGACATCTTCCGACTTGCTCCACCTAAGCCTTACCCGGCTGCGGGCCACGGTCAGCGCAGGAGAAACCCCTTTTCTTTTCCTTGTGCGACCGTATGCTTCCGAGGAAGGCTCAGCCGATTCTTCACGCCCAGAGATGAGTTTTTCGATGACCTTTCTCTCGATCACATCTGCCACCTTCACCTCACCTGCTCGGGAAACGGGCTTCTTCTCTTCAGACCGGAAACTGTAAGCCCTGTTTTTTTCCCTTTCCAAATATTCTCTTTTGATTCCCTTGTCTATATGATCCCAGGGAAGAGGTTGAGCCAAATCTCTAGCCTGCAGGTAAGAAGAGGGATCGATTTCATTCTCGTCAAAGGCCTCTTCCCAGATTTGGTATTTGAAATGTTCCGTCCAAGCGTCTAATCTTGCCCCTTTCTTCCAGGCAGAGTAAATCACCGCTGATAAGGGTCGATCCCCCCTCCCCAGGATTCCCTCGAGATAGGAAACCTTTGGATCGCGGAATTTCAGATTCAGACCTTTGCGTCTGAGACTGTGCTTCAGGTAATCCATCTTTTCTTTAAGACCGGCTATGTCTTCCTGTTTCTCCCATTGGAAAGGAGTATGCGGTTTTGGACTAAAAGGAGAGATGGTCACGTTCAAGTTTTTCCCTCCCCCGTTCTGTTTTCCGATTCTCATGATCTCTTTTAGAAGATAAGTGATGCCGTCCAAATCCTCTTTTCTCTCGGTGGGGAGTCCTATCATGAAGTAGAGCTTGATCAGATTCCATCCGGAGGAATAGGCGATTCTGACGGTATCGAAAAGCCCTTCTTCTTTCAGATTCTTGCCTATGACCTTTCTCAGCGCAGAAGTTCCGGCCTCGGGAGCGAATGTCAAGCCTGGCTTTTTGGTTTTGCTCAAGAGCTGGGCCAATTCCAATGAGAACGTGTCAGGTCTGAGCGAGGGGAGAGAAATCGAGACTCTTTTTGAGTAGAACTTTTCCTGCAACCTCCCGGCCAACTCCTGCAGGTTTGAGTAATCGGTGGCTGACAGGGATAAAAGAGATATCTCGTCCCATCCGGAGCTGGCTATCCCCATTTCGGCTTGGGTCACGATATCTTCCAGCGGCCGTTCCCTTTTAGGATAATAGGCAATCCTTGCCTCACAGAAACGGCAGCCCATAGGACAGCCGCGCATGATTTCTATGGTCAAACGATCATGAGTGGTCTCCAAAAATGGGACTATAGGGTCAGTGGGATAATATTCGCTTTTCAAATCAGGCAAGGTTCTGACGTTGATTTTCTGAGGAATCTCAGGAAAGTTGGGAGCGATTCTTTCAAATCTTTTTTTCTCATCATATTTGACTTCATAGAATGAGGGGACATAAATTCCCGGAATTTTCGATAGCTTTGACAGGAGATCTTCTTTTTTGGCACGATTTTCGTTTCCCTTCTCGATTTCATCCAGAATATCTGAAATGATCTCCTCGCCATCCCCCAGGGCAAACAGGTCAATGAACTCGGCCATCGGCTCGGGATTCAGAGCGGAAGGACCTCCTGCAATGACCAGGGGATCATCCTGGGTTCTTTGCGAAGAGAAAGCCGATATGTTGGCCAAATTCAGCATATTGAGAACCGTCGTGTAGTTAAGCTCATAGGACAGCGAAAAACCAATGACGTCAAATTCACTTAGCGGGGTATGGGTTTCTAAAGAGAAGAGAGGGATGTTTTCTTTTCTAAGAAGCTCTTCAGCATCCACCCAGGGAGAGAAAACCCTCTCGGCGACGCAGTTTGCTCTTCTGTTGATAAGATGATAGAGTATGGAAAGCCCCAAGTAGGACATTCCTATCTCGTACACATCCGGAAAGGCCAAGGCCACCCTAAGCTTCCCCTGATGATCCTTTCTTATGGCTCCCAATTCATTTCCAATGTATCTTCCGGGCTTCATCACGAACGGAAGCAATTCTTTTTTGATTCTTTCTGATAACGGATGCATAATATTATTTTTCAGCGCAGACTAAAGTCTGCGGCTACATTTTGATTAACGTAGCCATCCATATGGATGGCACCAAGGCGTAAAGCCTTGTCTACGCCGTTGCTAGATCGCAACATATTTCAATATAAGCAAAAATGGAGAGAAATCAAAAGGCCTTAGACCGTTTTTTGAAACACACGGACAGAACTTATCGGGCTCCCAAAACGAGAAGGACAAGCACAAGGCTTGTCCCTACGACCCCGGTTTCAAAACCAAAAACAAAGTCGGTTTACTTTCGGAGTGCAGAAGCTTGCTTCTGCGGTTCTAAGACAAAATCAACTTCGCACCAGCAAGCTGGTGCACTCCTTTCACAAGCACGACGCTTGTCCCTACGACGCCAAATTCAAAACCAAAAACAAAGCGGGTTTGCCTTCGGAGTGCAGAAGCTTGCTTCTGCAGTTTTAAAACAAAATCAACTTCGCACCAGCAAGCTGGTGCACTCCTTTCAAAAATCATCATTTGCCCCAGCTTTCTCCGGAGGAAATTGCTTCAAGACATCATTTAACCAGTCTCGTCCTTCCATTTTAAAGTGAAAATTGTAGCTGGAGAACTTGTAAGATTCTGGCTCACTCACATAACCATGTTTAATGGGATTCAAATGAATATAATTAAGTTTAACGTAAAAATCTCTTTCGTCTCGTATGCATTCATCCCAGTACTGATACCAGATTTTTCTTCCGGGTTGTTTCGATGATTTGTTAACTAAAACCGCACTTATGCTATGGATTTTTCTGATTGTCTGAGGGAGAAGAAAAGCATCTTTCAATTTCGCTACAATATGATAGTGGTTAGCTAAAATCACCCATCCTTGAAGTTCACCGTGGTTTTCTCTAAGTGTTTCACAGATTGTGTTAAGAAGCAATTCTTTTTGGGCATCGCTATGAAAATAGGGCTTTTCCCCATAGGTGCCGGCGGTGATGAAATAATGATAATCGGTGAGGAAAAGATGCGTCGGAGCATGTTTGTATTTCTTTAAGTAATCTTCTTTCATCAAATTGTCTTCAAGGAGTGCAGAAGCTTGCTTCTGCTATTCTATCATACTTTAAAAATCGCACCAGCCCCGCTGAATCGGGATCTCCGCTATGCTACGACAAGCTGGTGCACTCCATATAAAACCTGTCTTAGGAGTACAAAAGCTTGCTTTTGCGGTTTTAAAGTTTTATGATAAATCAACTTTGCACCAGCCCTGCTGAATCGGGATCGAAGTTTATCCCGATTTATCGGGGCTTTGCTACGACAAGCTGGTGCAATCCTTTATAACTTCCTTGCCACCTCCTCTGCCACCTGAGTGGTGGTAAAGCTTCCGCCCATATCGTAGGTGCGAACCTTTTTTTCCTCAATGACCGCAGCTATTGCGCTTTCCATACGGTTAGCTTTATCGGTTTCACCCAGCCAATCCAGCATCAGTTTCACAGATAAGAAAGTGGCAATGGGATTGACCTTGTTCATCCCCGCATATTTAGGTGCGGAACCGTGGGTTGGCTCAAAAACGGCGTAGTCATCCCCGATATTTCCCGAGCAGGCAAAACCCAAACCTCCCACCAATTGCGCACATAAATCGGAGACGATGTCGCCGAACATATTGGAGGTAACTAATACGTCATAATCCTGCGGATTCTTGACCAGCCACATGCACATGGCATCGATGTTGGTCTCCCAGAGTGGGATGTCCGGATACTCTTTGGCGATCTCTCTGGCTTCCCTTATCATCAAGCCCGAGGTCTCTCTTATAACGTTTGGCTTCTCCACCACGGTGACTGATCTTCTCTTGTGTTTCTTTGCGTATTCAAAAGCGTCCCGAACAATGTCTTGACAAGCTTTTCTGGTCACTATCCGCAAACTCACCGCAATGTCGTCCAAGGAGGTCTTCTCGAACTTTTTCATGGATTTATGATTTTTCAGAAGAATGTCCATCACGTCTTGAGGCAAAGGGTGAAATTCCACGCCGGAGTAAAGATCTTCGGTATTCTCTCTGAAAACGACCAAATCGATATCATCCCGGTAATTCAAAGGATTCCCGGGATAAGCTTTGCAGGGTCTCAGATTCGTTCGCAAATGAAAAAGCTGGCGAAGCTTGACGATGGGGCTGTAGTAAACGTACCCCTTTCCCTTTAAAGTCGAATCCAGCTCCGCCTCTGCTTCTTCCTTCGGCTTGGAGGTTATGGCTCCGAAAAGAGAGCAATCGGTCGTCTTCAGAAGCTCGACGGTTCTTTGGGGCAGGGGATTTCCCTCCTTGCACCAGAATTCCCAGCCGATGTCACCGGGGATGTATTCGGCATCTAATCTTAATTCGTCCAAGACGATCTTGGCCGCCTTCAGAACATCATTACCGATTCCATCACCGGGAAGCCAGGCGATCGTGTGTTTTGCCATAGAATGTCGCTCCTTTGCTCAGAAATCGTTGCTCTGTAAAAAAAGCTAACCAGATCACCTTATCTTAATGGCTAGCTTTCAATGGAGCATCTGCCTTCAGGCAGACCTGAGTTCAAACAGTGGTCAAGCTGAAGCTTGACACTCCTTTATACTCACTCTATTTCAATGTTCAAAGACACGGAATGCACGTTTCCCAAATCCGACTTGTAGGGCAGGTATGCATAATCAAGGTTGTATTCGATGCCGTGCTTTCTGAAGCTTGTTCCCAGACCGAACGAGAAAGATTTCTCGTCATACCCGCCCTGATAACCTAATCTTGTTTTCAAGGCTTGGTAAAGACTGACTTCCCCGCCCAAATGGATCTTGATTTCGTCATCTCTGGGTTTGACCAGATCAAGACCGAACATAAAATCGCTGTTCAGACTCTTCTTTTCAACCAGATACATTCCTCCGACCTTAAAGAGGATGGGCAGAGAGAATCTCTCCGTCTCGAATTTCATCTTTTGACCAAGATTCAAGGCTGCCAGCCCGAATCTCAGGTCTTCCCAGGGAGCATAAATGGCCCCCAAGTCGAACCCAAATCCGCTTGCCGAATAAACATCAATCCTCTCATAAAGCCATTTTGCCGTTATTCCCAAATCCACTTTGTCTGTGATCCTTCTGGCATAAGAAAGACCGAACAATACGTCATGAGCGTCGAACAAGGCTACCGGTTCGGAGGATGCCACCTCTCCCCTCTTCTCAATGTCCGGTACTCGGCTTAAACCCACAGTCAGTCCCAGGACGTTTGTTTGACCTTTGAGATTAATGGCGGAGGCAAAATACTCCGTGGTGACGTCCTGAAACCACTGATTATGAGTAAAGCTGAGATGCATTCCTTTGATTCCGAAGAGTCCGGCCGGATTCCACCAGGCCGAGGTAACTTCGCCGGACTGGGCAACAAAGGCCTCTCCCATCCCCACTGCCCTGGCTCCCATGCCAAACTTAAGAAAGCTAAAGCCGGAGTTGTCCGTCTTGCCAAAGGCGGCTGCTTTGAAAACCAAAAGGCCCCAGGCAAGAAAGAGAAAAAACAAGATGGCCGTGGTTTTACGTTTCAACTCATTCTCCTTATTATCCGAATGCGTTTACCTGCAACTGCGACACCAAAGGACTCTTCTTCATGCTATTCTGATTGTGCGAGCTCACTGCAGACTTTTCTGATGTTCTCCTCATGCCTATCTACGTTGCGGCGAGCGAATTTGGTGAATTCTTTCCGTTTCACAATCTCCTCCGGCGGCAGATTCTCTTGAGTGAATTTTCTGCAGTTCTCCAACAAATTCTCAAAATAGCTGATATGGTGTTCTGCTTCAGATTTGTCGCACAGGTACCCATGTCCGGGAACCAATACCTCGAAATCCAAATCCCGAGTTTTCTTCAAAGCCACAAGCCACTCTTGGGAATCTCCATCCCTCATAAAGGGGTATCGTCCCTGAAAGATGAGATCACCAGCAAACAGGACCTGTGATGAAGCTATGTGTGCAATCGACGAATCCTTGGTATGTCCACCTGTATGAATTAGATTGACTTTGACATTTCCCAGGTCTACTTCCCATTTGTCATCAAATACTGTGTCCGGCAATGTGATGTTGAGGTTGTTCAGCCTCTTCTTCCACTCCGGATTGTCGTCCACATACTTCTGGATGGAATCTTGGGACCATTCTCTTTCCAGAAGTCTCGCCATGATGTTCCTGCATTCGCGATGCGCCACCACCTTAGCCGAGAAAACCTGATTTCCGAACGTGTGGTCTGCGTGGTGATGGGTGTTGAACAGGTATTTGATCGGTTTCTGGGTCACCGATCTTATGTCCTTCAGGACCTGCTTGGCATCATCGGGAGAGAAGGTCGAGTCGATCATCAGTATTCCGTTCTTGCCTATTACAAAACCTGTGTTGGCGCCCTTCTCCCCTCCCAAAAAGCAAAAGACGTTTTCTGTGATTCTTCTTAAAACCATAATCTACGAAGACGATGGATTTTGAGCCTTTGATAGAAGCGGTAACCACGCCGGCTCGCTTCATCGAGCTATTTGGCTGCCTGATGAATCAGGCAACTACAGAAGGTTTATCCGGCGATTCTGCTTTAGTCGATGTCTGGAGTTCCTTCTCGATTCTCAAAATTCAAGCTGAAAAGAAATCAGATGATCGGGATCATCATCCACCCGACTGGAGACAAAGGCATAATCGAAACCCAAAATCGCGGATCTCATCTCATGTTTGAGACCCATTCCCAGAGTCCACCCACCTTTATTATAGCCGGCCCTTCCCGCCAGGCTTTGCAGTATCCAGCCCTCTATTCCCAAATGAATCTTTTCCTTCTGCTTTGTGTTTTTGTCGATTTCAGAACAAAGCAGTATTCTGTCGTCCAAGAGAAGATAAGAAGCTCCAAATCTCAGGTTGATGGGGAACTCATCTTTTGAGGACGAGCCCAAAAGACCATGTTTTTTCCAGTACTCTCCGGAGGTCCAGGAATATTTCATCCCCAAATTCTCCACTGCCGCTCCCAATCGCAGTTCCTGCAAGGGCTTTCCAAATACGGAAAAACCAAAGCCGATCCCGTAGGCATTGATGTTAGCCAGGTTTTGTTGAACATATCCCAAGCGAACACCGGCGGACAGCTCCTTCAATATCTTGCGCGCGAAGAAGAACTCGATGGCGTTCTCGTAATTTTTGATCTCCTCGGTAATCTCTCCTTCTTCGTTTCTTCCCATCACATCCGAGACGCCGGCATTGATCCAGCTCATGCTGATGGTGGCTTCATTTCGGACGGGCTGGCAGTAGATTACATAACTCAATCTTCGATCAAGAGTCATTTTCCTGAAGAAGGCTCCGAAGGTGCGCGTCTTAATCTGAACCAGACCTGCTGGATTCCAAAATCCGGCGGTGGCATCATCCGCCACTCCGACGAATGCACCTCCCATGCCCAAGGCCCTAGCCCCCAATCCCAACTGTTGGAAAGCTCCGGCGTAGCCTCCGTCTCCGGTATCCCCCCTCGTCTGGGAAAAAGTGAAACATAAGATCGCCAAACTCACAATCAAAAAAGATCTCTTAGCCATCGTGTCCCTCAATTTCTGGAAGTGAACCTTCCTGACCTTATAACCTTCAGACTTTCTAACTTTTCCGCCAAAGGCGGATCTGCCTCTGGCAGACAAACCTTCCCACCTATTTCAAAACCACCAACTTCCCCCATTCGGTCTGCCCTCCGGGGGCTTCGACTTTGAAGAAATAAACTCCGTTGGCAACTATATCCCCTTCTTCATTTCTGCCATCCCACTCCCTGTCCTGGTCCCTTCCTGCCGTCGACACCTCATCCAAGAGGGTTATCACCAAATTCATGGCGAAGTCATAAATCTTTATGGTGACAGGTCCGTCCTTTTGCGGTTTATAATGTATCCTCACCACCCCGCCAGTAGACACCATAGGAGAAAAGGGGGAAGGATAGGCATAGGCCGTCTCAGAAACGACAAAGGTGCGAAAAACGCTCCAGTCAGTGTCTTCTCCCGGCTGCACGTCTTTTGGACCTTTTACCAGACCATCCGCGTTTCCTGCCCACAGTTCATCACCGATGATCGCCACGGATGTGAATTCGGTGCTGAAGATTCCGTCTTCGGTCACCTCATCCTTCATATAATTGAACACATCCCAGCTTTCTCCACCATCGGATGATCTTTTCAATCCGGAGCTGGTGGCGGCCCAGACTGCCGAACTATCGAACGCGAAATTCCACACCCGGTCACCGTCGAGGGTGGTACTCCAGCTTTCTCCGCCGTCTCTGGTGAAGCTGATACCGTTTTCGCCCGAATAGGCAGGCTGAGTTCCTGCCCAGATGACCTTGTTGCCGTCATATTCTTGAATGGCAGTGCTGACCACAAAGTCGCCGGTTAGGCCATCGGAATATGAATTGTAATTGAGCACGGTATCGAAAACATCCCGGTAATTGTAGATGAATTTGAAAATTCCTGCAGCGCTTCCAGCCCAGATGGCTTTTTTAAACGATGGGAAGAATTTAATCACCTCGCAGGTATCATCTTGGTCATCAGTTGATCTTATCAACCCATCCACTGTGCCCACCCAGAGGGTGGTATCGACCACACATACGGAGGTGAAGCTTGAAGGAATTATTCCCCGCTTGTCTGGACCAAGGATATCGAATGCCGTCCAGTCCACTCCGCCATATTTCGTTCTCTTCAATCCTTGATCCGTAGCCGCCCAGACGGTTGAATCCTGAAAGGCGAAATCCCGCACCCAAACTCCACCCAGGTAGCTTGTCCATGTTTCTCCGCCATCGGTACTCTTGCGAGCTGAACAGAAAGGAAGCCCTACACCCAGAGAGCAAGCGCTTGCCCAAACGATCTTGTTTTGATCGTATACCTGAATCCCTAGGCAGAGAACGGAATTGGTGAAAAGTTCATTGCCTTGAAGAAAGCGCAGCACCGTATCTGCCGAATCGCTCGTGGTATAGACGAACTTATAGACCCCATTCTCCGTGCCTCCCCAAATCACGGTCGTGTCGAGCGCAGACGTATCTATTGCCAAAGAGATGAATTTGTCTCGGAGCTCTAAAGAATCTTTTTCATATCTTGTTTTGGCACTGGAATCGACAAATACACTGTCCCAGGTTTTCCCCCAATCAAAGCTGCGGATGAGTCCACCTTCTCCGCAAGCTGCCCAGACAACGGTATCAGCTATTGCCATGTCGTAAGCGAACTTTCCCAGATCAGTCGCCTGTTCCGTCAGGGAGGTATCCCAGGTAAACCCATAATCGGGGGTATGATTGAAACCTTTACCGGCTAAGGTGGGCAAAAACGGCAGCTGGTATTCCTTTTCTCCACTGTAAGCTCCCAGGCAAAGAAAAGACGTCGTGTCATCGTCCGAAAAGGAGGTGAAGCCTGCCAGGCTGTTAACCCCATTGGCATTGAGTCCGTTGGAGGTATCATAGGTTAAATAGGTTACAGTATCTTTGTCCGTGTCGATGGCATGCAATCCGTTCTGCGTTCCCACCCACAGGAATCTACCGTCATACACTATGTCATTGATGGAATTCTTAAGTCTTTTGTCATGTGGACAGATCGTATCCACCACCACCGAAAAAAATCTATTATCCAGATGGTCATAAACGTTGTTTTCGTAATCCTGCCTTGCCGCATCACTCACAAAGACATTTTCCCATATTAAAGTGTCATTACCCAAAGTATCCTGGGTTATGCGACTGTGAATTAAACCACCATACCAGCATGCCGCCCAGACCGTGCTATCGTCAAAGGCTATGTCATAAGCCAGCTTTCCGGCATAGTCCGCCTGTTCCGGAATGTGACGTTCCCATTCTGCTCCCTGGTTGGTGGTTTTGTTAAAACCTTCGCCGTAGGGAATAGGTTCACCTTCAATCATTTTCGAATAAGCACACCCAACCCATAGAGTGGAATTAAAGGCGGCCAAAGCAGAAATGTCATTGGCATTTAACCCATTTGTGTTATCGTATGTGAACCATGTGTTGCCGCCATCAGACGAATAGGACAACCCGTCTCCGGTGCCCACCCAGACATATTCCCCATCGTATACTATATCACCCATGCTGTTTCCAGCCAGGCCACCTTTGGGATCATCCAGTGAGACATTCATGCCCGCCTCGGTCTTGGCCTGAAAGACAAACCAAGTCATTACAGCCATTATCAGAGTAAGAGTTCTTCTCATCCAATCCTCCTTAATCATCGTAGGGCATCATAAAAAAATGATAACGAAACCATCCAAGTTGAATTTCCGTGCAATAAAACAAAAAATCTGTGTTTGTCAAGCAAAATACAGCTTTCCGACCCACTTCGTCGTGATGCGGTGGTCGGCCATCAGCTCCCGAATCCCGGATCAGCTTGGGTTCAGGGTGTGGGCACCCTGAACCAACACTTCTTCTACCGATAGAGCTATCACATCCCCCGATTTGAACACAAGGTTATTCAGTGTCAGAACAGGGGTTCTGATCACTGGTGAATCTTGTCACGTCATCTCAATTTGTATTTATCCAATTTTCTATACAACGTTCTTTCGCCGATGCCCAAAAGCTTGGCGGCTCGTTTTCGATTCCCCCTGGTGTATCTCAAGGTTCTATCGATCAAGTCCTTTTCCATTTCCTCGACGCTGAAGTTATTACTTGCCTCCACCTCTTTGATCTGCCCGGACCAAACGGAACCGCCAGGCTCCACCCGATATTCCGGCTTAAACTCTCCTTGGCCCAACATAGCTTTTCTCAAATCGATGATTTCAGACCGGAGGCTCAAAATGGCCTGATAGATCAGCTCATGTTCGGCAGTCTCCACGGATTTGCCCGTGATCACCGGAAGCCGTCGGTTGTACTGCATCTGTTTCTCGACATATTTCCTCACCTGGGACGCTTCGATCCTTGTATCCGGAGCCAGAACCTGCATGCTCTCCAGGAAATTCCTCAATTCCCTGACGTTACCTGGCCAGTGATACTTAACCAGAAGGTCCAATGCCTCGTCGGTTATGCCCAAAATCTTCCGGGGACTTACCTGGTTGAGTTTGTCGATGAAGTCGTAAGCCAGAATCGGAATATCCTTAACTCTCTCTCTCAACGGAGGAACATCAATTTTCACCACTGCCAATCTGAAATAAAGATCAGCCCGAAATGTTCCCTCGCTCACCTTTTGCTCCAAGTTCTGGTTGGTAGCCGCGATCACCCGGACATCTACTTTGATATCAGAGGTCCCGCCGACCCGCATGAAACTTCTCTCCTCCAAAACGCGAAGGAGTTTGACCTGCGTGGCTGGTTTGAACTCTGCGATCTCGTCCAAGAATATGGTTCCGGTATGTGCGGTCTCGAAAAGTCCCTGCCGCCGACCCACGGCGCCGGTGAAAGCTCCTTTCTCGTGGCCAAAAAGCTCACTTTCCAAAACCCCCTCTGCCAATGCTCCCACGTTGGCAGCAACAAAGGGTTTCTCCTTTCTCGGACTATTTCTGTGTATGGCACGAGCAACCAATTCCTTTCCGGTTCCCGATTCGCCGGTGATCAAAACCGTAATATTGGTGGCAGCGACCTGAAGGGCTGACTCGGCAATCCGTTTCAGCTCGATCGATTTGCCCACCAGCCCGCACGATTCCAGAAAGTTCTTTTCCTTGAGGAGCTTTTTGATCTTCAGGTGAAATTCCTCCGGGTTCAGGGGAAGTTCAAAGACCTCATCCGCACCACCATCCAAGAATTGTCTCTCCCCATCCTTCTCCTCAGGCGCTATCCCCACCAGGACGTCTAAGTGAGGGTCCTTGCTCAGAATCCTTTTTATCAGGAGATCCCAGGATAGGTCGCTGATCCTGGTGTCGATGACAACCGCATCGAATCTTTGCTCTCTCAGTCTTTTCAAAGCCTCACGGCTCGCTCTGACCCACGTTATTTGTTTTGAAACATCGGACGAGGTCTTTTTTATCTCTTGGTAAAACCTGTTGTCGTGACTTATCACCAGAATTTTGGTTTCTTGGTTCATAAGGCGACCTCAATTCCCATCAGTAGAGAAAAGGCAATTTTTGGCTAACTAAAAATTTAAAAATAAAAGTTCAAAACTACAACTAAAAAATAAAAGCTCCTCCCTGTTTCTCCGAAGGGCGAGATCAGGAGTTCTCCCTTGTCGGAAGAATTCTATCGCAATATCAGTTTTGAGTTTTGCTCTGCTCTTTTGCGCTTTGCTCTTTTAGCTTTTATCTCTCTTATGTTTTCTTCTGCTTCTTCTTTTTACATGAAATAATGGATAATGTTTGCTATCTGTTAGGACAAAGTCTATCTCCCTTTCTTCCTTGTCCACTCGTGCCACCAAGACTCTCACCCTGTCCCCAAGTTTGAAGACTCTCTTATTATGTCTCCCCACCCACCTATGCCTTCTTTCGTCGTGGACATAGTAATCGTCTTCCAGGCTGGAGACTCGCACCAATCCTTCCGCTAAGAGTCTATCTAGTCTGACAAAGAAGCCAAAAGGGACCACGCCGGAGATCAATCCTTCAAACTCCTCGCCCAACTTATCTTCCATGTATTCGATCTGTTTGATCTTTATCGATTCCCTTTCCACTTCATCGGCTAACCTTTCCCTCTCAGAGGTAATGTCCCCAATCCTAGGCAGTCGATGGAGCAGCTGCTTTTGTCTTTCAAACTCATACTCTCCGTTTTGAATCTCTTTTAAGATCCTGTGCACCAGAAGATCGGGATATCTTCTTATGGGGGAGGTGAAGTGAGTATAGTGTCCGAAAGCCAAACCGAAGTGCCCGATATTCTCTGGCTGGTAGCACGCCTTTTTCAGAGACCTCAGCAAAACCTCATTGATCAACTCCTCTTCCGGGCTCCCCTCCACCGATTTTAAAAATCTCTGGATCTTTTTGGGACGGGTCTTTCCTGAGACTTTAAACGAGTAGCCGAGGGATGCCACAAAGTCGCAGAATCGCTCCATTTTCTCCTGATCCGGTTCCTCGTGCACCCTGTACAAAAATGGCAGGGCCTGACGGTTCACATGCCTCGCTGCAGTCCTATTGGCAAACAGCATGAACTCCTCAATTAACCTGTGGCTCTCCAGTCTTGCCACCTGGAATATTTTTTGTACCTTTCCGTCCTTTCCCAGAACCACCTTCGCCTCCGGAAGATCGAAATCCAGGCTCCCCCGCACAATTCTCTTCTCCAGAAGCTTCCGGCTGAGCTTTCTCATTTCCAGAAGATCATCCTCCAGACCTTCAAGCCGTGCCGTGGATTTCCCCCCGTCGAAGAATCTCTGCACCTCGTCATAGTTCAGTTTAGCTTTGCTTCTTATCACCCCCTCCACAATCTGGTATTGAACCAATTCCCCTTCGGGGTCGAGTTCTAAAAGGCAGCTTAAGGTCAACCTGTTTCTATTGGGTTTTAGACTACACAGGTCGTTGGAAAGCCTTTCCGGAAGCATGGGAATAACCCGATCCACCAGATAGACGGAATTCCCCCTTTTCAGGGCCTCCCGATCCAGAACCGAATTTTCTTTGACGTAATAGGAAACGTCCGCTATATGCACCCCCAAGAGATAATTGCCGTCAGATTTTCTCTCCAATGAAACTGCGTCATCGTGATCTTTGGCGTCAGCAGGATCTATGGTAAAGCAATTCTTATTTCTGAAATCTGTTCGTCTGTCCAGTTCCTTTTTCCCAATGTTTTGAGGTAACTGATAGGCCTCGCTTTCCACCTCTTCAGGAAAACCCAAAGGTAGACCATAATCTTTCATCAGGGTCAAGATGTCCATCCCCGGATCATCCGGATAGCCTAAGACTTCTACAATCTTTCCCTCCGGGCCCAAATGTGGATCGATCCACTCCTCCAGGGAGATCAACACCTTCTGTCCATCTTGTGCCTCCTTGGAGTTGACGGGAGCGACGTATATGTCTCTTGGGATCCTCCGATCATCCGGCTCCACGAAATTGAAGAATTTAGCTTTATGGTAGGTTCCCACCAAGTTTGTGCGCGCTCTCTTCAGGACTTTTATGATTGCCCCTTCACGGGTGGGGCCTTTTCTTCTCCCGTATAATCTGACCACCACCTTATCTCCGTGAAGAGCGGTTCCCACATCATCTGCCCTGACATAAACGTCTTCGCTCTTGTCCTCTGGCACGACGAAACCGTATCCCTTTTTGGCAGATACCAAACTTCCCACTACCAGATTCAGCTTATCGGGAAGCCCCAATCTCCCCCTTTTTACTTTTACCAGCAGTCCCTCCCTGAGCATGGACCGAACCATCCTTCTGAAACTGCCATACTCCCTCTCGGAGATTCTCATGGCCTTTGCCAGTTCCCGTAACTTCAGGGGACGATAGACCCCTTTGGACATAAACTCCAGAATTTTTTCCTGATCTACGCTCATCTCAATCAACTCCCAACCGATTATTCAATCCCCTCAATCCCTCCATCTGTCTGGATACTTCTAAGACTGACCAAAGGAATGACCACTTTCTTCTTTTCGTCTTTGCTGTAGTTCCCTAAGATTTTTGTTTGATCCAATCCTTGCGGAGCCAGGATGTCATAGATATTGGGATTGAAAGCATTATCCGTTCCGCCGTCTCTTTCGTCTTCCTTCACCCTCTTCTCTGCCCTCATAAAACTCCCTACTCCATAAGCTGCGTTCTTGTATCCTCCCCATTGTCCCCCCGTGACCACCTGAATTTTCCAATTAGAATCAGACGAGCCGATGATGGTTTGAGGAATGGCAAAAGTGAATTTATTGTCCTGGATGTGACTTTCTTCCGAAAGAGCTTTTAGAAATAGTAATTGCCAAACCCAATCCTGATGGTAGACTAAGACTCCGGCGTTGCTGACCTCGATGGCAAATTCGTAAGCATCTTTTTCTGATAACAAGAAGCTGCCGTTATCAAAGAACAGTCTGGTGTTGCCGCTTTTCTCCGGGTTATCGGTGTCTACTACGATAGCAGCAAAAGTCCCATTGAATCCTTGGTCCGATTTAATCTGTGTGTCAGTCAAATCGAAGAATTCCAATTCAAAGTAAACGAATTCATCATCTTTACTCATTCCGAAGTTAATCAGATCGAACATCCCCGGAACCGCTCTTTCATTTTCAGGATAGGAATAGCTCCCATCTCCTATATCATCCCCGGCAGGGTCAGAGGTATGAAATATCTCCTCTCCTTCCAAATTCACTCCCACTTTTATTTCAGGCAAACTTAAGGATAAGACAAAACCTTTCCACCCGGCGTCCAACTCTTCGATTCTTCTCCGATAAACCTTTTCCAGATTCTGCCTCTGTTCTTTTGGGGCTCTTCCCAACCCATACAGTTGTTTAAACTCGGAAAGTCCGTAAGTCTCTATCAGATACCTAACCAGAGAAGACATAAGGCCCGCACCGTCATTGCTGCCGTAGCCAAAAGGATCGTGTATCAAGGTGTTCAACGAAATCTTCTCGTCCTCTGTAATTCTTCTTTTCGCCCATGATAACATCAAATCAGGGGCAAAAAAAGTTGCCCCTCCCAAGAGGTAAGCCAAGCCTTCATTCAAATAATCAGGAGGGAGTTTCTTTTCATGCTCTGGGAGAATGCTGTATGAAATCACGTGGACTATCTCATGCGGCACAAAATCCTGTACGCCCGCCACCACACCGTTAATCATGTCGGAGCGAGCCAGACTTCCTTCCAGACCGAAAAGAGTGCCTACCTCGTCGGCTGAATCGCATCTGTAATAGTCGATCCTGTCCTGATAATCCACCTTCAGGAAGTCCACGATGTCCTGATAGAAGTCATCCATTTCACTTAGAAGTTCCTCGCTCGGCTCATCCTCTCCTCTCCTATAATGATAAACAAAATGCTTAGATTCACTTGTCAGCCAATCTCTGGCGAGAACGAAAATGGGATTTGCCCCCACCATCCCTCCGTCCTCCCGGACAAAATATCTTACATCCTTTTGGACAGCGTGGGAGGTGTCCGAAGAATCGTGCCATTCAACATGCATTACAACGTAGTCCTCTTTTTCTTCTGCCTTTCGTATTTTGCAGTTTAGCCTCTGAATATTGATCTTCTTGAAAATCATGTCTTTGAATCGCCAATCGTAGACTTCATATTCTTCTTTTTCCTTTTTGTTCCAGTATTCCTTTGCCTTTTCCTCGTCACCACTCCTCAAGGCGTTCACATAATTTTCAAGGCAAGCCTTAGCTTCTTCGATCTTGTCTGAGGATTGAATAGAAGAACATGATCCGAGAAACAATAGCATGATAAATGTCGAAATTGACTTTTTCATATTCACACCCCTGGTGCTAAGGACACCTCGAAAATATTGTCTGGACAAGACGTTGTCAAATGAAAAAGGTCGATTGTCATGACTAACGCTTTCGCAAATCATCTGATGTAAGACGGATTTGAGTCGGGACTTGTGGGGAAGTGTTTATGACTGAGACTCCTGGGCCAAAAGAAAACTCAGAATTGCGAACCCGCAAAAACGACCACTTCGAATCTCATTGACGGCAGCTCGGCAAATGGAAAGCGGAGAGGTCAATTCCTCTCCGCTTTCTTGCTTGCATGAAAAATGCTTATTTCTTCTAATCCATGTACTGTTTATCTCCTGGCATCACTCACATGGCGGGGGTCCACCGATAAACAGGTAGTTGATAAGATACGTCACATCGGCAACGTCGATCTCCTCATCACTGTTGGCATCGCCTGCCACAAAAGGAACCGGCGCAGATCCACCTATGAACACATAATTCACCAAATACAGGACGTCAGCTATATCGATCAGGCCGTCCGCGTTGCAGTCTCCGCAGAGATAGGTGCGCACCAAGAACGACAAAGTGTCGGCGTTGCAAAAGTCCTGCACTCTCACCGTCAGCGCCTCCAAGAACACGGCGTCGGGAGCTGTGCCGATGACGGAATCGTTCTGAACCGAACACCAGTTCGGGTATGCCAAATAGGTAATGGTGTGAACCTCGTCGTCCGGATCGACTATGGTGGGATAATAGCTGAAGTTCTCCGAGAAGAGCACCAAGACGGTATCTTCTACGGGCGTTATGGAAGGAGCTACATTCGAATGGTCGATCAGCAGAGTCACTTCCAGGGTATCAGCCAAGTCGCCATCTGAGGCTATCACTTTGAATGAGGTGTCGGCATAATCGCAGCCCACCATTCCGGAAAGAGTGTCACCCGAGTCGGTACACCACGAGGGGATATCAATGAAACCTATGTCAAGCTCCGTTCCGTCGCAGTTTGGATCCGAGCCACTGCCAACGTACACGTATGCGTCTGGAGACGGGAGGGTGGTATCGACCGCCGGAGAAGTTACCTCAGGCGGAAGGTTGGACCCCACGGGGTTGCAGCAGTCATCATCCGGATGGTAGGGACAGATATCACAGCTGTCACCTGCGCCGTCTTCATCCGTATCCTCCTGGTCGGGATTATATTGCGCCAGACAATTATCACAGGAATCTCCCGCCCCGTCGCCATCAGAATCTTCCTGATCGGGATTGTAAATATCCGCGCAGTTATCAGAATCACAGGTGTTGGCGGGGAATCCCGGATCGCCGTAACCGTCGCCGTCGGTGTCGGTGCAAACGTCGCAGCTGTCACCTACTTCATCACCATCGGCATCCTCTTGACCCGGGTTGTAAACGGTAGGACAGTTGTCGTCAGGGCAGGTGTTTTCCGGGTGGCCGGGGTC
The DNA here is from genome assembly GCA_964588305.1 of uncultured Ignavibacteria bacterium. GTDB lineage: Bacteria > Zixibacteria > MSB-5A5 > MSB-5A5 > SM1-73 > SM1-73. The sequence goes on from CAZPOP010000003.1 coordinate 159,395, forward strand.
ACCATAACCGTCGCCATCAGAATCCACACAAACGCCACACTCAAAAACAGAGACATAGAAGTCATCAATGCCTGCTTCCACGACGGAACCGTCGTTCAGATCCGAGGCTTCGAAACGAACTTTTACCAAGTCGGTCGGCGTGACGAAGTCACTAACCTTGAAAGTGTATTCTTTCCAACCAGAGGAAGTTTGAGGTCCAATGGTCTGGACCAAAACCCAGTCTGCACCAGCGTTGTTAGAGACATATACCTTGAAGAGATCATTGTTGGGATCATTCCCGTAGTTGTTGGTATACCACAAGGCGTAATGGACTTCGGCTTCGGACTCGGCGCTAATATCAATGGTTGGCGAGATTAGCCAGGTTATTCCATCGTCGACGTCAGAATTGTCATCTTCATTATCCGTGAGATAGCAGTTACCCGAGCCGTCGAAATCAGTGGGTGGATCGCCCCGATCGCCACCTCCAAGCGGAACGCCGCGTTCCCAGGCACCGTCAGTAAGATAAGGATCATTCTCCACGGTCCAGCCCAGATCAGTCTCGAAGTCATCAGAGAACAGATAGGTGAGCTCTCCCACCAGCGATGAGTACACAGTAGAAGGAGCGCCAGCCGGACTGTATATCACCCCGGACTCAACTCCTTCGGCACTAAAGTAGTACTCAGGCACGTCATCGCACTCCGCTGCCGGCAGTGTGGCCTGGTACAGATCGCCGCCCAAAGGCGAAAGGGACGAGGTAAGATAGGTGCCGCCATCATAACGATAATAAAGCATGCCGGTACCTGGAATATACGAATCGCCCATCTCTCTGATCTGCACTGTGATATCGGTCGAGACGCCCGGGTCCACGTACTCGGGCACGCCATCCGGAAGAAGTATGCTCATAAGTGCGGCAGAAGTCATTCCCAGATTGGGATTGCCCCACAGGGCTCCCCACTCAAAGGTCTCATACTTGACATAGGACCATAGTCCGTAGATGTACATTTCTGTCAAAGCCCATTGATGACCCTGACCCTGAGTGTAATCCCCGGATGTTACGGAAGTCGTAAAACGGTAATCCAACGACTGACTGGATCCGTCATCGGGATCATTCCAGCCGGGACATCCGAGCGCAACTTTAGTAGCCCCGACGAAACCCACGGCGCCCTGTTGCAGCATGGCCTGGCCGATGTTAAGATAATCGGTGTCGGAATTGCTGCAAGCATCAGCAAAAACGATTGCGGGATAGTCGTCGTTGAGGCTGGGGCAGGTAGAGTTGGTGACGAAAGCCGAGCCCTTGGAGTACATAACGTGGCACGAGGTGGGCGAACCGTGACCGGCCCAATCCACAAAGGCGTAAGTGCCGGACGACCAGACGGAAAGCACATTATCGTAGTTCAGGTCGTAGTTTGAGGGATACAGGGAATGTCCCTGCTCGTACATGCGGGTCATAATCCAATCCGACATCCAGGGCTGATTGACCTTGGCTTCCATAAGGACTGCATTGTCCGTATCGTCCCAGAAGTAGGCACCCAAAAGAAGAATGTTTTTCTTGAATTTTGGATCATCATTCCCTTCATAAGCAACGGACTTCTCGCAAATGTGCAAAACGTCCGAGGGATTGCTCCACGGTATGCGGCCAACGTTTACTTCTGAGTAGAAATCAATGGGATCGGAATCCTCACCCCACTGACGATCCACATCGGCGTCCCAGGACTCATCATCAGGCTTGGAGAGCTCCGCGTAGTAGAAGTCAGTCTCCGGCATACCATATCCCAGGTCCTGCCAGCAGAGGCGCATGGGCACGTCGTCGTAATGGCCAACGAGTAAGACGTCTTCAATGCCCCACTCACCGGAAGGATACTTCTCTCTGAGAAAGTTTCTCATCCTCTCAGCTAGATCGTAGCCGGTATAGTTGGAATTGATCCAGGTGGTAGTCACCACTTCAACGGTTCTCCCTTTGGAGATTTCCCCATTCACCAAAGGCGTTATCGAAGTGGTCAATTCATCCAGAGTGATGATAACAAAGTCATGAAGGCCTTTACCCATGTTTATATCTCTGGGATACCAGTTCTGAGCTTGATCATAGTTGAGAATAATCTCCTCTGCAACTCGTTCTGTCCGCGGAAGGTTATCAATTATGATATCTCCCGGAGAAAAATCTTTAGGCACGGTATAGCTTACCTGGACAGTGATGTCAGGATAATAGGTGAGCTG
>CAZPOP010000004.1:0-142404 GCA_964588305.1 uncultured Ignavibacteria bacterium
ATTACAGACGATGGAATTTATCTGGACAACATCGGGGATGATGGCATTTACATGGAAGATGTGGCGGGCGAAGGCATCTGGCTGAACGATGTGGAAGGCTACGGAATCTGGATAAACGACGCCAATAGTGACGGTATTTATGTGAACCTGGCCGATAACGGGGTATACATAGATTCAACCAGATCAGGCTATGACGGCATTTACATCGGATACGCCGAGGATGACGGGGTCCAAATCGGTCATGCAGATGACGAGGGCATATATGTGGTTGATGCAGACGGCGATGGCTTGTATGTGAGTAATGCAGACAACGATGGCTTGCATGTGGGTCATGCGGACCGCTACGGCCTCTACATTTACGATTCCGATAATGACGGTATTCGTGTTTCAAGCGCTGATGGAGATGGAATCGAAGCCTACGGAACCGAAGGGAATGAGCTATACGGCCTTAGCTCCTCTTATACTGGGTTGCGCGTTCATTCCTTCAATGACCTCTCGACCAACGCGGGACTGTACGTATATGGCTTTGGCGGTATAAGCGGGACCTGGAACACGAAGTTGTCCGGATCATCGGGTGATGTGCCGGGCTTTATGGTCTCCAGCACAGACGTTGAACTGATCGCCTCCGGCACGGGAACTTTCGTGGGCGGTAAAGCTGAAATAAGCTTTGAGCCGGAGTTTCAAGAAGCCGTTTCCAGCGAAATTCCGGTAAAAGTGGTGCTCACTGCTCAAGGTGCACCTTCGGGTTTACTTTATGTGGCATCCAAGTCAAACCAGGGCTTTTCTGTCGAGCGTTTGGAGATTCCTGATTTAGCGATGAAATCAGGTGAGATAAGCTTTGACTGGATCGCCATCGGGCGGCAGAAGGGATACGAGCAAAGGCCCCAAGTAACCATGGGCGAGGAGGAGTCCAGTGCTGACCTCGTGAACCGAGAGGAGGAGATGAGGGCTGAGGAGCTTAAACATCAGGAGGAGCTTGAGCGAGACGCAGCCTACCGACAGCAAATGGCGGAGAAACAAGCCCGAAAAGAGGCGGAGAGACAAAGAGAGGAGCAGAAAGAAGAGCAGTCAACGGATTAAGCGGATAGAACGGGTTTTCTGACGTGGAGGAGTTGAATTTCTGGTCGAGTAGGCTTCACCATGCTTAACCTACGATAACTTTGGAGTGTCAAGCCCCGCCTGGGCGGGATCTTCGACTTCAGGTTGATCAAATGAAGACTCGGTTGTTTTTCTTTGATTTTAGGTCTGGCTAAAGCCGGACACTCTGCGTTACCTCAAATAACTCTTGACAGCCGTTTGGGTTTTGCTAATATTGAGGAGTGTATAGATATCATATGGAGGTTGAAACGACCAGGCGGGCGTAATTCAGCGGTAGAATGCAAGCTTCCCAAGCTTGACGTCGAGGGTTCGACTCCCTTCGCCCGCTTTTAGTGCTTGAAGTAACGAAGGTTGGCTGGCATGATGTAGACCTGACAGAATGGGAGTCAGGCGGAGATACGCGGTAGAATTCTTGCGGCTTCATCATGAATGGATTCACCCCGAACGGATTGTCCTTTTCAAGAGTTTAAAAGACGCATGGTCAATGACCATCTGCCTATTGAGTTGAACATTTTACACTCAATCCCGTAGGATTGGGTATGTCTTCTGTTTTGGCAGGTTAAGCATATTGTAAAAGGTTCGATAAATATACTGTAATCATGAATCAAAAACCATAACCACGGAGGGTTAGATGCAAAACGTAGGAAGAGCTTTTTCTTTTATGTTTGAGGATAAGGACTGGGTAGTGAAGATTCTGTTGGGAGCAGTCTTCAACCTCTTGACTTTGGTCCTGGTGGGCATTCCCTTTCTTTTCGGCTATCTTTTGGAGCTGGCGAAGAATTCAAGCGAAGGCAAAGAACTCCCCTTGCCCGAATGGGACAAGCTGGGGGACAAGTTTGTTCGGGGCTTGATTTATCTTGTCATCCTGATCATCTATTCTATTCCGGGCATCATTCTTTCCGCCATCCCTTGCGTGAAGTACTGTTTTGGACCTTTGTACTTCCTGGCCCTGGCCTTTGTGCTGCCCTACATTACCGTGAGATATGCGCAGACGGGAAGCTTCGAGGAGGTCTTTCGTTTCAACGAAATCTTCGACTTTGTAAAGGCCAATATCAGTAACTTGGTCATCGTGGTTTTGCTGGCAATCGCTCTGCAAATAATCGCTGCCTTTGGACTCTTGGCCTTAGGGGTGGGGATATTCTTTACCTCGTTCTGGGCGTATCTAGCCACCTTTTATCTATATGGACGGGTGTACCGAGAAGGACAGAAGGAGAAGCCAGCAGCTGAGCCAGCATCCTCCTAAAATACAAGAACCTGATCGAATCTCTCATGCAGGCAGAACTTCTCTGGATTTGTTTCTGGCAAGGAATGCGGAGAAACTGGGCATAGGAGTCTATGGTTTCATCCGCAGGCATTGGCTGGGAATCATTAATTCCCATCTTCTCTTATTTGTCTTGGGCTCAATTTGTGCTCCATATCTGAGTTTTCTGGGGCAGGAGGGAGTAGCCAAGTACATTTACGGGTTTTACGGAATTAGCTGTCACCAAATTCCTTCCCGATCGTTTTTTATCTTTGACCATCAGATAGCCGTATGTGCGCGCTGTTTTTCGTTTTATGTCTCCATGCTTGTTTTTGGCCTCTTGTTGAGTCTGGTGAATTCCGGACCACTCAACCGAAGGATCGCCCTTTTGCTCGCATTTCCCATCGCGGTCGATGTTTCGCTGCAGACCCTGGGAATAAGGGAGAGCACGAATCTGCTTAGGGTCACCACTGCCGTACTTTTGGGCCTCTCCATTTCATTCTACGGCTATCCGCGCATAAACGCCTCCATAGAACGCTTCACCAAAGGCCAAGAAGATATCTTCTAGGCACTCAGGGACAAAAGTTGGAACTTTTCCTTGTTCTCTGCGTTACAATCTATGGGGGGTGGTGAAAAGGTATTCGGTGACGATCTTGGAAAACTCAAACCATGGGACGAAAAAGAGCCAGAGACTTCGAAAAAGGAGGTTGCCATGAGACGATTGACGATCGGACTAACTTTGATTGCTTTTATCCTGACAGCTGCGAATCCATGCTTGGCCAAGAAGAAAAAGACCGGTGAGGTCAAGAAAAGCGTCTATACTGATGCGAAACTTGGCTTTCAAATTACGGGCCTTAGTAATTGGAAAATGAAGACCCAAAAGGATCCGTCCTGTCTTAGAGTATCCATGACGCAGAAAAACCGCAAGGTGAGTAGAACGCCGGGCGCGACCTCGCAAACCACTGCCATCCCGATCATTCTGGTCCTGGCCGACACAACCTCTCTGTCTCTAGCTGAAGTGGAGACCTGCCTCTTTTACAAGTGTGAGAAGCTCAAAAGCAGAGATGACTACATGATCCAGCTCGATCTGATCCCTAATTCCGAATACCTTGGGGCTGGAGACGTGATGATAGACAGCCTCCCGGCCAGAATGTATACATTACAGCAGAAGTATAAGAAGACAGTCGAAGACCCACGAGAGCGGAGCTCTCCTATGGGAAGCACCGTGATCATAGAAGAATTTCTGGCCGGACACGTGATTCTGTTTAAGAAAGAGAATAACATCTACATGGTGCAGTTCTCCTGCGAACGCGAGTTTTTTGCACCTACTAATGAAGAGTTTCAGAGAATAATCCAATCCTGGAAGTTTACGAAATGACACGACTCCTCGGCGCCAGTGCCTTTTGGGCAAAATAAAAGTCGTCATCCAAGAGATCCTTTTCCCATTGAAGCCCTGTCTTAGACAGGGCTTTCTTCTTTTTCTACTTTTTGATTGACAAGAAGTTTCTTTTGTGTTAATATTTTGCATGTCGAAAACAAACCCTGAAGTTCGGGAGGTAATATGTGGATTCTAAGAACGTTCTTGATCATCATTCTGATCGTTTTGGTGGTTGGATTCTCGATCTACAACTCCGAGGAGAAAATCTCGGTAAATCTCTACGGTCAGGAATATATAGACGTCCCTATGATTTTCGTGGCCTTCTGGGCATTGGTGATAGGCATGATCATCTCCTTTGTGTTGGGGGTGAGCTACTACTTTAAAATGCATGCAGAGGTGCGTACTCTGAGAAGGGAAAACAAGAAGCTGATAGACGAAGTCACCGCCTTGCGCAATTTGCCTTTGGAGGAGACCGAGGAGAAAGAGGAATTGGGGATTTGAGACGTTGGAGGAAGCTCTAAGTCAGGCGAATTTGACGTGAGAAATTCTTGTTAGCAGCCGGAGGTGGGAATTGAGTCAAGGTCAATTGTGGTCGATCATCATCGCAGTTGTCATAATTTTCTTCGTTATCGTACTCTTCTGGTCTAAAGCCAAAAGAGAGAAAGGAAAAGTCTCACCCAAGCTTTACACTGATGCATTAAAGGCCCTTTTGGCCGGGGATGAAAGGTTGGCCTTCGAGAAGTTTAAGGATGTGGCCAGAGGTGATCCCGAGAACGTGGATGCCTATCTTAGACTGGGGGATCTCTTTAGGAAAAGGAAAAAATTCGACAAGGCCCTTCAGATCCACAGAGAGCTCACCCTGCGTCCGTCCTTGTCCGCCGAGGAGAAATCCGAAGTCTGGAAGAGCTTAGCCGAGGACTATATCGCCTCCAACAATCACGAGAAAGCCATCTCGGTTTTGGAAGAGCTGCATCGAAGCGATGACGATGACCAATGGGTCAACAACAATTTGATTTCGGAATATGAGAAGACGGAAAGATGGGAGGATGCTTTTGAATTAAGAAAAAAACTCTCCAAGCACAGGGATGACAATGCCAATAAGATTCTGGCACTTTACAAGTTATTTTGGGGCAAAGCTAGGGCGGATAACGACGATCTGCACAAAGCCAGAGTGGCTTACAAGGAAGCTCTTAATTACGATGAAACCTGCATACCCGCTTACATATATCTGGGGGAAGCTTACTACCGGGATGGAAGACTGGATGATGCGGTTGAGTATTGGAAAAAGCTGTTAGACGCAGTGCCCTCCGCAGGACACTTGATTTTCGATAAACTCGAGAGGACCCTGTTTGAGCTGGGCCAATATGAAGAGATCGCGGAGATATATGAGAGAATATCGAGCCAGAATCCGAAAGATATTCCAGCCCTTTTTTCTTTGGCACACATCTATGAGAAAAAGGGAATGATGGAGCTGGCCATCGAGAAATACCGACAGATCCTGGACATCGATCCAAGCTTCTTATCCGCCAAACTGAGTTTGGCTAAACTGTATCAGGAAAAGGGATGGAAGGAACAATCAACTGATCTTATGGATGATTTAATCGAGAACCTTCCGCCTGCTCGCAACGAATTTGTTTGTAATCGATGTGGATATAAATCTCTGGAAGCTCTGTGGAAGTGCCCCCGGTGCAAGAAACTGAACTCATTCGACATATAAATCTCAGCCGCTTTCAGGGGCGGGTTGCTTCGTCCCTTCAGTGTTCACCTTTCTTCGAACTGTAGACAAACTCAGTGTGCTGAGTGAAGTCCAAGCATTAGGTGAACCGCAGAGAGGCTGTTTGTCCTCAAAGACACTCTGGATCGAGTTGAAGCTTGACACTTCAGTAAAATCTTTTGACCTCAAGAAATACCGATTTCGATTTTCCGTCATGTCTGAAGAGATCACTCCACTGATGAACCAATATTTCAAGATCAAAAGTCAATACCCGGATGATATCCTGTTCTTCCGCATGGGTGATTTCTATGAGATGTTCGGCGAGGATGCCAAGGCTGCCTCGAAAATTCTGGGGATTGCTTTGACCTCGCGCGGGCAAATTAAGGGGGAAAAGATACCCTTGGCAGGAATCCCGTACCATGCTGCGGACAGATACCTGGCCAAACTTTTGAGGGCAGGCAGGAAGGTGGTGGTCTGCGAGCAGGTGGAGGATCCTAAGCTTGCCAAGGGCATAGTGAAAAGGGATGTGGTGGAGATAATCACCCCCGGAACAGTCACCGTTGACGGGGTGATAGAAGGCGCAAGCAACAACTACCTGATCAGTCTAATTGCCGACAAGCAAGAACTCGGCCTGGCCGTGATCGATTTGACCACGGGGGAGTTCAAGGTAGACCAGGGAGAGGCCAGCAAAATGATTGAAAAGATCAAGGTTCTCAATCCAGTAGAACTGGTCTGTCCGGAAGTCTGGCAAGAAGAAAGAAAAAAGGAGCTGGGGCTATCGGATGACAACGTGACTTTCACAAATTTGGAGATGTGGAAGTTCGACCATGATTTTGCTCAAAAGATTTTGACTGAACATTTCAAGGTTACTTCATTAGATGGATTTGGGTGTCAGGGTTTGAAGCTGGGAATATCCGCTGCCGGAGCCATTTTGGCTTATTTGAAACAAACCAAGAAGGCCTTTCTTTCTCACATTAACAAAATATCGCCCTGGATGGAGACCGAACAGATGTTTCTGGATAGGAACACTATCAGAAACTTAGAACTCCTAACTGCCATGGGAACGGGGCAAAGGGCCAATACTCTGTTTTCTCTTCTGAATAAGACCAGGACCGCTATGGGGGCACGGCTTTTGAAAAGCTGGATCATTCAACCTCTGCTGAATGTGAACAGGATCATAGAAAGACAAGATGCAGTTGAAGAGTTATTCAAAAACAATGATATGTCTGACTCTTTGGAGGAGAAGATAAAAAGAGTTGGGGATCTGGAAAGACTCTCAGGCAAGATCGGATACGGCAAGGCTAATCCTAAGGATATGATCTGGCTCAAAGACTCGCTTTCCGTAATGCCCGATCTTAAGTCAATTCTGGGCGATGCAAAATCTGAGCTTTTGAATGATGCCAGAGAGAATATTCCTGATACCACCGAATTAGTCGGCCTGATAGAAAGAGCGATCACCGACGAGCCTCCTTTTGTCTTGACCGACGGCGGAATCATCAAGTCGGGTTATTCCTCTGACTTGGATTCTTTGAAGGGGCAGATAAAAGGAAGCAAAGATTGGATAGCCGGACTTCGGCAACAGGAAAGAAAAAGAACCAACATACCATCTTTGAAAGTTGGCTTCAACAAGGTCTTCGGCTATTTCATCGAGGTGACCAAGCCACATCTGTCGAAAGTTCCGCCCGAATACATTCGCAAACAGACCATGGTCAATGCCGAAAGATTCGTCACCCAGGAGCTAAAAGACAAGGAAGCACATATTCTGGGAGCCGAGGAAAAGATCTTCAAATTGGAGTATGATCTGTTCCTGGACATCAGAGCGAAGATAGCGGAGAAGACTGCCCAGATTCAGAGGTCCGCAGAGGTAGTGGCGCAACTTGACGTATTGCTCAGCCTAAAGGAGATAGCCGCAAAATACAACTACGTTCGCCCGCAGATTGATTCATCCGATGAGATCGCCATTGAAGAGGGGAGGCATCCGGTTATAGAAAACATACTGGACGCCGGGACGTTCGTTCCCAACGACACTAAGATTGATACTGAAAGCGAACAGGTTCACATCATCACCGGCCCTAACATGGCGGGCAAATCAACTTATTTGAGACAGGTCGGTTTGATCGTGCTTCTGGCTCAGATGGGTTCTTTCGTCCCGGCAAGGAACGCCAGGATTGGAGTGGTGGACAGAATCTTCACGCGCGTGGGAGCAATGGATTACTTAGTTTTGGGTCAGAGCACGTTCCTGGTTGAAATGAATGAGACTGCAAACATTCTGAACAACGCCACGCCGAAGAGTTTAATTCTTTTGGATGAGGTGGGCAGAGGGACTTCGACTTTCGATGGTCTTTCCATCGCCTGGGCCGTGACCGAACACATTCACAACAATCCTAAGATTGGCTCCAGAACTTTATTTGCCACACATTTTCATGAATTGACCGAACTGGCGAAATTTCTACGCAGAGTGAAAAACTATAATGTGGCAGTAAAAGAATGGGGGGACGAAGTTATCTTTTTGAGAAAGATCGTTCCCGGCGGATGTGATGACAGTTATGGAATTCAGGTGGCAAGATTGGCCGGGATTCCTAAGCAAGTTCTGGAGAGGGCGAAGGAGATTTTGGCAGAGCTGGAAAACGGCGAAGTAAGGCAGCAGAGAGTGCCCGAAGCCTTGAACCAGTTCGGTTCAGGGCAAGCCAAGCCAAAACCGGTCTCCTATCAGTTGAGTATTTTTTCTCCAAAGGACGCTCAGATAGCAGAAGAACTGAAAAAACTAGATTTGGATAAATTGACTCCCATTGAGGCATTGAATAAATTGAGTGAGTTGAAAAAGAAAGCAGAAGAGCAATGACGAATGACCGATGTCAAATGAAGTGGATGACTGACGTTTCTGATGTTTCTGACCTTTCTGACGTATCTGACGTTTCTTTCATAATTTTTTATCCTTCGGCTACGCTCAGCACAAGTCCTTCGGGTGCGCTCAGGACAAGTCCTTCGAGTCCGGTCCGGACAAATCCTCCGAGTCTGCTCCGGACAAATGGTTCGCTCAGGTTCACCACAAATGGTTCGATTATGTTGACTGTAAATAAAATTCATATTTGTTCTCCTACAAACAGGAGAGTTATCCAGATCACCATCGAAGTTGTAGTGATTCTGTAGAATGAGAGGTTAGAAAGTTCGAAAGTTGGAAGGTTCGAAGGTTCAGGATTCACAGCTGATTGAACGGATGAAAAACGATGACCTCACCCCCGCCTCTGGCGGGATTTTCAACCTAGCCCTCTCCTAAGAGGAGAGGGAAAAAACAGCACCTAACTTAAGTTAGGCGCTGGTCTTGGCAGGCACAAGAATGGTGACTTAATGTTTGGGATGATAACATCTCCAAGGAGCACAAGGTTACCTTTGCTTGTGACCAGATCAGGGAGGATCGGGGTGAGGGTACCCCGATCCAACAGGTGATCTATCACCATCGAAATTGTAATGATTTTGGGAAATGGTGTAGTGAATTAGATTGAAAGCGTCGCACACCCTTCACCTACGTTCAGGGTAAACAGAGATGCGACGCTACACGTAACATTGGGTGTTGTATCAAGAAGGTTAAGTTAAATGATAGAAATTTTTGGTTATCAAATTGAGCCGACATTGTTCTGGGCAATTGTGGGGGCAGTTCTAACCGCAATCGGCGTTATAGTTGCTCTTGTTCGGCGAGCTCGTTTGCGAAAGGAAGATGAAGAACATCTGCGGCGAATTGAAGACCAGGTGAAAAAGACGAATGAGGGCATGCAGAGGCTTGAGAAAAAGGTAGGTATTGAACCAATTTACATTGATGGTTTATCTTTAGCTGACCGGCCCGTCTTTGACCCGTTTCTTGAAGGCACCAAATTGATGATAGAATATAAATGGAATGAAGCGATTTCGGAGTTCGAAAAGGCAATGAAAGAAGCAAAAGGAAGGCAATTGGTTGGTCTTTATAACCTTGTCGCAATTTGCTATTATACCTCTGGTGGAAGGCTCTCTTTGGTTTTGGAAAATTATGAGGAATCATTACGTCTTGCTCGACAATTCAAAGATAAAGAAGGTGAAGTAGCCGCTTTAGGCAACATCGGTATTGTTTACTATCTTAAGGACGATCTGAAGCTGGCTTTTAAATATTTAGAGGAGGCTTTAAAGATAAATAGGCAGTTAGGTCGCAAGGAAGGCGAGGCAATCCAGTTAGGTAATATCGGTCTGGTTTATCAGGCTCAAGGTAATCTGGATCAGGCCTCGAAATATTTCGCGGATGCTTTGAAAACTGATGAGGAAATAGGTTCTAAGCAAGGTAAGACAACTCAATTGGGCAACATCGGTTTGATCTATAAGGCTAAAGATGACCCAGAGCAAGCTTTGAGGTATTTTCAGGAGGCTCTGAAAATTGATAAGGAGATAGGTTTCAGAGGAGGTGAGGCAGGGCATTTAGACAACATCGGTCTGATCTATTCTGCCAGAGGCAGATCCGCCTCTGGCGGACAAGCTAAAGGTGATCTGGATGAGGCTTTAAAATATCTTCAAGAGGCTTTAGAGATTGATAGGCAGACAGGTCATAAACCAAGTGAGGCAATTCGATTGAATAACATCGGTACGATCTATCGAAAAAGTGGTGATTTGCATCGGGCTTCGAAGTATTATAATGAGGCTCTTGAGATATTTCAAGAAATTGGTATGCCACGAGAGATTGAGAAAGTGAAAAGGAATGTTGAAAGAATTTCCCAACAGATTAAACAGATGGAAAAATGACCTCACCCCCGCCTCTGGCGGGATTTTCAACCTAGCCCTCTCCTAAGAGGAGAGGGAAAAAACAGCACCTAACTTAAGTTAGGCGCTGGTCTTGGCAGGCACAAGAATGGTGACTTAATGTTTGTGATGATAACATCTCCAAGGAGCACGAGGTTACCTTTGCTTTTGACCAGATCAGGGAGGATCGGGATGAGGGTACCCCGATCCAACAGGTGACGTTATTATATTAGTATTAAGGCTTGTCATGCTGAGTGAAACGAAACATCTCCGCGTTAGGCGGGATTTTCAACTGGCTTTCTAGATTCTTCGTCCCGCCTGCGGCGGGACTCAGAATGACAAATAATAAGGGCTCAGAATCAAGAATAATGAGGGCCCAGAACGATAGGCAGGGCAAATCAGTATGCAAAACAATATTATCATACTACCTGAAGATTTGGTGGATAAGATTGCGGCGGGGGAGGTGGTGGAGAGACCGGCTTCGGTGGTGAAGGAGCTGGTCGAGAATTCCATCGATTCAGGGGCAAAGAGTATTTCGGTGGAGATAAAGAAGGGGGGAATCAAATTCATCCGGGTTACCGATGATGGATCGGGGATGGACGAGAAGAATTCGGAGCTGGCCTTCCAGCGTCACGGCACCAGCAAGTTGAGATCCGTTGACGATCTTTACAGGATTGAGACTTTGGGCTTCAGAGGAGAGGCTTTGCCGTCCATAGCTTCTGTCTGCTTCCTGGATATGCTCACCCGAACCAAAGAGAGTCTGAGTGGAACAAGGATCAAAATTGACGGGGGTGTGATCAAAGACAAGAAAGATGCGGGAGCGCCAATCGGGACCTCGATCATTGTGAGAGAGATATTCTACAGCGTTCCGGCACGGCGAAAATTCCTGAAGTCCGTTTTGACTGAAACCAGACACATAATCGACCTTTTGACCAGATTCGCCATCGCTTATCCGGAAATCTCATTCAAGCTGACAAGTGACCAGAGGGAGCTTTTTGATTTCAAGGCGACTGACAGTCTGAAGGAAAGGGTGGCAGATGTTTTCGGAAAAAACCAGATGGAGAAGATGGTCGAGATGAAAAAGTGGGACGAACCACATCCCTACGGAGCTGGGGCTGGGGTTCAACCCCAGCCCCAACCGGTGAAGCCTCATGTTTTCGGTTTTCTGGGAAAGCCGGAGATCGCCCGGTCAAATCGGGCTGAACTTTATTTTTTCGTTAATAGAAGGCCGATAACCTCCAGAACACTTTATCACGCTGTCCAGATTGGATACGGTGAGCTTCTTCCTAAAGGTAAGTTTCCATTTGCCATCACATTCATTGAGATCGATCCGGGATTGGTGGATGTGAACGTCCATCCCACCAAAAGCGAAGTCAGGTTCTCGGATGAAAGAGGAATGCACGATTTGGTCTACTCGAAGATCAAGGAGTGCCTGACTTCTCCGGAGGTCATGCCAATTATGGAGCCTCTTGAGAAGGGAGTTATCCCGTCTGAGCCATCTGTTGACAAGAGGTTGAGAGGTGGCTTCGAAAAGCCAGGGATGCCTGTTCCACCAAGGCGAGAAGGAGAGAAACATACGACCTTTGAACCGGATGTGACTGAAGATCAAGATATTGCACAGGAGAGCTTTTTAAAGCGAGATTTGATCACGCAGGGGCAAGAACCTCCGAAAGGGGAGAGCATTAAGAAAGGAGAGGTCGAACCGGATGGACGGGATTCTCCCCCCGCCGTTGACGGGGTCAGAATGACAAGCGAGGGAAAGCTTGGGATGACAGCGGAGAAGAAGATCGAAGGAGGAGTGAGCCTATGGCAGCTTGCGGATACCTATATCTTATCTCAGGCAAAAGGAAACCTAATGGTCTTAGATCAACATGCCGCTCACGAGAGGATTCTGTACGAGGAGGCCTTGAAGAACCTGACCGAAAGACCCGCCTCTTCACAACAGCTACTTTTCCCGACGGTGATGGAGCTTTCCCCGAAGGAGTTCCAGACTCTGGAAGAGCACAAGGAATTGATGGGAAAGCTTGGGTTTGGGATGAAGCATTTCGGAGGTCGCTCCATTCTCCTCACCGCGGTGCCCTCTTTGATTAAGGGGAAGAGTGGTGAAGTTTTCTTAAAAGAGATATTAACTCAATTAGAAGAGGAAGAAAAAGTTGAGAGAGATCGGGTGAAAGCAGTGGCGAAATCCTTTGCCTGTCATGGGGCAGTTAAAGCAGGGGATAGGCTCACTCATGAGGAGATGCATTCGCTTTCCCGTCAGCTCTTCAGAACGGAAGAGCCGTACTCCTGTCCGCATGGACGCCCAACCGTGGTGAAGATTTCGATAGATGAGTTGAGCAAGAAATTCGGGAGAAGCTAAGCCAGGCGCACTCAATGTTTTTGCTTTGACATTGCTGGCACTGGCGGAGCACGGTCCAGACCTCGGCTATCTCCTTCTTAATGAGATTGCTTTCCCCGCCAGAGGCGGGGTCGCAATGACATTTTGTGTGGTCCGTTTTTGTCAGTATAAGGGCGAGACGCAGAGATGGTTCAGGCCGGCCCCAGTCGTAAGGCATCCAGCTGGACGGATTGGTCACCGGATTGAACGGATTGGTCAACGGATGGAACGGATTAAGCGGATAGAAATTCGGTGATCGAATATTGAACAAAGTGTTGGTCATAGTGGGCCCCACCGCCGCGGGCAAAACTCAAGTCTCACTTAAACTTGCCGATATATTGCATGGTGAAATCGTCTCCTTGGACTCAAGACAGGTTTACAGATACATGGACATCGGGACGGCCAAGCCGACCAAGAAGGAGATGAAAAAGGTTGCACACCATCTGATAGACGTAGTCTATCCAGATGAGAAATTCACCGCTGCAGATTACTCCAAAAAAGCAAGGGAGACAGTTGAGGAGATTATCGGAAGGAAAAAACAGCCCATGGTCGTAGGAGGCTCAGGGCTGTATCTTAAAGCACTGATAGAAGGATTCTTCAAAGGCCCCAGGGCGGATGAAAGACTAAGAGAGAAACTGGGTGAGGAGGAATCGAGGTTTGGCCCACATCATCTTTTTGGAAAACTCAAAGAAGCGGATCCGAAAGCCGCGCAGAGGATTCATCCCAATGACTCGGTCAGGATCATGAGGGCTTTGGAGGTGTATGAACTTACCGGGAAGCCTATAAGTTCATTGCAGGAAAAAGGAGACTATGAACCCTTTGAGATGGACTTTGTCAAGGTCGGGCTAAGCTTGGATAGAAAGAAGCTTTATGAGAGAATCGACCGAAGGGTGGAAAAAATGATCTCTGGCGGTTTTTTGGATGAGGCGAAAGGGCTAAAAGAAAAAGGATATTCAAAAGAACTTAAGGCCCTTAAGACCGTGGGGTATCAGGAGTTTTTTTCGTATCTGGAAGGAGAGACAGATTTCGCCTCGGCGGTTGAGAGCATCAAATTGAACACCCGCCGCTATGCCAAAAGGCAGTTAACCTGGTTCAGGAAAGACAAAGAAATAAGGTGGCTGGACGTAGAAAAGGAAGATTTGGTTGAGCAGATTTTGAAATATTTCGGTGGAAATTGAAAAAAAGCTTGACAGATTTCGGTAAGTTTCTTATATAACAACGATTTATGAACGGGGATCCGTATTGTGATTTCTCGTTGATAGGCCGAGCTAAGAAATGGCGCATAACAGTTAGCGGATACGATTTTGTCGGGTGAGGGTTTTTGCTAACTTCTTAACCGGAGTCGAAAATGCTAAAAGAAAAAGCTTATCTTTTCATATGGATCTTTTTCTTTCTTATAGCGGGTTGCTCACAAGAGGTGATAAAGCCCCGGGTTATGAGTCCCCCTCCCGATCGTGAGTACGCTTCCCAAGAGATAGGCTCAGATACCTCATCAGAAGGCACTTCCCGTGGTGAATTTGAAGACGTTGAGTTCTACTATGCTTTAGGCGTGACTGCTAACCGGGAAGGTAAGTGGAGGGAGGCTCAGGAACACTTTGAAGAAGCTTTAGACATCCTTGCCAGCTTAGACATAGAAGAGGAAGCGGATTCTTTAAGGGCAGAGAGGTTCAATATGCTTCTGCGTGAGATAGCGGGAGATTACGAAGTGACTCTCCTATCCCTGGGGGTGCTTTCTGGGGAAAGCTCCATCTCTGCGTTTTTGGAAAGGTTCGAGGATATAGAGAATTTCAAAAAGCTACAGTTGGATTTTGAAGAAAAGGGAGAATTGCCTCCGGGCGAGGATTTCGTGAGCCTGGAAGCCCCTGGGTACGACATGCCCATAGAATGGAATGAGAGGGTGGAAAATGCCGTCATCTATTTCCAGACCGTGGGAAGAGATGCCTTTCAGACCTATATGAGAAGGTCCGGGAAGTATACGGACCTAATGCGGAGGATCCTAAGGGAGAAAGGATTGCCTTTGGATCTGGTATGGTTGTGCCTGGTTGAAAGCGGGTTCAATCCCAAAGCATATTCCTGGGCGCGGGCCATGGGACCGTGGCAGTTCATCGCTTCCACCGGTAGAAAATACGGTCTGAAAAGGAACTGGTGGTATGACGAAAGGAGGGATTTCGTCAAGTCCACCCATGCTGCCTGCGATTACTTGAGTTTTCTGTATGAGAAATTTGGCTCCTGGTCTTTGGCCCTGGCTGCCTATAATAGCGGAGAGGGGAGAGTTGAGAGATCGATCCGGAAGAATCACAACGACAACTTCTGGGATCTCAAATTGCCAAGGCAAACCGAAAACTACGTCCCTCTGTATATGGCTGCAACCATCATCGCCAGGAACCCGGAGAAGTATGGTTTCAAAGTAACATATGACGATCCCATTCGGTTCGACATACTGAAAATCGACGAACCAGTCGACTTGAAAAAGGTGGCCAAGGTTGCCGGGACCTCACTTAAGACCATGCAGGATTTGAATCCAGAACTTTTGCGCGGCGTCACTCCACCCAACTATCCTGGATATGAATTGAGAATCCCGTTCGGTACGAAGGGATTGCTAAGCGAATATTTTGACAAAAACCCCTCGCAATTTGCAGGCGGACTTTTCATCGAACACAAGGTCAGAAAGGGCGAGACGTTGTCTTACTTGGCTAAGAAATACGGGGTGCCTCTTTCCGTGATAATGGAGACGAATGCTCTGACCAAAAAGCACCTTTTGAGAATCGGTCAGCGCCTCATGATTCCGTCTCAGGGCGGCTCTTCAGGTCGGGCAAGACTTTCTGATAGCGAAAGGAAAGACGTGACTTTCTATACCGTCAGAAGAGGTCAGACCCTTTCTCAGATAGCTTCAATGTTTGGCACCACCACCAAGCAGTTGCAGAAATTGAATGGTCTGAAGAACCCAAACCACATCAAGAAAGGTCAGAGGCTGAGAGTTCGCTCAACCAATGCCCCGGAGGACGGAGTATTCGTGCAGCACAAGGTCAGAAAAGGGGAGACCCTTTCTTATTTGGCGGGCAAATATGGAGTATCCGTTTCGGCCATAATGGAGGCAAACTATTTGACGAATAAACATCGAGTAAAGGCAGGACAGAATCTTTTGATGCCAAGCAAGCGATCCGGGGAGAGCGCCGCTGAGAAGATAAGCGTTTATACCGTGAGGAAAGGTGACACCATCTCCAATCTGGCGATGCAATTTAAGGCCAGTCCGCAGAGGATTAAGGAATTAAACGGACTACGAAATTTGCACTACATAAAGCCGGGCCAGAAACTTAAGATTCCCGCGGCAGATGGACAGATGACTTCGACAGGATCCAAAGGGAAATGGATCACATACATTGTCAGGAGGGGAGACACGCTCTGGGATATTGCCAAGAGATTTGGCGTTCTGGTGGAAAGCTTGATACGTTGGAATGAGGTAAAGGCTCCGTCCCGAATAAGAGCAGGAGATAGAATAAAGATATTTCAAATGTCTTGAGGTGAAGTTCCCTGAAATTTCTTCCTATCCTCTACGTCCGAAGTCTGGATCCGCGTGATAGGTTGGCGTCAAAAAAGCCTTAGGAGTAAAAGATGGCTAAGAAAAGCGATGTGATCATCGGGATTATAATCATCGGGAGTTTTCTGATTTTTTCTCTGCTCATGGTTTTTGCTTTTTTGGGGATATCCAGTGACGAGGGCATGTTCTTGGCCGGGATGGGAAAGAGGGTGGCTATCATCGACCTGCACGGCGTGATCAGCGATCCGGCAGATGTCGTGAGACAGTTGAAAAAATACGCCAAGGATAGTTCCGTGCCCGCGATAGTAATACATATTGACAGCCCCGGGGGCGGTGCGGCTGCCTCACAGGAAATCTATGAAGAGATAAAAAAGGCGAAGGAGAAGGGAAAGAGGATCGTGGCATCCATGGGGAGCGTGGGTGCTTCCGGCGGATACTATGTGGCCTGCGCCGCCGACACTATCCTGGCAAATCCGGGAACCTTGACCGGGAGCATTGGAGTGATCTTCCAGTTCCCGGTAGCGGAGGAACTCTTTAAGAAAATTGGACTAAGATTCGAAGTGGTGAAAAGCGGAGAGTTCAAGGACGTGGGGAGCATGAACCGGAGGATGAGCGAAGGGGAAAGAAAACTTTTGCAGTCGGTGATCGACGACACCTACGATCAATTTGTGCAGGTATTGGTTGAGAATAGGTATCTGTCTAAAGAGGAAATCTATGACATCGCCGATGGAAGCATTTTTACCGGACGACAAGCGAGAGAGTTGGGGTTGATAGACGAACTGGGCACCTTGGAGGACGCCATAGCCATTGCCGGCGAGATGGCCGGGATTGAAGGCCCACCTAAGACCATTAAGGAAAGCAGGCGAAAACTGAGCATCTTTGACCTTTTGACCCAAAAGATAGATGACCTAGTCAAATTGGATGAGAGCGAAAAACTCATGCCCAAGCTGCAATACATTTTCAAGTGACGCAACTAAGTCAACGGAGAATTTAAGCTTCGAGTTGAACCAATATGCCGATTTATGAATACCTGTGTGAAGAATGTGATCTGAGGTTCGAAATCCTTGAGAGAAACACGAATAGCCAGAAAGTAATCTGTCCTGAGTGTGGCAACGAAAAAGCCAAAAGGCTTTTTTCTGTTTTCGGATTCTCTTGCGGAGAGAAGTTTATCTCCTCTTCTTCCAAAGGATCAGCTTGTTCTACCTGTCATCAGAAGCACTGTGATAGCTGCGGATAAGAAGATGGTTTCAGGGGATAAGGTTTGATTCGTGGAGAATCAACGAGTGAAGGCATTGTCGGACGAAAATTGAAATCTTGAATCCTTAACGAGAAGTTGTGCACTTTTAAGGAGGTGTATTATGACCAAAGCGGATTTGGTCGAGGAGGTTTCGGGAAAAACCGGACTTACTCGGACTGACGTATCAGTGGTGGTGGATGCTTTTCTGGAGGCGGTGAAAAGGAGTCTGGAGAACGGAAATAACATAGAGATCAGAGGATTTGGCACTTTCAAAATCAAGCAGAGAAAAGCTCGCAAAGCCCGGAACCCAAGAACCGGCGAGGAGGTACCAGTGCCGGATAGAAAGGTGCCGGTCTTCAAGCCCTCGAATGAGTTCAAGGCCTTGATAACAAAACTGCCTCTGGAGTAGCCCTTACGCTTTACCCCGCTGGAGTGAGAGGTACGGTTCATTCCTTCGGAAGGGGAGACTTCTGAGGTCTAAAGAAACGGAAGTGGTGGTGGTATTCTATGCCCTGTGGCAAAAAGAAGAAAAGACATAAGATAAAGACACATAAGAGAAAGAAGAAATTAAGGGCGGACAGACACAAGAAGAAGCCGAGATAAGGGATCGAGCACCTTTCTGATTTCAGCCGGCTGGAAGCCAGGTTGGATAGGTTTTTCACGCCAATGATATACGTGATCTCAGATACGCACGTCCCTGAGCGGACGTCGAAGCTTCCCCAGGAGTTTCTGGACAAGATTAAGCCGCACGACATAATCTTTCACGCAGGCGACTTTGTTAGCTGGGAGACTCTTAAGGAGTTGGAGAGCCTGGTGGCCCTTCATGCCGTTCGTGGCAACATGGATGATTCTAAGGTTAAGAGTTCTCTGGAGATAAAGAAAGTGGTCGCCTTGCGGGGCAAGAGAATCGGGATTTGTCACGGATCAGGGTCACCCCTGGGCTTAGCAGAAAGGGCGTACGAGGAATTCGAGGAAAAACCAGACGTTATTATCTTTGGGCATTCTCATATTCCCTACGCCAAGAAAAAAGAGGATACCCTGCTTTTCAATCCTGGCAGTCTCTCCGGAAACACGACAGGTCCTTTTGCCACCTATGGGGTTCTGACCATTGACGGGAAGGATGTGTGGGGTGAGATTTTTGAATTGGAGAAGTTGTCAGGTTAGAAGGTTAGCAAGTTAGAAAGTTGGCAAGTTAGAAGGTTCGAAAGACGCATTTTGGTTGAGGACTATGAACTGAATGTTCTGCCCCTGTAGCTCAGTTGGATAGAGCAGTGGCCTCCGGAGCCGCGTGCACCCGTTCGAGTCGGGTCAGGGGTATTCAAACCAGTTCACGGTCCACAGTCCACTGTCCATGGAAAAACCAAAGGCCAAAAGCAGGGTTTGTAGATTCTGTTGTGATGTTGCCCCCTTACCCCCGCCCCTGGCGGGATTTTCATCCTAAACCTCTCCCAAGACGGGAAAGGGGATAGTGGGTAGGAAGCAAAGTTGCGCAAGCTGAAGGTCGCGGCTGCCGTTAGGAACAGAATTCAAGCTTGATGAAGGTCTGAGAGAGATGTCGCTCCGGTAAGATTATGAAATGGTCTGAAAGTTACATACCGACTTTAAGGGATGATCCGGCTGAGGCGGAGATAGTTAGCCATAAGCTGTTGGTGAGGGCAGGATATATCAGAAAACTGGCTGCTGGGGTCTACAATTATCTCCCCTTGATGCAGAGGGTGCTGACCAAGATTTCGAATATCGTGCGGGAGGAGATGAATGCGGCCGGTGCCCAGGAGATCTTGATGCCGGTTTTGATCCCGGCTGAGTTGTGGCAGCAAAGCGGAAGGTGGGAGACCTTTGGCAAGGAGCTGATGCGTGCCAAGGATCGACACGACAGGAATCTGGTCTTGGGGGGAACTCATGAGGAGGTAGTGACCAATTTGATCAAAGGTGAGGTCAGATCATATCGTCAGCTTCCTTTGAATCTCTATCAGATTCAGAACAAGTTCAGGGATGAGATCAGGCCGCGGTTCGGTCTCATGCGGGGCAGAGAGTTTATCATGAAGGATGCCTACACCTTTGACAGGAACGAGGAAACATTCAAGGAAAGCTATCAAAAGATGGTGGATGCTTATTCCAAGGCTTTTACCCGCTGTGGACTGGAAACCAGAATTGTGGAATCGGACACCGGAGCCATGGGAGGGAAAGCGGCGCATGAGTTCATGGTGATGGTCGAAACCGAAGGAGGAGAGAACGTCATCTTCAATTGCGATAAGTGTGATTATGCGGCCAACATGGATAAAGCCATCTCCAAGGAATTGGAGCCGGATATAAAGGAGGATTCACAGAAGCCTTTGGAAAAGGTAGCCACACCGGGTGCGAGAACCGTGGAGGAGGTAACTGCGTTTTTGAACGTTCCGGCAAAAAAGTTGGTCAAGACTCTATTGTACAAAGCAGACGGTGAAGTGGTAGCCGCCATGATAAGAGGGGATAGGCAGATAAACGAGATCAAATTGAAAAACTTCCTGGGGTGCATCGATCTGGAGATGGCAGATGCCGCCGCGGTGGAAAAGGTCACGCGTGCGACAGTCGGCTTCGCCGGACCTGTGGGTTTAGAAAACGTCCAGATGGTAGCTGATGAAGAGGTTCCCCGGATGAACAACTTCGTTACCGGAGCAAATCAGGACGACTATCATTTCGTCAACGTGAATATTGGGCGAGACTTAAGCATCGATCAGGTAGTCGATATAAGGAATGCCCAGCCTGGTGAGAGATGTCCACGTTGTAGAGAGGGAGTTCTTCATACGGCTAAGGGAATAGAGGTAGGAAATACCTTCATGTTGGGCACCAAATATAGCCAGTCTCTGGGAGCCACCTTTATAGACGAGGACGGGAAAGAAAAGCCATTTATCATGGGCTCCTACGGAATCGGGATTACCAGAACGGCTCAAGCGGCGGTGGAGAAGTTTCACGATGAGGGGGGGATAATCTGGCCCGCTTCAATTGCTCCTTTGGCGGTTGAAATACTGCCTGTAAATGTGAATGATGAAAAGCAAAGAGAGGTTGCGCTCCAGATATATCGGAGGATGGAAGAAAAAAACGTGGAGGCGTTGATCGACGACAGAGACGAAAGAGCCGGGGTGAAGTTCAACGACGCCGATCTGATCGGCTTTCCTTTAAGGATAAATGTCGGCGGGCGGACCTTAAAAGAGGGTAAGATCGAGATAGCCATTAGAAGGACAAAGGAGGTGATCCTGGTAGAGCCGGAGCAGGCTACCGGGAAATGCACGGAGCTTCTGGCTAATCTATGAAAAAGCCTGGCAAGGTGAAATTATCGGAAACCCCAGCTTTGGCTGCAACTCTGAAGGGGAAGATACCGTAACATCTTCTGATCCGGGTGGTGGAATCTTGACTGCCGATGGCTCTGAGGGCCCGCGAATTTTTCGATAAGGCCCCCCATTTTAGTGTTGCTTTTTTCGAGAATAGCTTTTATATTAAAAAGTTAAGAGTGGGTAAGACCCACTCTTTTAAGTATATATTTATTTGCGTATAAATGACAATGGCAGAGTTATCAGAAAGATTGAAGGAAAAGCTTTTGCCTTTGATAAAAGAGGAAGAGTTGGAGTTGGTGGACTTCGAGTTTTCACCAAGCGGATCTAAGTCGCTCCTGAGGATATACGTGGACAAAGCAGAAGGAGTAACCATAGGGGAATGCGCAAATCTAAGCCGGAAGATCTCTGATTTCTTGGATATGGAGGATTTGATCCCGCACCGTTATAGTCTGGAGATTTCCTCTCCCGGCCTGGACAGACCTCTGGTTAGAAGAGAGGATTTCATAAGGAAGGTGGGAGAGAAAGTCAGAGTCTTTTTGAAGGAGCCCGTTGACGGGAAGTTGGACCTGGTCGGAGAAATCAAAAAGTTCGAGGAAGAGACGCTTTATCTCTGCACCGAATCCCAAGAGGCCGAGCCTTCTGGAGATGAAGGAAAACCCGTTCCCTTCAAAAACGTCTTGAAGGCCAAAATTATATACTAAGGGGAGGTCTGGATCGATGAATTACGAGATATTGGAGGCGCTGAGCCAAATTACAAAAAATAAGAACATCGATATGGACTTTGTTATCGAGAGCTTAGAAGCGGGGCTCATGCATGCTGCGAAGAAAAGGTTTGGCAATGCAGAGAATGTGAAGATCGACATAGACCGAAAATCGGGCGAGATCAAAATAACCGCCTCCAAAAAGGTGGTAGGGCAGGTAGCTGATCCCAATTTGGAAATCCCTTTGGCTGAGGCCAAAAAGATAAATCCTAAAGCGAAACCTAAGGACGAGGTGGATGTGGAGATCGGTTTTGAGGAATTCGGAAGAAATGCCATCTTGGCGGCCAAGCAGATTCTGATTCAAAAGGTGAGGGAAGCGGAGAGAGATATGATCTACGAGGAGTATAAGGACAAAGTCGAGGATATAGTCACCGGAAGCGTTCAGCAAGTAGATAAGGGCAACCTGTTGGTTCATTTGGGTCGGGGAGAGGGGATCATTCCTCTGAAGGAGCAAATTCAAAAGGAGAAATACAGGCAGGGAGACAGAATCAGAGCTTGTATTCTGGATGTGCAGAAGACGGTCAAGGGACCTCAGATCATTCTCTCCAGAGCTCATCCTGCATTCCTGCAAAGGCTTTTTGAATTGGAGGTTCCCGAGATATATGAGAGGATTGTTGAAATCAAGGCTGTGGCCAGAGAACCCGGAGAAAGGACAAAGATAGCGGTTAGTTCCATAGATAACCGGGTGGACCCAGTGGGTGCCTGTGTGGGAGTGAAGGGAAGTCGGGTGCAAAACGTGGTCCGGGAGCTTTCCAACGAAAGAATTGATATAATTCCCTGGAGCGCGCTGCCGGAGACCTTTGCCACCAATGCTCTGGCTCCGGCCAAAGTGGTACATATAGACACCTATCACGACGATAACAGCATGACCATTGTGGTGGAGGATGACAGGTTATCTTTGGCTATCGGCAAATTCGGACAGAATGCCAGATTGGCTTCAAAACTGATCGGCTGGAAAATCAACATAGTAGGCGAAAGCGAGTATAGAGAACAGAAGAAGCTGGAGGATCAGCTCAAGATCTATGTGAGTGAACTGTCCGGAGTGGGAAAGAAACTCCAAGATAAATTATCCGGAGCCGGAATCGAGAGCGTCCAGGATCTAGCTAAGTCAAGTATCGAAACTTTGACCCAGATAGAAGGAATTGGTGAAAAGAAAGCAGGATCTTTGATCGAGGCGGCTAAGAGCTATTTGGCTCCGGCCCGGAAGGAGAAGTAGTAGGCTTTCAAGAGTTCTGGAAAGTTTGCAGATTCAATTGGCTTTGAGGTTCGAAGCGAATGGTTTGGAAAAAAGTTGTTGTCTCAAGGCGGGTAAGAGGAAGTTTGCGGGTTTGATGATTTTCATCCTTTACGGCAGCACATAAGTTTCTGTAGGCGGAAAGGAAATGATCTGACAGAAAACGACAGTTACGCAGGAGAGGGATCGAGAAGAGTCTTTTGATTTTACGGGCCTGGTCGAAAACGTATGGTGATAAGATTCTGCTTGGGAGCTGTCGAATGAAATAGATCGGAGAGGTGTAGAGCTTGGCGAAAAAAAGAGTCTATCAGGTAGCTAGGGATTTTCAAATCTCCAGCGAGGCCTTGCTTGCCATCATCAAGGAGCTTGGCCTTAAGGTGAAAAGCCACATGAGCGTGGTGGATGAGAAGATGCTTTCGGCCATTGAGGAGAAGTTCCGGAAGGAGAGGGAAGCGGTCAAGGAGGAATATGCTTTAAAGAAGAGGAAATTAGAAGAACGGGAGAAAAAGGTAGGGGCCGGATTGCCCCCCGAGAAAATCAAGGCAAAAGAGGTCAAGCTGACACGAAGAGACCGTCTGAGAAAGCTAGAGAAAAAGAGAGTCGAGGTCAAGAAAAAAGGGGGAGCTCTCCTCACGAATAAATTCAAGAAGCCGGCCCCGAAAAAGGAAATTCAGGAAAGCGTGAAGAAAACCTTGGCTTCAATTGAAACCATAAAGAGGCTTAGGAAATACAAGAGGAAAACGCCGGAAGAGAAAGAGGGGCAGAAGACCGAGGCTGCCAACTTTATCAAGGTGAGTGAATTTATCTCGGTAGCGGAGCTGTCTAATCTGATGGGGGTTAAGCCTACAGAGGTCATCTCCAAATGTCTGGAGCTTGGCTTTGTGGCCACCATCAACCAGAGGTTGGACATGGATACCATTGAGACCCTTGCCTTGGAATTCGGCTTCAGTGTCGAGGCGACAAAAGAGCTTGGCTTAGAGGAGGAGGAAGAGGAAGAGAGAGAGGAAAATTTAAAACCTCGTGCCCCGGTGATTACAATCATGGGACATGTGGATCATGGCAAGACTTCTCTTTTGGACTACATTCGAAAGAGCAACATCATCGGGGGCGAGTCTGGAGGCATCACTCAACACATAGGGGCATACGAGGTCAAGTTGCCCGATGGAAATATCACCTTTTTGGATACTCCCGGACATC
Organism: uncultured Ignavibacteria bacterium; assembly: GCA_964588305.1. Classification (GTDB taxonomy): domain Bacteria; phylum Zixibacteria; class MSB-5A5; order MSB-5A5; family SM1-73; genus SM1-73. The sequence continues at coordinate 23,844 of CAZPOP010000004.1, forward strand.
AGGCTTTCACCGCCATGAGGGCCAGAGGAGTCCAGATAACCGATATCGTGGTCTTGGTTATAGCGGCGAATGACAGCATAATGCCTCAGACCACCGAAGCCATTGATCACGCAAGAGCCGCAGGCGTTCCCATCATAGTGGCGATCAACAAAATGGATCTGCCAGATGCCGACAGCGAGCCAATCAAGGAGCAGCTGGCAAAGCTGAACTTGGTTCCTGAAGAATGGGGTGGCAAGACTATAGTAGTGGAGATATCGGCCAAGACTGGGATGGGCGTGGGAAAGCTTCTGGAAATGATCCTTCTTCAAGCGGAGATGATGGAGCTTAAGGCTGATCCTGACCGGAGGGCATTGGGAGTGGTGGTCGAATCTGAACTCAGCCGGGGTAGAGGAGTGGTCACGACGGTCTTGGTTCAGAAGGGCAGGTTGAGGATTGGAGATCCCTTTGTGAGTGGAGCCTATCACGGGAAAGTGCGGGCCTTGTTGGATGAAAGAGGAAATCCAGTGAGAGACGCAGGACCCTCCACCCCGATGCTGGTTCTGGGAACTTCAGGAACACCTCAGGCCGGGGATACGTTTGTGGTAACAGAGACTGAGGTGGAAGCCAGGGAAATCTCAGCTAAGAGAATAAGGCTAAAAAGGGAGCAAGACCTAAGACAAGTCAGAAGGTTCTCCTTGGCCGATATCTATGAACAGATCGAGGAAGGGAAGATAAGAGATTTGAAGTTGGTCATTAAGGGGGATGTAGATGGTTCGGTGGAAGCCTTATCTGATACACTGGAGAAGATCTCCAACCCCGAGGTTAGGGTGAACGTCATTCATCGGGGAGTGGGTTCAATCAACGAAAGCGACGTCCTTTTGGCAGCCGCTTCTCAGGCCATAGTTGTTGGTTTTCACGTTCGTCCGGACATAAGAGCCAGGGAGTTGGCTTCAAGGGAGAAAGTGGATATTAGGCCTTATGAGGTGATCTACGAGATAGAATCGGATATCAAAAAGGCATTGGAGGGGCTTTTGGAACCGGAGATTTCCGAAACGATCTCCGGCACGGCGGAGGTAAGAGATGTTTTTCGAGTTCCCAAGGTAGGACAGGTTGCAGGGTGTTTGGTGATAGACGGGAATGTGAAAAGAGGAGACAAGGTCAGGGTAATAAGGGATGGGACGGTGATTTATGGTGGGGTTATCGTTTCCTTGAAGAGATTCAAAGATGATGCCCGGGAAGTGGCCAGCGGATTTGAATGTGGCATAAAAATCGAGGATTACAACGATATGAAAACCGGAGATATTATCGAGGCTTACCAGGTGGAGGAATTGGCCAGAAAACTGGAATGAATGATAGTGGCCCGCAAAACAGAAGCGGCGGTCCGGATAAAACCCTTCAGACCCTCAACTCCAAACTGAGTTAAATATGGTGGTGGGAGTGGTAAGTATCGATATTCATATTCCACAAAGCGGATCTCTGAAAGGCAAAAGGCATCTTTTGAAAGGCACGAAGGATCGGCTCAGGAACAATTTCAATGTCTCCGTGGCGGAGGTCGGACACAATGATCTCTGGCAGAGAACCACCCTGGGCGTGTCGGTGGTAGCCAATGAGAAGAAGTTTGCAAACCAGGTCCTCTCCAAGGTGGTGGAACAGATCAGCAGGGAGAATAGACTTCAGATTCTGGATTATTCCATAGAGATTCTCTAGGCAGGTATTATGGCGACTGGGATTCGCGAGAGAGATGATGCAGTACAAAAGGGCCCAAAGAGTCGGAGATCTGATCAAAGAGGAGGTTTCCCGGATAATTCAGTACGAGTTGAAAGATCCCGGAATTGGCTTTGTGACGGTAACTCAGGTGAAGGTCTCTGACGATCTTAAGCACGCCAAGATATTTTACGGCGTTTTAGGAGACGACGAAGCCAAGAAAGAAAGTTCTTCAGCTTTGAGGCGGGCCTGTGGTTTTGTCCAGCACGAGATTGGCAGAAGGCTCAGGCTTAAGTACACACCCGAGATTTGCTTTCTCTTCGATTCGTCCGTGGAGTATGGCGCTCACATAGAGCTACTGATAGATAAGATACACCAATCTGAGGGACCCACAGAAGATGAGCTTCCCCCAGGGGAAGATGATAAAGATGGAAAAGACGATTGAGAAAATCGTAGATTTTGTAAATGCTAGCAAAAGAATACTGATAACCTCCCACCGTGATCCGGATGGAGATTCGATAGGTTCTCAATTGGTCCTGGATGGCTTCTTGCAGAGTTTTGGAAAGCCTATCAGAATTGTCGACCAGGGTTGTCTTCCGCGCCGATACGTTTTTTTGGATCCACAGGGCAGAATAGAAGAATTCGATTTGGGCGCCGAGGAAAAAAACCTCGATTTCGATCCGGATTTGATCTTCGTCTTGGAGTGCCCCTGTTTGGACAGGCTAGGAGAGGTCAAAAGGATTATTCCCGAGGGGAGCACCCTGGTGAACATTGATCATCATCCCGACAACGTCAGGTTTGGGACTTTGAATTATGTGGACTTGCAGGCGTCAGCGTTAGGGGAGATGATTTATTTCTTATTGAAAGATTACGATTTTCCCATCACTCCCCTGATGGCGAATCAAATCTACGCTGCTATTCTGACGGACACGGGAAGATTCAAGTATTCCAACACTTCTGCACGCTGCTTGAGCATTTGCGCTGAATTGATCAAATTAGGAGCTGACCCCAAGATCCTGACCAATAGAATCTATTTTGACCATTCTCTTTCTTTTTTGAAACTTCTGGGGAGCCTTTTAGAAAGGTTGGAAGTCAGAAATGGGGGAAAAACGTGTTCGGTGGCCATTGGTCGGTCTTTGTTGTCGAACTACGGGGTCAATCCCGAGGAGATCGAGGGAATCGCAGCTTATTCCCTCTTCTTAAGCGGGGTGGAAGTCGGAGTATTGTTTACAGAAATAGAGGAACGCAAAACCAAGGTCAGCCTGAGATCGCAAGACCATTTTGACGTGAGCAAACTGGCTAAGATCTTTGGGGGTGGGGGGCACAAGAATGCCGCTGGCTGCACCTTGAACTACGATTTGGAAAAAGCCAAGAAGGTCGTTTTTGACGAAATTCCGAAGCTATCATAGATTAGCTCTGCTCACTACAACAAAGATGAACCTATCCGGATTATTAGTAGTCAATAAGAAAGCGAAGATGACCTCGCACGACGTGGTGGAAAAACTGAGGAGGGTTTTGAAATTCAAAAAGATAGGACACACGGGGACATTAGATCCAGGCGCGCAAGGAGTTCTTTTAGCCTGCCTGGGAAAGGCGACAAAAATCGCGAAGCTTCTGACGGAATACGACAAAGAATATGAAGCGGTGATCAGATTAGGGGTCACCACAGACACTTATGATGGAGAAGGGAAAGTCGTTCAGATAAGAGACAGTCTGAAGATTAGCGAAGACGAGATAAGAGAAGCGGCACAGTCCTTCAAGGGAGAGATATGGCAGACGCCTCCTTTGTATTCAGCGGTTAAGCAGGGTGGTAAAAAGCTTTACCAGTATGCCCGGGCTGGCAAGCAGGTGGAAAGGAAAAAGCGGAAGGTCTTCATAAAGGATGTGCAGGTATTGGAGGTTAGGCCCCCTTTCGTGAAATTAAAGGTCAATTGCTCCAAGGGAACTTATATCCGCAGCTTGGCGCATGACATGGGGGAGATGTTGGGATGCGGGGCGCATCTCTTTTCGCTCTTCCGAACCAGAGTAGGACCATTCGATGTCAAGGAGGCCCTGGACCTGAAAGCCATAGAAGAGATTAAACATGAGGGTAAGATGGGAGACTTTTTGATCTGCATTGAGAAGGTTTTGGCTCACCTTCCTTCCGTGGTGGTAAAAAACGGTTTTGCTCTGAGAATAAAGGAGGGTCCCAATCTTCTTCCCTCGTCCGTGCTATCATGGGAGAAGGAATTCGATAAGGATCAAGTGATTTGTATAAAAAACAATCAGGGGGAGATCATCGCCATAGGGAAGGCCTTATGTTGTTCCGGCGAGTTCTCAGATGAGAACCGGGAAGGCAGACTTTTTGAATATTCGCGGGTGCTTTAAGCGACGTTTTCCGTTTGAAATTCTTAACCATCAAATTGCATTTTATGCACGTTTGTTTCGACATAAGAGAAGTTGACCTCCGGGTTTTGGACAAACCGGTAGTGAGTCTTGGGACTTTTGACGGAGTCCATTTGGGTCATCAGGCGGTAATTAAGAAGCTTCTGGACAAAGCAAAAGAGAGAGACAAGATGGCGCTGGTGATCACCTATGAGCCGCATCCTCAGAGCGTGGTCGCACCACAGAGCACCCCTCAGATTCTAACCACCTTGGAAGAAAAACTTGACCTTTTCGAGAAGTTGGGAGTGAAGGAGACTTTGGTGGTGAACTTCGATCGCAAGTTCAGCCAACTTGCGGCGAAAGAGTTCATGGAAGAAATTCTGGTGAGAGGACTAAGTGCGAGCGGCATTGTGGTAGGCCACGATCATGCTTTCGGAAGCAATAGATCCGGAAACGTCGAACTGCTTGCCCAGATTAGCAAGAAGTACAAGTTTGAGTTGGAGGTGCTGCCTCCGGTGCGTGCCCAGGTATCTCCTCGTGATTCTGCTCAGACAGGTGGTGGGGAGCGAATAAGCAGCACCAAGATAAGGAGAGAACTTAAGGAAGGGGATTTCGAAAGAGGGATAAACATGCTGGGGCACAGCTATCCCATTTGGGGCGAAGCTACAAAAGGAAAGGGGAGAGGAAAGATTTTGGATTACCCCACCATCAATCTCCAGACCGCACCGGCGAAGCTTCTGCCCAAAGAAGGGGTATACGCCACCAAGGTGCAGATCCGAGACAAGAATCATTTCGGAATGTTGCACATCGGAGCTAAACCTACTTTCGGCGACAGCTCTCAATCAACTGAAGTTCACCTGTTGGACGCAGAGCCGGAGCAGATCGACTCTGAAGTACGTCTCTTGGTGGAGAGTTGGATTCGTGAAGTGCAGAGATTCGACACGCCCGCCCTGCTGAAAGATCAGTTAAGGGTAGACGAGAGGAAAATAAAGGAGATGTTTCACATAGATTAAAAGGAGGTTATCTTGCCACTCACCAGAGAAAAGAAGGAGAGGTTGATCAGAGAATACCGAATGCATGATAACGATACCGGTTCACCAGAGGTGCAGATCGCTTTGCTCACCGAAAGGATCAGCCAGTTGACCGATCATTTGAAAATGCACCGTAAGGATTTTAGCTCCCGAAGAGGACTTCTGAAATTGGTGGGACAAAGGAGGAGACTTCTGGACTATCTGAAGGATACGGATCTGGATGGTTATCGGAAGATCGTGGAAGAGTTAGGTTTGAGAAGATAACGAAAGTTGAGAGTCAAGAGTTAAGAGTTCAGAGAAAAAGACCTTTACTCCGGAATTTTTACTCGCGACAATGGACTGAATCTCAGGAGCGTCAGAATGGTTGAAAGAGTGGAAGTAGACTTAGGCGGAAGGAGTTTGATCGTAGAGACCGGCAAAGTTGCAAAACAGTCTCACGGAGCAACGACTGTGCGCTCCGGAGATACCATCATCTTGGCCAGCGTGGTGGAGGCAAAAGATGTGGATCTGGAGCAGGATTTCCTCCCTCTGTTCGTAGACTACAGAGAAAAGGCCTATGCCGCCGGCAAGATTCCAGGCGGGTTTTTCAAAAGAGAAGGGAGACCCAGTGAAAAGGAGATCGTGAGTGCCAGATTGATTGACAGGTGTCTGCGCCCCTTGTTTCCGGAAGGGTACTTCAATGAGGTGCAGGTGATGGTGATGGTTCTCTCCTCTGATCAGGAGAATGATGCCGATGTTCTGGGATTGGTGGGGGCATCGGCAGCCTTAGGCATTTCGCCCATACCTTTCTATGAGCGAGTCGGAGCGGTTAGGGTGGGTCGGGTCAATGGTCGGTTTATCGCAAATCCCCTTTTCTCAGAGCTTGATGAGAGTGATATGAGTTTGGTGGTGGCGGGCACAAGGGATTCCATCAACATGGTGGAGGGAAGCTGCCAGGAAGTCTCCGAGGAGGATATCCTGGCCGCCCTGGAGTTTGGGCATGAAAAGGTAAAAATGATTGTCGAAATTCAGGAACAGCTCTTGAAAAGCTGCGGAAAGCCGAAACGACAAGTAGAACCCCCTCCCAAGAATCCGGAATTGGTGGATGCGGTCACAAACCTAGCTTTCGAGAGAATAAAGGAGGCTGACCGTTCTCCAGACAAAACCGAAAGAGAAAACAAGCTGGACGAACTGTTGGATTCGGTGATGTTGGAGCTTCAAGAGAAATTCCCGGAAAGCGAGAGTCAAATCAAAGCGATTCTCCAGGAACTGGAGAAACAGGATATGCGGGAGATGATTCTAACCGAAGGGAAAAGGGTGGACGGCAGGGACATTCATCAGATAAGGCCGATCTCCTGCGAGGTGGGGGTTTTGCCACGGACCCATGGCTCCGCGATTTTCACCCGAGGGCAGACCCAGTGTCTGGCCGTTGCCACTTTGGGTACCAAGATAGATGAACAGAGAGTTGACGACTTGGAGGGCGAATCCTCCAAAAGCTACATGCTTCATTACAATTTTCCCCCTTTCAGCGTGGGGGAGATACGTCCCATTAGAGGGCCGGGAAGAAGGGAGATCGGCCATGGTGTATTAGCCGAAAGAGCCATCCAGCCGGTGGTTCCTAAAGAAGAGGTCTTCCCCTACACCATTCGACTCGTCTCCGATATCTTAGAGTCGAACGGCTCCTCCTCCATGGCCACGGTCTGTGGAGGGACCCTTTCTTTAATGGATGCGGGCGTCCCCATCAAAGCCCCGGTGGCTGGAGTGGCCTTAGGACTGATCAAGGACGGGGAAAAAGTTGCAATTCTCTCTGACATACTGGGGGTGGAGGATCACCTGGGAGATATGGATTTCAAGGTCACCGGCACCCGGGAGGGAATCACCGCCTTTCAGATGGACCTCAAGATGGCTGGGATAGATCTGAGCCTGTTGAGCCAAGCCCTGAAGCGAGCGAAAGAAGGCAGGCTTCACGTCCTGGATATAATGGAGCAGACCATTGCCAAGCCCAGACCGCAGCTCTCCGCCTACGCACCTCGGATAATCATCTTGAAGGTGAAACCGGACAAGATCGGTGAGATCATAGGTCCCGGGGGAAAGGTCATCAGAGGCATAATCGAGCAAAGCGGGGCGAAGATCGATATCGAGGACGATGGCTCCATCTTCATTGCCTCTGTCGATCAAAAAGCAGGCGAGCTGGCCCAGGAGCTCATATTGAAGCTGACCGAGGAACCAGAGATGGGCAAGGAGTATGTCGGCAAGGTGAAGAGGGTCACCTCCTTTGGAGCATTTGTGGAGATCCTTCCCGGACAGGATGGTCTTGTGCACATATCGGAATTGGACACCCGAAGGGTGAATCGGGTGGAGGATATTCTGAATGTGGGGGATGAGGTGAAGGTTAAAATCATCGGCATTGATGTGGATGGAAAAATCAGGCTATCCAGAAAAGCTTGCTTTGCTGTCAGAAACAAATAGATCCCCCCGGTCCGAATTCTGGGTCCTTAAGAGAATCTTTGCTCTTTTTTGCCCAAACATGCGAGGAAGAGGGCAAAATACAGGTTGAGGTTTTTTGTTACTTTGCTTCTAGAAAGGATACGGTTTTGAGAGGAATCCATAAGAAGACTGTTTTAAAAAACGGCATCCGTGTGTTGACGGAAAAGATCGGATATGTTCGGTCCGTGGCCATTGGGGTATGGATAGACGTTGGCTCCAGAGACGAAGCAAGCAACGAGACCGGAGTCTCTCACTTCATCGAGCATATGCTTTTCAAAGGAACCAAGAAGAGGACCGCCAAGGAGATTGCCTCTTCTTTGGAATCGGTGGGAGGAGCCCTAAATGCTTTTACCGGGCGTGAACACACCTGCTACTTCGCGAGGATTTTGGATGAGCATTTGAGCATTGCCGTAGAAGTTTTGGCTGACATCCTAAAGAACTCTCTTCTGAATCCAACGGATGTGGAACGGGAAAAAACGGTGATAGCCTCGGAGATCAGGGATTTGGAAGATTCGCCCGCGGATTTAGCTCACGATCGTCTGATGTCCGGCATGTGGCAGGATCATCCACTGGGAAGATCCATCATGGGGGACGCGGAGAGCATTCTGAGGATGACCAGAGGTAAGCTTATCGATTTCACCAAGAGAAATTATGTCTCCCCCAAGGTGGTCATCGCCGCATCCGGCAATTTCAACCATAGGGATTTGGTTACGATGATCCAAGAGAAATTCCGGTTCAGTCAGACTGAGAGGACGCATCTGGCCGACCGATCCACTCCGGAGCCCAATCTAAACAGGATGGTGGTGAGCCGCCAAACGGCTCAGACTCACGTTAGTCTGGGAGTTCCTGCATTTCCCTATAAGGATAAGAGAAGATATGCCGCTATGCTCTTGAGCAATATCCTGGGTGGAGGAATGAGTTCTCGTCTTTTCCAGAGCATTAGGGAAGAACTGGGACTGGCCTATAATGTATATAGCTTCATCGATTTTTTTGTAGATACCGGCGTTTTCGGCATCTATTTGGGAACTCACAAGAAAAACGCCGCCAGGGCGATTGATCTGGTCTTGAAAGAAATCAGAAAGATAAAGAAGCATAGTGTATCCAGACAGGAACTCTCTAACTCCAAGTATCAGCTGAAGGGAAGTCTGATGTTGAGCCTGGAGAATACCTCTAACCGGATGAATCGGCTGGCTCGACAGGAGCTCCTTTTGGGCAAATATGTGAACCTGGACGAGACTGCAAGCTCGATAAATAGGGTTAAGGCAAAAGAAGTGATCGACGTGGCGGTTGACCTTCTTGATTCCAACAAACTCTCCGCCCTGATCTTGGGACCAGTGGGAAAAAGAGTAGTCAATCAGATTGATTGGAGCCTCAGATAATCTCGTCAGGTACACGAATCAACACCGCACGTACCGTGCCTGGTGCCCATGTTTGGCCATGCAATTTCGGCGGCAACAATCTCTTTTATGTTTTCTTGCCTTTGGGGACGGAAGGTGTGTAAGACAGACTCAGACAGAGGTATCCCGATTCTAACCTACCATAGAATAACCGATGATTTCGATTGGGGAATTACCAGGCAAAAAGTTGGTCAATTCGAGAAAGGGATAAAGTTTCTTCGTGATCAAGGGTATCAATCTGTTTCACTGGAGGAGGCCTTCAAACCCGCCAAGACCTGTGACAGAAAGGTTGTTATCACGTTCGATGACGGATATGAGGACGTTTACTTGAATGCTTTTCCGGTTTTGCAGAAATATGAGTTCACCGCTTTTGTTTTTGTGATCACCGGGTTTGTTGGGAAATACAACAGCTGGGATTATAATCCGGGGAGAAGGAGAACCAGACACTTGGATTGGAAACAGATCAGGGAGATGTCCGAATTCGGATTCGGGCTCGGATCTCACACGGTGAATCATCCCGACTTAACCAGAATCGATCGGAGATTTGTGGGATATGAGCTGGGAAAATCAAAAGAGATTTTGGAGCGGAAGTTGGGAAAAGAGGTAAATTTTCTGTCCTATCCTTTCGGCAGATATGACCGGTTCGCACAAGAGGAGGCCCAAAGGGTGGGTTATAAGAGAGCTTATACATTATGTTCAAGGGATGAAGAGAACGGGTTTCAAGCGTTTGCACAAAAGAGATGGGGAATATATCTTTTTGACTCGCCTTTGACTTTGAACATGAAATTAAACCAGAACAGGCTTTCTTGGATAGAGGATTTGAAGGGAAGGATCATCAATCGATTCGCCTCAGGAACGGCAATCTTGAAGGGTTCTCCCGATTACGGTGCGCTGGAGAATGAGGCCGATGTGGAGCAGGTGGCTGCCCGCGAGTAAGTCGGGTTTAACAGTTGCAGCAGATGAAAGCTTTTTTGCTGAAATGGTTCGTCACCGCAGTTTCGATATTCATCGTGGCTAACGTATTTGGGGTGATTTACATTGAGAACTTGAAAGCACTGGTGCTGGCGGCTTTGATTCTGGGGGTTCTGAATGCCATCCTGAGACCAGTTCTGATAATCCTGACTTTGCCCATAACTCTCTTAACCCTGGGGCTTTCTACCCTGGCGATAAATGGCTTTCTTCTATATGTGGTATCGGGCCTGGTGTCGGGTTTTGAGATCGCCAGTTTTTGGAGAGCGTTCCTGGCGGCTCTTTTGATCAGTGCGGTTACTGCTTTGATAAATTTTCTGATACATAGGGAACCACAGGTGAGAATAACCTATACCAAGAGATGAAAAAGAGTGGTAGAGCCGAAGGTTGGAGAGTACTGTAGTCTTTTCGTCTTCCATTGAAGAGAGGTGAAATGGATTTTTGTTACATTGAAGATATCGGGAAATTCGAAGGAAAAAAGGTGACCCTAAAAGGTTGGCTTTACAACAAAAGGTCCAAGGGCAAGATCCATTTTCTCTTGGTTCGAGACGGAACCGGCATCATTCAGTGTGTGATGACCAAAGGCGAGGTGGCAGATGAGGTTTTTGGGGCTTATGACGCGCTTACTCAAGAATCATCCCTGGAAGTCACCGGAACGGTAAGGAAAGATAAAAGGGCTCCCGGTGGTTACGAATTGAACTTAGAAGATGTCAAAATCGTCCAGATTGCTCAGGATTATCCCATTACTCCGAAGCCACACGGAGCGCCGTTCTTGTTTGAGCACCGGCATCTGCATTTGAGATCGACTCGTCCCCATGCCATTCTGAGAGTCAGGAATGAACTTATCTGGGCGATAAGGAAGTTTTTTTACGATAACAAGTTTGTTCTCATCGATACTCCCATTTTGACCGGAGCCATAGGGGAGACGGCAGCCACTTTGTTCGAGACAGAGTATTTCGATTTGGGAAAAGCCTATTTGGCTCAGACCGGGCAGTTGTACCTGGAAGCGGCTTGCGCCGCTTTCGGGAAGGTTTACTGCTTCGGGCCTACCTTCAGGGCGGAAAAATCCAAGACTCGAAGGCACCTGACTGAATTCTGGATGATGGAGGCAGAGGAGGCCTTCTACGATAATGAACAGAACATGGACTTGGAAGAGGATCTCTGCATCTATATTGTGGATTGGCTTTTGAATAATTGCAGGGAAGAATTCAAGATTTTAGAGAGAGATACCTCCCCTTTAGAGAATGTGAAAAAACCTTTTCCCAGAATCTCCTATGATGAAGCGGTGGAGAGGCTCAAAGGAGCCGGAAGCGAGATTGAGTGGGGAATCGATTTCGGAGGCGAACATGAAACCATTTTGGCCAATATGTTCGACCGTCCAGTTTTCGTTTACAATTACCCAAAGAGAGCCCGGGCATTTTACATGAAACCGCATCCCACCAGAGATGATTTAGTTCTGTGCGCTGATCTTTTGGCTCCTGAAGGATATGGGGAGATCATCGGTGGGTCGCAGAGGAATGACGATCATGACAGCTTGATTCAAAGAATAGAGGAGGAGAAACTGCCAAAAGATGCCTACAAGTGGTTCCTAGAGTTGAGAAAATACGGTTCGGTTCCGCATTCCGGTTTCGGCCTGGGGGTAGAAAGGGTCGTCACCTGGATTTGCGGCTTGCCTCACATAAGAGAGTCTGTCCCATTTCCCAGAACATTATATAGGTTGTATCCTTGATTTGTCTGGATCGTCGGAGAGGTGCGTATCGAATACCGAGAGAACGTCAGCTTGGTGAGTGAATTGAGTCCGTTTGTCTTTCAAGAGGTATTATGAAAAGCTATCCATTCAAAGAGATCGAATCCAAATGGCAGAAAATCTGGGCGGAATCGAAATTATACAAGGCTCCTGAGCACCCTGAAAAGAAATACTACGTGCTAGTGATGTTTGCCTATCCCTCAGGCGACATCCACATAGGGCACTTCCGGAACTTCATCATCGGAGACGTGGTAGCAAGACATAAGATGATGCAAGGGTATCAGATACTGCATCCGTTCGGCTGGGATTCGTTCGGCCTTCCCGCGGAGTTGGCGGCCATCAAAAGAGGGATTCATCCTCGGGAGTGGACCGCGCAGAACATCAGCATCTCCAGATCAACTTTGAAAAAATGCGGCATCAGCTTTGACTGGGACCGGGAGGTTATCACCTCCAACCCGGATTACTATAAATGGACCCAATGGATGTTTCTGAAACTCTATGAGAATAACTTGGCTTACAGGGAGAAATCGTATGTCAACTGGTGCCCTGACTGCAAGACGGTTCTGGCCAACGAACAGGTGGAGCAAGGTAGGTGCTGGAAGTGTGAATCTCCGGTAGGGAAGAAGGAGCTGGAACAGTGGTTTTTCCGCATCACCGCATACGCTGACAGGCTTCTGAAGGATCTGGAGAAGCTGGACGGGTGGGCCAAGAATGCCAAAATTCTTCAAAGAAATTGGATCGGAAGAAGTGAAGGGTTGGAGATCGACTTTGGCGTCGAGAATTCAGGTCAGAAGATATCAGTTTTTACCACCAGGCCAGATACCATTTATGGAGTTACGTTCATGGCCATCGCTCCGGAGAATAAGCTGCTTAGGAAGCTGAAAATGGATTCGAAGCATAAGAAGGCGGTGGAAGACTATATAGAAGAGGCAAGCAAGAAGACGGAGATAGAAAGGTCGGCGCTAGGGGAGAAGGATGGCGTTTTCACCGGAGTGTACGCAGTAAACCCGCTTTCAGGCGATAAGGTTCAACTCTGGGTGGCAGACTACGTTCTGGCAACCTACGGCACGGGAATTGTGATGGGAGTTCCGGGACATGACCAGAGGGATTTTGAATTTTCCAAGAAATACGGCATACCGATTAAAGTTGTGATTCAGCCTCCCGGAGTTAAGCTGTTAGCTGACAATATGACAGAGGCCTACGTTGAACCCGGAACTATGGTCAACTCTGATATATTCGATGGCCTTTATTCTGTGGACGGAATTAAGAAGATAAATGAATATGTCGTTGAAAAGAAGCTGGGAAGGCTAAAGGTTAATTATAAGCTGAGGGACTGGCTGATTTCCCGCCAGAGGTACTGGGGTGCGCCCATTCCCATGATTCACTGCGAAAAGTGCGGAGTTATCCCGGTGGATGAATCAGATTTGCCGATCTTGCTTCCTGCAGGCGATGCGGACTTTCTGCCCAAAGGTCGGTCGCCGCTGGAAGACGCAGAGGAATTCATAAATACCGATTGCCCGAGGTGCGGAGGAAAGGCAAGAAGAGATACGGACACCATGGATACTTTTGTCTGCTCATCCTGGTATTTCCTGAGATATACGGATGCTCGTAATGAGAAAGAGCCCTTTTCCAAGGAGAAAGCCAGGCAATGGCTACCTGTGGACAAATACATTGGTGGAATCGAGCATGCCTGCGGGCATTTGTTATACTTCAGGTTCTTCACCAAGTTCCTGCACGACATTGGCTGGCTGGACATAGATGAACCAGCTCTTGAGCTTTTTAATCACGGCATGGTCCTGGACAGAGGAGGGAAGGTGATGTCCAAGTCGGTGGGCAATGTCGTTTCTCCGATTGATATACTCGAAAAGCACGGCGTAGATATCTCCCGAATAGCCATGTATTTTGCGGCGCCCTCCGAGAGAGAGATATTGTGGAGTGACGAGGGCATTGTGGGCGCAACCAGGTTCCTGAACAGGATATACACATTTGCTGAGAAGGCTTCCCCAAAGAAGATAATAGATACGATTAAGGTGGACGAGTTAACTGGCAGTGAATTACAGGCTTACAGAAAGCTGAACCAGACGATAAAGAAGGTCGAGGAGGATATCGGAGCCCTGCAATTGAATACCGCTGTTGCCTTTATGATGGAGCTTTTGAACGTGATGGATGATCTGAATCCTGCGGCTTCCAAGGTTTTTTCGTTGTGCGTAGAGAGATTAGCTCAGATTTTGGCTCCATTCGCACCGCATTTAAGCGAAGAGATTTGGTCGAGATTGGGTCACATGGAAAGTATCTTCAAGTCTGAATGGCCAGCTTATGATGAAGATGCAATTCAGGAGGATGAAGTTACTATCGCCGTGCAGGTTAACGGGAAGCTGAGGACTACAATCAGCTTTCCTATAAATACAGCCGAAGAAGAGGTTAAGAAGACCGCTTTGGAGGACGAGAGAGTCAAGAGATTCACTGATGATAAGAAAATAGTGAAAACGATCTTCATTCCTGATAAGTTGATGAATGTGGTTGTGAGGTGAGGTAGGGGTAGGGGAAGGGGGTGGTATTTGAATAGACGCACGAAGTTGTGTTGGGTGGGTTTTTGTGTTTGGGTGTGTTTGGTATAAGGGGAGGTTTACATAATATATGTTATAGGACATTCATTTGTCGGAACAGCGAGGTAAGAGTGTCGGGTTCACATCAGGGAAAACATGTAAGAGGTGTCGGGTTTTGAAGGTTCATGCGGAGTGAAGTTTTACTGGAGAGAGATCAGCTGTAAGGGTTTGATCAGCTGACGAACGCAAGCAAACTGAAAGGAGGGTCTGTACCGATGAAGAACCATCTCCGGCGTCTGTTTGAAAGGGGAGCAATCCCTCAACGAACCGTGTTGCTTATGGGCATTCTTGTGGCGGTGACAGCAGCGGTGTGGATGGTTTTCTGGGGAGTTGGCACGTTTGCGATGCCTGTGGGGACTAGGGAAATATTCTTTCAGGCGATGCTTGAGGGAGGGACGGTGATGCTGACGGTCATGATTGGAGTGGCAACTGTGATTCTGATGTATGAGCAGACCAGGGCTAGCGCAAGACAGTGGAAAATTGCAGTGTGGGACAAGAGGTATACGATATACGAGGAAACCATGAAGTTTCTGGCAGGGGTGGCGCGTAGTGCTCGCACCACACGGGAGGAACTGACGGGTTTCCTGAGGGGAACGCGGGCTAGGTCGTTTCTTTTCGGAGAAGATATCGAAAGACACTTAGAGGCGGTATATGAGACAGGGAACCGCATGTTACTGCTGCAGGCAAAACTGGAGCATGGGCGGGTGGATGAGGTGAAGCTGGAGCTGGAACTACAAGACTTGGTTGAGTGGTGTATCAAGGCGGAAGAGATATCCAGGGAGATGTTCCAGGAGTATCTATCCGTCAGGGAAAAGTGAAATACTCGGCGGTTCCTGATCCAGTCAGGTAAATGCGGATTTTAAGAACCGTTTTTGCACAACGATAGCGGTTTTCAGACCGCGTTGGGAGAACCGACGTCTTTTTTCGCTTATTCTGTTAAGCTGTTCCCCGGTATGGACCAATGGGGGAAGATAGCTCGTGCCGAATCTCGGCGTGAGACAAGTCTCGCTACTCCGCCTTCGTACACCGTTGGAGAGAGGATAAGTCACACAAAGACAGACGACCAAGGCTTTCGGCAGAGCAAGCTCTGCCACTACGGTCGCAGTGTCAGATATTAATCTTTTCTGCTAAATCGCCGATGAAGGGGATTTTCCAGTCTTTTCCCTGGACAGTGAAGTATATCCCGGTAACGGCAGAAGCCAAGCACAAAACTACTACCATACCCCAGAAGAGCTCGCTTATTCTGGGAAGAAGAAAGATGACCGCTATTATCTCAATGATGAACAAGATCAAACCCTGCTTTCCGTGTTTTACCGCAAAAGGATTGTCCTTCATCTTGATCAGCGGCACAAAACACATGAAGGGAACGTATCCCAAAATAGCAGCCGCTTTTCCCTCCTCTATTATTTCTTTTTCCTTTTCGGGGTCCATCCCGGGCTCGGCAGGTCCTTTTGCTTTTTCATTGGCCTCACTGGCACCACAAATCTGCTCAGACATGATTGCCTCCTTATGTTCTTCTAATTCAAACGTAATGGAGTTTGTTGCCTTCTATTTCATTCCCCCTCGCCCCGAGCCTCTCCCCTACTGTAAATTCTATACTCCCCAGAAGAGCGGCTTGCCTTCCTGAACGGGAAGATCGAATCTGATCACGTCGACTGCAGGCCATCTCTCCTGCTCTTTTTCTGCCTTCATTACTATCAAACGAAACCACACGCCTTTTTGTTCCTTAAACTCTAAAAGCTCGATCGGGACGGACAACTCCATTGTTTTAACAAACGAAAAGTCCAAATCAGAGGAAATCACCTTCCAGTCCGATTCGTCCATTCTTCTAAGAAGAGCGGCCTTGTCATTCTTGATTGATATTCTATGCCGAGGTGGTTCGATGAATTCTAAGATGAATTCGTAAGCCTCGCTTATGTATTTTTCATTCGGCACAGCGGCATCGATTCTAAAATACAGGTTTTTGTGGTCGAACCCAAAGAATATTCTTGACGTCTCACTGACAGCCCGATGCATGGCGCCGCCTGATTTGAGGCAGTCAAAGACGCCGGCCTGTTGCCATTCGTAATAGTGGGTGTTCTTGCCATCTATGACTGGTCTCACATATCCGGTGGGAGATAGAAAATAGGTTGAGACAAACTTGGATTTTATTGATTGGTAGAGCATCTCCGGGGGTTCCTCACCAATCAACTCGTAAACATATAGGAGGTGCGACCTGAAGATGCGGTCAAATTCATCGGTGCCGGCTCCCTGGTGTTCGTCTCCATACCACCAACACCAATCACTTCCTTCGGCGATGTAAATCTCATTCCAGGCTTTTTCCAAAATCTCCTTCGTCCGGGGTTTTCCCTTCACCTTGTGTTGATACGAAACCAGAGCGTCTCTGCTCATCTTTAAAAGATCCCACGCCAAATTATCCTCCGGATGCCCGATCCAAATTCTGAAGTTGTGGTTTATCCAGGAGCCGGCGAAAAGCCGAGGGAGCCTCTCGAATTTTTCCGTCCTTTCCAGGAAGGCACTTACCGTGGTGGTCCTCAGAAGCTTGTCCTCTGATAATCCGGCATACAGCGCGGAGAGAAAATCATGCCCATCGTTTTGATAATATTCCCAGCAATTCTCGCCGTCCAGAATCACGCTGACCAAACATTGGGATAGATCTTCTTGCGGAAGGCTCTCCCTTGTCTTGTGCAGTCTTTCGATGAAGTCATCTGCTGCACGCTGTGGATCCCAGCTGGAATAAACAAAGCCGATAAGATCGGAAAGGGTATGATCCCTGAAGATGATGGAGAGTTCGCTCCCCTCTGTCGATATTCTGTATGGTCTATAGAGGAGACCTGCTCCACGTGAAACGGATTTAGTCGACCGTGCTCTTGCCAACATGTTGCTGTAATATAAAATCTCCTCATCCGTGGCAATCCATCTCACGCCGAATTTGGCCACTCGGGGAAGAATGTCTTCGCTTACGCTTCCCTCGGAAGGCCACATCCCCTTAGGTCTTTGGCCAAAAGTCTTTTCGTATAGTTTTACACCCAGATCTATCTGGGCTTCAAGATCTTCGGGGTGGGAGAATCTGTCCTTTGGCAGCTGGATATTGGGGAGGGCAAGTCTGGCCACATCGGTATCGCATATCAAGGGTGAGATGGGGTGGAAATAAGGGGAAAAGGTCACCTCGATTTGCCCTTTGTCTTGCAGTTCCCGGTACTTGGGCAGGATCAGACCCAGTATTTCTCTCTGTTTGGATATCAGACGATTCTTGTCCTCTTCGGTGAAGCCTGCTCCTTTTTTCAGCAGGTAGGAGATCAGCCGGTCCTTCTTGAAAATGGGGTCCACCCAGGCCAGGTTTGACCATACCTGCAAATCCAAAAAATCCTGAACTTCAAAATCCTGCACCGCCGATTTTGAGTCATACGAATCCTCTCCCCTCTTCTTCAGAAGTTGGTAGAATCTTGGGTGGGGATAGATCATGGTCTTATGATTGCAGCTGAAGAAGGTGGAAAGCATCTTCTCTTTTTCTGCCCGGGTCAGATCTTTGGCTGGTTTTTCGGTCAGGAGAAGATGTTCGTCATAGGCCTGGTTGGAGGCGTAATCCTGAATTTGCTCGATTAAGGAGGGGACCAGGTTGAAGGTTTGGCGGATGGAAGGATAATCGTCCAGTTTGGCTGCCATGTCGAAATAGTCTTTGAGCGAGTGCAGCCTCACCCAAGGCAGCTGATACTCATTGCTCTTTGCATCCTTGTAATAGGGTTGATGCATGTGCCATAAGAAAGCTACCCGAAGCACCTGCGATTCACCCTTTCCCCTGCCCTGCAAGACCGGGGAGGGACCTTCTTGAGAGGAGATATCTGGATCATCTGCGAATGCATGTTGAGGCATGTTAAATCACAAGAGTTGGCTTTCTGCCAACTGCTCTCTGGCTTTGTGGAATTCTTTGGAATCCGGATATTGGTCGAGCAGGCGCTCGAAAGCTTGTTTTGCTTTCTCCTTTTGGTTGGCTTTCAGGTAGGCTCGCCCTGCAGAAAGGAGATACTGCGGAGCGAGTAAACCATCAGGTTTGGCGGAGACCGCCTTGAGGAAATTATCTCCTGCCGCCTCGAATGTCCCGCTCTGCATATCACATTCTGCAATTCCAGCTTGAGCTGAGGCTAGGGAGAGCGGGTCCTCCGAATACTCTTCCACAAACCTTTGAAAGGTGGCTTTGGCGGTGGCGTAATCCTTGGCGTAGAAGTAGGCAGTAGCTAGGTAAAAGGTTGCCGGCCCGCCGCTTTTGGTCCCGCCGTATTTCTCCGTCACCGTATGCAAGTCGGTTATCGCTTGACTGGCATTACCTGCCTGGAATTCCATGGTAGCTTTCCCGAAAAGATCAGCTGCCTTTTGCTCTCTCCTCGTCCGTGAGGAGAAAACAAAGAAAACCACGACGGCCACCAGCACCACCGCGCCAGCGACCATCAGCACCTGATTCAGGTGCTTTTGGAGCCATTCTGATAATTTGAATGCTGTGGTAACCAGCTTGTCTTCCTTCATGTCTTTTTTGGTTATCCTTCTGGGACTCATCGCAGATTTCTCCTAATGATAAGTTTTCGAAAAAAGCGTCGTCTGAAAACGGGCGCGTCTTCGAGGTTTGATTTGAGAATAGAATCTTCTAGCATAGCTGATCGTAATCACATTTAGAAAGAAGAATTGCTTAACCCGAGTTCCCTTATGCAAACAGTCCGTTCTGTAGGACATCATCAGTGTGTGTGCGGCTCGGCACAAAAAAAGCGAAGCCCTCTCCCTTGTTGCGGAAGACTTCGCTTTTTTTCTCAAAACCACATGCCCTAGAAAAATCCGGTGAAACTCACGATTACCCGACTGTAGTCGTAAGTTTTCTTGCTGGAAAATGTTTCTTCATACCACGATTCGGAAAATACCTTGTTTGCACGATCAAGAATCTTAAAGCTGGTAGAGACTATCCTTTCTACATCGTCATATCGGGCATGTTCATAAGTGACATCAAACCTTATCTGGCTCCAGCCTATACCTGTTCCGAAAGCAAGCACACTGCCATCCACCCACGATCCTTTCTCGACTCCGTAATTAGACTGTATATGGGTAGGCATATAGCTAGGCTCTCCACCAATGTAAGTCAGGTCCGTGCGAATGAAGACCTCACTTGAGTCAACTTGGGTTTTGAAAAGCTTGGGATCGTTTCTATAACCGGCTCTCAAAGGAATGCTTCCGAATTTGGTGTCTATGGTGTATTCACCCCCAACTCGAAACTGAGTTACGTTCCTCCAGCCCAAGCTTGTGGTTACTTTTTCCGCAACGGGATTGGCCAGGTCTTCCCGATAGGTCAGCTCGGCCTTGGAGTAGTTTCTGAATTCCACATCTGCTGCAAGGGTCAGAGATTTTATCTGATACGAGGTGCCGAAGCCAATCATGCTGGGCATCTTCCATTCCCTGTCAGTCTTAAAAAGGGGTGATATGGAACGAGAGGTCGGCTCATTGACTATTCCGTATTCGATGTAATCAGCAAGAAGCTGGACGTCGTTATCCTCTTTCAAGGTGAAGGGGGTTTTAACAACGCCTGCCAGACAAAGTTTGTTTATCGAGTACATTGCCCCTATGGTGAAATTGAATCCGGAATAGTCGCTTTCGATGGTAGGATGAAACCTGAATCCGCTGCGCCCGAACGGATTGACTTCATCATCACCAACCGGCAAGAAGAAATCCACATCACTGGTGAAGTTTCCATTATAAATATTGACCCCGGCTCCCAGGGAAAGAGACCTAACCCCTATCCCTAAGGAGGCGACGATTTGATCCAATCTACCTGTGACGTTTTCATCTATCGGGGGAAGCAAATAATTCTGGACCGTATCGTAGTCCACCGCCGTAAGGTATTTGTTCTCCTGATAGACGTCCGCCAATCTCTGATAAAGCACACTTCCGACGACTTCTTTCTCTCCGAGCTTAAACGGGATGACAACGCTGGCAAATGAAAGAGCGTTGAGATCATGCTCTAGCTCCACACTGGAGCTGTAGTCCCAAGTCTCCGAAATGGCCGCGGAGGTGTAATCTGTCCGGTGCTTGGTAGAGCTGAAGGTGAGGTTCATCTGAGATTTGTCCATGTGGGAAAGTCCGGCGGGATTCCACGAGGCGGCAGAGGGGTCATCAGAGACTGCAAAAAACGCACCTCCCATCCCCCTGGCCTTGGCTCCGCCACCCACAAAATTGTAGTCTGTCAGCTGCAAAGGTGAAAGAAAGAAATCCTGTACGGTAAAATACCCAATGGTATCCACCTCCACCTCCCGCCCGAATTTCTGCCCCCCTGAGGCTGAGACAGAAACAAGCAATGAAACCGCTATGATCAGACCCGAAAGCTTTGACGTCATTTTATCTTGCTCCTTGCTTGAAGTTAACCTATAACTCTATTCAAATTTTCCTCTCCCGCGAGGCGGGACTGCGCATAAATCAGATATGCAATATATTTCTTTCCGAAAGATTGTCAAGCAGATTCTAACAAATCTCCATTTTCTTTTTGGGCAGCCGTTTTCATCCCGTATGACCCATTGTTTGATGATCGGAGACTGTTTTTCATACCCCCGGCCCGACTCGAACGGGCGACCAAAGGTTTAGGAAACCTCTGCTCTATCCAAACTGAGCTACGGGGGCGCTAATTCGGTTCACAGGTCAAGGTTCATGCTTCACGGTTCCCCTTCCCTCGCTGCCGCTACTTCCTTTCACCTTACCCCCTATCTCCCCCTCTCCGTTTTTTGCAGACCCGGACGGGGGAGAGAGACTTGTAGGTCTACCATCCTCGCGTCTGATGAACTGTTGGCGATCCCTTTGTTTTGTCGAGCAGGTCTCGCCATGCTTGACCTACGGACCTTCTTTACGTTCACTCTTGGTCATATTTTATCAGGGTGAAGAGGTCGTAACTCCCTAATTTCTCGCGACCTTTCAAGAATGCCAATTCAATCATCACCAAGACCCCAGCCACACCTCCACGCAATTTCTCCACCAGCTTGCAGGCGGCTTGGATGGTGCCGCCGGTGGCTAATAGATCGTCAACGATCAAAACACTCTGTCCGGGAAGGATGGCGTCCTTATGTATCTCCAGTGTATCCGTGCCATACTCCAAATCATATTTCTCGATCACCGTATCGGCCGGCAGCTTGCCAAATTTCCTTATGGGAACAAAACCAACTTTAAGTTTATTGGCTAGGGCTCCCCCGAAAATGAAGCCCCTGGACTCGACCGCAGCAACTAAGTCCACCTTCTTGCCTTTGCATATCTCATAAAAGATGTTAATCACCTTATCAAAGGCGTCGCCGTCTTTTATCAGAGTGGTGATGTCCCTGAAAACCACACCCTTTTTGGGATAGTCAGGGACATTCCTTACAAGCTGGGTTAACCTTTCCGTGTCTAATTGAATTTCTCCCATGTTCAATCCCTTCAGCAAGAAATGAAGAAGATACAGGCCGGGCGCCTCGTGCCGGACTTGGTCTCCCCCAAGCCCAGATATCGAAGGAAACCTAGGTTCGAGGCGAACGCGGCGATTCGCTTTCATCGGAGTTGCAGAGCGTGCCTTGGCTCTCGAGAGGCCCTTGTAGCCGGGCAGACGAGGCCGTCTGAGGGTCTCCGTGCTCAGAATCTGATGTCGAAATTCTTATATTCACCCTGGTAATCTTCCCATTGGATTTCTATGTCCGTCACCTGAGCCGCTCGTGAACCGATCCGCAGTTCCTTGACAAACTCCTGAATTAATCCCCTGTTCCCTTCTACCTCCACCTCCACGTCATCAGTATACAGATTTCTTACATATCCTTTTAAACCATATTCATTAGCCTTCCTCATCACGAACCACCGGTAGCCCACTCCCTGAACCATACCGGATATCAAGAGATGAGCGCTGACCAATTCATCAGTCATGCTTCATCACCCTGCTCAAAGCGATCCTGACCGCATCTTCTGCGTCTTCTGCCTTGATCATCTCTTTCGAGACATCCCAGGTGGAAAGGCCAACTATTGGTTTCCCAAGCGCCAGACAGAATCCGATCTCGGATAGGGTCCCGTACTTTCCTGGAAGAGCAATCACCGCATCAGAATTTCTGATCACCAGAAGATTCCTCCCCTCCCCCAATCCGGTGACGACCGGAAAATCTATATATGGATTTGCCTGATTCTTGTCAATGCCCGGCAGAATCCCAATGGTAGTACCACCTTCCTTTTTCGCTCCCTTGGAGGCGGCTTCCATTACTCCGCCTAATCCGCCACAAACCAGCACCGCCCCCGCTTTGGCAATCCTCTCCCCTACCTGTTCCGCCAACTCATATATCTTTCCTGAACAATCACCGCCCCCAATTACCCCAATGAAGATTTCGCTTTCTTGCATTTGCGGTGAACAGTGAACCATGAACCATTGACTGAATTCACATCGGGGCGACTGGATTTGAACCAGCGACTCCTTGGTCCCGAACCAAGTGCTCTACCAGGCTGAGCCACGCCCCGAAATACTGTAACCTCATAAGTTTATGCTTTCTTTTTGCAAAAGTCAACAGAAATAATTCGGGTGAGTTGATAGCTTTCCCCGACAATTTGCGTTTATTGTTGACATATTGTACCCTCCTAATTATGTTAACAAAAATGACTAGGATTGAAAAAGCCGTGGGCGTAGGCTGTGCTGCAGTTATTTTGATGCATCTGTTCGCCTCATTTTTCCCTGAATCCAGATTATGGGGGTTGAATTACTTTTTCTATTTTCCACCATATGTTAGATATGCCATTTCGTTGGCGGGATTGCTCTTCTTGGTCCCTCCGGTTAACCGGGCGGTGATAGATTGGGTTAAGGGTATCCTGAAGCGACCAAGTGATTGGCTCTCGAGGATGAGTCGGTACATCAGTTACGCGTTGGGCAGCCTGCTGTGTGTACCGGTCTTTTGGGTTTTCAGGGAAAAAACGCATATTTTGGGAGATGGGAATCTGCGGGCAACAGAAATCGCGAAAGGGATTGTATTGAGCCCCACCGAGCCGCTGGACGTATTTCTTCACTCGCAAGCTTACCAGTTGTTTCGTTCCTGGTGGAACTGGGATGAATTCACCACCTATGCTTTCTTAAGCTGCCTGGCCGGTGCCATTTTTGTTTTCTTTACACTTCTCCTCTCCAGGGAAATCGGACAGAGCAAGAAGGGAAACCTGCTGGTATTGGGCATCATCGCAACCACCGGAGGGATTCAACTTTTCTTCGGCTATGTTGAAAGTTACACCTTTCTTTACGCAAGCATAATAGCGTATCTGTTTTTCTGTGTGCGCTATCTGAAAGGAGAATGTTCATTTGCAGCACCGTGTTTAGTCTGCTTGATCAGCTCCAGCCTGCACGTTTCAGGATTCTTTCTGCTCCCCTCCTTGATCTATCTCTTCATACTGAGGAATAAGAAGGACACTGGGCAGTTCCAGAGGGGATTCGACGCTCGAGGAGTTGTTTTTATTTTGATCACTCTGTCTTTATCAATAGCCGGAATCTGGATGTTAGGGAGCATGGCGTTGAAGAGTCAGGAAGTCGGCCTGACTCATTTTCTCATTCCACCTCTGGGGGAAACGGAGGGATCGTACACTCTTTTCTCCTGTTCCCATCTTCTGGATGTGTTAAACGAGCAATTGCTGATTTTTCCTTTAGCCATCGCGGTCTGGGCTGCAGTACTGCTTTTCCGGAGAAGAGGAGCAGTCAAAAGAGATAAGATGTCTTGGTTCTTCGCTTCCGTTGCCTTGAGCCTTTCGGTGTTCGCCGTGCTTGTGGACCCAAAATTGGGCTATGCCAGGGATTGGGATCTTTTCGCGGCATCCGGAATAGGCTATGCGGTTTGGGGAGCGTATTCATTGATTAAAGTGTTGAAATCAGAGGGATTGAAGAATCTGAACTATGCTGTTTCTGTCCTGATTTTCTCAGGACTCTTGTGTGTCACTCCGTGGGTGTTGGTCAACTCTTCACCGGATAGGTCTATCCGAAGATTCGAAGATCTCCTGCGTCTGGATAAAGAAAAGAGCGGCTACGGTCGCGAGATTCTAGCTCGTTATTACCAGAGAACTAGCAAGTACCGACTGGCCATAAGGCAATATGAGCTTGCCGCACAGATCCAAAGGCACACCAGATATTTTCACGAGAAGGCCACGCTTCATTTCACACTGGGTGAGTATACCGAGGCCTTGGAGGCGGAAACTCAGGCCTTAGAGATAGATTCGAGTCATGTGGAAACGTACAACAGCAAGGGGGTGATTTTGCAGGCGATGGGCTCTTACGAAGAGGCTGAGGAAGTATTTAAGAGGGGGTTGAGGTTAGATCCAGACGCATATCACGTTCATGGTAATTTGGGGAGGCTCTACGGCAAAATGCGCCGATATCAAGAGGCGCTTGAGCACTTGGAAATGTACCTGAAACTGGCGCCTCACGACCAGACGTACCCTTGGGTGAAACAGGAGGTGCAACGCTTAAAGACGTTTCTTCAAGAAAAAAGGTGATTAACTGAGGATCAGACTTGATTGTCCGTCTCGAGAATGATATCTGACCTGGAAATTTGCCTTATGCGCAGCTTATCTTGCCCTCATCAGTGCAGGCTTATCCTCGTGGGGAAAGAGTAGATATTCATCTTGCTCCCGCGAGCGAAGCCGACCAGAGTAATTCCCAGCTTCTGGGCGTTTTTGATCGCTAAGCTGGTGGGAGCGGATCGAGACACGATTATGTTGACTCCGGATCTGGATGCTTTGGCCAGTATGTCAGAGGAGATTCTGCCACTCAAAAGAAGTACTTTGTCCGCACAGCTTTCCTCCTCTTGAAAGCATTTGCCGAACACCTTGTCCACGGCGTTGTGTCGACCGATATCTTCAAAATAGATTATAATCCTCTCTTTGTTTGCTAAGCTGGCCGCATGGACTCCTCCGGTCTTGCGAAAAAGAACTGATCTTTTCTCGAATTCGGTCATCAGTTGTTGGATCTCCGGAGAGGCTACGGTGGT
Organism: uncultured Ignavibacteria bacterium; assembly: GCA_964588305.1. Taxonomy (GTDB): domain Bacteria; phylum Zixibacteria; class MSB-5A5; order MSB-5A5; family SM1-73; genus SM1-73. Next base: position 49,095 of record CAZPOP010000004.1, read on the forward strand.
CTGAAGATCAATCAATATGTCTTTGGCCGGATCAATATCATCAGTGCTTGAAAAGGTTGCTCCTTTTGCACAGCCGGAGGTCAAGGTTTTAGGCTGCGAAAAGCTGGATGGAAGCCGCCTTTTGGATTTGGTTTGTATTTTGATCTCGCTTTTTCCCGGATCGAAACTGATCGCCCGGATGTCCTTTTTGTTTTGGATGAACCCTTCAGAAAAAAGAAAACCTACGGCCAGGTGTTCCTGATCTTGCGGAGTACAGAGAAGGGTTATTACCTCTTTGTCATTTAGAAAAATCGCAAGCGGTGCCTCGGTGGCAACCAGATCCTCGCTCTCCTCCTTTTTGCCCGAGGTGACCTTGATGATCTTTAACCGATCGATCCTTTCGTCTTTCTCATTCATTTTCTTCGGCCATTCCGATCCTTAGGCTCTCAGCTCTTTTCAGGTCCGCCTCGGTGTTGATATTGAAAAAGCTCAGATGCTGTGGGTCCACCCGGTCAATCTCATTTGCCCCAATTTTCTTCACATACAATTCTCCCAGGACCTCGCGCATTCTCAGATTTTGCGTTTGCAGATGTTCAAACATCACCGGGATGCAATCTTTGGAATATACGGCAAATAAGGGTTCGACCTCTCCGTTGACTTCTGGGATCACCACATCGAACCTATCCCTTTCCTGCAGGAGCAATCTAATCAAAGCAGGTTTGATAAATGGCATGTCACAAGCCACCACAAAACTACACCTGGATGAAGAAAAACATAATCCGGTGAAGATTCCCCCCAAAGGACCGCTCTCCTTTATCAAATCCTCCACCACTTGAACACCGAACTTCAGGTAGGCTTGCTTTTGATCGGTGACGATGATGATTTCCGAAAAGATCTTCTGCAAAACACTCAGGGTGTTCTGAAGTATGCTCTCTCCCGTGGGAAGTTGAATGAAAGCTTTATTTCTGGCAATTCTGCTATTCTTTCCCCCGGCAAGGATTATACCGCTTGCTTCTATCATGTCTTCGGAGTTCACGTTCCTTTAATGAATTATGCGGAGGAGTGCTGGTCTTAATGCTGAACCGCTTATCTCCTTTGATCTCTATTATTCTACGAAATGATGTTCCACGAATTCAATTAGGGAATCAATTTGGCTAGGCAGAAAGTAAGGAACCGCAGAAGAAGGGTCGACGTCCCCTACCACTGCGACTAAATTATCTTCTGTAGAGCAGAGCAATCCCGAATGTTTCTTGGAGTCGAACACCTCAATCTTGGGGAAGACGGAGTTCTTGAAACCTTCCCCAATCACCAGATCACAGTCAGCAAATGCGAAATCCAGAAGCTGTTCAAACTTCCTGCTTCTTAAAGTGCGGGAAAAGAGCGCGATTTTAGTGGGCGAAAGGATGAGGGTAGATTCTGCTCCGGCTTGAGCATGTCTGAAGGAGTCCTTTCCGGGAGTATCGAATTCATGATCCTGCGTGGTGTACTTCATGCTCCCAATTCTGTGGCCTTTGCTCTTCAGGCCGGTGATCAGATTCTCAATCAGAGTGGTCTTTCCAACCTTCTTTTTGCCCACGATCAACAGGATTTTCATGCTCAAAGAGATAGTTTTTGGTCTTGATATATTCGAGCCTTTTCAGCCCTATTTCCACATCAGCCCGTCCCATAATCCTGATCTCTTACTGGGATAGCTTGATTTCAATCCGATTGGGTTTCTCTTCAAGCTTAAGGGATGAGATCATCGTCCAGATAGTATTTCCTAATAGGTGAGTGGCAAAGGGATTGAGACAGACATCTTTTCCATTCACCTTGACCTCTATGGATCGGGCTTCTTCCTTTTCATAGCTTGCCATCTTACGCACTCCCGCAAATCAAAAGAGGGGGAGGTGAAGTTCCTCCCCCTCTTTTTAGGTTATAATTCGGGTCTTGGGTCAGAGAGATCAGAACCGATACGCGAAGACTCCCAACACCCAGAAACCTAATGAGAGCAAAAGGAGTCCCCTGCCGTATGCTCTTTCCCCGATCTCCTGCCACCTGGTGAATGCTGGCGCTATCTTTCTTCCCAGATTGACTCCAGCTATGATGCCCAAGAAGCTCAGAAGCGCGGCGAAGCTCCCTTGGGTGAAAACCCAACTGAAGAGTCCGGAAAGACCTCTTTCGGCCCAGTAGGGATTGGCGAATATATAAGCTTGAGAAAGCGAAAAGACCGTATAGTTCACATAGCTTCCCACAAATCCCACCAGTCCCAGATGAACGGGGCGAGACATCCACTCTTTCTTCTCCGCCAGAGAGAAGGCCAAATCAAATATGGCGGCCTGCGCCACCACTGCAAATATCTGGCAGTAAAAAATCTGGGACAGGCCCAGCAGTTTGATCCCTGCCGCTATCACCCCGATGGCCAGGGTGGAACCAGGTTTCCGAATAACCATTCTGCCGGCCGCCAAAATCAATATTCCGACGAAAGCTAGGATGGGAGAACTGGAATGCAAGCCGACCTTTCGCATGATATCGATCCCCAAGGCTTCCAGACCTCCCCAGATAGACCCAAAGAGTATGATGCCCAAAATCAACTTCTTCTTCTGTGTCATGTGCTACTCCTCCTCTTAAAAGGTGATCTGCACCTGAGCTTGCACGACATCGTTGTCGACCTCTCTTTCTTCTTTGACCCACTCGTAGGTCTCTTCGTCAAACACGTTCTTGTATCCCGGCTCCATTTTGTGGATAAAGTTCAAGTAGAACATGGCATTGATTCCCTCGAGGTAGTAATTCAGGCCTGCGGTTATCCAGGCTTCCTCGTCATCATCGCATACTTCGCAGATGTCATTTGAGAACGCAGCTGTCCCATAGCCCATGTCGAAGGTAGCCTCCTCATAACTTGCATCAGTGTCGGGATCGTGAAAATCGTACCGGGCCAAGAATTCCACCTTTGGGTGCGGTTGAACTCCGACGTGAGCGAAAAAGGCCTGACCATCGACGCTGCTGACGGTGTCGATGTGGCTGGGAGCATATTCGGTGGAAGCCATAAGGAATTCACCTCTAAACTTCAGGGTGAGGTCATCGGTAGCCTTATAATCTACCAGGGCAAACCCGCCGAAACGTTTCATCTCCAGTGTCTCTTCGTCGGGGTTTGACACGCCAGTTGGAGGGGCAGCACTGCCGATCCAGGCGTAACCGCCGGCCCTTATTGTGGCCTGATCCAGCGGAGGCTTGAACTCTGCGCGCGCCAGGAAGTCCTTAGCATCGTTGTTGTCCGCGAAGTTATTTGCCGGGTATCCGTTGAAGATTCCCAGGTTGAAATCCAGATAGTCCGTTTTGGTCGTGCTCTGGATTCCCACCTGTCGCCACACGGCAAATCTCAGCGTGGTTAGAGGATAGTTTATCATCTCCAACTTCGCAGTTGAATATGGCATATAGATGGTGAAGTTGGGCAAGAACCTACCGAAGGCGATTTCGGTCTGGGGAATATAGAAAAACTGCGCCTTATAGTCCAATACGCTTATGCTTCCTCTATGATCAAGCTGGACGAAATACTTGACCTTGTCGGGGACAATGACTCCCCAGAAGAGGAAACGGGCCCGGTTCAGAGTGAAGGAGTCAAAGCCTGCCTCATCCTCCACATTGTAGATGAAGCCCGCCTGAAGTATGCCTCCCACCTTCAAGGTACCTTTACCGACCTTGATCTCAGCCATCTCTGAGATGGCTGAGCTTGAGAGTAACAAAGAAAACAGGATACCCACGATGGCTAAAAAGGTGAGTTTTTTCATTTAGTCTATCCCTCCTCCGTTTTTGTAACCAGATCATCCTTTTTGTCTTTAACTTCTTTCACTTTCCCTAAAACGATTCCCACCAGAGCGGCAGTCAGGGTTAAAGTGCCGAAAGGCTTCAAAAGGTCGTGGAACAAGCCCAGATCCTCGGATACCTGGGGATCTTTGGGAAGGTCTGGATAGAGGTCCAGAGGTTCCGGAAGGACAAATATCTTCTTGGTTCCGGTTCCCAATTCCTTCTCGCCGTAAATCACCGGCTGTCTTCCCTTTTTGGTCAGCCTTTCCACAGCCTTGTAGGCCATTTGTACAATCTTGTCCCGATCTCCAAAGACCAGGCAATCGGTGGGACATGCCTTGGCACAGGCCGGCTCTAAGCCGTTTCCCGTTCGGTCGAAGCAGAAGGTACACTTGGTGGATTTTTCCGCTTGGGTGTCGATCACGGGAATGGTGAAAGGACAGTATTCCCGGCATGCTCCGCAGCCAATGCATAGCTCGCGGTTAACGTATACGGCTCCGGTCTTTTTGTCGTGGGTCATGGCCTTCACCGGAGTCACCGGGCAAGCCTTGACGCAAGCCGGATCGACGCACTGCATGCAGCGGTGCACCCGGAAGAGCCATTTTAGCTTATCCTTCTCCTCCTTCTCGTGAAACTTGACCAAGGTGTAGGTGGAGGGGGAGAGCCCAATGGGGTTCTGATATCCTCCGGCCGCCGCGAAAAAGGTGGTCTTCTCTGCGGGAAGTTCGTTCCACTGCTTGCAGGCCACCTGACAAGCCCGGCAGGCTATGCATTTTTCCATATCCAATAGCAATGCTTTTTCTGCCATCTTATCCCACCTCCTTTGCAACGTCGCAGAGGAACGCCTTATATTCAGGAATGTTGGTGTTGGCATCCCCCACGTGGGGAGTCAAACGGTTAGCACTATCTCCCTTTGCTAATCCCTTAAATCCGAAATGCCAGGGAAGACCGATCTGTTCATAGGCCTTTCCATTCAGCTTGAATGGCTTGAAACGCCTGGTCACCACCGCGTAAGCAACTATGTGTCCTCGCGCGGTCGATATCCGCACCTTATCCCCGTTCTTAACGCCCTTGGATTTGCCCAAAGATTCGCTCATCTCCACGAACATATCAGGCATGAGCTCAACCAGCCAAGGATTGTTTCTGGTCATCTGGCCTGCCTGCCAGTGCTCGGTGACCCGATAAGTGGTAGCGATAATGGGGTATTTGTCAGGCGAGCCAACCGCGTCCATTTCCCCCGCCCAGATCTTAATGGTAGGATTGCTCTGCTGAGAGGACATGGCATTCTTCACCGGCGCTTCGAGGGGCTCGTAGTGCTCCGGGAAGGGACCATCTGCAAGACCGAAGCCAAAAAGGCGAGCGTGTCCCTCCGGCTTCATGATGAATGAGTATTTCTCTCCCGGAGGCCATCCTCCGTCTGGGACGTCTCCGGCCCATTTGGTCTCGGGACCGGTCCACTTAACCACCCACTTATTGGGAGCATAAGGATTGCCCTGAAGGTCGCAGGAAGCTCGATTATAGATTATCCTGCGATTCACCGGCCAACACCAAGCCCATCCGGGATATAGCCCAATCTTGTTGGGAGCATCCTCCAGGCCCCGACGGGCTGCCATATTTCCATCTTCGGTGTAGCTAGCACAATAGAGCCAGTTGCCTGACGAGGTGGTGCCATCGTCCATGAGTTTGGCAAAGGAGGCAGCCAATTTGCCGGTTGTGAGATGATAACCATTGATATCTTTGGCTACCAGGTGTACGTCAGGCTCTTCTCCCTCACCATAATTCCAATTTAGATTCACGATAGGATCAGGGAACGCGCCACCCTCGCCTGCATACAGCTTTTTCAGTTCTTTGGCTATTCGATTCAGGATCCACAAGTCGGACTTGGCATTGCCCGGAGGATGGACCGCCGCGTATCTCCACTGCATCCAACGACCGCTGTTAGTAATGCTCCCCTCCTTCTCCATTGACGCGGCCGCCGGGAGCATAAAGACCTCTGTCTTTATGTTCTTGGGATCCACTGCGGGATCAGCCCAGAAACCAGCAGTCTCAGTCTCCCAGAGGTCTGCTGCGATCAGCCAATCCAACCTTTCCAGCGCCTTTCTCTCCTTCAAGACGTTGGGTCCCGCCACCGCCGGATTCTGACCCATACAGATCAGCCCCTTGATCACTCCATCATACATGGCTTCGAACAAGGCTATGTGATCACAATTAGCACTCACCTTGGGAAGATACTGATAGCAGAATTCGTTATCCTTCTGAGCCTTGTCTCCCCAGAAAGCCTTCAACAGGCTAACCATGTACTTGGGAGTGTGCTGCCACCAATTAGCGCTCTTGGGATCATTCGACTTGGGCGTCCAGTGCTCCAAATACTGAGCCAAGGTTTGGTCCTTAACCCGAGGAGTCTTGAGATAGCCGGGAATGATGTGGAATAGGAGAGCGTAATCAGTGGAACCTTGCACGTTCGATTCGCCACGTAGGGCATTGATTCCTCCGCCAGCCACTCCCACGTTTCCCAACAGCAGCTGAAGCATGGCGTAGGTGCGCACGTTCTGAGTACCCACAGTATGCTGAGTGGTCCCCATAGCGTACATGATAGTGCCTGATTTTTCCTTGGCACCGGTCGCTCCGTAGGTCTTCGCCACCTCCACCATCAGCTCCGAAGGACATCCAGTAATGCTGGACACCTTCTCGGGGGTGTAACGGGAGAGGTGCTTCTTGAGAAGCTGAAACACGCACCGCGGGTCCTGCAGGGTCGGATCCTTTTTCGGATTTCCATCCGCATCCAGCTGGTAGATCCAGGTTTCTTTCCTATACATTCTTTTGGCTTGATCGTAACCGGTGAAAAGCCCGTCATCGAATCCGAAACCCTCATCCACCATGAAGCTAGCGTTGGTGTGATCCACCAGGTAGTCCTTATTGTAAAGATTGTTCTGGATGATGTAGTTCATCAGCCCATCGACGAATGCGATATCGGATCCCGATCTTATGGGTGCGTAGATGTCTGCTCTGGCCGAGGTGCGAGTGAAACGGGGATCGACGCTGATCAGCTTCGCCCCGTTATCCATAGCTTTGCTCACCCAACGGAAAGAAATGGGATGATTCTCTGCCGCATTGGAACCGATGATCATGATGCAGTCAGCATTCTTGATGTCAATCCAGTGATTGGTCATGGCCCCTCTGCCGTAAGTCTCCGCCAAACTGGCGACTGTGGCAGAGTGTCATATGCGTGCCTGATGTTCCAAGTAAACGATGCCCAGGGCCCGAGCCAGCTTGGACCAGAGGTAGCACTCCTCATTGTCCAACGCGGCTCCGCCCAAACCTGCCAAGGCCTCGACCCGGTTCACCACGCGTCCCTGATCATCCGCTGCCGCCCAGCCTTCATCCCTGGTCTTCTTTATTCTCTTGGCCATCTCCGGTATGGCCCAATCCCAGCTTTTCTCCTCCCATTTGTCACTGTAGGGAGCTCTATAGAGAACCTTGGTCATCCGCCTTTCATTATTGGCTATCTGAATCAAGGCCTCTCCCTTACTGCAGAGCGATCCCTGATTTATGGGATGGTCCGGATCGCCTTCAATGTTTATCACTTTTCCATTGCTGACCGAAACGATCTGTGAGCATCCCACTCCGCAATAAGGGCAAATGGTGGTGCTCTCCTTGGCATACTGGGTCTTAAGGTTCTGCGCATATGCTTCAGAAGTTCGCAAGTGAACCCCCAGACCGCCTAAGATCGCCCCGCCCGTGACCCCTCCGGAGACTTTTAGAAAACCTCTTCTCGAGATTTTCATATGCTTCGTTCACCTCCTTCTTGAAGTTTGTGTTTATTTGTTCTCTTTCTTCTCTTCTTCTTTTTTCATCAATTCGACATCCGGTTCATATATCTCGTTAAGCATAAACATGGATCTGTTTATTTTTTCGATTTCCTCCTCTGAAATTCCTGACTTCTCCTTTTTGGCCATCCTCTCTATGATTGCGTTCATCTCAGCTTGGTCTTTGGTCTGGTGAGCCTTGACCACTACGGCCAGAGAATGGCATTTTCCGCACTTCTCCTGGAATAGGTTCTTGTGAGGTTCTTCCACGGGAAGCAAGGTAAAGGTTGCCTCTATCTCCTTTAGAGATTGTTCGCTTATGTTTATCCCTGCCTTGTCGTGCATTTCCTTCATGATTTTCTCCATCCCCGTCCTCACGTCCTGCAGGGTATGGCAGATCGAGCATCTCTGCTCGAAGGCGGTCGGCTCTGACTTCTTGGGAGCCACCTGCTGTGTCGTCTGAGCAAACACCCAGACCAATGCAGCAGTCGACATCAGCAGAATACCACCACAGATCCTGACTGCTTTCATAGCGTTTCACCTCCTCAACGTTTTTGTGTTACCGTACGTGTTCAGAGTTATGCCACTTTGTGATTCTTTTCACATGGGCGCTCAAAGGGACCCTTGCTCCTATGAGACGATGATCGAGCCCGAAATCTGGGTCTTGAGATAGTTGGGGTTTTGGTATCCGTCCTTTTGGGCCAGGATGTCCAAATAAAGAGTGTTTATGTTCTCTTTGGAAAAATCTGGAGTCTCGTTTTCGGGCATCTTTCTTTCGTCGATCGTCTTAATGTACTTCTTGCATTTGTCGCATACATCTACCCTGAAGGGCCCCTTATCCGAGGATGAATCTCCCTCGGTGAAGAAGTATCTCAAAGTGTTGTGATCTTCATTGCCACAGAAGGGACACATTATTCTCTTGTAGTGCCACTGAGTGCCACAGAGACTGCACCACAGAATCCTTTTACCGTCCTCTCTTCTCAGTTTTTCCATCGCCGGCAAACTTCCACAAAGAGGGCAATTCCCCTTAAGCCAACTTTCACGGTCGATTTTGTCCTGAAATTTCTCAGCGAAAACCTCAAAGAACGTCTGCACCAGATTCAGCCCCAAAAACAAAAGCAGATCCGGGTTCAAATTGAGCTGATTAGCAAGAGATTTAATCTCCTGTGGATCTCCGATCAGAACCGACCTGGTGAGCCTGGTGATATCCATCTTTTCTCTCTTCTGCATTAGATCCTGGATTTCCGAAGGAGTGAAGGCCTGGTATTTTTCCAGAATGGGACACAGGATTCCGAGAAGCTCTTCTGAGAGTTTTCCATCAAGTTCTATCTTCTCTCTGGCGAGCAGGGGCCGCCCTTCTTTTGCTCGTTTTTGAATGCTTTCATGATCAACAACTATTGTCTCCCGGTGGACGCTTCTGAAATTATCTTTAGCGCCATTCAGCTCAGCAAGGAATTCGGAATGTTGTTTAGTACCTTCTTGTGTCATTTTTCCTCTTGGAATTTGATTTTAACTGACGACTCCTGGTGCTAGAAACCCAGTCAAAAAGCAAAACTAACCCAACGAATTTTCAGGAATATAAAATCTACCCTGGTATTTGTCAACAAAAAAATACTCAAATCTTACTAAGGTCGGGTGAGGGGTACCGGACGACGAGCGTATTCTCCATAAGCGCTTATAAGACAGCAGGTTACTTGAGGCCATTGGTTGTCTGTTCACAGCCCTTTTGAGAGTTCCTCAGCCCCTTGCAGACTGGTCTTGGTGATGATTTTGGAGCAAAAGTTCTTTCTACCAGACATTGTTATTATAAGCAAAAACCGGACAGATTTTCGATCCGTCCGGTTTTTGGGTTATTCGTTTTTTCGACCTGTAAGCTTAGAAACCAATTCTCACGCCGCTTCGAATCACAAACAAAAAGCCGGTCTCGATGCCGTAGACATATCCCTTGTCATCGGTCAAATCATAGTATGCTGCATCTGCGGTCAGCGAGATTCTTGGAGAAAGTGCATACTCTGCTCCCGCGGAGATGTTGAACTGGGTATAGGCCAGATCAGAGTATTGGTTGATCGAGCTGAAATCGTAATCGGCTGCGGCAATATCGTCCGTCACCTCCTGTGGGACCTTGGTCATTCTACCCATGGTCAAAGTGCCTTTACTGTCGATGTAGTTTCCGTCCAGAGTGAGGCTTATCTTTTCGTTAGCCAGAAACAGAATGCCGGCGGAGAATGAAAGTGCTTCGTTTTGGTATTCGGTCTCAGCGAAAAAGGAACCATAATGCTTGGGATCGCCACTACCTGTGGCGGCAAGATGACCCCCTCACCCATCCATCATGGCCACTGCGGCCAGCCCGTTTGATTTGTGATAAACATAGGCCACGCTGCCGAAGACATTCGACTTCAGAGTCGGGGCGAAACTGACCAAAACCTGAGGGTGCAACTGGGTGCGCTCGAAATCCAGACTGTCTGTGTCACCGTTTGTTCCCAAGCTGGCCTTTAAGGTCGCGGAGAGGGAGATCTTATGGTCGGGCTTGAAGTTCAGATCAAGCTCAACCCCATGCAAGTTCGTTGGCTGATTGGTTATGCTGCCATAGCGTAACGTATCTCGCTGGAAATAATACCACCAATTGTTGTCAGGCAGCTTTTCCAAAACATCCTGGCCAGCTCTCTCAAATAGCTGCTCATATGGCGAAAAAGGGTCATCGGTGTTTTCGAAGAAATACTTGAGGCGTCCGGAATATCTCAGGTTGGGCCGGTATTTTCCCCCGGCTGAAAACCGAAGCTTGGTTGTTTTTCCTTCAGCCCCATAGTAAGGATAGTCATCCCTTTTCGTCCCTTCGTAACCAGCGGACAAAAAGACCCTGTATTTTCTGCTGGGCTGATAGATGAGCTCGGCAGAACCTTTTGCCACTGTCCGGGTGAGATTGGAATAACGGGTCCAATCAAAATCCTGACCGCCCCCGGTCAATCCGTCACGCCATAACGGTAGGTCTACGGGTACCTCATCACTCTCGACCCGGGAGAGCGAAGCCAAAGCAATCATCTTGGTTTTCAGGTTCGGTCGGAATACATACTTGAAAATGCCACCATTGCTGTTTGCTTCGATTCCGGCAGAGACATTCTTGGCCTGAGAGTGAGTGAAACTTCCCGAAATCTCGCTTTTTTCCCCGAGATCAGCCTTCACCTTGGCGGTATGAGACATCTTCTGGGTTTCAGGAGTGGTGCCGAATTCGACCACCTCACCATTGAAGACGGTCCGGGTACCGAACTCATCCAGCAGAGTGCCATTCACGGGGTGCTGGGCGGTGTCGTAAAACGCCTCCGGGCCAGGCACCTCCGATTTGAAAGTGCGGAAGCTTCCCACATAGGAGAAAAACAGAGGCCCCGGGTCGATTTCAATCCCAGCAGATGCCGTGTGCGTGCGGCGATCAACCTTCACGGACTTGGAGATCATATGGCAGGAGGAACAGTGCATGGAGATCACCTTCTGCTCATCTCCCTTCTCCAAGATGGAACGATGTGCGGCGATGATTTTCAGCATGACAGAGCCCGGGATTTTAACCTGGAAGTCCGATTTTATCTCGTACCGGGTATAGCCGAAATTGGCGTCCGGCACCTCGTGCTCGTAGGTGAACATTTTTCCACCAGGTTTGTTCTGCTGATCCACTGCCTCACGAGCCATCAGATTCTCCAGAAGGTCCGTCGCGCGGTGTCGGTAAAAAGAGCGGTAGGAAACCAGACCAGAAAAACCGTCTTTTGATTTTCCCGCCAGGTCAAAAGAGATTCTCTTGGGATCATAATAATGGCCAAGGAAATCCAGGCTTTGATCTTTTCGGTATCCGGAAAAGCTGAGAGATATCTCTGGAACCGCTTCCTCTTTTCCCCGGTCGAACTCTCCGACTTTTTTTGAGAAATCCTGGTAGCCGGTATAGTGACTCCCCAGCCAGAGACTCCAAACAGAATGAGCGGCCTCCTCTTCAGAAAAAGCAAGTAAGGAAAAAATCGGCAAAACCAAACCTAGTGATAAAATGAAAAGGGATCTTAAGAACGATGTTTTCATATTTCTCTCCTTATCTTGTTAATGCTCTTCCTCCACCCGAAATGGACTGGGACGGCAGATCACTTCCGTGAATCTCCGAGTGACACTGAGTGCATTTGGTCAACATCGCCCTCTTCATGCCGTCGCGAGTGGAGATGCCCTCTCGCTCGGGATGCATTGGAGCATTGAACTCTCCCTCATACCCCACCAGAGTAACATGGAAGTGCATGGGATGACAGGATAAGCAGAGAAAAGGCTCATTCTGCAAAAGCATCTTGTCGGCGACGGTTCCGTGTGGATCATGACAGATTCCGCAGTCCTCGTTAACCGGTTGGTGCTCGAAGATGAATGGGCCCTGCAGCGAGGCATGACAGGACAAGCAGAGTTCACGACCGTCGTCCCCTACCGCATACTTGACCTCTCCCGAATGAATGGGGTGACAGTCCGAACAGCTCACTAAGCCTTCCATAACCGGATGATGGGAGGGCATTCGGGCCTGGGCACGTTTGTCTGCGTGACAGTCAAAACAGAGTGAGGGCTCCTGCTTTGTTAAAAGATGTTTACCCTCGGAATGAATCCTGTGACAATCGCCACAGCCTTCTGCTGTCTCGAAATGAGTCGATCCGTGCCAGGAGGCGAAAGCCGGGCCCTTGTGGCAATTGGTGCACAGATTGGTTCCCGTGGCGGTATAATCTTTAGGCGGATTATAAATCAGCGTGGGATCTCCTTCTTCGGCATGCGCCGAGCCCGGCCCATGACAAGCCTCACAGGTGTTTTCATCCCCCACCGATAATCTGGCATGAATGTTTTTTTCAAATTTCTCAGAGACTTCCTCATGGCATGCTGAACAGAGCTCATCACCCACTTCCACCGCATCAGGAGGCAAACCACCCGTTACGTATGCCGCTGGAAGAAGAAGCAGGCAGAAAACAAAAACCAACAGTGGGCCGGTTGAGTTCTTGGCTGTAAGGTATTTGAGAGACCTAAACATATGCCTCCTTTCCTAAATTTGACGTGATTTCGGTATACTTAACGTTGATGCACGAATCAATAGTCTTCCACCGGTTGACTGAAAAACACCCTGTCATAAACGAAGTCTGTGAAGGCACAGATTCGCTATGTTGACGTTGAATTTAAGGAACCTCATAATCGGTGTCAAGAAAAAAACTAACTTATCTGAGAAATAATATGCCTATTGCGATTCCTGATGGAGGAGGGAGTTTCCAAGAATAGAGGAAAAGAAGACAAAGAAGACTTGCATGGTCTTAATGCTCTCGTTAACTCAACACGGGCGGACAAATCCTCGATGCGGGGGATTTAATAATGAATCGCAGCGGATACTAAAGAATCTTCCATTTCTTAATCTGTTGTATGGTGTCGTAGTCGGTCGTGTCCAAGTGAAGGGGGGTGATGGAGACGTATCCTGCTTTTACAGCAGAAAAATCAGAGCCTTTTTCCTTTACCCAGGTAGGCGATTGCCCTCCAATCCAGAAGTACTTCTTGCTACGAGGATCGATCTTCTGGATCACCACCTCGTTATACAACCTCTTGCCCAGATGAGTGATTTTGTACCTCTTCATGGTCTCTCTTCTGTCCGGAATATTCACGTTCAGATAGGTATACTTGGGAAGGCCATTTTTGGATACGAACGAGGCTAGTTTTCTCACGAACCGGGCAGCGGAATTAAAATGCTCAGGATTCCATTTTGCGATCGAAACCGCTATAGAGGGGATATTCAATATGGTTCCTTCCATAGCGGCCGCCACCGTTCCCGAGTAAGAAACGTCATCTCCTAGATTGGGTCCATGATTGATGCCGGAAATCACTATGTCTGGCCTCTTCCTCATAATACTGTAAATTGCCAGCATCACGGCGTCCGTCGGGGTGCCGTCTATGCTGAAGGATTTGTCCGCAATTCTGTTTACGCGGAGAGGATAGCGCAGGGTCAGGGAATGGCTGGAGGCGCTCTGTTCCCTATCCGGTGCAACCACCCAGACCTGGGCGATTCTGGAAATTTCCCTTTTCAGAGTCAAAAGACCCTTGGCGTTGATACCGTCGTCGTTGGTAAGCAGAGCCAGCAATTCTTTTCCTCCCTATCCTGGAGTCGCCCAGCTTGCTGGGTGTCGAGTTGTTTAAGACGCGACACGAGTGTCGCTACTCCTATGTCACTACGCCTCTTTCACTCTCCCTCGGTTTTCTACCACCACAGAGTTCTCCACATCAATTTGATAAACCTTCCCGTGTCCACAAAGGGATTGATGAAGCTTTTCCCTCCTCGATAGATGGTCTTTATGGGAACTGAGTCTATTTTAAATCCACTTCTTCCTGCTTTCACCAAAATCTCCGATTCCAGATCGTATTTCTTGCCCTTCAACTTAATCCGTTCCAGGACTCGAGTTGAAATGAACCGGTAGCCGGATTGACTATCCCTGATGGTTTGGCCGGACAGGATCGAGAGGATAGCAGAGGTTAAGTTGTTGGTCAACCATCTGGGTAAAGGCACCTTCTTCAAACTGATATCCCTGGTTCCAATTATGATGCCACTAGAATCCTTGTTGGCTTTTTGAAGGAGATCCCTGATGGAGGAGGGATCGTGCTGCAGGTCCGCATCTATGGTGACGACTGCCTCATAATTCCTCTCGAGTGCGTATCTGAATCCGGTCTTCAAGGCTTCTCCCTTGCCTTCATTTATCCTATGCTTTAAAGCCACTGCCCCGCTTGCTTTGGCGGTGACAGAAGTCTGGTCTTCGGAGCCGTCGTCGACCACGACAATATCATTTTTATCCGCGAATTCCGAAGTTTTCTCTATTAGCTCGGAGATGGTTGAACCGGCATTGTAGGCGGGAATAAGCACCAAAAAAGCTTTAGGCATGAACTCTTGCTTGAAAAAATCGGGGCGAGCCGATTTGAACGGCCGACCACTTGCACCCCAAGCAAGTGCGCTAACCAGGCTGCGCTACGCCCCGATAGGCTTTGAGTAACCCGTAGTTTCTAAATCAAGACAAAGTCTTCAAAAGCTCGGTAAGCTCCTTTCTGATCTCCATCAAAAGATTCTTGAGCCGCATCTTCTCGGTAACCAACTTGGCCTCGTCATCCTCGTGCCGCAGGCTCCTAAGCCTGGATCTTGCCCCCTCAATGGTGTAACCCTCGTCATATAGAAGATGCTTGATCTGGTTGATTAAGTCGATGTCTTTCTGCTGATAGGAACGATTCCCGGCCCTATTCTTCTTGGGTTTAAGAAAAGAGAATTCCTTCTCCCAGAACCTTAAGACATAAGGTTTGAGCCCGTTCATCTCCGCAACCTCGCTTATAGAATAGTACATCTTTTCAGCGAGTTTCGGGGCTGGATTTTTGGGTCCCATTTTGTATCCGCTGATTAAGCCCGCGTTTTCATAGACTAAAATACAAATTCTGCTGTGTATGTCAACCCCAAATCTCGGATTTCGGATCTCTTGTCATGAGTTGGGCTATTGCCCGGTGGGGTTCCTTATCCTCGAACAGAACCTTATAAACCTGTTCTGTAATTGGCATCTCCACTTCATGTCTTAGGGAAAGCTTGTAAGCTGATTCTGTGGTCTTGACTCCCTCTGCCACCATGACCATTCCTTTCAGAACCTTATCCAGAGTTTCTCCTTTCCCGATCTGTTCTCCCACGTACCGGTTTCTTGAGTATTTGCTGATGCAAGTGGTTACTAAATCGCCCAGCCCTGAGAGCCCGGCAAAGGTTTCCCTTTTCGCTCCCATTTTCTCACCGAGTCTAATTATCTCAGCCAGTCCTCTGGCAATCAAAGCTCCCCTGCTGTTGTCTCCCAATCCCATTCCGTCGCAAATCCCTGCGGCGATGGCGATTACGTTCTTCAAAGACCCTCCCAGCTCTACCCCGATGATGTCGCTATTGGTATAGACCCTGAAGTAGGGGTTCATGAAAGTTTCTTGAACCTTTTTGGCGATTTCCTCCCGAAAGCCCGCTACCACCACGGTCGTAGGAATTTTCGCTGCAACCTCTTCTGCATGACTTGGTCCGGACAAAGTGGCAATTCTCTTATGCAGTTTCAATGGCAATTCCTGTTTCAAAATCTCAGACATGCGGCAAAGAGTTTCGTTTTCAATGCCTTTGGCCAGGTTGACTATTACCGAGTCCGCCAAATTCAACTCCGCCAATTTCCTGGCAACCCCCCTTACAGTATGGGAAGGCAAGGCTAAGACCAAGAGTTCAGCTTCTGAAGCAACAGTGGTCAGGTCATCGGTGATTCCTATCTCTTGGGGGATCACAATGCCCGGTAATTTCCGTTTATGCTCCCTCTGCTGGAGGAGCTTGGTCAGTTCCATGCGGTCAAATTCCCACAAAATCACTTGATGCCCGTTGGAACAAAGAAGTACGGAGGTAGCTATGCCCCAACTTCCCGCACCTAAGACTGTTATTCTTGCCATGAATTGGTTTTTATCTAATCATCCGAACACAGGGGTCCAGTGATGTGTCCATTCCAGAATTCGTGTCCGTTTCTTATCTCATCCGCATCGCCTTCTGGCCGAATTTATTTTCCGTTCCATTCAATAGTCTTTTGATATTTGTTCTATGATTGTAAAAGATAAAAACCGTTAGAAAAAACATCATGCCGGTCAACTCTGTGGGCACGCTCCTGCTAAGATAATATCTTTCGAACAGCAAGGCAAGAAGTATAAAACTGGCAGCTGCAAGTGAGGCAAGAGAGACATATCTGGTAATGGCCACTATTGCTATGAATACGGCTAATGCCAGTGCGGTCTCTGCAGGGATCAGGGACAAAAGGGCACCCAGTCCGGTGCCGATTCCTTTGCCACCTTTGAATCCTGCAAACACGGGAAACACGTGACCCAGAATGACCGAAATCGCTGCCAGTATCTTCAGGCTCACCAAATTCAACCCCACGGGACCAAGAGATATCTGGGTTAAGAGAAGCACAGCTGCCATTCCCTTTCCGACATCCACAAGCAAGACGATGGCGGCAGGCAAAGGTCCCAGGACCCGGTAGACGTTGGTGAATCCGGCGTTTTTTGAGCCATACTCTCTTATGTCTATTCCCTTGAATGCCTTGCTGATGATTACGGCCGATGGAATCGAACCTAAAAGGTAGCTGAGAATTACGCTCGCTAAAATCGTTAGCATGGTTAGATAGCCTCACCAAAAGTGGAGTGTCTGTTTGGAGTGTTTGCCTTTAGGCAAACCCAGGTTGGGCTAAAGCCAAACACTTCCTTGAGATCAGAATCCATCGTTTTTATCTGTGAAGTCGATGATTGGATATTGGGCAAAAATGCTTCCCATATACTCCTCACCGAATTTTCTCAAATAGTAATTATAACTCGAGAATTCGTAATCCTCGCATTTCTTCCCATAACCGTGTTTCACTGGATTATGATGTATATAGTTGAATCTTTTGTAAAATGTCTGTTCATTCCTTATGCAATTATCCCAGTAATTCCACCAGACTTGTCTTCCCCTTTTACTCTCAGAAAAATTGAGGTCGAAAGAACTACCACCATGCACAAAACCGACAAACTCTCCCAGATTTTCTTCTTCTTTGAACTGAAAAAGAAAATGATAGTGATTGGACAAAATCACCCAGGCAAAAATTCTAACCTTATACCGGATTGCACCAGATTTCAATTTGCTTTTTATGATTTCCTTTTTAGCCGGGGTATTAAAGAAATTTTCCTTGTTTAATGTGGATGCCGTTACGAAATATATTTTGTCATCCAAATACAAATGGAATGGTTTATGACGTTTGAATCTTGTATCCTTCAGCATATTCGAATTTTTATTCATCTTCTGTGTTATTTGGAGTGTCTGTCTTCAGGCGGACCTTTGGTTCGGCTAAAGCCGAACACTCCAAAGGCACTATTTTTCCATCCTCCTTCGGAAAACGTATATGAAAAGACCAATCATAAAAGCGCCTAAAAGAAATTCTATCCCAGCAACAAGATTAGCAAAATCGCCAATCACCTTATATTGCTGAAATCTCCACAAAGAGAAAAAGCCTTTGATGCTAAAGACCAATGAGGTCCAAAAATCTCTCGAGCTTGCACTCTCATTTGCATTGTGAAGCCCCAAGAACATGTAGCCAAGCGCAAATAGAAAGATCAAAACGATGGAACTCAACCCGACATTCCTTAACTTCTCTCCATATCCGCATGATAATTCAAAAACCCATAAGAAAATCCAGTTGAAGAAATCCCAGGAAAGCGGTTTGAATGCTTTTCTTTTGCACTCCTGTTCTCTAAAATGGAACGTCCCGGCTTTGGCAAAATCTCGCTTATTATGAAACTGAACTCTTAGCTGCCTGTATGTCTCACCCACTCTGGTATAGTTCTCGTTTCTACGTTTTCTCCTAAAATACCTTTCCTCTTCTGAGTTGATTTTTCTTAATGTATCTTCTAATAATACTTCATCTCTCAACTTATCCTTCCAATCCCATATCATTAAGCTAAAATCAATATTTTTCAGATCGACCCCCTTCAAAATACAGTTTCGTAAATCCACCTTTGAAAAAACGGTCTTGGCTTGGAAGATACACTTACTAAACTGCATTTTCCCTTTGAACGTACAATCATCAAACAGAACTCTCTTACCAACAAATTTAACCCCTGTAAAGTCAATATTATCCGCTAAAAATTTCGCTTGAGAAAAGTCTGTATTCCTGCCCAGAAATTCTGCTTGTGAAAACCGCAGATTCTTTCCCTAAAATCGAACATCATCAAAGTTTACCGTTTCTCCAGAAAAATCTGATCCGCTAAAGACTATGTTCTCTCCTGAAAAGGTCACATCTTCGAACTTCGAGGTTCACCCTGAAAATTGCGCTAGGCCAAATTCCGTATTCTTTCCCAAGAACTCCACACCAGAAAAAGAAGTCCGCTCTGCTCGGAATTTAGTTTTCCAAAATGAAGAATTACTTCCCCAAAAGCGTACTCCGGCGAACCTGGTAATTTCTCCACGAAATTCCGCATCTTCAAAATGGACATCCTTATGGACATCTTTTTCGAATTTAACCTCTACAAAACGAAATGTATTTCCAGGGAAGCAGAAGCCTTCGAAATGATATGCATCAGATTCTTGATCTTCCAATATCTTTTTTATCCCTTCATTGAATTTCTCAATATTCTTATCTTCTCTTTTCTCGTGAAAGATACAGAAGCCCTCTTTTGAGTCTTCCAAGGCTTCGTAAGGACATTCCCAGCTTGTCTGTTCACATTTGTATTTACATTTATTCTTAACCTCGCTCATCTTATCTCCGTCTTTCATAAAGCTAAAGCTCTATATTCCAATGCCTCTGGGGTGTTTGCCTTTAGGCAAACCCAGGTTCGGCTGAAGCCGAACACTCCCAAGTCTTTCGATCCGGCTGTTATGATCATTCCAACTTTGCATACAATATCCACTCTGGTTCTTTGGCACCACGGTCGAAATAAATTTCGAAGACTTGATCCTCGTCGGTCAATATCCGGTAATAATTCCGGTGTCGTCTCTGCCACCATGTCCTTGTTTTGGCCCCGGATTTTGGAAAGCTGTAATCGGGCCAAAAGGCAATGATCTCTTTTATTTTGTGCTCCCTATCCTTCTATACAAACGAAACCGGATTTTTCGTTTTCTCGTCCCGAACCACGTCGATTTTTTTAGAATAGAACTCCGGCATACAGCTGAACTCAAACAGTAAACTTGTGTCACGGAGCCGTGAAGGCTCCGCTACGCGACTTGCTTGATCTCGTAACCTCTATCTCTCAACGGGAATAGAACCGGATTTTTCGCTTTCTCATCCCGGCCCACTTCGATTTTTTCCAGGATAAAATTCAGGCATTCGCTATCCCGCTTAATTTCCCCCTCTCCCTCCAAGGAAGAGGGAATGATCTGAGTTCATTCTCGTCTTTTTGTCTTTATTCTGATGGGGGTTCCCATAAATCCAAAATGGTCTCTGATTCTATTTCCCAGGTATCTCAGATAGGACTTTTGCAGGAGTTCGGGGTAATTGCAGAAGAAGACAAAGGTTGGTGGCTCGACGTCAGTCTGAGTGCAGTAGTATATCTTAATGTATTTGCCTTTGACCGCAGCAGGTGGTTTTCTCTTTATCTCCTTTCCCAACTCCTCGTTCAGCTTCCCTGTGTCTATCCTCTTCTTTCTTTCCCGGTACACCTGGGTAATCAAGTTCAAAGTTGTTCTGACTCTCTGTCTGGTCTTGGCTGAGACAAATATCAAAGGAACATAATCGACGAAGGGAAGCTCTTGTCTTAATCCTTTGGTATAATGGTCGGCGGTTGCCCCGTTTTTTTCTACAAGGTCCCATTTGTTTAGTCCAATCACCATTCCCTTCTTTAGATCATCAACCTCGCTCATTATCTTGATGTCCTGGTTTATCAGCCCGGCCTGTGCTTCGATCAGGATCAAAGCCACGTCGCATCGCTGAATCGCCCTTAAAGTTCTAAGCGAGGTATAGTATTCTATTCCATTCTTGATCTTTGCCTTACGCCTCAGCCCAGCGGTGTCTATTAATGTAAAGGCTTGATCATCAATCTCAATATCCGTGTCGATGGAATCACGAGTGGTTCCCGGGGACTCAGCCACGATGAGCTTATCCCGACCTAAGAGGGCGTTGACGAAGGAGGACTTTCCCACATTCGGTCTTCCGACGACCGCCACCTTGATGCCTTTCTCCTTTCCCTCTCTCACGGGTTCTTCGGGCAAAGCGTGGGCAACAAGATCGAGCAAGTCCCCGATGTTTCTTCCATTCAAGGAGGAAATGGCGGCTGGCTCTCCAAGTCCCAATTTGTTCAAAAGAGAAGCATCGGCCTCGTCTTTTTGGCTGTCCACTTTGTTAGCCACCAGCAGAACCTTCTTTTCCATTTTCCTTAACCGGTCAGCAATCTCCAAATCAATATTCTGTGCCCCCACCTTAGCATCTACCAGGAAGAGAACCATATCCGCCTCGGATATGGCAATCTCTGCCTGAGCTTTGACCAATGTCTCCATCTCCGTTCTGCTGTCCGGAACGAAACCTCCGGTATCCACCAAGTAGAACTCCTTTCTGTTCCAGGTGGTGGAGGCGTAATTTCGGTCGCGGGTGACTCCGGGTTCATCATCCACCACCGCCATCCTTCTTTTCAGAAGCCGGTTGAATAGCGTGGACTTACCCACATTCGGTCTTCCGATTATGGCAACGATTGGTAAAGACATGGTCAGCTGTCAACGGATTAAACGGATGGAACGGATTTCAAGACTTTTTTGACTTCCCCGCCTCCGGCGGGATTCTCAACATCCCAAGATGGCATTCTGTTATAGATGACCTTTCCATCTATTCTTAGCCCAAAGGTGATGCCACTTTTTTCCAGAGTTTTTCTGTCATCAGTATTTACGAAACTTGATTCGAGGTTTCCGGATTTACCGAACTCCTCCTCGGTCAACGTTTTCACCCACCAGGAATAGGGACATTGTCCCCTCCAGAATAGTCCGGCTGTTACCCTTCCGGGTTTCGAGGTGGATTTCCGTTGGGGCAAAATGAATTTGGGTAGTTTGGCAGTCCCGAAATTCTTAAGCATAAGGATCGAATTTCCGTCTCTTTGAACCTGCCTGAATCCGACCTTCTGAAAAAACCAACTGGGCATGTAGTCGAAGAATCCCCACCAGGACTCCTTTTCATAAGCGATCACCGCCGCGCCTGAGAAGTTTCGAAGGTGCGCTCTTTTAAGGAGGGTTTCCATCAGACTTGTAGCGATGCCCTTTTTCCAAAAGGGAGGTATTACCCAGATACAGTCGATGAAAGCCAGATTCTTTCCGCGCGCAGGGAAATTGGTCTCTTCAATCGGCAGATATTCGATCAGTCCAGCAACGATCTTTCCTTTCAGGGACAAATCTTTAGTCCTGACCTGGCCAACGCCCGGATAATCCATCTTTTCTTCTTTCCCTTCATCTTCCAAAGCCACTAATATGCAAAGTCCTTTTGCCATCATCTTCTTCAAAAACTCCTTCCTCAGACTCATCCCCTGCTTCAAAGTCTTTCTAAATCCGGGATCCGCGCCGGGAATAGTGGCGAAGTCAAACTCATCTTTTCTTAGCTCTCTGATTTGCATTCTTTTTGGTCTGCCTAAAGGCAGACACTCCAGATTCTTGAGTGAATATTTTGGTTAGAGTTTCCACCAGATCGTATGATCCGATTCTCACCTTTCGCCCAAGTTGGTTTTCCATATCTCGTGGAGTCATATTATCCAGAAGAAGACCATCTTGATTTATGCAATTCGGCGGAAGAAGAATTAAATCTCCCATTTTCCTCTGTTTTCCTAAAGCCTCGATCATATCCACGCCAGTCAAAAGACCTGTAACGGTAACGCTTGATCCGAAGAAATCATTTTTTGCGGCTACAACTTCGATGTTCAGTCCTGGTATTGTGTTCAGCCTGTCCCTCACAATCTCCCTGATCAGGCTGAAGGCTGATACTCCAGTAATCAGTGTTATGCCTAACTTTCTGCTTAAGCTTTGAGGTAATAGTCTCTGTCTTGCTTGAAATTGGTCCAAGAATTTCCGCATCATCCCCACGCCGTTTTCTATCTGCTCAAAATCATCATAATATTTCTTCTTCGGAATGTCAAGCTCACCCTTTATGAAGAACTCATCCGAAGCGTAGACGAAACCAGCCTTGAACTTTTTCCTGAATGTTTTTTGCCATCGTTCTACCAGCTTGACAAGGTTTGAAGAATACTTCCTGCCTATTGGTCTTATTCGGGGTAGATTCTGCCTGTGTCGAGTCAGGCCGACCGGCACCAATGCCAAAGATTTCACCTGGGGATAAAAGGCGGTCAACTCTGCAACTGACTTTTCCAGGTACTCTCCGTCGTTTACGCCCGGACACAAGACAATCTGAGTGTGCATTTCTATCCCACCTTTTGCTAATTTTCTGATGATTGGCATCACGTCAGGAATCTTGTGATTTCGCATAAGCTCCTTGCGCAGGTTTTCGTCGGTGGTGTGAACGGAAACGTAAAGGGGGCTCAGTCTTTGTTCAATGATCCGATCGATGTCCGCATCCGAAGTGTTGGTCAGAGTAATGAAGTTGCCATGTAAGAACGATAGCCGATAGTCTTCATCTTTGAAATAAAGGGACCTTCTGATTCCCTTGGGAAGCTGATGAACGAAGCAAAAAATACAATTGTTCTTGCAGTTTTTGTATTTTATCTCGCAAAACTCCAATCCCAAGTCCTGATCAGGTGCCTTTCTCAGTTTTATCTTTTTTGTCTTGCCTTTTTTGTCCTTCAGTTTCAGGGAGAGGGTAGGCTCAGATGAATAGAATCTGTAATCGATAATGTCATTTATGGGATGCGCGTTTATCTCCAGGAGTTCATCTTCCGGCGAAATGAGATGACCAGAGGCAATGCTTCCACTTTGAACGGACTTGATTTTCATGGTGAAGTGTGCGTGATGTAAGTTGCAGCTGTGCTGGCAAGGAAGACTTGATTATCGTCTACCCACAGCACCGAGCCGATACAGGTTGAAAAACATCCTCAAATATTGAACGGTGCAATTTAGCACGGTCAGTGTGGCGAGAACCAGAAATACGTCTTTCACGTAATTGAGGTCAACTAGATAGAAAACGACGGTGAGTGCCCAGACCCAGGAGTTTAGCTTTCCCCAATTGTTGGACACGGGAAATAGATCTTTTCTCTTCACCAATACAATTGCACCAATAAGCGTCAAGAAGTCCTTGAAAAACAGAAGGCATGCCGCCCAGATGGGAAACCCTCGATGGAAGATTATGAATATTACAAAGATTCCCAAGCCCAGCTTGTCGGCTAGGGGATCTAAAAGCTTCCCCAAATCGGTGATCTGGTCAAACTTTCTGGCCAGATAACCATCTAATACGTCGGAGAAGACTGCGAGTGCGATCAGAAGAACCGCGACGTAGAGACCCGACTGGGTATCTTGAGCCAAAAAGTAAAATATGAAAGGCAATAGTAAAATGCGAAGAATGCCCAGGAGATTGGGAACTAACAGAAAATCCTTTTTTCTTATGACCATTGTCTATGCTTAAGGAGCGAAGTTCTTCTCCGTGTTCCTGTGGCGCGCAACAAGTTGCGCTACTCCAGGTCTTTCTTGCCCGTTTAGCCCACTGGTTCAATCATCCCTGTGACCGGTTGTTTGAGGTTTTAATCATCTCCCTGGCTTGCTTCAAGGCCAGCTCTCCTATCCTCTCACCTGAGATCATGCGGGCAATTTCTTCCACCCTCTCCCCTTCCTTCAGTTTTTTTATTTTGGTAACCGTTCTCCCTTTTGAGCTCTCCTTGAATACCTTGAAATGATGGTCTGCCTGAGAGGCAATCTGCTGCAGGTGAGTAATTACGATTACCTGGTGCGAGGAGGCTAATTTCTTCAGACTCTTCCCCACTGCAGACGCTACCTCCCCGCCGATTCCCACATCTATTTCGTCAAAAATCATGGTGAAAACCTGATCTGCTTTGGCCAGGATCGATTTGAGCGCCAACATTATCCTGGATATCTCCCCGCCGGAGGCAATCTTGGCCAAGGGCTTCAACTCCTCCCCCGGATTTGGAGATACGAAGAACTCGACCTGATCCATCCCTTTCTCGTCCACCGAATATCTTTTGCCAGCTATTTCAAGCAGACCGTTTTCATCTTCTGCGGATGTGATTTGAACTTCAAACTTGGTCTTATCCATTCCCAATTCACTCAGGGTGGCCTGAGTCTTTTTGGCCAAATCAGATGCCCTTGCGTTTCTTTCTCGAGAAAGCAAGAGGCATTCCTTTTTGAGAATGCCCGAAAGCCTTTCAATATCTTCTTTTAATTCACTGACGATTTGATCCTTATCTTCGATCCTATTCAATTCTTCTTTTATCTTCTGTGCGTATGCTAGGATTTCATCGATTGAGTTCCCATATTTTTTCTTCAGGGTACCAATCAGGTTCAGCCTCTCCCTTATCGCTTCCAGTTTCTCGGGATCGAACTCGAGGGAGTCCTTGTAGCTTTCTAAGAATCTTGACAGCTCCTGAAGCTGGATCATGGAGGAATCCAGATTTTCTTTCGTCTCCTTCAATCTTGGATCTAATTGGGTCCCCCTCTTTATCTCTTTTGAAGCAAGGGACAGTCTCTCCTGTATTGATCCCTCCCCCCCATAAAGATTTTGATAAACAGATGAGGATAACTGGCACAGCTCCTCTGTGTTCTCCAATATCCTCTTATCCTGAATTAGCCTCTCCTCTTCCGGCAAAGTCAGATTTGCCCTTTCGATTTCCTTTATCTGAAAGTCATAGAGAGTCTTTCTTTCCTGATCCAGTTTCCTGCCTTTCTCCACCTCCCCCAGGCGTTTTTGTTTTTCTTTAAGTGCGTTATAATTCTGAGATACTGAAGCTAAGGAATGGTTCAGATTACCGAAATCGTCTAAGTATTCTATGTGTCTGGTTACGTTGAGAAGCGACTGGTGCTCATGTTGTCCATGCAGATCGGCCAATCTATCTCCGATTAGCTTCAGAGTTCCCAGGGTGATCTGTCTATCGTTGACGAAACCGCGGCTGATCCCTTTGCTCGAGACCTCTCTTCGGATTATCAGGGTGTTGTTGGGGCAGTTTAGTCCCAGTTGGCTCAGAAAGCTCTCAAAAACGGGATTCGGCTTCGGCTCAAAACTTGCCTCCACCATTGCCGTATCAGAGCCGCTCCTGATCATGTCCGAGCTTGCCCTCTCTCCCAGTATCAAATTCAGTGCCCCCAGTATGATTGATTTCCCGGCGCCCGTAGCCCCGGTGAGTACATTCAACCCCGGATAAAACTCCACCTCTAAATCTTCAACCAAAGCGTAATTCCTTATTCGGAGATTTCTTAACATACGAGGGATTGGCTTCTATTTGAGAAGTTGCTGAGTCGGAGAATCATGACCTTCGAGCACGCGGGTAGAAAAGAACCCGTGAACTTCTGAGTCTTTGAACTCTTGAACCTTTCAACCAGATTCATTCCCCCATCTTCGGTCTGGCGCCCCAATGAAGTTTCCTTCTTAAGATATCGTAGAATGATCTCTGTTTGAATTTGATCAAGTTTACCGAATGTGTGGCTTTGCGGACCAAGACCGAACTGCCGGATTTCAAGGCGAAAGCCACCTGTCCGTCGATGGTCAGGACGGCTTCCCGTCCAGCGAGCTCAACCACCACCTTCAATTCTTCGTTTTCAGAGAAGATTATGGGGCGCGAGGCAAGGGTATGAGGGCAGATGGGAGACACGATGATTACGCCTGTCTTCGGATTTATTATCGGGCCCCCCGCTGCCAGACAATAGGCGGTCGAACCCGTTGGCGTGGAAATTATCAAACCATCTGCGGAGTAGGAACATATGAATTCATCGTTGGCGTAAAGATGCATTTGGAACAACCGCGCCACTTCACCTTTATCGATAACCACGTCATTTAAGGCATACTGGTCGGATTTTTTCAAGTTCTCCACCTCAGCCTCCAGCACCATCCTTTTCTCAATCAGAAAGTCCTTCTGCTTCAACCGGTCCAAAGTCTTGTCTAAATCGTTTGAAGTGATCTCCGTCAGAAAACCCAAACCACCCAAGTTTATCCCCAGGATTGGGGTCTGGTGCTCACCCACCGCTCGAGCAGAGGAAAGCATGGTTCCGTCTCCTCCCAGGGAAACAATCATTTCGCAAAGTTCCCAGAGCTTTTCTCTGGGAGATAGTCTCTCTCCGTAATCAACCAAATCGGAAAGCTCCTCGTCCAAGAAGAAATCCACTTCATTCTGTTTTGCCCAGCGGACGATATCCTCCACCACGTGTTTGGTTTGGGGCTTTTTGATGTTGGCGATGATACCGATGCTTTTCATTTTGGATTCGAGACGTCAAATTATCGTGGAGATGTAACTACTGTTTTGTCAGATTTTGACTGCAAAACGCTTCTTACCGTTTCTGCGATCCCATCTTTGTCCAATCCCAGAATACTCAGAAGCTTCGTTCTAGGCCCGTGCTCGATGAACTTGTCGGGAATTCCCATTCTTTTGATGAGCACATGGTTCATAGAATGAGCCTCGGCGAATTCCAGGATGGCTGACCCAAAACCAGCCGGAAGAGCGTTTTCCTCAACGGTAATTATTTTGTCAAATTCCCGTAGAATAGAGAGAAGCATACCCTGGTCCAATGGCCTGGCAAAGCGTGCATTCACCACCTCCGGATTTATACCGTTTGTCCTGAGCTGCTCAGAAGCCTCCACAGCAGGATAGACCATTGAGCCGATCGCCAGGATGGCCAGGTTCTTCCCTTTCTTTAGCCTTTCCCAACTGCCGATCTCTATTTGCTTGAAATCATTTTTGGCACGGTCTGGAATCGAACCCCGCGGATATCTGATGGCCACAGGGCCCTTTTGCCACTTGACTGCCGTGTACAACATATTCTTCAACTCATTCCCGTCTTTCGGAGCCATCACCACCCAGTTGGGAATCTGACGGAGGTAAGAAAGGTCAAAGGTTCCATGATGGGTGGGACCGTCCTCCCCCACCAGGCCGGCTCTGTCTATTGCCAAAATCACGGGCAGATTCTGAAGGGCGATATCATGGACTAACTGATCAAAGGCCCTTTGAAGAAAGGTTGAATAGATTGCAAAGACCGGTTTCAGACCCTGGGATGCCAACCCACAGGCGAACGTGGCCCCATGCTGCTCGGATATCCCTACGTCATAGAATCTCTCCCCGAAGAGCTTGGCGAAATCGACCAAGCCAGTTCCCAGAGTCATGGCAGCGGTGATGGAGACGATTTTGTGATCCCGTTGGGCCAATTTCACCATGGTGCTCCCGAAGACTTCGGTATAGGTCGTTTTCCCGACCTGCCCGTTGGAATTTCCGGTTACCTTGTCAAAAGCCCCAATGCCGTGAAAACGGGGAGCGTCCTCCTCCGCGAACTTATACCCCTTACCCTTCTTGGTCAGCACGTGAAGTAAGACGGGGCCGTTCAAGGTCTTCATATCCTCCAAAGTCCTTATCAGGTCAGCTATATCGTGACCATCCAAAGGTCCGAAATATCGGAAGCCCAACTTTTCAAAAAGAATTCCGGGGACAAGGAACCCTTTGATGCTCTCCTCTACCCTAGCCACCGCCGCTCTGATCTTATCCCTCCTTTTGAACCTCCCCACCATTTCCCAAACTTCCGCTTTCAGCTTATTGTATTTTTCGTCTGTTAACAGATCAGTTAGATATTTAGACATTGCCCCCACGTTCCTGGAGATGGACATCCTGTTGTCATTTAGGATTACAATGAGATTCTTTCTCATGGCACCGGCGTTGTTCAATCCCTCAAAGGATAAGCCGCTGGTCAGGGCTCCGTCGCCCACCACCGCAACGACAGAGAATTTCTCCTTTTTCTGATCTCTGGCACAGGCCATGCCTAAAGCTGCCGAAATGGAGGTGGAGGCGTGACCCACATCATAGATGTCATGCTGGCTTTCGGATTTCTTGGGAAAACCACTTATTCCTTCGTACTTTCTCAAACTCTCGAATCTGTCTTTCCTCCCGGTCAAGAGCTTATGGGCGTAACACTGATGTCCCACATCCCAGATGAGCTTGTCTTTCGGAGAATCGAAGACATAATGAAGCGCCAGAGTGAGTTCGACCACTCCCAAGCTAGGGGCCAAGTGCCCACCGTTCTTCGACACCACCGTTATGATCCTCTCCCTAATTTCCCCAGCCAACTCTTTCAGATTCTCGACGGGAATTCTTTTCAGGTTCTCTGGAGAGTCTATTTGATCCAACCATCCGCTCATTAGATTTCCACCCCAGCCGAGTGTGGCTGCAATTCTCGGTGAGAACTCTTAGTGCGGCTAACCCAGCAGCCATCAATATTTTTGTTCAATTCATTCTATTAATCATATGACCTGTTAATTCTTTCAGTATCTGTCCATCACCACTGAATACTCTTAGTTCAGCTTCAGCCTCTTCTAAGAGTTTTCTCGCTATTCTCTTGGACTCTCCCACGCCCAATACCTTTGGGTAAGTCGCTTTTCCTTTGGATGCATCTGCTTTGGTCTTCTTGCCCAACATTTCGGTCTTCCCGGTGGCATCCAGAATGTCGTCCACGATCTGAAACGCCAGTCCGAATCTTTCCCCATATGACGTCAGAGCTTTCAGTTTTTTCCCGGTTGCCCCAGCCATGATGGCTCCAGCTCTAATTGAGGCCTTCATCAAGGCGCCGGTCTTATGGGCGTGAATGAAATTCACTCGGGAGATAGTGACTTTCTTACCCTCTGCCTGCAAGTCGGCAGCTTGTCCTCCGACCATTCCATAGGTCCCTATTTGGTGAGCTACTTCTGAAACCAGCTTAGGATTTTTGGCTTTGGACAGAAGCTCAAATGCCAGAGCGTGCAAGGCATCACCCGCTAAGACCGCCATTCCATCTCCGAAGACTTTGTGCGATGTGGGCTTTCCTCTTCTTAGGTCATCATCATCCATACAAGGGAGGTCGTCGTGTATCAAAGAGTAGGTATGAATCAACTCCAAAGCACAGGCAACCGGCAGAATGGCATTTCCCTTGCCTCCGGCCAATTCAAAGGTGGCAATGGCCAATATGGGGCGAAGCCTCTTGCCCCCAGCGAAAACGGAATACCGCACAGCCTGGTGAAGAGAAACCGGCGTGTTCTTCACTGACGGAAGATACCCATTAAGAGCTTTCTCGATTATTTTCCTTTTCCTCTTCAAGTAGTTCTCTAACGTCATGTCTCAACCGGATGTTTTGGATTGGTTCTGGGAGCCATCAAGACTCCACTGTGGCTTGAGAATCTCAAGCGATGGCATTATACCAGCCCTATCTGGGGGCGTCTTTTCCTTTTTTCAGTTCCAAAGGCTCAGTCTTATACTTGCCCTCTTGGATCTTGATCAACCTCTGAACTTTGGCTTCGGCTTTGCCCAATTTCTGAGTTAAGAAAGTAGAAAGATTGACACCTTCCTCAAAGACTTTCAAAGACTCCTCCAAAGATAGTTCGCCCTCTTCGAGTTTCTGAACTATCTCTTCCAACCTTTTCATCGCCTTTTCAAAGCTCTTTTCCTTGGCCACTTTCTTCTCCCATCAAATTCTCTCTGCACGACTTCTGTGCCTTGAGGTTGGCATTCCACCGCTTACTGTGCGCGAAGTCGAGCCGTCGCAACACAACTCGATTTACTCTGAATTGACTTGCTCCACTTTGGATTTGACTTTTCCTTTGAAGAATTTTACCTCTAATCTGTCTTCCTTTTCAAGCAAGACAGCGTCCTTGATTATCTCTAGTTTCGGCAGCTTTCGGGCGATGGAGTAACCTCTCTTCAACACGGATAGAGGAGACATAGCCTTGAGTTTTTCGTCGTTTAAAGATAAACTGTTTTTCTGAAATTCAAAGTAGTTTTTTATTTTTTCCAGAAGGAATCGAGTGAGATCGTCTACTCTCTGCGATACCTGGCTGACAAGATCCGAGGGTCTTTTCAAACCATAGCTTTGTTGGGCAGCTCTTAATCGTTGCTTTGAATATTCGATCAAGGAGCTTTGATAGTAGGTCAGCTTCTCGGTACCCGATCTCAATTCCTTCAAGAGTTCCTGCTTGTCTCTTACCACCATTTGCGCGGCCGCAGAGGGAGTGGGGGCTCTTAAGTCTGCAACAAAATCGGAGATGGTGAAATCTATCTGGTGTCCCACCGCTGAGATTACGGGAATCTTAGAATCATAGATGGCTCTGGCAACTATCTCCTCGTTGAACGCCCACAAGTCCTCCAACGATCCTCCGCCCCTTCCCACTATCAACACGTCGATATTGGCGAATTGATTGAACTCTGCGATAGCCCGCGCGATTTCCTCTGAGGCGGCCTCGCCTTGAACTCTAACCGAATTCACTATAATTCGTACGCAGGGAAAACGGCCTTGAATGATCTCTAGCATATCTTTTATGGCGGCTCCGGTAGGCGAGGTCACCAGTCCGATACTCTCCGGGAATTCTGGAATCGGCTTCTTGTGCTCTTCGTCGAAGAGTCCTTCTTTCCAAAGCTTCTCTTTCAGCCGCTGGAATTGGATTTCCAATTTGCCTATTCCAGCCGGGATGAGCTTTGTCACATCCAACTGGTACTGTCCGTTTCTTTCGTAAACTGAAATGCTTCCTAAGGCGATCACCTGTATTCCGTCCTCGGGTTCGAACCGAAGCCAGTCTCCTCGGAATCTCCACAGGGTACACTTTATCTGGGCATTCTCGTCTTTCAGGGAGAAATAGCGATGTCCTGATGAATGTAGGGTATAATTAGAGATTTCTCCTTCCACCCAGACAGTGGTAAAACTTTCCTCTAATATGCCCTTGATCTCCCGGGTAATCTCAGTGACGCTATAGATCTTTTCCGGTCTTACGGATTCGAATTCGGACATTCTGGGCTCCTGTCACACAATTACGGACGTCGCCTCCGGCGCCATCTTCCGTGAAGCACTTGTGTTGTGGGGTAGGGTACCCCGCAACAACGGTTAAGAGCGTAGATCTTTTCGTGTCCTACGGATTCACATTCGGATATTTCGGCATATGCCTTGTACGGGCAAGCCTTCTCTGCCAGAGCCGCCCGCGTGGCGGACGGGCAGGAATGGACCTTCGGCGGAAGATTCACGCATTTCACTTCAGAAATCCAACGACTGCAGAATGCCACTGGTGGAACTGAAGTTCCACCAGTGCACTCTCTTCCAAAATATATGATTGCTGAAACTGTTTGTCAAACAATATGTTGAGGGCGGCATAGGTTATGAGTGCTTGGGGGAATTGGGAGTTGATTCTTGCAGGGATTCCCGGCCAACAGAGAAACTCCGCTTTACGCGAGGATAATGGAACCACGAGACATTCTTACAACTAGTGACGCTTCCGTGGAGAATAGGAGAAGTGGGTTCCTGCAAACGGGAGGTATTTTCTTTGTATTCTAAGATTTTCTATCTATTGTCGAGCATAGAACTATATGCGGATGCTACGGGTGACCACGAAACTAGAGATAAACTCCCGGAGAGTCCTCTCGATCTCCTCTGAGTCCTGATACCTCTCCTCCGGATTCTTGGCCATAGCTCTTGAGATTATTCGATCAAAGACCACGGGGGTTTTTTCATCAAGGGCGGAAGGTGAAGTAGGAGTGTTGTTCAATATGTTATACATGAGAGAGCTGATACTTTCTCCCTTGAATGGTTTGTCTCCGGTCAGAAATTCATAAATTACCACTCCTAATGAGAAAATATCTGAACGTTTATCTGCCGGTCTTCCTTCCAGTTGCTCCGGAGAGATGTAATGAGGCGTTCCTAAGGCCACGTTACTTTTCGTCATGGAGGACGTCGCCAGCCTGGCAATCCCGAAGTCCATTACCTTCACTGCGAAATCCTCCAAGAGCATGATGTTGGCCGGTTTGATGTCCCGGTGCACGATTCCCTTTTGATGTGCGTAATTTAAAGCCGCACAAACCTGCATGATGATTTTGGCTACGATTCTGTAATTCAGCTCCTTCTTTTTCTTGATGAAGCTCTCCAAAGTGTAACCGGAAAGATACTCCATGGCGATATATTGCAGCCCCTCCTCTTCGCCTACATCATAGATGGTGACTATATTGGGATGAGACAATTTTCCAGCCGCTTTTGCCTCGCGGACCAATCTCTCTTTCAGTTCAGAAACTTCATCAGCTGAAACGGCGAAATCCAATCTGATAGTTTTAAGAGCCACCAGTCTGTCCAGGGCAGGGTCCAAACCTTTATACACCGTCCCCATCCCCCCTTTTCCGATAAGCTCCAGAATCTTGTAGCGACCAAATTGAGTCAAGGAGAGATGATCCGTGGATTTCTTCGGAATATCCTTGGGTGTTTCCTCCGATGGCGATCCAGTTGCCTGTGGTCCTGGCGAAGGAGTGGCAGGCGTGGACACAGTCGAGACTTCTTCTCCAGCCTGTATATCCGGAATCCTCTCAGGAGTCCGTTCTGGAACTGGGGGAGTGCCCTTTTGGGCTAGCGGAGAGCCAGGTGGGGTTGACATAACCATGGTCTTTTCTTCAGTGCCGATCTTCTCGGATGCCGATTCGTCGGCCGGCTCAGCTGAGTCCGGTGGAGGCTCTCCCGAGTTAGGAGTTCCCGGGACTGCCCTGGTCTGGACTTTTTCTTTGAGTTCTTTATGTTGTTTTTCCGGTATTGTGTGATCCCATTCCGTCTTGTCTTCCGGACGAATCTCTTCGGTGCCCGGCCATTCTTCTCTCTCTTCCTTTTGCGCTCTTTTGGGTTTGATGAGGGCAGCGACGGCCAGGAAAACTAAAAGCTCTGAAATGGGATAGAGGGGCTTGGTCAAAATGCCAAAAGAAGAGAACAGAATATAATTCAGATTAAACATGACGAACAAGAAGACCAAAAGGATGACTATCCTATAAGTCAGGGACACCTTGGGCAAAACCAAAGCACAGAAGACTCCAATCATGATCAGAATCAGAAGATTCCACCCTGCGGAAAGCGGGCGTAATGAGTTATGGCGGATGATGTTTTCGACTACGTTGGCGATCCTCTCTACCTCATTCAAAGCTCCATAAGAAGGAACCTTCACCCAGGTTTTGGATTCCACGGCAGTCAAGCCGACCAAGACTATCTTATCAGAGAAAGCCCTTGAGGCAGTCTCTCCATTCAGTATATCCAAAGCAGAGACGCGGTCGAAAGTCAGATTTGGGCCGTGGTAGTTTATCATCATCTGTTTCTTCCTGTCCGTGGGGATCAAACTACCTCCCAGGTTCAGACCTTCCTTGAGCAGCCCAACTTCTGTTCTGTCGATCCCCAAATACCGCCTGGCCGTCTGCAGAGCCAGTGAAGGATAGAGGTATCCATCATATTCGATCAATGTTGGCTCTCGTCGGATCTGGTTATCCGGGTCGTAAGTAATATTGATGTGCCCAAAGTCTGAAGCAGATCCAAGCAGAAGCTTGTCAGGGCAATATACTTGCTTAGCAGAAACCGAAACCTCCGGGTCAAGATCATTTACTTGGGCTAACGCTGACCTCAGAACAGCTGGAGGGGAAGGAGTAGGGGACATCCCCACCTCCGATAGATTGAAGTATATGGGGAGGATCACATTTTCGGAATAATATACCTCATCGGCCAGAAGCTGCGTCCTTCCCGAGGTATCCTCGTCAATCTCCTCTCCAAGGAAAATGTCCAACACCAAAACCTTTGGAGACGCCTGGGAGATGGCAAATACCAATTGAGCCAGTCTGTCTCGTGACCAGGGCCACTTGCCGATCTGATCAAGCGTTTTTTCATCTATGCCCGCAATTATGATATCCTCTTGCGGACTGATGCTTCCTCTTAGTTTGAACATCGCATCCTGCATCCGAAGATCAAGCCTCTCTAGGAAGCCGTACTTTCCTGCATAGAGCGAAATCATCAGGATGGTGATCAAGACGTATAGTATGAACCCCGAAAACTTTCTTAACATTCTTGATGTTGATTTGGGTTAAGAGGCAAATTCTCCGGCACCCAACTTGACTCAGATGCTGGACATCCTACAAATCGAGCTGAACTCCTTTTACCTTCCGGAGGCCAACCGTTCAATCAGAAACGGGGGTAGCTCCCTTTTTTTCATCTTTGCTTGGGTTTTCTTGTAATCGTAGGGGAGTCTTTTTAAAGCCGCCCTTTTTTGCTGGGCGTCATATACAAAATAGCAGGCTTCATTAGATCCGTCTCTGGGTTGCCCCACTGAACCTACATTTATGATATATCTAAATCCCTCCTCTATCACTACCTCGGGCTCACCGTGCAGAAAGCAGTGTTTGTCCTTGTACTTTTCTATAATGACCGGATGGTGAGAATGACCTATAAGACAAACCTGTTTTTTGAAAAAGTTGAAATTCTCTTCGGCGTCATCCAGATCGAAGATATAATTCCATTCCTGTGGTTCTTTGGGAGTTGAGTGGACTAAATAGAACTGATCAAACCTGTGATCCATTGAAAAGCCCGACAATATCCGTAAGCTCTTCTCATTCAGAACCTCTTTGGTCCATTCCATGGCCCTCTGCGCATAGGGGTTGAAAAGATTGGTCTCTATCAAACCCAACCCTGCGTAGTCGTGGTTTCCCATTAACTTTATCTCCGCAACGTCGTCGATTATGGAGGTGCATTCGTTTGGGTTGGGACCGTACCCCACCACATCTCCCAAAAAGAAAACCCTATCCAGCTTTTCCTTTTTGAAGTCCGCGACCGCCACCTTCAAAGCCTCGAGGTTGGCGTGAACGTCAGAAAAGAAACCATATCTCATTTATTCTTCCCTTGAATGAACCGAAAAACAGATTTGCCTACCTCAACCAAGTCGTCATTTTTCAATTGACACCTTTGAACTTCCTCTCCATTAACTTTGGTCTTCCGCCTTCGCCCCAAATTCATCAGAAGAAAGTTGTCTTTCTGCTTGACTATTTTTGCCTGAATCTTGGGAATGAAAAACCCTTTGACTCTCACGTTCACATACTTTGATTTGCCAAAGGTGACCACCGGCCTGTCCAGAGTGAGCGCCTTTATATTGGTGTTTTCCTCTCCCTGAAGGACCGAGCAACCAGCCTGGGCTATCATCTCTTTTTCTTTTTTATCCCTCTCCAATAGCTGTTTTTGTTTTTTGGTGCGCAGGACCATGGTGCCGTCCAACTCAGTCAACTTAACGTCCTTGGGAGTGTCTCGGTGATAGATCAAATCGAATTTGCCAATGGTGATCCGGTCCTGGTCCTTTAACGTATCCTCCGTTATCTTCCGGTTGTTCACGAAGGTGCCGTTCAAACTCTCGTTATCGATTATTAAGGCGGAATCATCACCGAATTCAATCTGCGCATGTTTTCTTGAAACCCCCTTATTGTCCAACACTATGTCGTTATCCGAGGTTCTCCCGACGCTGATTCTCTTCTTTTGGGTCACGACTCTCTCTACCACCTTGTCGTCATACCTGACCACAATCTCCGGCATTTTTGCCCCCTTTGTTTAGAATTGAAGATAGAAGGACAGCTTTCTTGATTTTGTCAACCTCTTTTATTGAAGTAACCTCATTAAACAACCCCAAGAAACAGAGGAACTTATCCCCGCCCGCTGGGGCCTTTTTTCACTTAATTATATTGTCGACACAAAAATCCAAAAACTTCATCTTAGTCGCCAAAGTAATCTTAAGCCTTAGGCCGACGTGTGAAAGGCTGGTTGAGTCCAAGACATTACGCAAAAAGGTCAGGATAATCTTCCCGACCTTCTTTTGCCTATCAGATAGAGCAAGGACAAGCCGATTTACTTCTTGGATTTCTTTGTTGACTTGGAATTCGCCGTTTTCTTTTTGCAGGGCATCCGTTCACCTCCCCTCGAGGAATGGCTTTCACGAAAGAAGTTGTCACCTATTTCTTTTGCTTACCCATGATGAGTTCGCTCAGCTCTTCGTTTTTGGCGATGATCTGCTGATATACCTCACCAGCTATTTCCTTAGCCACATCGAAGTTTCCACTGTCTAGCTCTTCTTGAGCCTCCTTCAATTGGCCCTCCCAGGTGGGTATTTGCTTGGACAGATCGGTCTTTGCCTTAGGGATTTTCCAATCTCCAGCTATTTTCTGTGTCCCTTTAAGCTGTTCCATAGCCTTTCGGGACTCGCTGATGGCATCTTCTGCGATCACCTTCACATCATCCTTGTTGATTGGGGCTTGGGAAGCAGCTGAGTCAGCCATTGCCTTGGCTTCTGTCAACAGTTTCTTGGCTTCCCGATAGTTTTTCTGGGCAATCAGGTTCTCGGCCTCCGTTATGGAGTTCCCCGCCTCAGCAAAAAGGTCTGATGCATATCTGTCTGCCTCCGCTTCTCTTGCCTTCTCCAGGGCATCCTTGGCAGCATTCAACTCCGTTTGCGGTTCGCCTGCGCACCCCAGCATTACCAAAAAAAGAGCAAGGATAATCAGCTGGACGACTAAGATCTCCTTTTTCATATCAGCCCTTCACTCCTTTCTGTGCTTCTGGTTTTTGGGTTTATTTGGCTATTAGCTGGATACGAAATTTCGAAAGCCTGAAGCGCAAAACCTTCTGGGCATTCTTTTTGTTAACTGAACGCAGTTAAGCCTCCTTCGGATTTGGTTTTCAAAAAAGCCAATGGTCCAGCTATAACTTGGTCGGGCACCAATATATGAGCCTGACTGTTCTTGTCAAGAGAAATCTTTCAGCTTTTGAGGATACGTTTTCACGGTGGAGAAGATAACCCGGGTCATTTGTCGCCTTCGACTACCTGAAGTATCCCTTGATAACTTGAGGTTTTTCTGATATTCCTGAAACCCGCTCGTTTCACCTCATTCTCGAGACCATGCCTCAACATGTCTTTGCGGGTAGGCGTTTCGAAGTTGAGGGGAAGCCAATAGAAAAACCAGAATCCTATGAATACACGAATGAAGAAATTCTTCGGGTGATCCACCTCCAAGACAATTACCCTTCCTTGTTCTTTCAATACCCGTTTTGCCTCTCTTAACGTATCCAATCGTTCCTCTTCTCTCGTTTCATGAAGAGCATGAGTGATGAACACCTTATCAAAATATGTGTCCTTGAAGCAGGTTTTGGTCACATCTCCTTCAATGAATTTAACGTTGTTGAAATTGACTCTCGTTGTTGCGAGCTTCTTGATTCGTCTTTGAGCGATCTTTATCTGGCCCCGAGAAAGGTCCATTCCAGTTATCTCCGTCCCATCCCCTGCCTTTTCAGCTACAGCAAAAGTGGCACCGCCAGTGCCGCAGCACATATCAAGAATCTTATCCCCTTTTTTGAGGCTTATTGGCTCTATCAACCTCCGTCTGCACCTTTTCTCGCGCCCAAAAGGCAGAAAGCACCATTTCATGGCAAGGTTGTAATAACGAGATTGGATGTTGTCGTAAAACCACTTGTACGATTTTCTGCTTAGTGCCGCTTCATTTGTGCTTTTGTTCACAATGCGACGATAGTATGACTTCAAGTAATGTTGATATTCTTTTCAAAATAGGAATCGGAGTCTTTTTTGAAAAAATGCAGGCCCTAAATCGAACCTGGGCATTACTGATTTCACATAAATTTCGGAGCCATCCTTCGAAATCCCGCCTTTGGCGGGAGACGAAAGGAGAGGGCTTCGCTGTGCATCTGATCCACGGAATCAGTCCAGAGGGTCGACGGGGACTCGTCTGAGCCAGGCTGAGCCTTTGATCCGTTGGCATGAACCATACGGTTCATGCCTCGGACTGTATCTTGCATGCTTTGACCGTATTGGAGAGGAGCATGGCGATGGTCATGGGGCCCACGCCGCCGGGCACGGGAGTGATGGCTTTGGCCACCTCTTTGACCGAATCAAAATCCACGTCTCCCACCAGCCTGTATCCGGATTTCGTCGAAGGATCCTCTATCCTGTTGGTGCCCACATCAATGACCACCACTCCCGGCTTGACCATGGCAGCGGTTACGAATTTAGCCTTTCCCATAGCCGCAATGAGGATATCGGCCTGCAGGGTCAGATTGGTCAAGTTCCTTGTGGCAGTATGACAGATAGTCACCGTGGCATTCGCCCCTTTTGACTTCTGGAACAGCATGGAAGCAAGGGGTCTTCCCACCAGGCTGCCTCTGCCTAAAATGACCACATGCTTACCGGAAGGATCATTTCCCGATCTCATCAGAAGCTCCTGAATGCCCAACGGGGTACAGGGCAGAAAGGTCGGTTTTCCGGCCAACATCATTCCTACGTTGAAAGGATGAAATCCATCCACGTCCTTCTTGGGATCAACAGCTAGAATGACCTTCTCTTCGCTTATCTGGGCCGGAGTGGGAAACTGCACCAATATCCCGTGAATGCTCTCCTTGCCATTGAGTTCCTCGATCCTGTTGAGAAGATCGGACTCGGGCAATTCCTTGGGGTACCGGTCAACCTCAGAACGAATTCCAACCTTATCACAGGCTTTTACCTTCATGTTCACGTAAACCTGGGATGCCGGATTGTCGCCCACCAATATGGCGGCCAGCCCAGGGACGATTTCTTTCCTCTTGAGATCTTCCAGTTTTTCCTTAAGACTCTCTTTGATTTCGGATGAGATCATCTTCCCATCGATTATTTCGGCAGGCATTTTCTGTCCCCTTGAATAGAAATGGGGAGGAGATGAACTCCTCCCTTACTTATGTCTAGTTGTCTCTGCCATTATCGTCTTCGGAGGGTGGCAGATCTATCTTGACTCTTTCGATGCTCAGGGCTTTGCCGGAGTCCGGGTCGATCTTGACCAACGCCGCGGAAAACTTGACGTCAGTTTTGGCTACTGTGAACCTTCTGGGAATTTGAGTTAGGAAGCGGCCGATAGCATCTTCCTTGATTATCCCGATTACTGAGTTATGAGGACCGGTCATACCCACATCGGTGATGTAAGCAGTTCCTTGGGGAAGAATGACCTCGTCTGCAGTTTGCACGTGGGTGTGAGTCCCCAGGACCGCAGAGACCCTTCCGTCCAGGTACCATCCCAAGGCCACTTTCTCCGAAGTAGCTTCAGCATGCAGGTCCACGATAATGACCTTGGTTTCCCGTCTGAGCTTTTCTATCTCTTTATCTGCCGTCCTGAAGGGACAATCGATCTCCTTGACATAAACTCTGCCCTGAATGTTCAGAACTCCGATTCTGGAATTATCGGTTAGATCAAAAACAGCTGCTCCTCTTCCCGGGGCATCCGGGGGATAGTTGGCCGGTCTCAAGATACGCAAGGTCTCGTTTAAGTAAGGGTAGATATCCTTTCGATCCCAGATGTGATTTCCACTGGTCAGGCAGTCCACCCCGTAATGGCGAATTTTCTGCGCAATCTCCTTGGTCAAGCCAAATCCTCCAGCAGCATTTTCTGCGTTGGCGATTGTGAAATCGACCTGGTGGGTTCTTTTAAACTCCGGCAGGATCTGAGAAACCGCCCACCTTCCAGGCTTGCCCATTATGTCCGCAATCAATAGGATATTCAAATCTCAACCCCAAGTTCTTGTTTTTGCATTTCTCTCAATAGGGTTGCTGCCAGCCACCGCACAGGTGGTGCCTTTCGAGACCATTCATGTTTCACCTGAGGCGGTTATTTGGCATATTCTACCGCCCTGGTTTCCCTGATTACGGTGACCTTGATTTGACCCGGATACTCCAGTTCTGCCTCGATCTTTCTGGCAATCTCGTCGGCCAGCTCCCCTGCTCCCCTATCATCGATATGCTCGTGCTCCACTATGATTCTGATCTCTCTCCCGGCCTGAATGGCATACGATTTAGCCACACCCTTTGAGGAATCAGCCAATTCCTCCAGTTTCTCCAGTCTTTTGATGTAACCTTCTAAGCTTTCTCTTCTGGCACCGGGTCTGGCACCGGAAATGGCATCTGCTGCCTGGACCAGAACGGAATAGGCAGATTCTTGGGGAACGTCTTCATGATGAGCGGCGATAGCATTCAGGACAATGGGGTTTTCCCCGTATTTCTGTGCTACACTATAGCCTATTTGGCTGTGGGTTCCTTCGGTTTCACGATCCACTGCCTTCCCGATATCGTGCAAAAGCCCGGCCCGTTTTGCCAAATTTGCGTCCAGACCCAACTCCGCGGCCATCAGGCCGCAAAGATATGCCACTTCCTTGGCATGCTGCAGAACGTTCTGTCCGTAACTGGTTCTAAACTGCAGTTTTCCCAAAAGCTTAATCATCTCCGGATGAATCCCGTGTATTCCCACGTCAAAACAGGTCTGTTCTCCGGTCTCCCGTATGATGACCTCCATCTCCTTTTCGCATTTGACCACCACCTCTTCGATCCGAGCGGGATGAATTCTGCCGTCCACAATCAGTTTCTCCAAAGACATGCGGGCGATCTCTCTTCTCACCGGGTCGTAACCGGATAATATGACCGCCTCGGGGGTATCGTCCACAATCACATCAATGCCGGTCGCCGTTTCGAAGGAACGAATGTTTCTTCCCTCCCTTCCGATGATCCTTCCCTTCATCTCTTCATTGGGGAGATTAACCACGGAGACGGTAGATTCCACAGTGTGATCCGCAGCGCATCTCTGAACCGCAGAGATGATGATATTTTTTGCCTCCCTCTCCGCAGTCTGTTCAGCCTGCTCCTTGATCTCCTTTATGAGCTGAGCGGCGTCCTGTTTGGCTTGACTCTCCAGATTTTCCATCAAGAGTTTTTTAGCCTCATCCGTGGTCATCTGGGCAATCTTTTCCAGCTGCTTGTTCTGCTCAGCAATCAATCGCCTGAGCTCGTCATCTTTTGCCCTTGAGGCTTTGTCTCGAGCGTAGAGGACCTTTTCTTTGTTTTGATTTTCCCTCTCTTTTCGGTTCAGAATATCGACCTTTCGGTCCAGATTTGACTCCCTGTCAGAAAGCTTTTTCTCCAACCTCTGAATCTCTAGTTTCTTAGTTTGCGTCTGCCGGTCAAAATTAACCTTGGCTTTGTACCATTCATCTTTGGCTTCCAAAATGGCTTCTTTTTTCTTAATCTCCGCTTCCTTGGCTGCCTCCTGCAGAATCTTTTTTGCTAACTCATCAGCCCTGCCCAGTTTTGCCTCTCCGATCTTTCTGCTGACAAACCACCCCAAAAAGAAGAATAGGAGTGCAGATCCGAAAGCGATGGCGATAATCACTATGCTGTTCATACCGGATTCCTCCTTGCCGAAGGCATGATACAGATGTTTCATACCTTTCGGACCAAAAATGAAAAACCCCACGTGTTTTTGTAAGATTTTGCCCTGCTTTTCAGGAAGGGAGAGCTACACGTCCTCCTAAAACACTACCAGCCAAAGCAAAATCGAACAAACCTTGTGGGGATTAAAAGCAAAAAACGGACTTTCTAGGTATCCTCCTGGGTTACCCTGCCGTCCAACCATTCCAGCAGGGTTTGAGCCTTCTCCTCTACATCCAGAAGTTTCTTGTCCTTGTCTTCTCTTTCCCTGAATAGCTCATCGGTTATATTCATGGCGGCGAGCACCGCTACCCTTAAAGGTGACTTATTGGACAACTTCTCTGCAACCTCTCTCATCTTTAGGTCTACATATCTTCCGACCTGCAGAATATATCTCTTCTCGGCGTCGCCTATGATAGGATAGTCTTCACCGAAAATATTGACTTTAACCGATTCTTTTCTTTCTTGCATTGATCTTTGACTATTCTGTAATATCCGAAAAACTCTCTGCTTTTCTCCCCACAGTGCAAATCTAAATGCCTAACGGACTCCACATCAATCATAATACGAATTTTCCATCAGAGAATCAAGGGAGTCTAATCGAAATTCTCCATAAAGGTTAGTTTTTGCAAAAGCTTTTCCAACTTTTTTCTAATCTTCTCTTCCTTCTGTTTGAAGTCTCCTTCCTTGTCCTTCAGCTCTTTTTTCAGTTTTTCGTTTTCGAAGCTCAAGTTTCTAGCCTTCTCCTCGAACTGGGAAATCTGGCCAGCCAGTCCGCTATAGGAGGAGGATATCTGTCGGTTTTCCTGCTTCAATCTGTCTATGACCTCTATGGCCTTGGTGACTTTTTCTTCCAGTCTCTCGAAATTTTCCAGTTGCATGGGACCGTTTACGTTTCTTGACTCCGATTCAAAAGAACCTTCTGTCTTTTCTTATCTCACAGAATACTGAGACTCTACCCACAGCAGAGGCGCAAGCTCACGCCTGTGCTAACTTCTCAGACCTGCGCCTAAGCTCTTTCCCAGCTCCGATAGCACCTTCTGGTGGATTCTCTCCACCTCCTCATCCGTTAAGGTTTTGTCCTTAGAGCGATAGCGAATCGAATAAGCTAAGCTTTTCTTTCCCGGAGAAATCTGTTTTCCTCGATACACGTCAAACAAAACAAGCTCCTCGACAAAATCGCCGCCCACCGTTTTTATCTTGTGCGTTATCCTTTCGGACAAGACATCCTCGTTCACCACGATGGCAATATCCCTATCCACAGGGGGGAATTTGGGCAGAGGCAAAAAGGTCCTTTTCTTGGGGACACAAGCCAGGAGTTTTTCCGAGTCCAACTCGGCTGCAAAAACGCTATCCTTGATCTGGAAAAGTTCCAGAATCCCTTCTGCCACCTCACCCAATATGCCTGCTCCTTGACCCTCTATCTCAATTTCAAAAGAGCTGTCCGACTTCAATAAGGCATTCTTCTTAGGATTCAATCGAAAGGATAAAAAGAGACTCTCGGTCAGCGATTCCAAAACTCCTTTAAGATCATACAAATCGACCTTGGTTTCCTGGGTTCCCCAGTGGATTGGCTTCTGTTTTCCGGAAAGAGCTAATCCAAGATGCAGTTTTTCATTCGGCAGTTCATTCTCTTTAGCCAGGTAAACCTTGCCCAATTCAAATATCCTCAAATCTTCCTCCTTGCGGTTTTTATTCCGGCTTATCACCGAAAGCAGACCGTAAGACAAAGAGGTATTTAGGACAGACATCTCCTCGCTCAGAGGATTTTGCACTTTGACGGCCAAAAGTTGCGGGCACACTTTCTTTAGGATTTCTGGGTCAACCAGGTTGTTTGTCAAGACCTCGAAGAACCCTTTTCCCGCCAGGAGTAGCTTGAGCCTTGCGACCGATCTCTCCTTTTCACTCACACGGGTAACCAACTCGCCGCTCGCCCTCAAGGATGTCTCTATTTTATCGTAGCCGTGAATTCTGGTTATCTCCTCAATTAAGTCGATCTCCCGGGAAAGATCCGGTCTGAAGGTGGGAATGGTTACCTGCAGATCCTGATTTTGGTGGATTTCCATATCCAGACTCTTGAGGATATGACCCATCTCTTCAGGTTTGAGATCGGTGGCCAGGATTTGGTTGGCCCTCTGCGGTCTTAAGGTCACCCGAGCAGGCAGGATCGGAGAGGGATAATTGTCCACCACTCCTTTCAACACCTTTCCCCCGGCCAATTCCTGCAAAAGTCCGCAGGCCCTATAAGCCGCGCTCACCACCCCATTCGGGTCCACTCCCCTTTCGAATCTTTGGGATGCTTCGGTGGATATGCCTAGAGATATCCTTCCCCTTCTGATCACCTTGGGATCGAAATAGGCGCTTTCCAAAAGGATGTTCTTGGTATTTGAAGCGACCTCACTTTCCATTCCGCCCATTATCCCGGCGATGGCCACTGGCTTTCTGCCGTCCGTGATCAGGAGAATCTCGTCGCTCAACTCACGTTCTAGTTCATCTAAGGTAACAAACTTCTCGGCCTTTTGCGCTCTCCTGACTACCACCTTCTTTTGAGAAAAGAGATCATAATCAAAGGCATGCAAAGGGTGGCCGGTCTCCATCATAACGAAATTGGTGACATCCACTACGTTGTTGATGGGTCGCATTCCCACAGACTCAAGCTTCCTTTTCAACCAGAAGGGTGAGTCACCGATTCTGACCTCCAGAATCACTCTGGCAGCATATCTGGGGCAGGCTGCAGAATCTTGGATTTCGACCTCCACCCAGTCCTTTGTCGCTCCATCCGCTTCGGAGAATTTGGTCGGCGGTTTCTTGAGCGAACCTCCAGACAGTGCTGCTACGTCTCTTGCCACACCGATCACCGAGAGGCAGTCGGCTCGGTTGGGGGTAAGATCCAAATCCAAGATCCAATCCTCTAAATCCAGAGCCGCAGATATGGGAAGCCCGATCTTTAGCTGAGAATCCAAAATCATAATCCCCTTCTGATTTTCGCCCAGGCCCAGTTCTTTTTCGGAACAGATCATGCCCAAAGAATCCAGGCCTCTTAATGCGGTCTTGGTGACTTCCATTCCCATAGGTAGCTTAGCTCCGATCAAAGCCACCGGAACTTTTGCCTTTTCCTGGACATTGGGCGCCCCACATACAATCTGCAGAGACTCAGACCCTATCTCGACTTCACACACAGACAGGTGATCAGCCTGAGGATGTTTTTGAATCCTCTTTATTTCACCTACCACCACCCTCTCCAATCCCTTACCCAATGGTGTGATGGTCTCCACCTCCACCCCGGCATCGGTCAGCTTAGCTGCTAACTCTTCGGGCGACCAATCAAAATCCACCAATTCCTTAAGCCACTTATAACTGACTTTCATAATCAGAACTGCCTCAAAAATCTCAAATCGTTTTCATAAAATAGCCTGATATCGTCCACTCCATATTTGAGCATGGCTATTCTCTCCACACCCATCCCAAAAGCGTAACCGGTATAGGCTTCAGCATCGTAGCCCACGCTTTTGAGGACCTCCGGATCGATCATCCCTGCACCTAGAATCTCCAGCCATCCTCGGTATTTGCAGAGGCCACAACCTTTACCTCCGCAATTTACACAGGCGATGTCCATTTCTGCCGAAGGCTCGGTAAAGGGGAAAAAGCTTCCCCGGAATCTTACCGCTACCTCCTTACCGAATAACTCCCAGACAAAGGCAGAAAGGACTCCTTTCAGGTCTGCAAAGTTGATGTCGGTGTCCACGCAGAATCCCTCCACCTGA
This sequence comes from uncultured Ignavibacteria bacterium, assembly GCA_964588305.1. Taxonomy (GTDB): domain Bacteria; phylum Zixibacteria; class MSB-5A5; order MSB-5A5; family SM1-73; genus SM1-73. Next base: position 94,089 of record CAZPOP010000004.1, read on the forward strand.
TGAAAGGTGCAAAAGCTTCTGGCATTTATGGCTTCATGCCGATAGCAACGGCCGGGAGCGATGATTTTCAAGGGAGGCTTTCTTTTCTCCATGACCCTGATCTGCACCGGAGAGGTGTGGGTCCTCAACAGAATGTCATCGTCTACATAAAAGGTATCCTGCATGTCCCGGGCCGGGTGATCCTTAGGAAAATTGAGTGCCCCGAAGTTGTAATAGTCGGTCTCGACATCCGGACCCCTTGCCACCTCAAAACCCATGCCATAGAAAATCTCGATCATCCGCTGACTTATCTGAGTTATGGGATGAAGTTTGCCGGACCAAGTTTTTCTTCCGGGGAGCGTGTGGTCAAGAACCTCTGCCCCCGTTTTCTCAGTTGGCTCCTGCATCCTTAGCGCTTCGATTCTTTTGGCGAGAACTGCCTCAACTTGGTTTTTAACTTCATTAGCCAGCTTGCCGAGAGCTGGCCGGCTCTCAAGGGGAACCTGGTTTAAATTCTTCAAAAAGGAGGTTACCATTCCCTTTCGGCCTAAGTATCTAACTCTGATGTCCTCCAGGTCCTCTTTTTTGTTTGCCTTTGCTAGTTTCTCTAAGGCCTCTTTTTGAACTTCTCTTAGGTCACCCTCAGATTTCTTCATCGTTAGAATCACCTGGTAAGTTATAATGGAGAGTCGCTCTACCAAACAGGCTGAAAACGATTTAAATCCGCTACGGGCTTTTTAGCCTCAATCAGTTGGAGATGGAATGTTTGCCTGGTATTTTAGAGCCAACTGGGCCAGTTTGGCAAAAGCCTCCTCATCCTTGATCGCCATATCCGCCAGATTCTTGCGATCCAAAAGAACCCCGGCCTTTTTCAAACCGTGGATAAACAGGCTATAGGATAGTCCGTAAATTCTGGCCGCCGCATTGATTCTGGTTATCCAGAGTCTGCGGAAATCTCTCTTCCTTCTTCTTCTGTGGGCATAAGCGTAAGCCAATCCTCGCTGGACCGACTCCTTGGCGGTCCGATACAGCTTGCTCCTTCCTCCATAGTATCCCCTGGCAGCTTTTAAGATTTTTTTCCTTCTCCTTCGGGAAGCCACAGCCTTGGTCGCTCTTGGCATCAGATTCCTCCTTAAACTGCTAATGATCTTCTTACTCTTTTTTGATCGGCCTTATCCACCAACCCTGACTTTCGCAAAGCTCTCTTCCTCTTGGAACTCTTCCCGGTCAGAAGGTGCCCTTTGAAAGCCTTGCTTCTTTTGAACTTCCCGCTGGCGGTCCTTTTAAATCTCTTGGCTGAACTTCTGCTGGTTCGTATCTTGGGCATTTAATGTTGCCTCCTTAAAGAAAGGCTAAGAATCACTTAACCTTATACGTGATCTAACAGCGATAATTTATTGACCGCGAAAAAAACACATGCAAACCGTCAAATGCCCCGGAACATTGTGCCAATCAGTTGGGCTCATGCTTTGGGCATGAAGGTCATGGTCAGAGTCCTCCCTTCCATCTTGGGCTTCTGTTCAACCGTCCCCACATCGGTGAGGTCGGATTGAAGGCGTTCCATAATCTTTTGACCAAACTCCTTGTGACTCATCTCCCTGCCTCTGAACGCCACAAGAACCTTCACCTTGTTACCCTGGGATAAGAATTCTCTGATGTGTCTCATCTTGAAAGTATAATCGTGATCCTCAGTCTTGGGTCGGAAGCGCATTTCCTTCAACTGCCAAAAACGCTGCTTCTTTTTGGCGTCTTTGGCCTTTTTGCTTAACTCGTACTTGTATTTGCCATAGTCCATTATCTTGCAGACGGGAGGCTTAGCCTGAGGAGAGACCTCCACCAGATCGTAACCCTTCTCTTGGGCCAAACCAAGGGCGTCTCTGGTTGCCATTATCCCTATCTGTTCGCCATCTGCTCCGATAACCCTGACTTGAGGAATCCGGATCCTTCGGTTTACCCTGATTTCCTTAACCCTGATTTCTGCTCACCTCCTTCCTTAAGGGAACTCGACGCTCGTTTTCAGGCGACGATGCTAGTATCGAGACTGGTAACACAGAAGCTCGACCGAGGCAACGGCATTTTCTGGGCGGCGGCCTGAAGTCTCCTAAAATGATATTGACCTGGGCGCCATCAAGCCGGCCCCGACGACTGAATCTTCCTTGGTATTACCAATCACGTGATATGTATTTCCAACTCTACCCAATGCTTCTGTTTTCCTCTTCCTGTTTCAATTTGACAATGATTTCATCCAAATCAAACTGTCCCAAGTCACCTTGTTTGTGTTTTCTTACGGAAACAGAATTGTTCTGTACCTCCTTTTTCCCTACGATAAACATATACGGTATCTTTTGTGCCTCCGCTTCTCTGATTTTGTAGTTAATCTTTTCATTTCTATCATCCAGCTCGACGCGAAATCCATTCTTCTCCAGTCTGTCTCTTACTTGGCCGACATAGAGATTCTGTTCATCAGTGATCGGCATTACCCGCATCTGGACCGGTGAGAGCCACAAAGGAAAGGCCCCTGCGAAGTGTTCGATCAGAACGCCGAAAAAACGCTCCAGGGATCCCAAGAGCGCCCGGTGAATCATAATCGGCCTGTGAAGGTTGCCATCCTGTCCGGTGAAGGTCAGGTCGAATCTCTCCGGGATGTTGAAGTCGAATTGTATGGTAGTGCACTGCCAAGCTCTCCCCATGGCGTCTATGATCTTAAGGTCGATTTTGGGACCGTAGAAAGCTCCACCACCTTCGTCCACCTGGAACTGCAGATTGTCCTTTTCTAAGGCCTGTCTTAAAGCCTGAGTGGCTTTTGCCCAGTTCTCCGGCTCCCCGATGAATTTCTCCGGCCGGGTGGATAAATATATCTCATACTTTTCAAATCCTAACGTTCGTAAAAAGGAAAGCGAGAAATTCAAAAGTTTCAGGACTTCCTCCTCTAATTGTTCCAGCTGACAGAATATATGAGCATCATCCATGGTGAATCCCCTTACCCGCATGAGTCCATGCAATACCCCGGAACGTTCATAACGATAACATGTGCCCAGCTCGGCCAACTTGAAAGGCAAGTCTCGATAGCTTCTAATCTTGGATTTATAGATCAGGATGTGAAACGGACAATTCATCGGTTTAAGCTGATATTCGACATCCTCTACCACCATGGGTGAGTACATATACTCCTGATAGAAGCCGGTGTGTCCGCTTTTTGCCCAAAGATTGAGCCGCGCCACATGCGGGGTATAGATCAGCTGATATCCGTTCTTCTGGTGTTCTTCCACCCAGAAGTCCTCTATGATCTTACGCACCTGTGCACCCTTGGGATGCCAAAGAACCAGACCTGGCCCTATTTCATCCTGAATTGAGAAAAGCTCCAGTTCCTTTCCAAGTATGCGATGATCCCTTCTTTTGATCTCCGCCATTCTTTGCAGGTATCCATTCAGTTCCTCTTTGGAAGGAAAGGAAATCCCGTAGATTCGCTGAAGCATGGGGTTTTTCTCCGATCCCCTCCAGTATGCTCCGGCAATGCTGGTAAGCTTGAAATTCTTGATTATCCCGGTGAAGGGGAGGTGGGGCCCTCTGCACATATCCACAAAATCATCGTGTTGATACAATACTACCTTCTCATCCTCCAGTTCGGAGATCAATTCTACCTTATACTTCTCTCCCTTTTCCTGAAAGAATCTGATAGCCTCCGATTTGGGAACCTCCTTTCTCACAAAGGCGTGATTCTCTTTCACGATCTGGTGCATCTTCTTTTCGATCTTCTCCAAATCACCTGGTGTAAAAGGCTCCCTCTTCTCAAAATCATAATAGAATCCCTGCTCGATGGAAGGACCGATGGCCAACTTCGCTTCGGGAAACAGAGTCTGAACCGCCTGTGCCATTACATGCGAAGTGCTGTGCCAGAAGACTTCTCTTCCTTCCTGGGAATCGAACGCAAGTATCTGGATTTCGCAGTCCTCGTCGATATTCCTCGATAAATCGGCTACCTCGCCGTTGATCCTGACTGCCAGAGCACTCTCTGCTAAGGGCAAGTCAATATCTTTGAGAATACTTGAGACGGGTGTGCCCTTGTTGTACCCCTTCTTCGATTTGTCAGGTAAGATTACCGTGATTTTATCCGACATCTATTCGTCCTAACCCATAAAAAACTACCCCTTTTTTGGGGTAGAGATGCCCTGTCATTTCGATCGAACAGTCATTCTCCTATGGTCTGTGAAGGGCTCAGTCCTTTTGTCTTCATAGTGAGCGATACTGGCATCGAAGCAATAACCTTCCCGCCTGTTGGCGGGACACCCTAACCAATAGCTCTCTTGTAAGCGTCCTTCCTAATGGTGGGCGATACTGGGATCGAACCAGTGACCTTCCCGCCCGTTGGCGGGACACCCTAACCAATAGCTCTCTTGTAAACATCCTTCCCAATGGTGGGCGATACTGGGATCGAACCAGTGACCTTCCCGCGCGTTGGCGGGACACCCTAACCAATAGCTGTCTTCTAAACATCCTTCCTAATGGTGGGCGATACTGGGATCGAACCAGTGACCTCTTGCATGTCAAGCAAGCACTCTAACCAACTGAGCTAATCGCCCAAAAACAGCACAAAACTTCTGAGTTTCCAACCTTCGAAGTTTCAGGCCACCTTAACCAGACCTTCCCATGTCAATCACAGTATCCCAACTGCCTGAAGTCTCCCTCGACAAAACCCTACTCACAACTTAAGATTTTTTGCTTCTTTAACTTATAATCTTCAAGCTTGCCTAATATACCATTCACGAAAATTCTTGTCAACAAAAAAAACAAGCCACCTATTCCTGCGTCTGCCAACCTCCGGCGTGAGTTACCCCTCAACAAATCGGCTACTTCTGATCCAATGACAGGGTCTGATCTGTTTTGCCAATGGCTTCAAACCCCGGGAATGCGCCACTTGGTTTGCACCGGAGGCCAAAGAGTGGTATCGCCGACGTATCTCAAACTCTGATTTGGTCTGTCACTGTCTTATCTCCTTCGCTCATCGTACGGAAATGCTACTTGTTCCATTAAACATATTTTCGCTAGACATCCGAACTCGGACGTGGCAAAATAGAAAACCCTTGAACCCAAGAGTACACATGAGTGAGGTAAAGAGAACAGCCGTTAAGAAAGGAGGTGTCTGAGTTTGGAAAACGGGGAGACAGGACCTTCGGTTTGTTTTTTTGTCACCTTGAATTCGCTTTATGTTAAATGATCCTACGGATCAACCTTCCATGGCTTCGGCTTACGAAGTAAGTCAAGACGAAGCGTCTGCGGTTATGTTGCGAACAAGTCGATGAGCCTTTGGGCAATCTTAGAGAAAACCTCCGGCTTGTTATAATAACCTCTCTGACTTTTTTCTCTTGCTTCTTTTATCTTCCTTTCTCGGATACCCAAACTTGCTTTCACACTCTTGTTTCGAGCTGGACTGAAATCGGCGTGGCGTTTCCCCTTCTGTGTCTTGGACGAAGTGAAATTGGTAACCCCGTTTCCAAAATCCCCTGACTGGCCAAGCCTGTTCACCGTTTCCCCTCCTAACTCTGTTGTGTGATGTAAGTTACGTAAGGTGTTGCTTTCCACCTCCGTGATTCTCGCCTTTCTTGTCGGAGAAAATGCATCCATTTAACTTCGCCTTCAATCCGTTTTACGTGTCCTGCCACTTCGTCCCTAATACATCTATCGACGGATGCGCTTCGAAACTTTACCCCTCAGGTTCTTGGCTTTTCCTGCGTTCAATCGCAGACGGGGCTATATCTGTTCTATGGATCGTGGAAAAACCAATTGGCTTGACAGGCGCGGATGCTAATTGCTTTCCTGTGGAAAGGATAGATGAGAGATTCTGAAAAGTTGAATAAGAAGGTGTGTGGTCTTTAGCTGCGAAGCGGGTGCCGTCGTCCGGCGATCAAGGACGGACATGCTCAAGCCATACTGGACGATAATTCCGTAATTGACTCCAAAAGATTGCAACCAAGACGCCTCCGACAGCTTGGGGAAAGGAATGTCTTTCGGCACGGTTTTGCTTTTGTCTGCAAATCACCCCAGCAGCTCACAACCTTCCTCTTTTCTTTCGGATAGAAGAAACTTAAGTCCAATCGCAGTTCATTGGTTCAAGAACTCGTCTGTTCGGCTTTGTTGATCGATGCTATAAGTCCGCTGTGACCAGATCATATGAAATTCAGATGCATTTTGTTTTCCTCTATAACCTGTCGCATGATCTCGTTATAATAGTGCCATCGGCACTCATACCGGTTACACTCTTCAACCTTTAGGTCTCTGATCACCTCTTTATGTCTTTGACCGAACCATATCTTTTCGAGGGATTGTTTGAAGAGATTTCCCATCCGCATTGATTCTCTTCGGTTCTGATAATGGCAGCAAGGGTAAACGTCCCCCAATGGATCCACCACAACGTGAATAGGGGAAAGCCAGCATTTCCTGTCGGTTTTTGAGCTCTCAGCCCCGCCACAAACCAGAAAGGGATGGTGTTTTTCCTGCAAGACCTTTATAAGGTCCTTCACTATGCATACCTGTGCGGGCAGAAGAGAGTCTTCAGCATTTCGCATGGGCTTGAACTGAACATAATCGCATCCCACGTCTTTGGATAGGTTGACAATTTCTTCAATGAAATTCATGTTGGCCTGGCAAATCAGGACTTTCGCCCCGATGTTCAATTTGGAGTTTTCCCGAATTCTCTTTGAACCTATCTCCTCCAAGTTCTTCAGGATGGTGTGAAATCCGTATAATTCTGGCGGACGATGTATTTGGTTATATACCGGTGCGTCGCCCGCGTCCAGGTTCACTCTGACGTAGGTGAAGTGGTTCACCACAAGGTCGGCTATTCGTCCCGAGAGCAAGGAACCATTGGTCAAAAGACCTAGCTCAAATCCTTGGTTTGCGGCCTGCTCTACCAGCTCACCGAATTCCGGATGTAGGGTCGGCTCCCCACCGCCGGAAAACTCGACGGATTTGACCTGCAAGTCACGTAAGCTTTTGAGGAGTGGAACGAAATTCTTGGGATCCAAAAAAACGTTTTCATCTCTATTCAGTTCATGATAAGGGCATCCCTGACAATTATGGTTGCAGACATAAGAGGGATAGACAACCGCCATGAGCGGATGAGGCATCTTGCCTTCCGAAATGCATTTGGCCAAACCATAGAATCTCAGAATCTTATTCTTTTCAAAGGGGTCGACCAGAACCCTTTGGCCATTTGCCTGTCTTTTCTCCGAAAAGGTGGTCCTCCTTCGTAGAGCTGACCTGTCGGTTGGCTTCGATATGAGATTTTTCTTGACCCGCATAAACAAGCGTCCTGTCCTCAGAACATCTTCACCAGTCTGCCAGTATCTCTGACACCTGAGCCGCACTTAGGCAACCACCACCAAATTGGGTAGAATTAAAGGACGTGAATCCGGGGAACATCTCCTGCAGCAACCTTGGATGGTTACCCTGGCTTTCGATCAGACTGATCCGTGGTTAATTGGACGAACTCTTCTCTTCAGAGAAGCGTTTAGTTTTCAGTTTTTTCTTGAGTTCATCCAGAATGTAATGTTTGGTGGTGTAAGGGCTGCTTGGCATGACCACCTGCTTGGCGATTCTCTTATTGGAGTTTATCACCAAAGGACCCAAAAGGTTGGCGGAAATCTGCGAAGGATCGGACGGAACGGTAACAACGACGTAGGTAATGAGTTCTTTCCTCTGTTGAAAGCTCAGCTCCTCTAATTCCTTTTCATTCACCTCCAACTTGTAATTGGAAAAAAACAAGGCTGGATCCACGATAGCAAAGGCAATGCTGGAATCCTCCACCGACTGCAGCCACTTGAAAGGATCAAATTGGTCCTTCTCTATGATCACATATTTAGAAAGTTGAGAAAACCCCAAAATCCCTTTGGGCAGAAATAGAATGTCTTTTTCCTCAAAGGCGATTTCGCCAAATCTGCTGGTAGGATATTTCATCAAACACCCCCGATCATCTGATAAAGTCCAAGAATGCAGGCTGGATTATTGCCGCTCCTCTTTTTAACACGGACCGGAAAAGAGACTGCTGATTCGCCAAATCTGCGGCAGCCCTAGACACGTCCTCTCTGCTTACCTCTGAGAAAAGTCTAGGAATGTCTGGTTCAAAAGCTGTGAGCCGGGCTTCAGCGCTCTCCAATCTCTTCAACTTAGCCCCTGCTTTCGCCCTGTGATTTGACACTTCTTTCAAACCCAAATCCAGAGTCTCCAGACCTTCCGAGATGGCCTTGCGATCCCCGTTCTTGAGACCTTCCATTGCAAATAAAAGAGCCCCTAATACGTCCGCTGATCCTGAAATCCCCAGAGCGTGGGCGCTCTTTCTTTCATCGCCATCAGAAATCACCAGGCTTTTCCCGGCTACTTTTGATTCGACGCTGATTCCTCTTTTCGAATTGCTCAGGGAGGCAATGACATCCGGTACCGAATCATTGATGGCATCGATTATCTCTCCTATGGTGGAAGCCGTACCTAAATCAATCACTACTTCTGAATCTCCCAGGGCGAGGTTAATGGTTCCCAGGATCATTCCCCTGTCGTCTTTGAGCAGGGAGGTGAAGGTTTTTTCAGTCAGAATACAACCTAAATCCTGCCCCTCCAGGCCCCCCGGTGGAATGGTTGACTCTTCCACAGAGTTGTTCAGAATCCCCGAATCTTTTGCAGTGTCTCCGTCTGTCTTGGAGATAGACAATCCTTTAGCAGAGCAGCCTTCATCTGACCTGATATGGCTAAGCTTAAAGCCTGTCCTGGAGGCATTAAGGTCCGAACCCACACCCTCAATGCCAGAGGTATTAATGGCCTCTATGACCTCCCCCACCGCAGCGGCGCGGTGTAGGTTTATATCCCAACAACTGATTGCGTCATTCATCCTTATTGACCCCAGGCTTATCCCTCTTCCCAGATTCAAATCAGAAAGTCGAGTATTTAAGTCTATTCGCGGATTCAAATCATAATCCTCGCCCAAGGTTCTCAGAGGCTTGGTCAAAAGGCTCGAATCAAGGGAATTGAGCTTCATGTTCAGGCCGGGCTGGATCTCCAATTCCATTCTTTCGTTGTTACTTCGACCTGCTGGTCCCCGTGGTGCTTTTGGAGAAAAAGGAGTTATGGCCTGCCACTGCGAAAAGGGATAGCCTCTGGTATCTTGGCTGTCGACAATCGCTAGCATCTTAGCCAGAAGCTTTCCCAGTTCCTTTGCGGTTCGTGTCCAGACCACGCGGTCCGAGGTCTTATCCGTCGTCTGGATGGTCATCTCTTTAGCCTTGAGCAGAAGAACGTCTAGCTGGTCTAAAGCAAGAAAGGTGGCTTTGAGCCACAGCTTGGCCAACGATATGTTACTAACAAACCGATCCTGATGGTCCTGCCTGGTTTTCAATCTTAGACTTCTCTTTGTCTCCGAAATCCCTCCTACCCTCTTCTGAGACCAGGCAAGCTCCTCAGGTTGTGACCGACGAACGGGGTTTTCTTTCAGATTCTGTCTCATGCTGACCATCGTTTTATCCACGATTCCTGCAAAAACGTGTGAGGAGGTGACCGAAAGGGGGCTCAACTTAGATGGAAAACCAGAGACTTCCATCCGCAATCTTCCTATGTTCCGTGAAAGGAGGGCTAATTTTCTTCATAATAGACGAAACTGTCGTCCAAAACCTTCCGCGTTTCCCCTGCCTTGATACGGGATTCAGGCGACTTCTTTTTCGCTTTGAACGATCGGGAAACGGGAGACCCTTCAGTCTGATTCTGCCACCACCTCCGATACTTGCACACCGTCTGATTCAAGTCCTCCTGCTTCTTTTTCTTCTTGCTCGTAAAGAACACCGCTTCTCTCCTTTCTGGGACAGCTTTTCGGCCCAAAAGTCTCAAGTCAAGGTGAACCCGGCAGGAGGACCATGGAGCGCGAGTTGGTGAACCCTTGGAACGATTCATCCAGCTCTATTGCCCTTCTTGCCCTTCTGGTTAGTCTCCGTCCCACCAGGCCAGTCCATCTGAGCATGTTTTGGAAGTAATTCTTTTCTTTCCTCCCTGATAATGGAGGAGATTCTGGCCAGATCCTCCTCGGCTGCAGCGACCGCTCTTTTGTTTTCTTCTTGGATTTTGAAATAGATTTCCTCTCTGTGGATGGTTACCTTCTGGGGAGCGATGATTCCCAGCCTGACTTGCCTGCCCCGCACTCCCAAAACGGTTATCTTGATGTCGTCTCCGATGGTGACGCTCTCGCCCAGCTTCCTTGTTAGTATTAGCATTCCTGCCTTCTTTTCGGAATCCGCACGTTCCTGCGGCCAAGAAAACGGCTTTCAGTCAATCACAGATTCGCCTGTGGTCCCACATCTGTTGAGAAAAGGACAGCAATCTTAACCCGCCCGGACGGCCTCCTTCCCGGCGGATGCTTCCTGATTCTGCTCCCCGGAAGTAAACTGACCCAACTCTTTTGTCTCTAGACCTAGGAAAACCTTTATGCTCTTGTCCACATATTTCATGGACTGCCTGATCAAAAACTCGTTCTTTTTTCTCTGCCTTTCCAGCCTTGCGTAAAGGGAGGCAAGAGTGCTCTGCAGTTCTCGCAGGTCGGTGGAGTATGATTCCTCAACCAGCTCAATCAATTTGGATATATTGACCTCTTCTTTGCCTATCTTCAGTTTGCCGGCCAGTGAGTCTGTGAGCTTTATTCGCGTTTCCTCGAGTTGTCGCTCATCCCGAATTGCTTCATCTTGTTTTTCTATAGATCTTCGCAGCGAGTCAACGTCGTTCTCCACCAGAAACTTTTGTTCCTCGGACAAAAGGGTCAAGAATTTCTCCAAGCACAAAATTTCCCTCTGGATCACTTCTATGAGCTGAGACACTAACGTGTTCAATTATGTCTCCCCCCGGTTCCGTCGACATTTCTTACATCGGTATCAATGAAAGTTTCTTAACCCGATCGTCCGGCGCTGATAGCGGTTTGACCGCTGACCTGTCGGTCAAAATCCATCCGACCATCCATTCGGCCTAAACGCTTCGTAACCAGTCAGGAGATCAGTCTATTGTCGATGGAGATGGATTTCAGTCTTTTCACGATGCTTAACACCCTCTGACTTTCGGACAATATGGAATCCAACGATCTCTCTATCTTATCCAAAAGCTCCTGGTTTTTTTCGAACTCAATCACACCGTGACCGGAAAGCCTGTACAGGCTTCCCATCTCCATCTTTACCATCTTGATCATTTTGTTGATGTCGTCGGTGGTCTTGGCGGTTTGATCCACCAGATCCAAAATCTCCTCGTTCACCCGAGCAGGGATGTTGCCCGTGTTTCTGGCCGAGGATGCTGCGGAGGCCACGCTCAATGCTAAGGATTTTGCCTGAGCCGCGAATTCCTCCACCGATCTAAGGATATCCTCTGCCCTCTCTGTCTTTTGTGACTCGATCATGTTAGACCCCAAGCGCTTTGTCATCTGCCCTCCACTTCTCTGAATGGAGAATTATCTTTAGAGATGTATTAGTTCCTTTATCGTTTTTTTCAGCTCCTCTAAGTTCGAGGATTTCACCAGATAGGCATCCGCCAACCATGACTGAAAATCGTTTTTGTAGGTGGAATAGGCTGAATTCAAGATGATGGGTAAATCCCTGTTTATCCTTCTAAAATCGGACAGCAGCTCCACTCCGTTTTTCCCTTCTATCTTTATGTCTAAAATCACCAAATTTACCTCCCCCTCTTGGGCCACCTTTATCGCTTCTTCCGCGTTTTTGGCGGTTTTTACTTGGTATCCGTCCTCAGCGAACTCCTTTTCATACAGCTTTAATATGTGTTCTTCGTCATCCACCACCAGAATGGACGGAACTCCCGTTCGCAGCCGGTTCTGCCCGAAATGGTTCAGGGCACGGTTCGGTCGGTTGGTCACGTCTTTCATTTTCCTCCCCCAGGCTTGACGGTTCAATAGCACTCTCTCTTTGATTCCTCTTGAGAGGTAACACTACGGAAAACGTTGCACCTTTATCCTTTTCACTCTTTGCCAAAATGGATCCACCATGGTTTTTGATTATCTCCGAACTTATGGTGAGACCTAAACCACAAGAGTCAGGTTTGGTGGTGAAGAAAGCATCGAAGATACCGCTGAGATGCTCCTTGGGAATGCCAAATCCCGTGTCTTTTATTTCCATTTTTGCAGAATCGTTTTCTCCCTTGGTGGTAATCGATAATATCCCTCCTTGTGGCATTGCCCAAATGGCATTCCTGAAAATGTTCAGCAGGGCTTGGCGGATCTGATCCGGGTTAACCATAATTGGAGGTTGATCGGGTTGGTGATGCTTCATTACCGTGATTTTATCTGAGTCGATCTCTTCTTCCATCATTTCCAAAGTTTGCTCCACTATCTGCCCCAGATCGGCTTTTTCTAAGTTGGCTTTCCCCGGCTTGGTGAAATTCAAGACATTATCCAAAACCTTCTCCACCCTTTCGGTCTCCTCAGCTATTATCTTCAGATATTCATGATCGGAATCTCTGAGCTTCTTCTTTTTCAACAGAGAACGAGCAAAGCCGCCGATAATCGTAACCGGGTTTCGCAACTCATGGGCCACCTGAGAGGTTATCTCTCCCAAGACCGATAGTCTTGTGGCCCCCAGTAACCTCTGAGTTTTTTCAGCTATCCTTTTGTTGGCTTCCTCCAATTTACTGACCTGTTCGGCCAGTCTCTGATAAAGCCTGGAACTCTCAATGGCGGTGGAGGCGTGATGAGCGAATATCTGCATCAACTCAATGTCCTCTTCTTCGATCGGCTTTTGGTTGATGGAATTATCCGCCAGAAGCACTCCGATCACCCTGTCTTTGGACACAAGAGGTACCAGAGCCAAGCAGTCAGTGCCGAGGATCTCAAAGATAGCCCTGTTGGCTTCCGAATCCGCTTCATCCTTACCGACACTGCGAGCCTTCTTTTGTTGCATGGATTGAATCAGAAGATTGTTGCGGTCGCAGGACGATACTCTCAGTTGTCTGACGATTTGGTTGACCAAAATGTCTTTTTGACCCAAAGCATTCTTATACGAGTGTAACACCTCCTCTAAAGATTCTTCCTTAGTGGAAAGCTTTTCCCAGATTCTGCTGGCCTCTTCCGGGTTGGAGGGACCAATGGCGATCTTTCCCTCTAAGACACCCTCCTTTTCATTCAACAACAACAGGAAGGCACGATTGAAACCCAAACCTTGACGGGCGGTTACCCCGATCAGTATGATCTCTAATATCTCTTCTAAGTTTAAGGTGCTTCTTAAGACATTTCCCACCTCGCATATGATGGAGAGCTCAGTTATCTTTTTCTTCAGGCTCTGCTCCAGGCGAGTCTTTTCCGAGATATCTTCCACCACTCCCACCACTCCCGCGAGTGAATTCCACTTGCCGTTTCCTGCTTTTTCATTCTCAGGTTTCAGGGGCGTGGTTCTCAGGGTCAACCAGATAGGTTCCCCCTGTGAATTCTCAAAGGATTTCCCTTCCACGCAGAAGAATCCTCCGGTGGAAAGAGACCTCTTAACAAGATGCTTGACAGAATGCTCCAAGGAATGGGTTCCCTCCGGTTTTTGAAGCGGCTCTGCCGACAGAAGCTTAGCGAGATACTCATTCACATAGGTTAAGTTCCCCTCCTCATCGCTTTTGAAGATTCCAACTGGCAACTGGCCCAAAATCTTCCGCAAATCACTGGTGCAGACACTTCCCACAGGAGCTTCTCCTGTCTTTTCGTTAATGGGAAACCTGGTGGATTTGGAAATGTTCATATCACCTCTTATACCTGCTTTATCGACCCTGACACGCGTCCCAGGGGAATTCGCCTGGAATGCTCTTTTTCTGTTGCCTTATAATAAGCGTCCATCTTCAGGAGTTTTTCCGTAGCTTTCGAGATTTGATTTGCCTCGCTCGTTATCTCTCTTAGCCTTCTTTTGAATTTCTGAGTGAGGCTCTTTGCCGATGGGGTAGACTTCGGCACATTCTGGGAAGATATGCTGTTAAGGAGAAACTGGGCATTCTCGGCTATGCCCGATAGCGGACTCTTGATCTTCCGGTCCAAGTGCCCCAAAATTTGGGACACATTCACCTTCTTTTCACTCTCCATGAGCTCATTTTGAATTTCTCTTAGATGAGACCTCGTCTCTTCTAACTCCTTCTGTCTCTTTTCCATTTCGGAATAGTAGAACATCCTTTCAAGTCCCAAAGCGATGGGCCCCGAGACTGAGGTCAAGAATTTCAGTTCTTTTGGGCCGAAGGCACTCGGCTTTATGTGGCTCAGATTTATCACTCCAAGAAGTTTTTCTCCCAGAGTAAGGGGAATGGAGAGAAACGATCTGATTCCGTTTTTGAATCTTTTCCTGTGTAGATTGGAGAGAAGAATGGGGCGTTTCTCCATGGCTACCCAGGCTGAGAATCCCGACCCTGTGTTGAACTTGACGAAGTCAATCAGATCTACCTTTTTGCCCACCGAGGCGAGCTCCTCTATCTGATTATCTTTTCTGCCCAGAAAGAAGAGGCTGGCGGAGCTATACTCAACCGATTTTCCGAGCAACTTCAATATGCTCTCGCAGGTCTTTTTCTCCAGAGGAGCTTCTCTGATCAGTCTACATGCCTCGGATAGTACCTGAAAGTCGATCTCCAACTCCTCCAAAGGACGCCTTAGGTGCGAGAGGCTGCGCCGACCGTGATCAGATTTCTTGGATCTGGAGCGTTTCCATCTCGTGCATTTTTTTTCAGCCATAAAGAAGTAGTCCCCCGAGCATTGTGGTTAACCAGGATTCATTGAGGCCAATTCCTGATCACAACGTGTCCAGACGCCTAAGTTGATTGAGCCTGCAAGAATCCAGCTGATGACGTGCCATCTCTCCTGCTAATGATCCCTACAACCCCGTTTTGGTGCTTTGGGCGGCGAGACGCGCAGTGCGAACATAGTCTGAAATGACTTCCTTCAGTTTGTGATTGAAACTCGCCACCTTCACCGGCAGTTTTTCTATTTGTTCCTTTGAGGCAAGATTCTCCAGTTCCTCCCTTCGGCAAAATTCCACGCCTGCCAGATATTGGCCATCTTCTGTGGTTTCCACTCTCTTGGTCTTTCCCAAAACCCCCTCCAAAATCACCAATCCATTCAAGTTCAACCTCAGAAGCAAAAACGTCCCCTCCGGAATAGCTTCTCGGCTTTCCAAAAGCATTCCCCCAGAACCGAAATTCAAAATCTTTCCGGAACGTTGGCTTTTTGAGAGCGAAATCCTTCCTCTTTCGGGAAGCAGGAGACGAAAATCTACTGGAGAAGCTACCGTTATTCTTACGAATTTTCGACCTTGTGAGCGTCCAATGGGAAAAGGACTTTTCTCGGTCGAGGGAGGCAAATTCGACTTCACCGGCATTTCAGTCTTTGCTTCAGTGCGTGGATTCTTTGCAATGGACAAATCATTCCTCCTTTAAACCTGTGGTTTTACCTTCACCAGATTCAGTTTTTTCTGCCTTTCGGCCAGTTCCACGATCTTCTGAGCCAAGGCGATTTTATTCAGATCATCTTGATTTCTTCGGATGAAGTCTTGGCCTATTCTTGTGGCCTCGTCAAAATGACTCTCCGCTTCCCCATAATTTCCTACCCTGAGGGAGAGTTCGGCGATCAGGTAAGCGGCTTGGATTCTTTGATTCTCCTGTTTGATGTCCGTGATTTCCCGATAGCTCCGCTTATAATATCCTAAGGCGAACTTCATGGCTTCAAGCTCGCTCAGGGGAATCTCCGGCCAAATCTCCTTGATGGAGGCTAAGAAGGTGGCGAAAATCGGCTGGTTTTCCCGCGCCTGAAGCGTTTCACCGCCGATGGAGTTTTCACCCGCTTCAGCGGCGATCTCGATATTTCCTGATTCAGAGGCAACCATAAGATTATTGCTTTCGGCGAGAATCTTGGCAAGTTCGTCCAGGTTCTCCTGAAGGGATGAAATATCTTCCTTGATTTTATTCAGAGCTTCAGTGATTTCAGTCCTGAGCCCTCGTCTTTGACGGTCCTGTTCTGCTATCCCCGCCGGGGGGCGGAAACAGGTCTCTACTGCCATCGCCAGGTGGTGGATTTGGTCCTCCTCGCTTCGATAATGAGACCGCAGACGGTTCATGGTCCTTTCCAGCCTGGTCAGACTGAACTCGCTCAGGTTACGTGCAGTCTCCTTTTCTTGCGCGTTTTCTCGATAGAGCCAGGCGATGCGAAGATAGTGTCTCCCAACGTCCCAGGGATTGAATTCCTCGATTATCGTTTCATCATGTATCCCCAAGAGCAGTTTGATAACAGCAGATTCGAAGGGATGCCCTTCTGGGTCCAAGGCCTCTCCCAACCTGTTTATGACGCTTTCCGGCTGCCCTAATTCTTGCAGGTGTTCCTTTCGGATTGAACTCAGACCATGAGTCGAAAAAAAGCGGCTTTTCTTCCATTCCTTGAAGCTGTTATTAAATTCGTGAGTATAGAAGCAGTGGGGGCACGTAGCCATGAAATACAGGAGAGGATTTGCCTTCTGGTACTCGGGATTAACCCATATTATGCCCTTGGGACAGAAATCGGTGTCTCTCTTGGTTTCACTATAGGCCCCTGCTTTTATGTTCTCAAAATCATTCATCTTGCCACATACAGGACATTCCACCTGGGTCACGAAGAAAGGAGAATCGAAGTTCATTTTTGCTCTTGTGCTGGGAATCTTATGAAAAGCCAACCGCCTTCTTACTAAGCGAATCTCTCTTTTATCATCCCTCTCAACTTCAAAACCGCTTTGGTATGTATCTGGGAAACCCTAGACTCGGAGATCTGCATGACTTCGCCGATTTCCTTTAAGGTTAACTCCTCGTAATAATACAAGGCTACCACCAGCCTTTCCTGTTCGGAAAGTTGGCTTATGGCCGAGATGATATAAGCTTTAAGCTCTTCTTTTTCCAGATTCCCCAAGGCATTATCGTGGTTCATCGCTTCCACGGTTTCCACGCGGGGAAGCTGGCGATTGTCCTCCTCTTTGTAGATCAATTGATCTAAGGATAACATGGCAGTGGAGGAGACGTCGTCCAAAGTGGAGAAAAGCTCGTCCGAGGAGATCTTCATTGACCTGGCTAACTCTCTGTTGGAAGGGGTCCTCCCCAATTCGTTTTCCAACTTGTTCATGGCCTTCTCCACCTCCCTTGACTTGGCTCTGGTGGAGCGAGGCACCCAGTCCAAGGATCTCAACTCATCTAAGATGGCTCCCCTTATTCTGGGAACTGCGTAAGTCTCGAATTTTACCCCGCGCGATGGGTCATAGTTGGAGAGGGCTTCAACCAGTCCAATCACTCCGGTGCTTACCAGGTCGGATAACTCCACCGACCGTGGAAAGCCCATGGCCATTCTTCCTGCCACACTCTTCACCAGGGGCAAATACTCTTCCAAGAGCTTTTGCCTGGTCTCTGGGTCTTTGTCTTTCTTGTATACTAACCATTCCTTTTGAACTGCCATCTCACCTACCTCACTTTTATGTTAGGGTGATTGCCCCCCACATGCATTAGAAGGTTCGCCTCCCCACCTATGAGTGGAATTCGCTGAAAACGAGCACAAAAAGAGGTATCGCTTTTTAGTATCGTCCCCTGGTTGCGATTCTTTAATCTTCTGTTTTCGAACTGAGCTGTGGGTTGACAGCGACATTCTGTTGGCCTACTATTAGGAATAAGGATTGACAGAATGAAGTTGAAGCAACAAGCAGCCTTCTTGAAAGACCTAGAACGCGTGAGAGGTCTTTCCAACTGATTTGCCCTGCGCCTGAAGAAGGCTTCGACTTGTTGAATGCAGTAATCAATAGCATCACTAATTCTTTCAGTTTAGTCCTTCGTACCTTAATTCCTCATTGCTAAACGATACTCCCCATGACTCTGCTATCCGTCATAGTGTTCATGAGCTTATGCAAACTCTGTGCCGTACGCCTGCCTTGCTGGAGATGAACCAGCTAACCCTCTTATCGACTGATAGTTGACGGGATCATGTGAAATTTGCTTAGGACTGAAGGAGAGGAATATTGGGAAGAAATTTCCTGTGGGCGGGATAATATTTCCGTCGGCCCCTATGGTGCACCTCTGAGTGAAGCGGCATGTGTGACCAAGAGGGTGTCGGGCCCCTTGCCCATTTCTCTGGGCATCCGACCCCGTTTTACCCTGGGCAGAGGGGCGGATTTGGGACGAAAAGAATGTCGGGGGCAAATTCTGACGCTGCAACGTTGGCTATCGGTGGGACAGACCGGTGGGACTATGCTTGCGGGCTTGTGAGATCGGTACTGATCTCATACATGGAACAAAGAAGAGAAGATTTGCGAAGCTCTTGGGTTGATTAGCGCTGGGATTTTCTTCAACATAAATTTCATTGCGAATTCGTCTGAAGAAAAGCCCTCGGAGACAAGCTCCGACGCTACAGTTCATCTCACAATTGTGCCCGGGATGAAAGAATTGCCGACGCTTACCGGTCGACCAGCAGTCGTATTAATTCCAACACAAAGCTTGTTGTGAGTTCGTCTTAAGAAAAAAGGTCGGAGGCAAGCCCTATACCGTATGGTATAGAACAAGCTCCGACGCTACACTTTAACTCACTATGTACAAAATGAAGCCTAAAAACAATCAAGAACCTGCTTTCCGCGCAGATTTCCCGCCGGCTGATTTCCTTCTTCTTTCCGGCTCAAGGTACTCCTTATCCCAAATCTTATCAGTCAGTTGAGCCACCCTCTCTCCATAGCAAGTCAAACCTTCCACGAAGTCTGTTGATTTCAACGCCGCCTCCGCCTCAGGATTTATGGGCCGTGCGTTATGCTTTTTGACAATCTGGTAAAAATGCCGGTGGTGATCCCTTATTGGGCATGGTGTGATTTCATTTCCCACCTGGTCAGGCGGTGCCATGTAACCGTAATCCTTCTGCCACTCTCTCACAGCCGTCAAAAAAGGAGACTGCAGAACGTCATTCAGGCTCTCTCCCCTTTTGTATACCTCGATAATATTGTCCGTGGAATAGGGAGTAAAGACACAGGGCATTATATTTCCATGCCAGTCTATGTAGAAATATCCGCCTGATCTTCCGGCACAAAGGCAGCCGTCGCTTATGGCGCCGGAATTCCAGAAATCCGCAATAAATAGCCTGTCTTCCTCAATTAACTTCTGCTCTCTTAAGAACATGTTGAGCCTCTGCTCCGGGCTGATCAGAAGATCTAAGGTGAACTTGCAACCGATAGGCATGTACTGAAAGATCCAGCCATAAACAGCTCCCTGCTGATTGAAGCAAAAATCTATGAACTCATCTGAGAGCAAGAGTTCGGCATTACCCTTGGTGGCAGTCAATGATACACCAAAGGGTACGCCCACCTTTCTCAGATTCTCAAAAGCTCTAAGGATTCTCTCGTAAACACCTTCCCCCCTTCTGGCATCTGTCTGCTCCTGGTATCCCTCTACCGATATTGCGGGAGTCACGTTGCCCAACTCCGCCATCCTCACTCCCCTTTTTTCATCAATTAACGTCCCATTGGTATAAATCAAGAAGTAGTTATCCATATGTTCTGCCGCTACGTCCAGAATATCCTTGCCCTGGCTTTTCCACATGAACGGTTCCCCGCCGGAGATGACGGTGAAAAAGGAACCCCAGCTTTCGGTCTTGTCGGTGATTATGCGATCCAGTATGTCATAGTCCAGCTTGTCGAAGTCCTGTCCCAGATCGCCGGCATAACAGTTTTCACAATGCAGATTGCAGGCACCGCCGGGACTTATGGTCAAAAAGCCGGGCGGACTCCAGCCATACTTCTCTCTGAAAGCATCGATCCTTTCTCCCCCTCCCAGGAATATGTTGCCCAAGAACACCTTCAAAAGCCCGCTTCTTACCTTGGGAGAAATTCTTTTGGCCTTCAAAGCTTTGTCTACCGCGTAAACTAAGTTGCGGGTAACGAGATATTTATCGTATTGTACTCTTCGAGGGCGCCCAAGGGGATTCACGTCAACAAACAGTTCGTAGAGCTTTTTATCGGCTTTCTTGAGCAAGACGCTGCGGATGAGACTGTGCGCCAAAGCGGTGTTAAGCAGTTTATGAAAGGCGACAATCAGGAGTTCTTTTCTTTTCTGGACAAGATCCATGTCTCCCCTCCTCTTTTCTACTAGCGTCCACCCTTAATCTGAGCGTGGTGTCCTCACATGGTTTTTCGTCCTCCTGGCTGAGAACTTTTCCTCCCGCACATTGGACTTCAAATTTAGTCTAAAAAACAGACCCATAACGCAGGTTACCAAGGAGAAACCACAACAACTCAGATCTCTCTTGAGGTCACGTGTTGGCTCGAGGGATCACTTCCCTTCTGCCTCACCGGTCATGGGCACGAACCGGACCGGGATGTTCTTTTCTTTCTCTATTCCCTTTTCTGTTCTGGTCACGACCACAAGCTCCTGGAAAAGCTCCCCGACCGGTATGACCAGTTTTCCCCCGATCTTCAACTGATCTACCAGTGGCTGCGGAATATGATCAGGCGCGGCGGTCACTATGACCGCATCAAAAGGAGCGTATTCTGTCCAACCCTGATAACCATCTGCGCACGTAACCGTGATGTTCTTGTATTCCATTTCCTTGAGTCTTTTTTCTGCCATTTCCGCGAGAGGGCAGATAATCTCTATGGTATAAACTTCTTTGGCGATTTCAGCCAAGATGGCGGACTGATAACCCGAACCGGTGCCAATCTCCAAGACCTTCTCCCCTCCTTTCAGACCCAACAATTCGGTCATCAGGGCAACAATGTACGGCTGAGAGATGGTCTGTCCTTCTCCGATGGGAAGCGGGCCATCGGTGTAAGCAACCTCTCGCAGGCCCTCGGCAACGAAAAGATGGCGAGGCACCTTGCGTACGGCATCCAGGACCAGGTTATCCTTGACCCCTCTAGCCTGTATCTGGCTCTCCACCATCCTCTCCCTTCTCTCGGTATAGATTTCCTCTGGCGATTTCTCTTCTTTCATGTGCGGTTCCTTGTCTTTTGACTCCTTACAAGAGAAGGGAAGGAATAGAATCACCACTGCGGGCAACCAGAATAAACGTGCTTTGAACATAGCCAATCATCTTCCCAGACGGGCCTCCGTCCTTTTTCCGTTTGAAGTTTACGGTTAATTATAAATGAATTTCGTTGGGGTGTCAACAATTTATTTCTGGAGTGTCGAGCTTCAGCTTGACCAGCAATTTTCTACGATGCAAAGAGCTTCTGCCCCGTTCACCTAACGGTTCGACTTTGCTGACCGTCCTGTCTTCGACCCTGAGGCTTCCTTCGATACTGAGTCTTCCCTCGACCCTGAGGTCTCGGGACCGAAGGGCAGGACGAAGTGCAGACCCGAAGGGAGCTTGTCGAAGGAAGGCGAACACTCGAGACTCTGGTGAGAAAACGAACCCCAATCCCGATGGACAGGGATTAGGGCCTTTGGTGTTATAGCTCGAACTGTGTCAGATAAAGGATCTGTTACCCTGGAATCTATTGTCAGGGCTGAACGCCCTGCCCTATGACTCAGGAGTCTTATCCGGAAAGCATCTCTCTGAGTTCTGATTCCGTGAAATCGCTCTTGCCTTGGTCTGAAATCTCGATGGCTCTTCCCTTAAGCAGGAATATGACGTTGTCTCCCAGAGCCAAGTATTTGCCTATTTCCGGGACTCGTGTGAGGAGCTTGAAATAAGCCTGGCTGAATCTTTCCAATTTGAAGGTTTCCAGCTTGCCTTCGTATTCGCCGTCCACCCACAGCCCGTTTTTGTTGAAGAAGGTTTTGGTTCCGGCTTGAGCTACTCTCTCTATTTTTCTCTCTTTACCTTCGGCGTCGAAATAGGTCATCATTGGCGCCTGGGCTTTTTTGGCCTCGCCCAAAGTTCTGGCCTGTCCCACTGCACCTCGTCCAACCTGTTCTTTCGAAAGCCTTCGGATACTTTGGACGGCGTCAAGAGCAAGTTCTTCATGAGCTAATCGATAATCTGCATCGATCAGAAAAGAGGTATACTGGTTAATGATTCCATATTTCTTGGAGAGTCGAACCACCTCGTCGATCAACTCCTCGTTTTCACCATGAAGCCTCAGCTCGTCGATCAGATAGCCGATTCTTCTGGTTGCCCAAAGCCTGGGGATAAAATCGTTCCTTTCATCGGGAGAGAAATTCACCTCAAAAGTCATTCTTTTACGGGTTTCCCCGGTTGCCCCTGAAAGAGTTATCGCCGAGCTTCCCTGGCCATTGTGTTTTCCCAAGAGCAGAATCTGTGAGCCTTTGAAAATATCGGGAAGCTCTTTGGGATAAATGTCATAGGTTTTCACGCTGCCGAACGAGAGCTTGACGTCCGTCAAGATCGGGTGGGAGACCTTCTTGTAGAAGCTGGAAACCTTAACCTCTATATCTTCGTCCGGGCTGACGTAATCGGATGTGGCGTGATTGTCCTGGGCCAGCTTATCCAGAAAATGAGCGTTGACGTCATACCCTACGCCGAAAACGAATATCCGGACCCCGCCCGTGTTGTCATCCTTCACGTTCTGCAGAATGTTCTTTATGTCGGTGACTCCGACCGTGGGCAAGCCATCGGTCAGAAAGATAACAAAAGACGTTTTGTTTTCAGAATCAATCTGGTCAACCCCGGTCAAAAGAGCCTCGTTGATATTTGTTCCACCGTCAGCTTCGCAAGCTTCCACAAATCCCTTGGCATCTCTTACATTTTCACGGGTAGCTTGCAGGGGACGCTCTTTGAAACTCCTGACCTGGTCATCAAAATCGATAACGTTGAACCGGTCATCCGGATTCAGGCTATTCAAACAAAAGGCCAGAGCTCCCTTGGCTTGCTCTATCTTTTCCCCTTTCATGCTCCCGGAGGTGTCCAGGATGAACACGATTTCCTTCCTCAAAGTCTTGTCCGCCGGCACCTCCACCTGGGGAGAGATCATTGCCAGGAAATAACGCTGGTGGTCTTCGTCTTCAAAGGGAAGCAGATCGAAACCGATATCCTCTTCCGATACGGTATAGTAAAGGAGGGAATCCTTGTCCGGCCTGGTGTTTTCCTCGACATAAGTCACCCTGGCCTTGTGATCGTTCTCCTTGTCAATTCTTACATTGTGCGAAGGAGAGTATATGTTCTTTATGGGCTGATTGGAATGTATCTGGACGGTGAGCTTCACGCTTTGCAGGGGGTCTTTGGAGAACTTCTCGGTATTCAAGGTGTACCGATAGCCGCAAATTCCCCCATTCAACCTCAACATTTCTGAATAGTCCAATTTGATGCGAGTCTCACCGTGCGCGGGAATGGGGTAGACTCTCGCTTTGAACATCCCATCTTTGAAATATTCCAGAAGAGCCGGGTCTCTTTTCCTGCGGACAATGTCCTCATAAATCCTTCTGGCTTCTTGCCGATCTAAAATCTCACCTTTGATCTCCTCTCCCCCTATATACATGGAGAATTTGGAGATGGAGGCATCCTCGGAAATCGGAAATATATAAGTTCCTTCGATGTCTCGATGGAAGTTGTTTATGAAAACTTGGTCCACCGCAGTCTGCGCAATTTGATTGTCGATGTTGATGTCCACGTGATGATACTTGATGGAAAGATTCGGGGGGAAAGGTTCGCGGGGGCGAGGCGGCATGGGAATGATGAAACCGTCCGCCAGGGCATTTGATCCTAGAATCAAGACCAGAGCCAGTGTCAACAAGCATCCTCTTTTCATGACAACCTCCTTTTGAGGTTAAGAGTTCAGAGTTCAACGTCAATTCTAATTCTGATACAAGTCATGAAAAGAAATATTCCCGACGGTCTTTATTTTTCTTTTAGTGCTTTCAATTGTTTTAGCTTTTTGTTCAGTTCTTCTTTGGTTTTTGGGTCTGCGACCTGCTTTTCGTATTTATCTAAGAGTTCAATTCCATTTAGGAGATCAGATTCATCCTGGGTGAGTTTGCTCAAAAGATGATAACCGATTGCTACCTGCAGGTATGCTTCATTTGCCAGAGAATCTCCGGGATTTTGTTCTATATATCTGCTCCAGGTCTCTATGGCTCTTCTTAGCACATCTTCCTGCAGAAGCGTATCCTCATCGGCGATCTCCGGGACCTTTTCATCATCTATAACATAGTAATTCCTGACAGAAGCAGTTTCGGCAGTACGGTCGAAATCCAAGTGAGAGGGTGCTCTTGCCGCCGTCTTCGTTATCCCTTTCCGGTGAATCTCCTCTGTATCCTTAGCTTCGTGTTCAGGCGGGACCGCCTTCCCTGATCTCTTTCCTTCTGCTTCTGTACCCACTCCAATCGACTGAGTTTCCGTCGACAAGATGTCCTCTTTTGGTTTCGCCTTTTCAGCTATTGTTTCGACTTTGGGAATGCCCCTGGCAGCTTGGGTTTTGTCTGGTTCTTTGCCAGGAGGGGCAAACTCTTTTTTCTTCTTAACCTCTTGTTCTAACGAAGGACTGGGAGTAGTCTTTACCTCATCGGCAATTTCGGGAGACACACTCTTTTCCATTTCATCCCGGGAAAGCAGTCGTTTCTCTTCCTTCTTGGCTTTTTCCTCTGGCGGCACAGTCTCCTTTGCCACTTCAGGGGCATGGAGGACAGGGGCTTTTGTGTCTTCCATCCGTGGCTCAGTCGGTACGATTTCCTTGCCTCGATAATCAACGTAGAGTTTTCCCACCATGAAGACCAAAACCACGGAGATCACTCCCGCAGCAACCTTGACCTTCAGCGGAGAAAAAGTGAAGATTTTCTGAAAGAAGCTCTTCAGTTTGAATGAAAAGGATTCTTCCTGTTGGGCAACAATCCTTTCCCTTACCCTGCTGGAAAAGGTATCCCAGTACTCCTGAGAGGGCTCCTTGATTCTTATTCCTCTTGCGCCTTTCTCTATGGATTCCAAGAGAGCCAGCTTTTCTTTGCATCTCTTGCAGGTTGAGAGATGTTTCTCCAACTCCTCCTTTTTCTCTTCATCTATCCGTCTGTCCAAGAAGAGACAAATCAACTCGTCGAAATCATCACATTTCAATTTGGTCACCTATTGTATTTCACGTCTTGCGGTCGATGATATCGAAGCTCATAACGAAGCTCGCTATCGAGAGAGTCGATCCTCGAAAGTCTGTTTTCAGGCTTCAATATCAGCTCCGCAAGCGTCAAATGAATCTCTTCGAATTCATTCCTGCAAAATGTCATCTTTTAATACCGCCTGTAATCTCTCCCTCGCTCTGAAAAGACGAGACATCACCGTTCCCAATGATATTTTCAAAGCCTGAGCGATCTGCTCATAGCTCAAATCTTCATAGACTCTTAATACAAAAACTGCCTTGTATTTCGGCGGTAAAAGGTCGATGGCCTCCTCGATTTTCGTATATTGTTCCTTTTTGACCAAAAGACTTAACGGGTCTTCATTAGTGGTTTGCTTTTCTAAAGGGCTAGTCTCCTCCTCAAATTGGCTTTCGGAAATCACGAATTTTTGTCTTTTAAGGTAATTTATACTCAAGTTCATGCATATTTTATACAACCAGGTATAGAAAGCATACCCTAACTTGAAAGACTTAATCGACGAATAAGCCTTTATGAAGGTCTCTTGTGCGATATCATCCGCCGCGTCGTGGTTTTTCAACATACGACAGGCCAGACGGTACACCCTCCTCTGATACTTTTTCACCAAAAGGTCGAATGAATACAAATCACCTTTTTGAGCCTCGGCGATTAATGTTTGATCATCCTCGATTTTAAGCTCGGGCTCCACCATCGACCCTTCCACTAAGAGAATACAACTGGGTTTGGAGATTATTCCCTGGTTTTTAGAGGGATCTTTTTAGGGATACATTGGCTATCGCTATCTGTCACAAATGGCATAGCTTGTAAACCAAGATTTCCATCAAAATCCCGTCGGGCATCAGGCTTGATCTCAAACCGACATCGGTTTGATACAGCAGGACGAGGCCCCTTTCCAATTCTTCCTGGCTGAAATTTCCTGCCTGACTCGGATATTTTTTGACGAAATAGGGATGGACCTTAAGAATTGAGGCAAGAGATGCACCCTTCTGGGGGACAAAGTTTTTTGTCCTAATCAACCTTTCTAAATGTTCAGCCAACCTGAAAATCACCGTCCCCGGTTTTTCTCCGAGTAAGAAAACCTCTTTTAGGATTTCTAATGCTTTTCTGCACTGTCTCTCCCCGATGGCGTCGTTCAGTTGGAAGATATTATAGTTCTTGGACTGACCCACCACCAATTCTGCGTCAGAAGAGCTAATCCTTTCCTGATCGCCTACGTACATGACCAATTTCTCAATTTCGGAGGCGAGATCGGAGAGGTTATTCCCCACGTAATTGTGTAGAATCTGCAGTGCTCCTGTTTCTATCCTCTTCCCGTATTCTTTGACTTTGGCTTGAACCCATGCTGGAATCTGATCGTCGTACAATCGCCGGAAATCAACCGTGGTGGCAAGCTTATCCAGGGCCGAATAAAACTTCGTTTTGGAGGTCAGTTTTGGAGAGATCAGTATCAGGCAGGTGAAATGGGGGAGTTTGGGGAGATAAGACAAAAGAACATCTTTGTAAAATGGTGAGAGCTTGTGGATATCGAAGACCACCAACAACCGCTTTTCTGAATTGATGGGCAAAGTGGAAGCCTCATTTATGATCTCCACCGCACTCGTTTCGGAACCGTACAGCAAACTCAGATTGAAGCTTTTTAGATCGTGGGGGATTAGAATCGAAGATATCTTTCTCCAAGCTTCCTCCTTTAGGAAATCCTCCTCACCGGTGAAGTGATACAAAGTATCTATCTTGCCCGCTTTTATTCTATTTACCAGTTCAGGATATTTCATCTTTGAGTTATCGCCAAGGAGAATTTCGATGGATTGACAAGTTGAAATCCTTACGGATTCACCGTGAACGGATTAACTCCTTTCATCGGAGAGTCGAGGTGCAAACCCTTTAATCGACCCTGCAAAATCCCCGATGCGCAGATTGGAAATTAGGGAAAGGCGGTGCTGTTGTCAACAAAAAAAGAGCCCCCGGGGACGGGTGGAGGCTCTTTTGGGCAGAAGGGGATGCAGGTGAGTTTTGTCTATTTAAGAGTCAGCTCATTTTGAGCCGGGTTTTCATTCTGAGGAATCCAACTCAAGCTGTAAGGGATTCTGTCTTTGTAGACCAAAGCCATATTTCGATAAGGTTCCAACCTTTTATCGCAAAACATCTGTCGGTTGACTTGATTTACCACAAGAAAGCTATCTCCAAAGATCTCCACAGTTTTGTTCTTGAAAAGATGAGGATTTATCTCAATGAATTCAAGTAATGCCAGAAGGCCAGCATACTCACATTCTTGAGCGCCTCCCTTAAACTGAGCTCTGAATACGATTCCTAAATCCGGGATGGTGAAGGAGACCACGCCATTATGCGCCTTTTCTTCATCTCTGATCCTTCCGTAAAAGAAGCACTGCATTTTCGCCTCCTTATCGATTAGCCCGTGATCTAACCTCCTTTTTCCAGCTTTTCAACTTTTAGAATGAGCAAAATATATGCCACCAGACTCGGACGGTATCCAAAATGAAGAGAGGACAAAAAACGAGGTAACAAAGCAGGGACTATTAAAGGTTCGCAGTCATAACTGCTTGAAATCTAAGGGATACTGAAGTCGCACGAGTAGAATGTCCTTAACAGAGGTAGAGTGAATAAATCAAGCTGGGTTTATTGGCAGGGATGGAAGCAGGTTTCTTGCGCAAACTCTTTCATACTTAACGCAACAGCTTACACTCTCATACAAGCTTTCTTCCAAAAGCGCCGGATGCGGTTTCGGGCCGGTCAAACTCTCTCGAAGGGATCAAAGAGTTTCTTGTACTCCTGCAGAGCGAATCTGTCGGTCATTCCTGCGATGTAATCGCAGACCAACTGCATCTTGTTTTCCTCTATCGTCAAATCCGTTAGAGGGCAATCGATCTCTTACCAGACTATAGAACGAGTGCAAGTTGAAGTTTGAAGTAAAATTGAGACAGTATTCTGTGAAGTTCTATTGGGTGTATGTAAAAGTAGCGATCATTAATTTTTTGAGATAAATGCATTACCACTTCATTCTATGGCTGGCGAACGGAGACGATGTTCAAAAATTGAACAATTGGGCAAATTTTATTAGAAAAGATAGTTTTTTTACTTGACAAGTGGTAGGGAGATCTTTAAATTGTGTATAATACAATTTTCAGTACGAACCAAGAGGACATTTCCTCTTAGTAATTCCCCTTGACATGGAAGTCCGGGGAGGTCGCAGGAGGAGCAACTTACGTTATTTAGAGCGGCGTGATTTGCGTCTTGAGAGTATTTCCGTTATTGGGATTTCGCTTTATCTTGGCAGAGGGATAGTCTCTTCTTTCTGAACAATTCGAATCGACAAAACCAGAGGACTGGATTTACCACTTCTAATGGGACTATTGCAGACCATGTGGCATCGGAAAAGGACTCTTTTATTATTCTGCCTTTTGCTCTTGTTTATTTTCTCTTCGAGGGCTTTTTGTCAGACCCTTCAAGTAGCACCTATTAGGGGGGCCTTTTCGGCTGACTCTGGAAATACAGAACCCAGCAAAGGCGGAATGCCTCTTCATCCCATTCGGATCGATGGCTCACCTCTGGAGCAAGGCAAGAAAGCGATCCGCATTGAACAACCGCAGGGACCCCTTCTGAGCCCTGGCCCAGAGGTGCCATGGGTAAAATTTCACCTCTCCGCCACACAATGGACCTGGAACGTAAGAAAGCCGGGGAGTTATGCAGCTAAATGCTTGACTGGCACTATCACCAGCGACGTCGACATGCTTATAGAATTCAGTGGTTTTGAAGATCTTTATTCCTCTGATCCTCCCAGACAAAATGTAGAAACTTATCATGGAGTTTTAATTGGGAATGAGCGTGTAGAAGAAGTGGAGTGGGTAAGGGCATCTGATTTCAATGCACGTATTTTACTGATCAAGCAGAACCCCACAACGGCAACTACCTGGAGTTTGTGGAATAAGGTCTATGTAAAACCGGGCAATTCTGCGTTTGAGTATTCAGATGACGCGGTGATAACCCTTGTAATGCAGAATATGAGCCCATGGATGGAACCAGACATACCAACCAATAAATGAATATGAGGAAAGACATAAATGTCAATTACAAAAACGCCTTTGAGTGGCTGCATGATTGAGTTGAATGGGACATTCTTCAATGTCAGGAGAGAGAATAGGTACTCTATTCATTAGAAGAATCCTGAACTGCTCCAGAAATGAAAAGTGGACCATAAAATTGAGAAAAAAATACGGGGGTGACCGTATACTCAAAAAAGTCCGTGACTCATGTCAAGGAAATCATAAATTGAGAGGAGGTGAAAACATGAAAAAACTGATTATCGCATTGTTGGTGGTGGGTCTTCTTCCTATCGTGGCATCGGCCGCGGATGAGCAGGAAACCTGGAAGTGGAGTGGATCAGCGTGGGTCTCCCAAGGGGTAGGAGACGTACAAGCGGACGCAAGATGCTGGACCTCATTTCCCGCGGCATATTACTGCAATAAGAAAACTCACCTAATCGACGTCACAATTCACGCCTCTGTTGCTCAGTGGATAAGCTGGAGTATATCTGGCACCAGGTGGGATTGGAAAGTGCGTAAGCCCGGTACTTATGCTGCGGATTGTATTACAGGATTCATTCAAAGCAACCAGGATGTGTTTATTGATTACGAGGGTTTCGCAGACCTGCAGACTCTAGGCACAAGTATCAATCCAACCATTCCCATCTGTTATGGTTTCGGTCCTAGCCTTGCCCAAGCTGAAATAAACGGCTGGGTTCCTGCAGCGGCTTTGAATAATGACGATGATATGCTACTAGATTCACAGGATCTGCATGACGGCATCTCCTGGAAGTTATGGAATAAGATAGAGGTAGTCAACTGCAACTCCGCCTGTGAATATGAAGATGCCGCCACCATAACTCTTACTTTGCAGGTGATAAAGACCTGGATTGATCCAGCAACTGGTTATTTCCTGTAATAGTAGTTTTTAGGTTTAACTAATTTTTAGCAATGGTCACCCCGTATTTTAAAAAAAGGAAATTGTTGAAGAGAAAAATTGAAAGATATTGTTTCTTTTTAGTCCTTCTAATTATTCTTAGCTGGACTCCAAAGGTCTACCCGCAATTTAGCCTTTATTTATCTCCCTTATTGGTGGAGCTTGAACTGGCTCCAGGGGCCAAGAAACATTTTACCCTCCAGCTGGTGAATGAAGATAAGGAACAAAGTATTAGCTTGATCGCATACCCCGGTAACATAGAAGAAAGTCCAGCGGGAATATACAAAGTTGTGCCCAAGGGTGAATCGGAGTTCTCCTGCGCTGATTGGATGCAGATCAGCGACACTAACTTTACCCTTGAGCCGGCCAGCACAAAGGAAATCGAAGTCTGGATAAAGGCTCCCCGGGATGCTTTTGGCGGTCGATATGGCGCAGTCGTATTCGAGGTTGTGCCTGAGGAAGCCTCCCCAGGCGAGAAATTAGGCTCGGTTACATACCGGTTCAGAATGCCGACTTTCGTGGAAGTCACTATAAAAAGGTTCGGTGGAATGCTTAGGAAAGCAAGTATTTCTGAGTTCAGAGTGGAATCTGTTACCGATAAAAGATTGCTTGAAAAAATAGGAACTGACGCCATCTCTTTTGCGGCAACAGTTGAGAATGAAGGCAACATCCACGTAATCGGGAAAGGAAGCTTGATTATTAAGAACAAGGAAGGCAGGACTAAAAAAAGAGTGCCTCTGGGTGGCGGACGAGGTGTGGTTATTCCGGGCGCAACTGTCCATTTTGCATCCCTTTTAAAGAAACCCCCAGCAGGCGAGTATACAGCTCAGGCTGTAATGAATTTCGGTGGTCTGAGCCCAGCCGTGGCTGAGATCCCATTTACTGTTACCAGAACAAAAAGTGCCGCTTTGGGCTCTTTTAAGGCAAGCTCATATATAGCCCTGGATATAAAACCAGAACACCTGGAAATGAAAATTCCAACCCGGGGTTTCAGAGCATTCACTTTCAGTTTGAGAAATGATGAGCGCGATACAGTTAAGATAGAAGCTCATCTCAAGGACATAGAATATGATGAAGAAGGAAATCTGGTTTTGTTGGATTCCTCTGAAAATGGTCGCTCCTGCAGAGAATGGATTAGCCTGGAGCCGCAAGAATTTACCATAGCCCCGGATAAAAGAGAACAGGTGAAGCTTATTTTACAGGCTCCTACCGAAGGAGAAGGGGGATATTATGCCTGCGTGGTTTTCGATGCCTTGTTAAAATCTTCAAAAGAGGGTGCAATTTCAACCCCTTTTCAGATTCCTGTGATCCTGAGTGTTCCTCCTAATTTGGACCAAAAGGGTGAGATCGTTGATCTGCAAATGGAAGCCTCCACCGGAAGACCAGCTGTCTTTACCACTTATTTCAAAAACACCGGAAATATTCATTTAAAACTTAAAGGGAAGATTTCCCTTGAGGTGCTTAAAGAGATTAAGCCCACTGGTGATATTATATATATCGGTGAATCCAAATATGAGAAGGTAGGTGAATTGTCATTTGATGAAGTTGAGCAATATGTTCTGCCCGACGGGATAAGAAAAATGGAGGCTGGTTATCCGGGAGCTTTAGAAGCTGGGAAATATTTAGCAGAGGTCACTATCGACTATGGAGCTCCAGAACCGGTAAAGTTTAAAAAAGAGTTCAGGGTCAAATAAATCTTAATTCATTTTTTAAACCGGAGGAGGTTTTTTGATGAGATTTACACTTATTTTCTTGTTTTCTTTTTTTTTATTCATTCCCTTAATTAATTCCTCCGCACAAATCATCCCAGCTCAATCTGAAAGCTTAGAAGTTTTTGAGGAGCAACCCTTAATTACCAATGTCTTTTATGAGAACGATATCAGGGAAGCTTTAGCTGCGATAGCAGCTCAAAGCGGGATAAACATAATACCGGACCAGACTGTATCTGGCTTCATAAGTATAGAGCTTACTGATGTCCCCTTTGAGGAAGCTCTGAGAAGAATTTTGTCTCCTTTGGGATTCACTTTTAGAAGAATGGTAGGCTATTACCTGGTGGGTGCTGCTTACCCGGATAATCCCTCTTTCCCCTTGCTAAGTGTGACTGAAAGAGTTGTCCCCAACTATCTGAAAGCAAAGAACGTGCCTGAACTACTTTCATCCTTTTATCAGCCCTTCCTCAAATTTGATACGGAGACTAATACGCTGGTTATAACCGCCTCGCCCGAGATCTTGCAACGGATCAAAGAGGACTTAGCCAAAATCGATGTTCCTCCCAGACAGGTTATGATTGAGGCTTTAGTAACAGAGTTCTCCAAGGAGGCCAGGAAAAGTCTTGGCTTAGATGCAAGCTGGTTGGGGAACAAAGAGGGGCGGCAGCTGTCTGTGATTACCCCGGTCGGCGACCTGCTCGATAGTACTTTTGGAATAACACTCCTGCGGCCCGGTGCAGAGGTCGAAGGATGGACAGGGACATTCAGTGCCACCTTAAAGGCCTTGGTCCAGGACGGCAAAGTAAACATCCGCGCCAACCCACGCGTGGCAACCATTGAGGGTCAAAAGGCAACCATTCTGATTGGAAAAGAACAGTATTATGTTATCGTCACAGGTGTAGCGCCTTATTCTTATGGTCAATTGGAAAGGATCCCTGTTGGTGTATCTCTGCAAATTGTGCCCTATATTTCTGATAACGGCGAGATAACTGTTGAAATACAGCCTGAGGTGAGCGATGTGGTGGGCACAGGTGCTACGGGGCTGCCGCTGGTCAACAAAAGAGCAGTCTCAACCAAGATACGGGTGAAGGACGGTGAAACAATCGTAATCGGCGGTCTGCTTCAGAAGAATGAATCAACGGTCAGACGAAAAATCCCACTTCTGGGTGATATTCCCATACTGGGGCTTTTATTCAGTAGAACCGACCGAAGAGTAGATGAAATCGAGACCGTCATCTTCATAACTCCACATATTCTGACCGAGGAAACAACAAGTAAAGCAAGTGAATAGCATATACTTACGACTCTAATTCCTCCTCCGATTGGTAGCGGTTTATAAGAAGGAATAAGAGCAGAGTTCTGCGCAGGCTCTTTTCCTGCTTAATGCACCTGGTTACACTCCCAAACAGATCTCTATCAAACTCTCTCGAAGGGATCAAAGAGTTTCTTATACTCCTGCAAGGCGAATCTATCCGTCATTCCTGCGATGTAATCGCAGACCAGCTGCATCTGATCTTCCTCCTTGATCTTATTTCTGAAGGAGGGCGGGAGTTGGTCGGAATTGCTTAGATAGACCTCGAAAAGCTGGGTTATGATCCTTCTGGCTTTGTCCGCCATCCGGATCATGCGATAATGCCTGTACATTTTATCAAACAAGAACATCTTCAGCTGGCTGTTCGACTTTTTGGTGGGGTTGGAAAAGCTGATTATGTTCTCCCCTGCATTTCGGACATCGTCAGGACTTTTGATTTGATGCTTTTGAATCTTCTTGTTTGTCTCGGAGATCAGATCGGAGACTTCAAAATTGATCAGCATTCTCACAATCTGATGCCTTCTCTGGCTTGGGGAGAGATGCAGATACCTCTTTTTTGCCTCTCTGGCGATATCGTGCCAGAGCATGATCTGGTTTAACTCCTCCTCTTTTAAAACGTGTGAAGCTAAACCATCATCCAGGTCGTGACAGTTATAGGCGATCTCATCTGCGACATTCACGATCTGACACTCAAGAGTGGCTTTTTTGGGTGGATTAAACTCGGTGGGAATGGGGCGATCATAAATGGTCTCATGCTTCATGATCCCCTCTCTAACCTCATAAGTCAGGTTAAGTCCCGGAAAATTGGGATATTTCTCTTCTAAGAAGTCGACCACTCTCAAGCTCTGGCGATTATGCTCGAAGCCCCCATGGTCTTTCATTATTTCATCCAGCGTCTCTTCACCCGAATGCCCGAAAGGAGTGTGCCCCAAATCGTGTACCAAGGCAATGGCTTCTGCCAAGTCCTCATTGAGTTTCAGTGCCCTGGCAATTGACCTGGAGATCTGCGCTACCTCGATGGTATGGGTGAGGCGGGTGCGATAATGATCTCCTTCATGATTAACAAAAACTTGAGTTTTATATTCCAATCTCCGGAAGGCGGTGGAGTGAATGATGCGATCCCGATCTCTCTGAAAGTGGGTGCGATAAGGATGGTCGTCCTCCTGGTGTTTTCTTCCCTTGGTCTGACTGCTCTTGGCAGCGTAAGGAGCCAGCGTCTTCTCTTCCTGCTCTTCAATCTCTTCCCTCACACATTTGCAGAGTTCCATAATATCACCCCATTAAAGGTATTGCTAGAAAAAAACATTCTCCAAACCGAGGCCGAAAAAGGAAACCCAAAATACGTTACTTTAGATCAGAGGGTCCTCTTTGGCCCAAAAAGAAATTTTGATTTCCTCATTGAGATTTCAAGCTTTGCTATTTTGGCTTTCTAAAGGCAACCACTACTATTAATCGTAAGCGGAGTCTTTATCTTTAAGGAATTCTACGAATTGGTTTCATTTCATCTCAGCTGGACAGAATATTCTTAGATGGCAAAAGGTCATTCTTGCTGTCTGGTTTTGAAATGCTCGATTATTCCCTCAATTTCCTGAATATCTCTGGAACTTTTGGTGAGCTCCAGGGCTTTTTCCAAATGGATTATGGCCTCTGAGAATTGCCCTGCATATGAGTACACCATGCCAAGGTTCCTCTGGGCTGAGAAGTTGTGGGGATCCAGTTTAAGAGCCATCTGCAAGGCTTCCACGGACGAACAGAAGTCTTTCTTATCTGCGTAAACAAATCCTAAATTGGCGTAGGCATCCGCATAATTGGGATCGAGCCTGATGGCTTCTTCGATCTCCACCAAAGCGGAATCGTTTTGCCCTCTATCATGGTAGAGCATTCCCAGATGGTTGTGTGGCTCTGCAAGGTTTGGTTCTGCTACTACCGCCTTTTTGAATTCTCTTTCCGCAAATCTGAATATGCCCCGCCGCTGAAGGAAGGTTGCGTAAGCATTATGTATCACCGCATCGTGAGGAGCTCTTTCTGCCGCGGCCCGCCAGAAATAGATTTCTTTTCTGAAAACTTTGGCCTGGCTTCTTATGTTAAATGCATAGAATATCAAAAGGAGCGCAAAGAAGAGGGCAAGTAAATGATTTGCCCTAAGCAAAATCCTATCAGGAAAAGTCAGTGCCTTGAGTCTTGAGATTTTGTTCTGTCCTGCTGTCTCCTCGGGTTGCACCGTTTCCTTATCCCGCCTTCGCCCAAACAGCGCAATTCCGAATATCTTTTTCTCCCACCTGATTGCTTCCACTGCCAGTTTGCCCAAAATGAGACAAAATCCGATCGAAGGTATATACGCCCACCACTCTTTGACCGAGGCATAGAGCGGAACGACGTTCAAAACAGGCACAAGGGTGATAAGAATCCATAGTATACCGAACCAAACCTCTTTTGAGCGCTTGCGCAAGGATATGCCCAATCCCAACACAACTGCAACGAACACTAAAGAGCCTAACAGTCTTAGGCTCAATATGGAGCCAATTGTCAGCACTTGGGGAGAAAAATTAAACTGCAAAGGCAAAATCATTTTCTTGAAGTAATAAAAATATATGGGAAATACGGTGAGAATCCTCTTGAACAAACCGCTTGAGGAATAAGGTTCGCCCGTGCCAAGGCCTCCCAACAAGTTCAATCTCCACACCAAATACAGAATGGTAATTATCACCAACGGTATGTAAGGGATTATCTTTTTCTTGATCGGCTCCTTTTTGGACAGATAGTCCCAGATAAACAAGAAAAGAGGCAAGACCAAAGTGGTCTCCTTGGAAAACAGACACAAGACGTAGCTTGCTGCTGCACCTACCCAGAGAAGGTGTGGCGGCGACTTTTTATAGCCTTTTGCCTTGAAAAAGAAAATCAGGGTCAACAGAAAGAAGAAACAAGCGATCAGGTCGGTCCTGCCGGAAATCCACACCACCGAGCTTAAGTGAAGGGGATGAGCGGCAAAAAAGAGACTTGAGAAGAGCGACAGAGGTATGCTCTTGAACAGCAGAAAAACCAAGAGATACAATAGTATGGTATTTAGGGTATGAACCCCCAAGTTAAACAGATGATAGCCCTGGATAGTCTTGCTAAAATGATAATTCAAAAAATACGTCAAGCTGACTATGGGTCTGTAAAAAGGGAGGGGCTCATACGTCTTCACCGGCAAAGGCGAAACAAAAGTGGTTTTCAGATTGCCCCAATCTTGGAGAAAATCAGTGTTCTGAAAAATGAGACGGGTATCATCCGCGACAAACCCAAGTTTTGTGGTCTCGAAATAAACCAATACCGAAACAACTGCAATCAAGACGATGAGTATCAAGTGCGTCAGCTTATCATTCATGAAAAATCCTCCTTAATTCACCGGAAATTGTCGATCTCTCAGACATTTGAAAACCCAGACCGAATACCTTTGGAAAAAGCTTCTGGTTGGTCGTTATAATATCACAAACCTGGATATTTGTCAACAGCAAAACTCCGTTTTCTTCTTGACTTCAACTTCCAGCGAATTTATTATCACTATCGGAACTGTTTAATTTTTCTGAAAGGGAGAACCTTATGGCGGAAAGTTTAGGAAAGAATTTGGTGATCATTGGGGGCGGACCGGCGGGATACGTGGGGGCCATCCGAGCCTCGCAGCTGAAAGCAAACGTGACCTTGATCGAGAAAGAGGAAGTGGGAGGAACCTGTCTCAACGTCGGTTGTATTCCGACAAAGGTTTTGACCTCTACCGCTCATCTTTTCTTGAACATGAAGCGTTCAAGCAGATGGGGGCTTAAGACCCACGAAGTGACTTTGGATTTTCCTCAGATAATGAGAAGAAAGCAAATGGTGGCGCAGAGATTGGTCACTGGAGTTAAGAGTCTGCTCAAAGCGAACAGGGTCAACTCGATCAAAGGTTCAGCAAGGTTTTTAGATGAGAACTTGCTTGAGATACAAACGGACAAGGGCGAGGTCCAGAAAATCGAAGCCGACAAGATTTTGATCGCCAGCGGGTCAGTTCCCATAATGCTTCCTCTTCCCGGCATGGAGTTAGAGGGGGTGGTGGATAGCACCGGGGCTTTGTCTTTCAGCGAAATCCCTGAGAGCATGCTGATCATCGGCGGAGGGGCCATCGGATGCGAATTCGCGCACATATATCACTCCTTCGGCACCCAGGTTACAATAGTGGAAATGCTGTCTCAGATTCTGCCGGGAGAAGATGAAGAGATAGTGGCCGATATAACCACTTCCCTGGAGCGAACAGGAATCAAAATCTTCACGGATTCCAAGGCGTCAAAAATTACCTCAGGAAAGGAAGGCAAGAAGATCATCACTGTCTCATCTGCGAAAGGAGAGATTGATATTGAGGTGGAAAAGGTTCTGGTCTCGGTGGGACGGAAAGCAAACACCAAGGATTTGGGTTTAGAGAAGCTCGGAATCAAAATGGACAGGTCGAATATCTTGGTCGACGAATACTTGAAGACCAACCTGACTGATGTGTATGCGGCTGGAGATTGCATTGGCAACTG
This sequence comes from uncultured Ignavibacteria bacterium, assembly GCA_964588305.1. Lineage (GTDB taxonomy): Bacteria > Zixibacteria > MSB-5A5 > MSB-5A5 > SM1-73 > SM1-73. Next base: position 131,597 of record CAZPOP010000004.1, read on the forward strand.
GTTGTTAGCTCATGTTGCGTCTCAAGAGGCGGAGGTGGCAGTAGAAAATGCCCTGGGCACGCAGAAGAAGATGGACTATGCCGCCGTGCCCCGCTGCGTCTTCACTCATCCGGAGATAGCAAGCGTGGGCTTGACCGAAAAACAGGCAACAGATCAAGGGATAAGAATTAAGACAGGCAAATTCCCCTTCCTGGCCAACGGGAGAGCTCAGGCGGAAAACGAGACTGAAGGGATGGTCAAGATCATCGCTGATGCTACTTCAAATAAGATTCTCGGCGCTCATATTTTAGGACCCAGGGCCACAGATCTGATAGCGGAGTTGACTCTCGCTATCAAAATGGGAGCAAAAGCCGAGGATTTGATAGATACCATTCACGCCCATCCGACTTTGGCAGAGCCGATAAGGGAAGCGGCTCTAAAGTTGGAAGGGAGACCAATACATATAACTTAAATGGGTTAAGCTCGTCCATCATTTTTGTTTATACCTGTCGATCCTCCTGACCCAACTGATAAATAGTCATAAATAGAAATGATCTGATACCCACAGAATTTTAGGATTGAGTGATATGAAATGTCGCCTTTGTCTCGAAGACAAGGAACTGCAAAAGTCCCACATAATACCGGAATTCTTCTATAAACCGGTTTATGATGGTCTTCATAGACTCAACGTAGTATCTACTGAACCCGGCGACAAAATCAAATACCAACAAAAGGGCTATAGAGAAAAGTTGCTTTGTCGTGATTGTGAACAACGATTGGGCCGCTTTGAAGATTACGGAAGACGAGTTATTTATGGGGGCAGGGGTAGCAGGGGTACAGGAGTTAAAATTCAAGATGTAGGAAACGGATTTAAATTAAGAAATATCGATTATCATAAATTCAAGTTATTCCAGCTGTCGCTTCTGTGGCGAGCAAGCATAGCGAGTCTAGACTTCTTTACTGGAGTCAACCTAGGTCCCCATGAGGAAACTATTCGAAAGATGTTAGTTAGTCAGACCCCAGGAGAACCTCATCAGTTTGGTTGTATAATGACAATTCTTTTATGGGAAGAAAACAAACCATTGGATGGAATCATACTTGAACCAGAACAATTGTACATTGAAGGTCATAAATGTTTCAGACTCGTTTCAGTCGGGTGCTTATGGTTTTTTATCGTTTCGAGCCATTCTAAGGATTTCATGCTCAGAGATTTTTTCTTAAGCCAGGGAGGAGAACTTATTATACCATTTGTACGACGGGACCAATATGCAGACTTGGTTAAGAGATTTGCAGAAGTCTTAAAAAGAAACCGGACGATGGCCGATATTTGAAAAAATAGCCGCGTAGCCAAGCCTTCACGGCTTGGCTATCGGAGGGATAAACCCTCCGCTACGCGTTTTGAGGGAGCAAGATTATGCCCATCGCGCTCGCGTGAGTGCATATGCATCCCCCGACCCAACGCGTAAATGCACACCAAGAAACAATCGAGTTTCAAAACCGAGGATGTGATAGGTACCATTCACGCCCATCCAACTTTGGCAGAGCCGATAAGGGAAGCGGCTCTGAAGTTGGAAGGGAGACCAATTCATATCACATAGAACAGAGTTGTAGGATAATAATAAAAGGCTTACGCTTTAACTCCGAACAAGGAGTCGTACCGTAAGGATTTTGCCTATCTCTTGTTGGGGTTGGGGCTGAACGCTTCAAGTTGAACCTTCAGGACAAACCCCTGTCCGAACATGGTGTACCAACGGAAACAAAAAATGTTGACTGGCGGTTCTGACGTTTCTGACGGTTCTGATGTTTCTGAGGTTTGTTTCTTAGAATTTTTTCTTCTCCACTCATCATACCCTCTTTGAAAAAAGGCCCTCGTGATCTCTCACACAGTCGCAAACCTTGTCCATACGGACGCGTATTCATACGAATCTTCCTCAATAACATGTGAGTTATCCTTTTCACCACAAAAGTTGTGGTAAAAGTGCTGGTGCAGTCCGGCTTTTAGTTTTTCAACACACCCTTCAACTTTGCCCTCAAGGTCTTTTGAGGCAACAACCTTATCGTTTAAACCTTCTTCTGAGAGCCAGAAGAAAGAAGGCCAGAGTAACCGGGCTGAGGATGGACTCAAGCACAAAGAGGGTATGGCCCCAGTTGTCGATGGTGGTGTATTTCTTATCGCGGATGAAAGAAAAGACAGACATGCTGTATAAGAAAGAAGTATAATAGTCGCCTATTTTTTCACTAGTTGGTAAGAGTGATTGAGATGAACTGAAATCTAATTTGTAATTAATAACATCACCTGTTGGATTGTTCGAATCGAGACTAACGGGTTGTATGCCGGCAAACATGAAAAGCAAGGGGAAGGTTAACAATATTACGGCTATCCAGCCTAAAGGTCGGTAATAGCTCTCACCGTAGTTGCTGATTGCTTTGTAAAACAAAAGAGGGAGTTTCTTGAAGATTGATGTTTGGGCTTTTCTTGTCATCTCCATTTCGCCAATGTAGAAATCGCCTGCTTCCGAATACCTGAGGTTCTCTTCGTAGTTTGCCCGCAGGCGGCGGTAAAGTTGGGCGATCAAAGCGTGATCAAACTCCCTCACTCCCGGAAGATCCGCATTGTCGGAAGGCGACACCTCATCAAAGACCCTATTCGGCCCTTTGTTGTCTTCCTTGTTCCAATTCACATCTATAAAATGCACGCCTCGCAAGTCAGTCTCAAGAAATCTAAACCTACTCAAATCAACCTTCTGGAATATCACCTTTTCTGGCTTGAAAAACTCGACCGACCCAAAGCTAACCTCACCCAGAAATCCCTTTTTCTCGTGTGCTTCAGCGCTTATTCGCAAAGTATCTTGGAAAATGGCACCCCAGAAGTCGGCGTCGCCTTGAAAGGTCGCATCCCCGAAGTAAGTTTCATGGCCAAAAGTAGCACCATAGAAGCTAGCCCAATCCTCGAAAATTGTACACCCAAAGTCAGCTCTGGCCTTAAAGAGGGCATGACTGAATTCTGTCCGACCTTGGAAAGTCGCTTCCATGAAAAGAGCTTTGCCCACAAACGTGGCATCTCTGAAGTCAGCGCCACCTGTAAAGCGGACACCTCCGAAGTCCGCCTCACACTCGCAGGTGACAGAGGTAAAGTCAGCAGCATCCAGAAATCTTGCGCCCCTGAAGTCAACTGTATCCTCGAACCGAGCACCCAGGAAGTCAGCCGTCCGTTCAAAGCCAACATCCTCGAAATCAGCCTCACCGTAGAAAAGAGCGTTGCGGAAAATTACAGACTTGGGGAACTTTAAGGGAAAAGCAACTCCGCCCAAGAAAATGAAATGCGTGAAATCGTAGATTTCTAGCGATTGATTTTTGAATATTTCGTTGAACTTCTCGTGAAACAAGTATTCGTCCTTGTCTTCCTTCTTCGAGTGGAAAATGCAGAACTCATCATCATAAAGCTCCCGACCGCAGGGCTTGCCGTCGTGCATTATTACTTGGCATGTTTTCTTCGTCTCAGGCATCGCTTTGAACCCATGTAGTCTGCATGCACCTTGAGCGCAAGCAGGAGACCGCAGGGCGCATAAGTCCACAGAAGGAGACTCAGAGTTCTTCTTGGTCGGATACTCAGTCTCTGTAGATGGCGATTTTCACCCCGGGCTGTCCATTGTACTCTTTGCAGCCCAGTATGACCAAGACATAGGTCTTGCCTTTGAAGTGAAACCTGGTCTGGTTGCCGATAGAACCTCCTACCTGAATAGGCTGCCCGTGTTCCTTTTCTTCGAAATTCGTCGCATGAAGAGTGGCGTGCGGTCCTGGGCCAGGATATTCGGCTTCTATTGATACCTCTCGGCAAGAGACGGTCACGTATCCGTCAAACAAGGCGATTCCGTCGTTCACGTATATGATTGTATCACCGACAATTACCTTCGATTTCATCCTCTTGCGAAGTCCGGCAATCACATTTTGGATACTGTCAATTTCTGAATCTCTGTCCGTGATCGTTTCAGTGAGCTTCGATATCTGAAGGTCTTTCTCCTTGACGCGTCGGTCGTATTCAGTCTCATCGCCCAAGCCGATCTTGTAACCTTCATCGAACTTGCTTTTTCCATGTTGCAGTAAGATGCCAACGAAGACTACGACTATTCCAAGAAAGGTCAGCCCGGTACCGACCATGAATTTCCAGGCGGGAGAATGCTTGGCATCTTTTTGGGCTTCAGACATAATGCTACAATAAGCGTTTTCGGGAAAAAAGTAAAGGGGAAAATTGGGTTGCTTGCGTGACCTTTTCTTAGTATGTTTTGTTTAGGTTATATCTATGTTGTCTTCTGTTCCATTAGAAAGGAGGGAAAAATGCGCAAGATATGGACCGCGGAATACTACTGCCCGGAGTGCAGACGATCTTTCGTAGGCGAGGTATATAGCGACAACATGCGGGAATTACCAGAGGAAGAAAAGGAGAAGGTAAAAGGCATGTTTCTTCACTATCACAATATGGATCATCACATTTCCTGCTGGAAGTGCAAGAAACAGATTAAGATCGAAGACATCAGACGTATGATTGCTGTTGGCAACGACGCAAAACCGTTATGTGCAAACTGCGCATCGTCTGCGATCGAATTGTGACCCGTAGGCCAATTCACAAATCGCCCCTACATCCGCCCCCTCATCCTGCTTTCTCCCAAGGGAGAGAAGACTGACAGCCGGGTAGCCAAGCCTTCACGGCTTGGCTATCGGAGGGATAAACCCTCCGCTATGCGTTTCGAGGGAGCAAACAATCCTTGCCATCATATCTCCGACCCAACGGCTAAATACCTAGCAAACAAAGTCTTCCGGCCAAGTCACGAGGTGGATATGCTCGTATGAGTGCATACGCACATTCATGCGAACCTGGCAGGCACTTGAATGGTTCGGGGTGAGGGCACCCCGAACCAACATGGGCAGATGTTCCCTCTCACTCCCGACTTTGGCGGGATTTTCAACCTTGCCCTCCCCCCCAGGCGAAAGGGGACTAACCCGACCGGGACAGGGACAAGCCCTGTCCCTACATTTTCCCAACTACGGCTAAAACATAATTCTCGGTATCAAGATATCTTTCTGCGACTTGTTTGACCTGGTCGATGGTTACTTTTCTCAGGCCTTCAATGTATTTATCATCATAGTCGTAACCTGCGCCTCTGAACTCGTTCACGCCCATGAAATAGGCTTGATTTATGCGGGAAAGACGGTAAAATAACATGCTACCCCATATCCCGTTTTTGGCCTTTTCCAGTTCTTCTGAAGTGACGTCTTCCTCCTTAATCTTTTTCATTTCGCCCAGAAATCCATCAAGTGCCTCCTGATAGTTTTGGGGTCTGGTTCCTATGGAGGCTACAAACCAGCCAAAATCTTTGTCGAAGCTAATGGACGAGCCAACCGAGTAAGCTAAACCTTTCACCTCCCTTAAATTCAAGCCCAATCGCGAGGAAAGGATTGAATTCATCAAAGCCAGAGCCGGCGCGTCGGGAGATTGTATTCCCGGCATGGGCTGGCCCAGATAGATGTAGATCTGCTCCTTTTCCATTTCCTCTTGCACCTTCAAGGGAGAAGAAAGAGTATCTGGTGCGGGAATCTCCGGTTGCGGGAAATCGACTCTGTCCATATTACCGAAGGCATTGTTTATCTTATCCATCATCTGATCTGCCGGCATATTCGTGCAAACGGTTACAATCATATTATTGGGAGAGTAAAATCTCTTGTGAAATTCGACCAGATCGTCACGGGTTATGGTGCCTATGGTTCGAGGATCTCCCATGATCGGATTGCCGTATGGGTGATTCTCAAAAAGCGTGGCGTAAAAAAGCTCTCTGCAGGTCTGGCGCGTGCTCCCCTTTCCCCTTCCCAAGATGGACATCATCTCCTTTTGGGTCTTCCCTATTTCTTCTTCAGGGAAATTGGCATTGATGACCAAGTCTGAGAGAATCTCAATGCCCCTGTCAGTATACTCATCAATGGTCTGAAACTTGATGAAGGTGAAAGAATGGGTGGTGTAAACGTCATCGTAAGGTATCCAGGGATTATCCACCAAAGTGATCTCCGCTCCAATGCTGGCGAAATCTTTGGAGATCTGCTCAGCCGGGCGAGTGGTGGTTCCCTTCAGCAGCATTCTGTTGGCGAAATCGGCTATGCCAGTTTTCCCCTCCGGTTCCATGGCGCATCTGTTTTTGCCCAAGACATTTATCCCCAACACCTTTGAGTCGGGATTGCTTTTCACCACGATGGTCAGTCCATTGGAAAGAACTTCCTTTTTGTAAATGCTCGACGAAGTTTCCCTTTTTTCTGCCGGATTCTCCTTTTTCGGTTTTGCCACGGTGGCGACGTACTTGGGATCAGAGAAGTAGGTGGATGCCACTGCCTGGACTTCCCCCGGAGTGACTTTCTCCGATTCCTCTATGTAGGTTTCCAAGAAGTCCCACCCACAGGTGACCAGTGTGGAAGCGATCTCCATCCCGTAGAAAAGAAGTTTCTCCTCCTGATAGTGTCTGTGTGTTTTGCTGGAAACCAAAACCTGGTCTATTTGTTCTTTGTCTGGCTTCTTTTGCCCCAGACTCTTCAGTACGTTAGCTGTGGACTCAAGAATTCTATCTACCTTATCTGGTGAATTGGTTATAGCACCGATATTCAAGGTGGTGAACTCCTTTTGAGTTTCCAAATAAGCTGATACATCCGTGGCCAATGGATCAGGTCCCCCGGTTAGCGCTTTGGTCAAAGGTGAAGTTTCGCCTGAGTTCAGAATCTGCGTTAGAACATCAAAGGCATAGTAATCCAGATCATCATATCTCGGACCGTTGAAGCAGAGATTCACGTAGACATTCTCAGCCTCCACCTCCTTGTACTTCACCTCCGGGCAAGTCGGAGGGCTAAAACGGATTCCAGCCAATTTGGGGAGGGGCTTTGGCGGAATCTCTCCATAGTATTTCTCCAACAAGTCCTTCATGGTTTCGGCCTCGAAATCTCCGATGACCAGACAGATCATGTTGTTCGGCTCATAATAGGTGTGATAGTAATCGATGATATCTTCCTTGTTTATGGTGCTTATGATGTTCTCATAACCCAAAACCGTTCTGGCGTAAGGGGTCTTTTTATACGCTTGAGATGCGAAGAACTTTTCCACCTGATGATCTACGTTATCCTCGTTCATCTTTATCTCTTCGATAACTATCTTTCTTTCCTTGGCCAGCTCGGTATCCGAAAAGATGGAATGGAAGAGCATATCCGACTGAACGTCCAGACCAACTTCGATGAATTCCCTGGGCATCAGAACCATGTAACAGGTGAGCTCCTTGCTGGTAAACGCATTGATGTATCCGCCCTTGCTTTTGATTCCCTCGGTGATGTCCATCCTGGTCTTTGTTTTGGTGCCATCGAACAAAAGATGTTCTAAGAAATGGGTGACGCCGTTGTTGAAATCCGTCTCGTATTTGCTTCCCGCATTTACGTAAACCATGCAGGCGATCATGGGGTTGGCATGCTTTTCTACCAAGATAACCTGCATGCCGTTGGGAAGAAAATACACTGCGGTATTGCTCTTAAGACCTTGCCCGCTTGCCAAAGGAATGAGAAGCACATGTAAGAAGGAAAGACACAAAAGCAGCTTTTTCCGCATGTTTACCTCCGGTGGAAGTTATTGTTTTTTTGTATAATACTCGAACCATTTTGGTTATATTGGGGTCTGGGAAAAAAATGTCAAGGTTATTCTTGACATTCCGAGATTATCTTGTATATTTGCACTTCGTTGATTTCGTCTATGGCACGTAAAATGGGAGTAACGAAAAGATGACCCAAAAAACGCGAAGTTACCTTACCTTATTGATTGTGTTTTTGATTTTGGCTTCCCTGTGGTATCTCTACCCTTCTGTAAAGCTCTGGACCATGCCTCAATCAAAAAAGGAACACCTGAAGAGTACCGAGCCGCAGGATCTGATAGAATTGGAGAAGAAGGCGCTGAGTTTGGGATTGGACTTGAAGGGCGGGATGCATGTGGTCCTGGAAGTGGATCAGTCAAAGCTTAAAGAGGGGGAGAAAAGAGATGCGGTAGATAGAGCCCTGGAGATTATTCGCAACCGGGTAGATCAATTTGGGGTAGCCGAGCCTCTGATTCAAAAGCAGGGCGGGGACAGAATAATCGTGGAGCTTCCCGGACTTGAGGAGGTGGATAGAGCACAAGCCTTGATTGGTCAGACTGCCCAGCTTGAGTTCAAACTGTTGGAATCCGGGGAAAACACCGAAATCGTTCTGAAGAAGATTGACGAGGTTTTGGCCGCGAAAGAAGAGACTCCCTTTGACGAGGAGGAAAAGGAGCCCGTTGCTTCAACAGAGGCCGAAGAGAAAAAGAAGGCCGAGGAGAAGAAGAAGATAGCAAAAGACCTATTTGCCACGGAAGAGCCGGAGAGCGTCTCCGACACAACCGATACCTCCTCTTTTCTGGAAGAGGACGAAGATGAGTATTACACGGAAAGACCCTTTACCTCTCTCCTGGAAAACATGGGAGGGTATTATCTGGGAGTGCCCATAGAGAATAAGGCCAAAGTTGAGCTGTTTTTGAAGGACCCTGACGTACAGGCAGTCATACCGGAGGATGATGAATTTGCCTTTGCCACCCGCACCGAGATCATTCAGAGATTGGAGTATCAAAAACTCTATTTATTGAAAAAAAGGATGGAATTCTCGGGCAAGTATCTGGTGGACGCCAGACCCCTGGCTCGGGACGAATACGGCAAAGCATACGTGAATTTCAAATTGACCAAGGAGGGAGGAAGGAAATTCGCGAGGCTGACCGGTGCAAACATAAAGAAGCCCCTGGCCATCATTCTGGACGGGAGGGTGGAGTCAGCCCCCGAGATCCAATCCAAGATCAGAGATGAGGGTCGCATCACCATGGGTGGAGCGGCCACGTTCGACGAAGCCGTGGACTTGTCCATCGTCCTGCGGGCCGGTGCCCTGCCTGCTCCGGTGAAGATAATCGAAAACAGGGTGATCGGGCCGTCCTTGGGACAAGACTCCATTCGTAAAGGCACCACATCGGCAATTGTCGGATTCTGCGTAGTCTTATTGTTTATGGCCATATATTACAAACTCTCAGGGGTGATCGCCGATTTCGCCGTTCTTCTGAATTTAGTTTTTCTTATGGCGGCCATGGCGGCGCTGGATGCCACCCTGACCTTGCCCGGCATAGCGGGAATTATTCTCACCGTGGGTATGGCAGTGGATGCAAACGTTTTGATCTTTGAGCGCATTCGGGAGGAGGTGCGTACCGGCAAGACCGTCCGGGCGGCCATAGATGCAGGATATAAAAGGGCGCTTTCGGCCATTATAGACGCAAATATAACCACCCTCATAACCGCAGCAGTCCTTTTCCAGTTTGGGACCGGACCGATAAAGGGGTTTGCAGTTGCTTTAAGTTTGGGAGTTGCAATAAGTCTATTTACCGCCGTGGTTATAACCCGGGTAATATTCGAGATCCGAAAAGGATACAGGACCTTGAGCATATAAAAAGGAGCTTTTGGAAATGCTTGAGATATTAAAAAAGACCAAAATAGATTTTATCGGGAAAAGATATTATGCCTTTGCCATCTCCGGCATTCTGGTGATTTTTGGACTTGCCGCATTTATAGCCATATTTCTGGGGAAGGCTGATTTGGGGATCGATTTTGCCGGCGGCACCATGATGCAGGGCTATTTCGAACAAGAAGTGACGATCGGGGAATTAAGAGATGCCATGAGCAGGAATGGCTATGATGACGCCTTCATTCAATCTCTGCACCGGGAAGTGCCTCACTATTTCATGATCAGAGTGAAGACGACCGCGGAGGATGTGACCCAAATAGCTCAAGGCATGTTGGACGTTTTGGAAAAGGAATTCCCCGGCAACAAATTCCATAAGGACTCTGTGGATGGTATCGGGCCGTCGGTGGGAAAAACTCTCCAGAAACAGGCTCGTCTGGCAGTGCTGATTGCGCTGGCGGGAATTCTTTTCTACATTTGGATACGATTCGATTTCCGGTTTGGGGTGGCAGCTACCATCACCACACTTCACGACGTGCTGCTGGTTTTGGGCATCCTGTTCATATTGCAGAGGGAAGTCACTCTGCTCATAGTCACCGCCCTTCTAACCTTGGCAGGGTATTCACTGAATGACACCGTGGTGCTTTTTGACCGGGTCCGAGAGAATTTGAAACTCTTCCGAAAGAAAGGTGATTTCGCCAGCACCATCAACGCAAGCATAAACGAGGTCTTAAGCAGAACCATCATCACCTCACTGACTACCTTTCTGGTGGTCTTCATCCTGTTTTTGGTGGGAGGAGAGGTGGTTCATGATTTTGCTTTAGCGTTGATGCTGGGGATCATCATAGGAAGCTATTCCTCTATCTTTGTGGCTAGCCCGATAATATTGGAGTGGGAAAAGCGATCGCCCAGGAGATTCAAATGAGCCTGTATATTTCTTGAGTCAATGTCTTCGAACCGCCCTGTTACAGGGCGGTTTTTTTATGCTGACCTTTTTGCTGTTTTGAAATTGCTTACTCATTGGCTGAAGCCTAAAACAATAGGGAAACGAGATTGCTTCGGCCCCCGCCTTTGGCGGGGGACTCGCAAAGACATGGGAGGGAGCCCGTCATTGCGAGGAGCGTAAGCGACGAAGCAATCTGCCGGCTGAGGTTGGTGTGATCGGAAGTGGATCGGGAATTCTCCCGCGAAGCGGGATCCCGGTGACAATTCCCGATCCAACTTAACCGGCTTTTGCGAGGCGGTTTTCTATTGACTTTTTGTGCTTTTGAATTAAATTAAGTCATAGAGGTCAGCAAACAATC
>CAZPOP010000005.1:0-135975 GCA_964588305.1 uncultured Ignavibacteria bacterium
TGCCTCTCACCAATTCAATATCCGGCGAGGTCATAAATCGCTCCTGTGAGCCGGGGCAAAACGTTTCCACCCAGAGTATTCTCTTCGTAATTGCGGATAGACTCGTGGCAAGTGTGGAAGTGGATGAGGCAGATATCGGCAAGATAAGATCGGGACAGCAGACCTGGATCGTGCTGGATGCTTTTCCCGACGAACGGCTGAAAGGACGGGTGACCAAAATTTCCCGAGAAGGAACGCTGGTCTCGGACGTGGTGGTATACGATGTGATGGTGGACCCTCTAAAGGTGCCGCGTCACTGGGCCTCAGGAATGACAGCCAACGTGGAGTTTATGGTGGCGAAAAAGGATAGTATACTTGTGATTCCAAAAAGCGCAGTAAAAGAAAGGCAAGGGGAAAACTTCGTTATGGTATTAGAAGAGAAGCCAATACCCCGTGTGGTCGAGGCCGGGATCACGGACGGAAGAATGATTGAGATAACTCAAGGTCTAAGGGAAGGCGATACGATATTACAGGATGGTGTAGAAGTGGACTCCACGAAAGGGGATAACTTCCGGCCACCAATGATGGGGATCATGAGGAGACCGCGATGATAGAGTTGAAAAATATCAGCAAAACCTACAGAATGGGGGATATAAAGGTTCCCGCCCTGAAAAACGCCTCGTTTAGGATTGACGATGGCGAGTTCATCGCTATTATGGGGCCTTCGGGTTCCGGCAAGTCCACGCTTCTGAATGTCCTGGGCTGCTTGGACGTTCCCACCCGTGGTCAATATCTGTTTGACGGCATAAATGTAGGTGAATTCTCCGAATCTCAACTGGCCCGGATACGAAATGAGAAGATAGGCTTTGTTTTTCAAACCTTCAACCTGCTTCCCCGTTTGAACGCATTGTCCAATGTAGAGCTTCCACTTATATATTCGGGAAACCATAATAAACGAAAAGAGACGGCGGCCAGTGCACTACAGGCGGTGAATCTCGAAGACAGGGCCCATCACAGACCGAGGGAACTGTCCGGCGGACAACAACAGCGCGCTGCCATAGCCAGAGCACTGGTAAACGAACCGTCGATAATTCTGGCGGATGAGCCGACGGGTAATCTCGATTCCAAATCCGGCCAGGAGATAATGTCAATCCTGACGCAGCTGAACAAGGATGGCATCACCATAGTCCTCATAACGCACGACGATTCGGTGGCATCTTATGCTCAAAGAATCATCCGTTTGAAAGACGGTGAGATTGTGGAAGATCAGAAGGCCTCAGCTATGGAGGAGATTAGCCAGGCTTCTGTGCCGGCGCGGAATGAGAAGAAAAGGAGGCGGTTCTCCCTGGCTGAGCTGACAGAAAGTCTTACTATGGCACTGTCCTCTATCTTTTCAAATAAGCTCCGCAGTTTCTTAACCATGCTAGGGATTATTGTGGGAGTGGGAGCTGTGATTGCAATGATAGGTATAGGTCAGGGCGCCGGTGCTCAGATAACGGAACGTATCAGTGAGCTGGGGGCCAATCTCTTGATGGTGCGTCCGGGTGCTTCTCAAAGAGGGCCGGCACGATCAGCACGCGGAAGCATTACCTCTCTTACTTATGAGGACGCTCAGGCCATTGCCCAATGGTGCACCTCGGTTGCCAGAGTTGATGCGGAGTATTCCAGAAATGCTCAGGTAGTTTACGGAAATAGCAATACCAACACGAGCATAAATGGAGTGACGCCGAATTATCCACAGGTAAGGAATTTTCCGGTCGAGCTGGGTTCTTTTCTGACTGAAGAGGACAACCGATTTATGCGCCGGGTGGCGGTTCTGGGAAAAACGGTAGTCGGGGAGCTTTTCGGTGAAGAGAACCCTATAGGAGAATACATCAAGATCAAGCGGAGCATTTTTCAGGTGATCGGGGTTATGAGCGAAAAAGGAAGCAGCGGCTGGAGGGATGAGGACGATATCGTCTTTGTTCCCCTGAAGACCGCACAGAAAAGGTTATTTGGAGTGGATCATGTATCGGCTATCAACGTAGAGGCAAAGAATGAAGATGTCATGGAGAACGCTTCTGCTGAGATTACCTCTATCATTCGTGAAAGACACAAGATCAGAGAGGGTGAAGAGGAGGACTTCAACATCAGATCTCAAGCGGAGATTCTCTCCATGGTGGAGGAAACCAGCCAAACCTTTACCATGCTGCTTGCCGGCATTGCCGTGGTGAGCCTCATCGTGGGAGGGATCGGGATTATGAACATTATGTTTGTATCCGTTACCGAAAGGACCAGGGAAATAGGCATCCGCAAGGCAATTGGCGCCCAGCGGCGCGACATTCTGAGTCAGTTCTTAATCGAGGCCATCATCGTGTCGCTGGCCGGCGGGATAATCGGCGTTTTCTCAGGAATCTTGGCTAGTAAGCTTATGAGTCAATTTGGCGGCTGGGAAACGGTCATCACGCCTATTTCAGTGGCTCTCTCTTTCTCATTCGCCCTGGCGGTAGGGCTCTTCTTTGGGTTCTATCCGGCACGCAAGGCCTCCCTCTTGAATCCTATTGACGCATTGAGATATGAGTAGTAAGAATACGACCGGAGACCGCAAGTTTTTTGCCGGAATCCGTGTCATAAAGATAGAAAAGAGGTCAATGAAAGATGGACTGCAAGAATGTTAAAAAGAGTTTGATACCTCTCTTAGAGAATGAGCTGCCAGGAGAGCGGCGGGTGGAAATCGAAAACCACCTGAAAAGTTGCCCCGACTGCTCCCGCCTGCTGGAAGAATTCCGCCTATTGTGGGATACTGTAGAACACCGGGAGAAAGTCCAGTCCTCTCCTCACTTTTGGATCAGACTGAAGCAGAGAGTCATCGAGTATGAAGAAGGAAGAAGGCCTGTTTGGGGATGGTTTGGAGAATTGGTTGGTTGGGCTCGGCCAGCATTTGCGGTTGCTGCTTTGCTGGTCTGCGTCTTCCTGGGCTATTCTCTGGGGAATTTCCCACAGTCTGCCAACGGCCAAACAGGATATCAGGTTGACGAACGGACCGTCGCTCTGGAGCAGTTGTTCGATTCCTACAATTTGGATCCCTCAATCGGTTTGCCTAGCGGTTCCATTGAGGCCACCTACTTAGACATGATTTCGGGGGAATAGGAGGTAGTGATGAAAAAGAGTTCGATCATTTTGTTCCTGGTGCTCTTGACCATTGTCAATGTTGCCGCGCTGGCAACCATCGGCTATCATCGCTTTCATCCGCGAAAACCATTCCACCCAGAGATTCGACCTGATATGCATAAGAATTTTGTCAAACAAGAACTTGAGTTGAATGAAAAGCAGGTTGAACAGTTCGAAGCCCATGTCGAGAAACTGAGGACCGAAATGGAGCCGATTCTTGATTCACTCAGGAGCAAAAGAAAGGATTTGATGGATGAAATACTGGCTGACGAGCCGAGCATGGACAAACTGGACGGGCTTTCAGAAGAAATCGGCGCCCTCCATGTTCAGCTTGGGAAGAAGACCACTGCACATATGCTGAAAGCAAGATCATTCTTGACTCCCGAACAGCAGAGGAAGTTCTTCTCCCTTTTTAAGGAAAGAGGAGATCGGACAAGAGGGTTAGGAGACCGCGGAAGAGGAATCGGAAAAGGGCTCAGGCATCCTGATTTTGAGGAAGGGGAATAAACATGAAATCAAATGACATCAAAGTCAATCATATCAGCACAGATGACCTGGCATTCTCAGCCTATCTGAAAATGAAAGGTTGTCATCTCATCAAATCAGATCAAAAGAAATCAAAAAGCACCTTCATGTTTGACATCGGAACCGAAGATGCGAATTCGCTCAAGGTGGAATTCATCAACAGTGAGTTCTTGAGTTTTTACAATGAACTCAGAAACTTAAAGAAGTTAACCCTAAACTGAATGGGAGGAAGACAAAATGAAGAGGATTTCAATCATAGCAGGCATTATCACACTGGTGTTTTTAGTCGGCGTTCTTGTGGGCACAAGCGATGCTGTGTGGGCGCAGGGTCAGAGAGGTGATCATCCCGGGAAAGGCTTGTGGGCCAATCTGACCGAAGAGCAGAGAGAGGCTGTTCAGGAAAAGAGAGAAGAGATGCGAAGTCAGGGGGCTACCCGTGAAGAGATTCACGAGGCAGTGGCTGAGATGCTCAAAGGTTACGGAATTGAGATGCCTGAGGACTGGAAAGGACCGCGTGGTTTTCGTGGCGGCTTCGGTCCTGGTCCAGGTGGCTTTTGGGCAGATCTGACCGATGAGCAGAGAGAGGCTGTTCAAGAAAAGAGAGAAGAGATGCGAAGTCAAGGGGCTACCCGTGAAGAGATCCACGAGGCAGTAGCTGAGATGCTTAAAGGTTACGGGGTTGACTTACCCGAAGGCTGGAAAGCACCGCGTGGTTTTCGTGGTGACTTCGGTCCTGGTCCGTTTGGCTTCTGCGCAGATCTGACAGATAAGCAGAGAGAAGCCATTCACGAGAAGACCAAAGAGATGCGAGACCAAGATGCTACCCGCGAGGAAATTCACGAGGCGGTGACCGAGATGCTCAAAGGTTACGGGGTTGACTTACCTGAAGATTGGAAGGGGCCGCGTGGCTTCCGAGATGGCTTTGGCCCTGGTCCAGGTGGCTTTTGGGCAGATCTGACCGAGGAACAGAGAGAAGCCATTCACGATAAGATTGAAGAAATGCGAGACCAAGATGCTACCCACGAGGAGATTCGGGACGCAGTGGCTGAAATGCTCAAAGGTTACGGGATTGACCTGCCTGAAGACTGGAAAGGACCGCGTGGCTTTCGTGACGGCTTCGGTCCTGGTCCAGGTGGCTTTTGGGCAGATCTGACCGAGGAACAGAGAGAAGCCATTCACGAAAAGATCAAAGAGATGCGAGACCAGGATGCTACACGGGAGGAGATTCACTCTGCGGTAGCCGAGATGCTTAAAGGTTACGGCATCGAATTGCCCGAGAATTGGGGTGAGGGACGCCGGGGTGATCGCAGGCACAGATGCGCTCTCACCCAGGAGCAGCGGGAGATAATTCGAAATCTTGCCGATGAGCAGAGGCAAACTGTTCGCAAGACCATAAGAGAGATGCGAAAACAGGGTGCTGCTTGCGAAGAGATTCAAGCTGCGGTAGTCGAGTTGCTGGGAGGTTTTGGTATCGAATCTTCCGAGGATTCCGAAAGCACATCTTCTGAAACGGCACCTGCTGAACTTCAAATTGAAGCTCAGAGCTATCCTAATCCCTTCAATCCGCAAACTGAGATTGCCTACAATCTGCCTCAGAATTCTTATGTTAAGCTCACCATCTATAATGCACAGGGTCAAAAAGTCAAATCTCTGGTGGATGAGTATCAGAGTGCGGGACCAAAAAAAGTAATCTGGGATGGTTGCGCTGAAGGCGGAGAAAAGGTGGCAAGTGGGGTTTATTTGTACCGCATCGAGGCCGGCCCCCACAATGTGACGAATCGTATGGTTCTGCTCAAGTAAACTACCGTTCCTCTGAACTTACATCCATTCGCTGGGGGTGACCGAACATTCAGGTTACCCCCGACTTTTTAACCGGTCAGTAATGAGGTATAAAGATGAGCTACAAAGATATTACTGCCCTGAGCGCCAAAGCACTTCTTCTGTTAACACTCACCAGCTCTACCCTATTGACGGGTTGCAAAACTCAGAAGGTTCCGACTCACTGGTCGACAGAACCGGTGCAAGTAGACGGTGAAATGACCGAATGGGCCAGCGGATCCACCGTCTATTTTGAAGACCCCGGGGTGCAACTGGGTTTGTGCAATGATAGCGAAAATCTCTACATTCTTTTGCGTTTCAATAACCAAGCCTGGGCACGGGCCATCCGCACGGGTGGTATGACCCTGTGGCTGGATAATTCCGGCAAAAAGAAGAAGGATTTGGGCGTCCGTTACACTGGTGGACCGTCCCTTCCAGATATGCAGAAGTCGGAGACGACCGATAGGGGCGGATTCCGGGAAAGCCTGACACCTGAGCAGCAACAGCGCCTCCTGGAAATGCAGAAAGCCATGGCTGATCAAATCACGATTATCGACAAAAAGAACAATGAGGAAAAGTCCGTGCGGGCCGATGGCTCCGGCGGGCCGGCTGCCTGTTTTGCCTCTCCCCAGGGCACCTACACATATGAATTCAGCATCCCGCTGAAGAAAGGCGATGTTTTCGATTGCGGCATCGGGGCGGAGCCAGGACAGGTCATCTGTCTTGGATTGGAGTGGGGCGGAATGGGTAAGGAGAATCGCCAAAGGATGATGGAACGAATGGGTGGCGGTCCACCCGGTGGTATGGCTGGTGGTCCGCCTGGCGGTATGGGTGGCGGTCGGGGCGGAGGACCTCGGGGCGGTGGCGGCATGGAGCCACCCGAGGAGCAGGAGCTTTGGGTGAAAACTCAGTTGGCTTCACCTCCAGCAGGATGGTGAAAAGATGATGCAGTGGTTTGATGAAGGGATAACGCGGTGGGCAGCCGTCTTCGGCAGTCTGGCTGCTCTCTTGCTATTGTTGCTCTCCTGTGCCACCGCGCCTCCTTCTCGAAAATATGTGAGTCCGGTTCTTGACTCGCAGGGCCGGACGGAGGAGTCCTTCCGCGCGCTGTGGGAGAAGCGAACGGTGAACCTGGGGGCGGCTCCCGGTGGTGCAGGACCTATGCGATTTCTCAACCCGCTCCGAATGACAGGCGGCCCGGCGGGCGGAATGGGCGAATTTCCGCTTCATGTCACCGCCACACTGATGGACTCCCTCCTGATAGAGGCCGGCTTGCAATACCACGCTGATCTGGTCAAGATGACACCAGAAGAGCGGACAGACTTTCGAAAAGCTTACATCCAACGCTACGGTGTTGAAGATCATCTTCTTATCTGGTGTGAGCTGCAAACCTCCTGGGCGGAACTCTTTCTGGACCTCGACCGCTGGATAATCTTCATTGAGGACGATGCCGGCAATCGGTATGAACCTGTGCGAGTAGTCGAGCAATCTCAATCTTCTCGCGAAATGGGAATGGACATGTTACCAAGATTCCAGCCTGAAAGGAGACGGCCAAGCTGGGAGATTCATCATAAGACCGTGATGCTTTGCTTTCCCAAGCGAGATTTCTACGGAGCCCCGGTTCTATCCAAAGAAGTGGAGTTCTTGAAGCTGGTCTTTCAACAGAGTGACGATGGGAGAACAAGGGCGGAGGGAATCTGGGCGTTCAAAGAATAAGCATGGTTTCGGTCACACGTAAAGGAAAAAGAGGGGAATGAACGTTATTGGCTTGAAATATGCCAGTCTGGATAAAGAGAAAAGGAAGTTTCTCTTTGCCATCGTAATTTCCTTTTTCTTTCATCTTTTTCTTCTGTACCTGCTTGAATCAGAGAATGCTTACGTGATCGATCTGAAACAAAGTCTTGAGATAACTCCTGAAGAGGTGGTTATCGTCTTTCCTGAGAACAAGCCGAAACAAATTGTCGAGAACACTGGCGAAAACGAGGAGATTCCGGAAAGATCCGATCTTTTGTCTGAGAGGAATTCTCGTGCCAAAAATGAGAACTTGCTGGAACAGATGCAAAACCAGCTATACAGCATCGGAAATACACCTTTTGCCAATCTTTCCCAACCTCGATCTCTGGCTCAAAATTCCTATGCTGAGAAGTTAAATCGCGGGTCAACTGAAAAGTTCAGCCGGGAAGCCTTGTTAGCTGACAGAGGTTCCCAAGCACCTGGCCACACGCAGATCGACAGAGCTGTGCCCGGAAGCCAAGAGGCTCATGTCAGGGAAAATGACGGCACGAATAATCTTTACGATCAAAAGGAATTCTCCGCAGACGAGTTGGGAAGTTTGACGTTGAGCACCTATGCCTGGGAATGGGCATCTTACATAAATTACTTCAAAAAGAGGCTATATGAGGTTTGGCGCGCACCTCCGGCGTATTTCAGCCTGGGAGTGATACACGGTTATACGGTAATTCGTCTCATAATCGACCGGAACGGCCAAATGGTCAACAGTCGAGTGCTGGAACAGAATGGTCATTCTTCTCTGCAAACTTCGAGTGAAAACGCGGTCAGTGCCGTTTTCCCTTTAGAGCCATTACCGGCAGATTTTCCCGACGAGACTCTAACACTCACCTTGACCTTGTTTTATCCCAACCTGAGAAAAAGGAGTGATTGATATGCTGGAATTATTCGAACGCGGCGGTGTTATGATTTATCCTTTGGCTTTTTCCTCCTTGCTCGCGGTTGCGATCATTGTTGAACGTTTGATCACGCTGCGCCGCAAAAAGATAATCATACCGGAGATCATCAACGTCGTGGAGCAATTCAATTCTCTTAAGGATGTCGATCTGGCTAAAAACATTTGCCTGCGCTATGAAGGACCGCTGCCCAGCATCATTAGAATAGGATTGGAAAATAGTGATCTGGATAGAAATGGAATTAAGGAACTGATCGAAGACCAAGGAAGGCAGGAGATACGTAAACTGGGAAAAGGTCTGGGGATACTGGAGACCGTGGCGGCCATTGCACCACTTATGGGCTTGGCGGGAACCGTCCTGGGAATGATTAAGGTGTTTGGCGTAATCAAGGAGCAAGGGGTTGGTCAAGCAGCAGCCCTTTCCGGAGGAATCTCCGAGGCATTGTTGACCACCGTGACCGGATTGTTCATCGGGATACCGGCACTGATCTTTTACAACTACTTTTCCCACAAGGCCGAAAACTTCGTTCTGGACATAGAAAAACATTCCGGCCTTTTAGTCAAAAAACTGAATAGCATTAAATCAAGCAGCGAAATCAAGAATGGCGCTCCACAACCAATAAATGTGAATCGCCAATAGCCAATCAGATAGTTGCCATGAAACTCGTAACACGACGCCGACGAAAAGTCACGTTGAATTTGACCTCCCTGATCGACGTTTTGTTTATCTTGATTATTTTCTTCGCCGTGTCCTCTACCTTCCTGGAACAGCCGGGAATAGAACTGAAATTGCCTGAGGCAGAAAGCAGTGAGGCCCACACGGCACAAAAGATCATAATTTATGTTGACCGTGAAGAAAACATCTTTCTGAATGATGATCCGATGGAACTGGAAACATTAGGAGACGCGGTTCAATCTTTGGTCTCGGCACAAGAGGAAAAGAGCGTCATCTTGCGTGCCGACAGCGCGGTGAAACATGGAATGGTTATATCTATTATGGACCTTCTGCGCAAGAAGGGCATATTCAAAATTATCGTTTCCACGGAAAAGCCATCCCGAGAAGCAACTGGTGAGTAAAAGCCGATCCGATTTATATTGTCGGGGAAATCGGCGAGAGGCGAGCCAGGTCATTTCTACGGAGACGGGACCGGGGACATTTCCTGCTTTGATGGGAGGGAACAAAAGGGAGGGTGAATCATCCGACTGTATTCTTTTTTTGCTACTCCCTAATGCTCCTATTCAAACAGCCTTTCGAAGTAAGTGAGAAGAAAAAGAGCAAAGAAGTATACACTCAACAGTGCCTGAATACCAGAGACAGTTCGCGTCCATCCGACGGACTTGAGGTCTAGTTCTCGGGGCAAGAGCAGCCTAAGCCACCGTCCGAAGTTGAAACCCCGGAAGCCGATGTTGAACGCGCTCATAAGACTAAAGAACGCAGCCCATGCCAGCAGTTTCGTTTCCTGCCCCAGAAACTCAAGCCCCACGGCCCACTTGCTGCTTCTAGCTGATAAGTCGGCAACGTTCAGCGTGAGCTGCGTGTTGGCGCTCGACGCGTTTTTGTATTCTTTCATAATGGCTGTCCTCTTTCCGAAGTTCATCATAAGTAGGTATATGAACGTGCAAAGCAGCCACAACCAGAAGGCAAGGACTACCGGTCTGCCGTAATCCATTCCGTATCGACAGGTCCAGTCAAACAACACAAGCTCTAGAAAATACCAAAAGCGTCTACCCTCGCTCGCACGCCTCCGGTTGTCACTGACTCTCAGAGCGTAGGTGACGCCTCGCTCCTCCTCACGGTAGCCGTCCCGCCTGAGGCGATTGCGTAATTCCGTCAAGGCGCTCGGATCCTGCAAGTATCTCAAAGACTCTAAACCCTTGGCCGTAGCTATGCCAGCAGACGAAGGCACGGAATGCGGCTCGAACAAGGCATCGCCCAGTTCGCTGCCCACGAAATCGACCCTGGCTAGATGTGTGTTCTTGAACACAGCACGTCTCAGTCGACAATATCTGAAGCTTGCGCTATCAAACACTGTTCTTGAGAAGTCCGCTCTGAAAGGAAACACTACAGAGGAACAAAGGACCTCGCGGCGGAATTCGCAGTCCCGAAATGATACTTCGTCCGTAAACATCGCTTCGTGGATCTCGAACCTTTCCTTAAACAAAGCTTCTGCGAAGGACACCGGGCCGTGGAATGTTACGCTGTCGAACAACACTTCACTAAAAAATTCTACATCTCCAAACATAACGGGGCCCTGGAATTCAGTTGAGCGAATTTCGATCTTGGCCGATGTCTGCCTCCTACGGGCGCGGAGCTTCGTTATCCCAGTGACCACGCAGTCCCGCAACGCTACATCCCGTTGGTCTGATACGGCAGTAGCCAGTTCCTCGCCTTCGATGGTCTTGCCCACCCTGTCGAATCTTGGTTCTCCCGCTGACGAATGGCAGAAAATCGCACTCACTGCCAAACCAACAACCATTAAGGGGGGGATTGCCCTGCTACGTTTTTTTCGCACTGAAGTCATGGTGCAAATCCCTTCATCGAGCTTCGTATGGTGCGTCGGGAACGGAATCTCCGATGCCTCCCACCTAACACCACAGTCCGCCATGAACATTTAGCACGCTTCCGGTTATGTAATTCGCCTCATCCGAAGCGAGGAATAAAACGGCGTTGGCTATATCCTCAGGCTTTCCCAATCTTCTTAAGGGTACCTGCTTCGGCATGTCTTTCTTCATCTCTTCCGTGTATTCATCAGTCTCGATGAATCCCGGATTCACCACATTCACTCTGATTCCGTTTTTCCCTTCTTCTTTGGCCAAGCTTTTGGAGAGGACCACCACGCCGGTCTTGGCCGTGGCATAAGCGCAGTTTCGAGTGTAACCCTGCGTCCTCTCAGCATTGGGCGCTCCGATATTGACGATGCTTCCGGATTTCTGCTTTCTCATGATGGGAACCACGGCTTTGCAGCAGTAAAACGTGGAATTGAGGTTGGAGTTTATGACCTGGTGCCATTCCTGAATGGTGGTATCGTAAATTGATTTGTAAAGAAATGGTCCCACGTTATTTACCAAGATGTCGATCCTGCCGAATTCATCCACCACCTTCTTTGTCATCTCTTCCACATCCGCGAAATTGGAAACGTCACATCCAATTGCGATCGCCTTCCGTTTCATCTTTCTGATCCATTGGACAACGTCCTCTGCCGCCGCATTATCGGATCTATAGTTAATCACTATAGAAGCGCCGGCCTCTGCCAGTTTCAAGGCGATGGTTCTTCCGATGTGCCGGGAGCTACCAGTGACCAATGCCACTTTGTTTTCTAAAGACATTTTGGCTCCTTCCCCTTATTTTAAGTGAAGAATCGGGCGTGGATACGCTGAACCAATGCTGGTTTTCTCGCCGGTGGTAACCTTCAGGGTGAATCCTCACTCCTGCCTTCCAGTTCTTGGTTCAGGGTAAGGGTACCCTGAACCAACTCATGAGATTCTTCGTCCCCCGCCGGCGGCGGGGGGACTCAGAAAGACACTTTCTGACAGCCTTTTATTAATTATGAGTGACGCATCCGCAGAGGTAGTCTGACTCAGGGTTGGCATGAACCATGCGGTTCATACCGCTGACCTACTTCTTTCCCACCGGCATGATGCCCAACGGTTCCTCTTCGATTCCCAGAGCCTTCTTCACCTTTTCGTCCTCAAAGGCTCCGATAAAAACGGTTCCCAAACCCAGAGTCTCCGCCTGGAGATAGATGTTTTCGCCTGTGCACCCCACCTCCATATGCACATATTGGACCCCTCTTTGTTTATACTTCTTCATGGTCCTTTCATATACTGCGGTGATGACCAAGGTGGCAGGAGCTCTGGTGATCTCATCCTGATACAAGGATGCCTCGGTGAGTTTTTGTCTTAGATCTCCATCGATTTTCTTGGTGACACTATGCTTTCCCGGATCATAATGATAAAGACCCGGTTTGAGTCCCTTAACTTGTCCCACTACCACATAAATCTCCAGCGGAAACAAAGCTCCGGCAGAGGGAGCAGTTCTTCCACCCCACCTCGAGGTTATGCCTTGGGCAGCCCACAAAAGCTGGGAGATTTCCTCAATCTTTAGAGAGTCTTTGCCATACTCTCTCACCGATCTCCGTTGGGAAAGCGCCTCTTCCACACTGGTCTTGCTCGACAATATGGGTTCGGGAAGCTCAAAAGGGTCGTCCCCGGGGACACCTTTGGATGGTTGTGACGTCTTCATTTCTTCTCCCTTTGATGAGTCTTTCTCCTGTGCCAAAATGTCTGCGGCATTGCTGAAGACCAAGAAAACTATCCATCCTGCGAAAAGAACAGGCAAATACAGAATAGCCAATTTGATATTCTTCTTCATTTGAAACTCCTTTCAATCCCTGCAAAGGTTTTTAGGTATTGGAAGAGCTTCTCTCCCACGGGAATATATCGAAGCGGAGCAAGCAGGTCAAGTTTTTTCGCTCTGGCTCGTGAGAGAACGCCCCAGCTTGGGAATACAGGCAGTCTTACACTACTCGATAAGACCATTTACGCAGAAGGTGTCTCACCTCAGACAGACCCCTTCTCTCCCTATCTGCAGAACTGGTTAGGTTTTTTCAAGAATCTCTTTGAACTTGCTAAGCCTACCTAAAGGTGTTAGATTACCTCGGAAAAGATTACTTACATTTGCCAAGAAGAATTCCTCGAATTATTACTTGAGTTCTAAGGGAAAGTGAGCGCAAAATGTTAGCAATGAGTTTGAATGAGCCGGATCTGATAGAGAATGATCCTCTTAAGTTGGTTGATATGAAAATTCCCGAGCCTGCTCCCGGTGAGGTTCTGGTGCATGTGCAAGCATGTGGAATCTGCCATACGGACCTTCATACGGTGGAGGGAGAGCTTGATCTTCCCAAAAAGCCGATCGTTCCGGGACATCAGGTGGTAGGCATCGTCGAAAGACTGGGGGAAGGTGCGTCCCGATTCAAAGAAGGTGATCGCATCGGGATGGCCTGGCTGCATTCCACGTGTGGAAAGTGCTCGTATTGTAAACAGGGCAAAGAGAATCTCTGTGAAAATGCTCAATTCACCGGCTATCATACCGATGGCGGCTATGCCCAATACACCGTCATTCATGAGGACTTTGCCTACCCGATTCCAGACAGGTTTTCTGCGGAGCAAGCTGCTCCCTTACTCTGCGCCGGGATCATAGGGTACCGGGCGCTGCGATTAAGCGAGATAAAGCCCGGGCAAAGACTTGGCCTATATGGCTTCGGGGCTTCAGCTCACGTTGCCATCCAGGTTGCAGTTCATTGGGGTTGTCGGGTGTACGTTTTTTCCCGCAGCAAGGAACACCAGAAACTGGGTGAGAATCTTGGAGCGGTATGGACCGGAAAATCCGGTGAGATGCCGCCTGAAAAACTGGACAGTGCTGTGGTCTTTGCACCCGCCGGAGAGATAGTGCTTGACGCACTGAAAGCTCTGGACAAAGGCGGCACGCTGGCTCTGGCCGGAATCTATATGACTCCTATCCCCCAGATGGATTACACGGAACATCTCTACCACGAGAGAACGGTTCGGAGCGTCACCGCAAGCACCAGACAGGACGGGGAGGAATTGCTTAAGATCGCTGCAGAGATTCCCATCCAGACCAAAATCACCTCGTTTCCACTGCAAGAGGCGAATAAGGTTCTCCGGCTGCTGAAACAGGGAAAGATTAACGGAGCAGGCGTCCTCACGATTCGTCAAACGTAGAGTAACATTCACCACTTCACAAGGGCACGAGTAGCTCAAAGCCCGCCATTTTCCATTTCATGCTTGACAAATAACGGGATATCGTTATAATTGTCTTTAGAGATTAGCACATTTGTGGTTGGATAAGACAGGGTAAGAAACTTCTGGTCAACATAAATAGTTAAACTTCAGGAGAAATCGATCGAAACATTCTAATGATTCCCACGATTCAGGGACCGGGAAAAGAAAGGGTAAAGAAATGCTTAAGAAAATTCGCTTACTCGGCACATTTCTTGTATTAATATTGACTCTTGTCAGTTATATCTGCTCAACCTCCGGGGTATGTCAGAACATCGATTTGAAGAAGGTAAAAAGACTCCAGTGGATTGATCCTTTGGGACGAGAGCCGATCGGCTTTCAGCAGTTCCAGGCCATGCGCCTCCCATCCGCTCCTCTGAAGGTTAAAACCATTCGCAGAGTTTCAGCTAAGCCAAGTCCCGTCCCTAAAATGACCGATTCTCTGGTAGCGGTCATGGTCAACTCTGATCTTTACAGTCGAATTCAGACCTCGCTGGACCAGTACGTGGATGATCTTACCCAGGAGGGCTATTCGGTGGAAGTTGATCTGTGGTCAGGCGGCAATTATCAGGACCTTCGAGATTCTTTAAAACATAAATGGACTTATTCCGGGCTGGTGGGAGCAGTGCTGGTCGGGGATCTGCCTATTCCCTGGTGCGAGCTGTACGTCTGGGGAGGAGAGGAATTCCCCATTGACTATTACTTTATGGAACTGGACGGCACCTGGTCTGATTCCGACGGCGACGGACTTCTGGAGGGACTCTCTGCAGGGTCAGGAGACGTTGGGCCGGAAATCTGGGTGGGGAGATTGGCACCTTCAAGTCTGGTCTGGGGAAACGAAGCTCAACTCCTGGAGGACTATTTCACCAAGAATCATAATTACCGGATTGGCAATCTTTCCCTTCCTCATAGAGCCTTGTCCTTTGTGGACGATGATTGGGATTATTTCTACGACTGCGACTTAGGTTATGCTTACGACGACGTGACCGTCATTAACGACGTCAACCAAACCATCGCTAACAACTACAAACAGGAATTACTTGAGAATTACGAATGGATTCAGTTGTGTGCACATTCCTCCTGTTGGGCCCACACGTTTTTGATCGATGGGAGTCAATGGGGAGGTGGAAGCGT
The DNA here is from genome assembly GCA_964588305.1 of uncultured Ignavibacteria bacterium. Classification (GTDB taxonomy): domain Bacteria; phylum Zixibacteria; class MSB-5A5; order MSB-5A5; family SM1-73; genus SM1-73. Next base: position 15,089 of record CAZPOP010000005.1, read on the forward strand.
ATACAATTACGAACTTCATGCCTTGCAGCCTCATGCCCTTTTCTACAATCTCTTTGCTTGCTCGAACACAAGATTTGTGGAGACCAACAACGTGGGTAATTGGTATGTTTTTGTTGACGATTATGGCCTGGCTGCAGTAGGAAGTGCAAAGACGGGGAGCATGCTGTATTTCTACGATTTCTATGTGGCCTTGGGCCAGGGGAAATGCATTGGAGATGCTTTCAAAGAGTGGTTTGAAGTACAGGCTCAGGGTGGGTTTGACGATTCGGAAAAGGGATGGTTCTTTGGGAATAATATCTTGGGCGATCCGACGCTTACCATCGGAATCCAGAGCCGGGTAGCACAAAGAATCGACTCGGTTCAGACGCAAGAAGCATCTAAAAGTTACGGCTGGACACCCACGCAGGTCACCAGTAGCACATTCGCCGACGGAAGACCGACGATGGCAGCGGACTTCTCCGGGAATATCTGGGCCACCTATGAGACCGGAAGGGACGTCCGCTCCAACATTTACTCAAACTCCTACGACGGCATCAGTTGGTCTCCTGATGAGGCGGTGGATGTATATGTCTACTGGGATTTTCATCCGGCCATGGCCACGGATAGTCTGGGGAAAGTCTGGGTCGCCTGGCAGAGCCTGAGGGAGGTCAGCGGTAATGAGAATCTAAACATATGCGTTAGCTCGCGCAATCCCACCAGCTGGGCCGCACCCACGATTTTAACCTCCGGAGCTGACTACGATGTGGAACCGGCAATAGCCGTGGATAAGCAGGGCAGGATCTGGGTGGTGTGGAAAGGATGGAGAACGGTCGACCAGAGCGTCAATTCCAATATATTCGCCCGCTTTTACGATGGCTCGTGGTCGTCTCGCATGACCGTAACCAGCGACTTGCAGGATGACTGCGATCCAGTGGTGGCAGCTGATACGTCCGGCAGAATCTGGGTGGCATGGTCCACCAACAGGGACGGAAACTGGGATATATACTCCATCTACTACGATGACGGAACCTGGTCTGAACTAATTCCGATTACGACTGACCCGGATGACGATTTGGCTCCTACCATGACCAAGGATGCATCCGGCAAAATCTGGATAGCCTGGCACAGCTGGAGGGATGGGGATGCAAACATCTACGCTTGCTATCATGATGGAAGCGGGTGGTCGGGGCCGGTGCAGGTCACGTCTGATCCAGATAATGACATCATGCCCGGCATAAACGGGGGCCCTTCTGAACAGGTGGCATTAGCTTGGATGAGCAAAAGAAGCGGAAACTGGGACGTCTTTGCCAGCTTTTACGATGGCGCCAGTTGGTCACCGGCTGCACAGATAACGACCGATTTGAACAACGATTACCAGCCTGCTTGTCTATTTGATCAGTCAGGCGAGCCTTGCATCATCTGGGCTTCGGACAGAGACGGTAATTGGAACGTTTACTTTGCCGCCTGTGAGTTCCTCCCCCCTACTTTGATTTATCCGGAACATCTGTCTTACATAAACGACGACACCCCTCAATTCGAATGGTCGGCGGTTTCTGACGGCGGAGGGGGAGCAGGTTTCGAGAGCCTTTCATCTTCGGCCATCACTTACACACTTCAATATTCAAAAAACTATGATTTCGTGACCGATGTTATCAGCATCTCAGATATTCCCGAGAATTACTATCAGCTTCCGGAAAGCCTTGCCCTGGCCGATACGTCCTACTTCTGGCGAGTGCAGGCCGTGAAGGAAGACGGCGACTCCACGGGATATCAAGTGAAGTTCATGTTCACAGTCGATACCCAGCCGCCGGAGACTCCAATCCTAACCACCCCAGAAGACGATACTCTTTTGTGCGATAGCACGCCGACCTTCGAATGGACCCCGGGGATGTCTTCATTAGGGGAGCCCGCCGGATTGAACCGCCAGATCATCTTGTCCGCTCCGGAGAGATTCACGCTGCAGTATTCTCCTGATAGCGAATTTACAAGTACGGTAACCACAGTAGACAGTCTAACGGACAATTTCTACACCGTTCCGGATGGGCAAGCCCTAGATCCGGATACAAGCTATTACTGGAGAACCAGGGCATTTGATTTGGCTGGCAATCAAAGCGATTTTCAGCCTGATCCTTTTATGTTTTCTATGTTCATTCTGGGTGACGTGAATGATGATGAGGAGATCGACATAAGTGACGTTATCTACCTGGTGAACTACCTCTTTCTGGGGGGATCGGAACCTTTGCCTTATCAGGCGGGGGATGTCAATCACGACGACAATATAGACACGGGAGATCTGATATATTTAATCAACTATCTATTCATCGGCGGATCGCCGCCGCAGTGTTAGGGAAAACAGAAAAAGCTTCCTTTTGAAATCTGAAACAATGATCTTCAGTCTTTGATGGCGCCAGGAACTGTCCTCTGGTGGTCTCATTGTCACGTGAGCATGCATTATGTCGAGAATCCATATCCTAAACACCGGCAGGCCAAAGGAGCCTAAAGGATGCATCACCCAAATCTCTTGAGAGAAGACGACACCCTTCTCGTTGTCGTTGATATTCAGACCAGACTCTTAAACGTCATTTTCGAAAAAGAGAGGCTGCTTTCCAGCTGCAGCAAGCTGATTCGCGCCGCAAGAATCTTGGAGATACCGATCATTATGACGGAGCAGTATCCCAAGGGAATGGGACCCACTGATCCTGAGATTCTGAAGCTACTTCAGGACACAACGGCTATCGAGAAGCTGCATTTCAGCTGCTGCGGAGCGGAGGATTTCAACAGGGAGATTATACGCTTAGGCAAGAAACAGATAGTCGTGATAGGTATCGAAGCTCACGTATGTGTGCTGCAAACCGTGCACGATCTTCTTCATCAAGGATATTTTGTCTATGTCCCTTATGATACAGTGAGCTCGCGTAAGGAAAGTGATTATAAAAATGCCCTGGACAGAATGAGGCAAATTGGGGCCGTGATCGGCTCTGTCGAATCAGCCATCTTTGAGCTATTGGAAAAAGCAGGCACGCCGGTTTTCAAGGAGATATCAAAGATAATCAAGTAGTCTTTCCCAGGCTCAAACCCGATCCTCGTACTCGGTGCCCCCGGGCATTTGTCCAGGTGATTTGTTTGCCAGATACAGAGGCAAGGCTTCTCGCTCACCATTCCCGGTATAGCGCGTACGGCAGGCTTTTTTGCGACGCCACACCAGCGCGAGTTAAATGTTTAGCAGGCAATACATTAAGCTTCTATATGAGCTTTCCCCTCTAAGCTCTTTTTGTTCTTCGTCTTATTTTTCTTGTTTTTTTGAAAAAATCTTGACAGAATTCGTATTTGATACGATATTAATAACAGAAGGACTAAAGTCTTGGCTATTTCCAAGGCGAAATAGGCTCTGCAATAGCAGGGCCTTCTTTTTTTACGTCTCCTCAATCTGTGCCCGTAAATCCTTAAGGAATACTACCTGATTTGAAGCCTTTGCCAGAAGCCCGGAAAGTCTTTTCCCCGGAGCAACGACCACTGTTTTTTTCTTGTGGGCTTTTAGGTACTTGAGCAACTTAACAAAGTCGCCATCCCCGCTGCACGAAACAAACTCGTCGTATCTGTCCATCTGGTCGATGGCTGCAATAGTGATTTCAACATCGAAATTGCATTTGTGTCTGAATTTTCCTTGTGTGTGATCGTATACGCGGGAAACAAGCTTGGTTACGACTTTGAATCCAATGGATTTTAGTGTTTTGAAGAAATCCAGCTTCTTTGCCTTGGCCTCCAGGAATTCATTCAGGCTAGCCGTTGGCTTATGGTCAAAGAAGACTGCTTTGGTTCTGATTCCTTCATAATAGACCACATCAATATGGTCGTAGAGGCCCCTGAAGTACTGCTGAAATCTCCTCCAGCTGATTCGCCACCGCTTCTCTTTCAGGTAATACTTGATATTTGATGCATCTATTAGGATCAAAGCCTTCTTAGGCATATTGGGAACACCTTTCTCAAAACCGAAATCCCGGCCAGAATCGGAAACAAGATCAGGGCGAAGACTAATCTGTTGTCGAACTAACGGGAAGGCATGGGTTATTCTTTCCAATCATAAACATCCAAGTCTGCACGGGCGGAGTTGAAGCTCCGCCCCCACTTTTTTTCGGCTATTTCAGCAGAACCATCTTTTTGGTTCTACGATAATCACCTGTTTTCAGTTGATAGAAATAAATGCCACTCGCCACCTGATTGCCGTCTTCATCCCTTCCGTCCCAAATCATTTCATATGTTCCGGCTTGTTTGGACTCATTCACCAGAGTCCTCAACAACTCCCCGCGAATATTATAGATTTTGAGGGTAGTACGGATGGAACCGTGAATCATGGACTGCAAACCATAAACGGTGAAGGGTATGGCAGTGGCCGGGTTAAAGGGGTTGGGATAGTTTTGATATAAGTGGTAGGTTTTAGGCGAGAGGCTGGAAGAGTCAAGTTCGTCACTAACGCCCGTCGTTCCCAAAAAATCGATATCAAAGGTATCTGCATCGAGAGGAGTAAAACAATATTCAAACGTTCCTGGATTCAAGAATACACAGTAATTCCCTACAGGCAGACCGGTGAATTGATAATTTCCCGACGAATCAGTAAGAGTGCTGTCATTTCGATCTCCTGACAAGTGGACGCAAGTATCCGCCACAGGGTCGTCCCGACTGTCCGCCACCCTTCCTCTGATACTGTTCAGGGTGAGGTTTTTATAGAAGTGGACTCCTCCCTCTCCCTCACCAACGAATAGATCCTGGTCGCCATCTGAGTCTGTATCACAAAGAAATGGTGCGCTTCGCTCGCCCACATCAATCGAGTCGTAGTTATCGGCAATGAAAACAAGGGAATCAGCCTGAGGGTTGCCCTCATTTCGATAGAAGAACAACTTCCCTTCCTCATTACCTATGAGCAGATCAAAATCACCATCTAAGTCCAGATCACCCAAGGTCGGTACACTATACTTACCTGCGTCGATGGAATTGTAATCGTCCGAGATCAGAGTCCAAGAGGGTTCTTCGGGGATACCGTCATTTCGATAGAAAGAAATCTTGCCATACGTTTGCCCGATGAAAAGATCCAGATCAGAATCAGCATCTACATCCACGAAAGCAGATGAAGAATATCCGCCAACGTCAATGGAATAGTAATTATCTGAAACCAACATCCAGGAAGGTGCTTGCGGTGAACCGATGTTTCGATAGAATTCTATTTGACCGTCATCTTTTCCTACGAAAAGATCGATATCTCCATCTGAATCGATGTCTGCAAAGACGGGCTGGGAGTAATCCTCTGCTTTGATGGCATAATAATTTTGAGTGACGAAAGTCCACGACGAAATGGGCGAAGTCATCTCGCTCCTGTAGAAATTGATATTACCGTCTTCTTCTCCTACGAAAAGGTCGAAATCGCCGTCACCGTCTATGTCCGCTAAAACCGGCTTGCTATAACTTCCCAGATCGATGAAGTTGTAATTCTCCGTGACAAAGCTCCAATCAGGAAGGTTAGCGGAGCCATCGTTTCTGTAATAGCAGACCTTCCCCTCCTCTTGTCCCACGGACAGATCAAAATCGGAATCGTCGTCAATGTCCGTAAAAACGGGAACGCTATTTCGCCCCGCGTTAATGGAGTTGTAATTGGATGTAATGGAATCCCACTCGGGGGAATTTGAAGTCCCGGTGTTTCTATAGAAGTTGATATTACCGTACTCCTCGCCCACAAATAAATCGAAGTCGCCGTCGTCGTCGATATCCACAAACTGAGGAGTACTGGAGGCTCCCACGTCAATCGAATGATAACTCTCGGTGACAAAGCTCCAGAGCGGGCTGGTTTCTGTCCCGTCATTTCGATAGAAATTGACATTGCCACCCTTCTCACCAACAAAGAGATCCAGATCGGAATCAGCATCGATGTCCACCAAGCAGGGAAAACTTCTTTCACCCACATCTATCGAGTCATAACTGTCCGTGATCTTTGTCCAGAGAGGAAAGCTCGAATTTCCATTATTCTGGTAAAAAGAAATCATCCCCTGATCATTTCCCACGAAAAGATCAAAGTCGCCATCATCATCTATGTCTGCAAAGAAAGGTGCGCTTTTTTCGCCAACATCAATCGAATCATAAGAGTCCGAGACGAAGCTCCACTGGGGTTGATCGTTTGTGCCATCGTTGCGAAAGAAACTGATCCTGCCGTCTTCGGCACCCGTGAACATGTCCAGATCGTCATCTCCGTCTATATCCACAAAGGTTGGCTTGCAAAACTCGGTGCCGCCTGAAAAGGCACAGTCTACAACCCGGCCATCAATTATCGCTTTATACTCCTTCCTCCATCTTACTTCAGCGGTCTGAACCGCTGGATTCATGCCTCCGGAAGAAGAATTGGACGTAAGAAGAAGAGAGACCAGCCAGAAAAGAATACACACGCCCCCTATTTTCTTTGGTTTTTCGGCCTTCGAGGAGCTATTCATCCGACGCCAAAATCGAGTGCAAACAACTCTATTACTGATTGAATTTGACTTTGATCTAATTTAGCCCTGTCAGCAAACCTTGTCAAGGGAATTCGTCTGGAGTGTCTCCTTATGGTCCATCCACCTAATGAATTGACATGTTTAGGAGTCACTGTGCGGTCTTTTAAAAGGCTGGCGCCTTAACTCCTGTGACCATGGGGGAATCATCTGCAAATGCAACGATGTCCGTTCGCAATGCGGAAGAAGAGAGCGGAATTCTGTCTGGTTCACCTAAAGGTGAACACTCCAATCGGGACCGATACATATCTGTTTCCGGGAAGTCCCCTTCGGGCGTTCGCTCCTCAGAAGGCGGCAAGAACATTAATTCCCATCAAAAATTCCTCATTTTGAGGGATTTTTGTCAGATTCTTTGAAGGCAAAATCCAAGAAGCCGGCTTTTTCAGATCTTAAGTTTAATCATTCAAAAGACTTACGCAAAACGAAAGAGGATTGATCTTGTCCTGTTTTTTTAAGTATCCTTTAAGGATTCTCTTAAGTCCCAAGAATATCTTACGGTTGAGAAAAAGAAAGGAAAATTCGGTGAGGATTATGAGTTGCGTTTATGAAAAAAACCAGGATGAGAAAAACCCCCTTCCTCTCACGCCGGCCCTTGGCTAGGGATTCGGTGGCGTAGATCCCGCCAGAAGCGGGATCTGCGCTCCTGGCCAAATAAGGAAGGAAAAAAGAAGCTGATGCTTGTGGAAAAAAACGTTATGAGAAGAGGAATGAAAAAACACAAACCTATAACCCCCGACCAAAATCAGGAGGCGAGTGAAATGAAATCCAGTACAATCTCTGAAGTACTGTCAACCTTTTGCGTCAAACCTCTAACCTTAATTTCCAAAAGGAGGAAAACCATAAAGACGAAAATCCTAGAACGACGGGACACGAAGACCCTCGCGTCACTTGGTGCACAGAGACGCCGGAGGCCCTTGCTGCTGACAGATTTGAAGCTCTGAGTCTTGACAATGCTTTTTTTCTTTTTGGCCGGTACTCTTGCCACCGCTGGCCTGAAGAGTGAAAGCGCAGAAGAGACCACACAGTCCGGGCTTGGCGTGTCGATGGTGAGATTCGTGGAAGTTTGAAAACAGGATGCTTGAAATGAAACCACATGCAATTGCTGAAGTACTGTTGACCTTAAACCTTGAATCTTTAACCTTTTCTCTAAAAGGAGCAAAGTCATGAAAACAAGAATCTTTTTTGCGGGTCTTTTGTTTGCGGTCTTCTGCACAGCTTCTTTGAGTTATGCTGACGTGCCGCAAATGATTAACTATCAGGGGAGGCTAGCCGACACCACCGGGAATGCAATCGACACCACGGTCTCCATGACCTTCGCAATCTACACAGATAGCGTTGGGACGGATTCGCTATGGAGCGAAACACAGAATTCAGTAATAGTGGAAGGTGGGATGTTCAATCTCCTCTTGGGAAGCGTCACCCTTATTCCTGATTCGGTCTTTGACGGAAGCACCAGATACTTGGGAGTGAAGGTTGGGACCGATGAAGAGATGAGTCCCAGACGACCTCTGGTGAGTGCAGGATATGCTTTCCGCTCAGAATTCGCAGATACGGCAGAATACGCTCGAGTCGGTGCCTCCGACGACGACTGGGTCATTCAGGGAGATACGATTTACCACGAACAGGGGAACGTCGGTATCGGGACGACAAGTCCTGCAAACAAGTTAGATGTCGCGGGTAACATTCATGCCAGCGGCACGATTAGAAGTGGAAACTCCATTACCATAGATGGAGTTAACGATAAGATCACCGCAAGCGGCGGCAAGATAGACTTCGACGATGAAGACCTTGTCACCACGGGCGACGTCGGTATCGGGACCACCAGTCCCGGCGAAGAGATCGAAGTTTACAAGAACCAAAACGATTGGACCAATCTGCGGCTCAATAATCCCAACGGAGGGAACAATGCCGGCAGCGCCATCTACTTCCATGAGGGAGGAGGATATCGAGCCTACATCGCAGCTGCCAACTCGGGTAACACGGTCGCCCTTGCCGGGCCAAGAAGCCTCAGCATCCAGAGCAACGGTGGTCCGATTCACATTCGTACTGTGGGCGACCATCCGGTGTCCATTCTGCCTTACGGTGGCAACGTCGGCATCGGGACGACAACTCCCGGAGAGGAGTTGGACGTAGTAGGCGATCTGCAGACCTCCGGGAACGTTAAGGTTGGCGGAAACATTGTGGAGCTCAATCCTGGATTCGTGGCAGGAAACCTTCGATATCAATCTAATCAGCTGAGCTTCTTTGGTGGGAACAGCGGAATTTCTCTCAGAGATGCAGGCGGAAACACTAAAGTCGTGATGCTGAACAGCGGTGATGTGGGCATCGGGATCACCGCGCCCAGTGACAAGCTACATGTCAATAACGGAAATGTCAGAATTTCAGGGGCGGGAAATGGGATTTATTTTTCTGACGGTAGCTTCCAAACAACGGCTGGCGTGGGTTCTGCAAATTCTGTCAGCAACAATCTTGATGCGGTGATAACCGGCGATGCTGATGCCAATGGCAGTGGTGGTGTGAAACTGCGAACCGACTCGAATGACAGAATCACGGTCTTAAACAATGGCAATGTCGGCATCGGAATCACGAATCCTACGGAGAAGTTGGATGTGGCGGGAACAGTGAAGATGACCGGCTTCAAGTTACCCGGAGGTGCAGCAAATGGGTATGTCCTCACCTCAGATGCTTCTGGCGTGGGAACCTGGCAGGTATCAACGGGAGGAGGCGGTTTGGCCAGCGTGGATGGCGTTTCCAACCCGGGCGGAGACGTGGATTTGATTGCTCAGAACGCCATCAACATCACGCCCAACGACGGAGCCAATACCATCACCATCGGGGAGAGCCATTCTGCCAGGACTGATAATCCCCACCAGGTGACTGCGACGCAAACTGGAGCCATAGTCAGCACGGATGGCGTTTCGAATCCAGGCGGAGACGTGGACTTGGTCCCTCAGAACGCAATCACCATCACTCCCAACGATGGAGCTAATACCATCACCGTAGGAGAGAGCCATTCTGCCAGGACCGACAACCCCCACCAGGTGACTGCGACGCAAACTGGCGCTTTGTTGAGCGTGGATGGGGTTTCCAATCCAGGCGGAGATGTTGATTTCGTTGCCGGAACTAACATGACCATCACCCCTGATCCCACGGGCGACAGCATAACCTTCTCGGCTACGGTCAACTATGCGCAGGTATTCACCGTGGCCCAGACCGGCGGGAATTTCACCACCATCGGCGCTGCCCTGAATTCGTGCGTGAATCCCGGATGCAACAATAGCTATCTGATCAGGGTGATGCCGGGCGTTTATAACGAGACGGTGGTGTGCAGTTCCTTTGTCAGGCTCCAAGGAGCGGGCAAATACGTCAGCTACATTACGGGTACGGTGACTGCAGTTGACAGCGTCACCATAGATGGCTTCAATATCGCCGGGGGCATACTATGTCCTGGCACTTGTCCCACCATCACACACAACATAATCACTAACGGTGTGGGGGATGGGATATTGATCACCAACCTGGGACAACCCTGGATCAAGGAAAATGAGATCATAGACTGCGCCGGATGGGGCATCCACTGCAACGGATGGGATACGAACGCCTGGATCATCGCCAACAAGATCGAAAGAAATGGCGCGGGAGGCATCAGGTGTACAGATTCCTCGCCCACCATCAGCAATAATCAGATTCTGGCGAATCACAACTATGGCATCTACCTTATTGGGGCCATGGGGCAGCCCTCGGAGCCAACCATCGATGACAACGTTATCGGACGCACTCAACCTACGGGAAGCGGAATTGGCATCTATATGATAGGTTATGCCGAGCCGCGCATCATCGCCAACGATATCTGGATAAACTACACCGGCATTGAGATCCATCCCTCCACTCAGCCATCCATTCTGGCTAATAACATCAGCTATAATAACGCATACGGGATAATATGTTTTTCCAGCGGTGCCTCCAGACCGGTAACCATCAAAAGCAACCATATTCACAGCAATCCTACCGTGGGCCTGGATATCGTAAACGCGGCTCCCATCGTTACTCATAACAACATCAACGTTAATGATCCGTCGGGAGTCAATCCGGATATCCAGTACGTTGGTCCTCCCTTCCCTATGATAAGTATGAACGTGGTCGATATAATAGCCGTCGCCGGGACAGGGGCTACTGGCTTGTATAACGTAACCGGCGCAGGGGCGGCCATTGCTCCTTAAGACGGCATCCGGCGAATGAAAACTGGAAAGCAGTAATGAGATGAAGACAAGAAGTGAGCCAAACACCATAAGTCAGAGACAGGCGGCGAATCAGATGAAACCGCCGCGGGTGCTAGAGGAATTTATTGGCCATGAATCAAAAACCGTAATCTCGTTCTGTGAAAAGAGGAAAACCATGACAAAAATCAAATTGACTTCGGCTTGGGCTTTGGTCTGCCTGCTGATCTTTACCTTGTCTCCGGGTGAAGGAAATCTTCGGGCAAAATCAAAGAGCGGCGCTTTTGAAATGACCTCCGAGGTTTTGTGCGGGACGGGCGGAAAGTCACAATCAGCAGCCTTTGCGATTAAGGTCTCCACAGGAGCACAGCCCAGCCCCATTGGAAAGCAGAGCAGCACGAATTTCGATGCATTTGGCGGATGGGTTTACACGTCCGAAGCTTCCTTCGTGCGTGGGGATGCGAATGGTGATGGGGCAGTAGACGTATCCGACATATCTTATTTGATCAATTATCTCTTCCTGGGCACATCGCCACCTGAACCTTTGGGCGCCGGCGATGCTACCGGTGATGGGATGGTTGATATCGCGGACGTGCTCTTTCTTATCAACTATCTGTTTCTCGGAGGATCTCCCCCCTCGTGCAGTGGCAAAAACGGATCACTTCTTTTGGGTCAGGCCAAACTGAGCGAACATCCGGGGAAAGCGCAAATAGGTCTCTGCCTGCCTGACTTGCACGAGGGAAGATCGAGAAGACTTGACCATGGGGTTGAGATAGTGGTATCGTGGAAATCTAATATTAATATCGCAGGTCTCCAGCTTGAGGTCGAGTACGATCCGCAGGAGGTCACCCTCCTTGAGCCGAAATTGACATCCCGTACGCAGGGTCTGTCCATCTTCTCAGGAGGAGAGGAGGGTCTGAGGAAAATCGGAATTCTGGACCTGACCGGAAAGAATGTCGTCCCTGCTGGAGAAGGTGAATTGGTGACCTTCGAGGCAGAAGGAATCCGTCTTGGAAGTATCCAGATAAAGAAAGCAATCCTGGTGGACAGAGAAGCAAGGAAACTATCGGTGCAGATATCGCCAACCGTGAAGGTGAAGACGGACAACACGGAGGCAGAAGTACCCGATCGCTTCTCCTTATCGCAAAACTATCCTAATCCCTTCAATCCGCAGACCAACATCGAATACGCCCTTTCAAAGGATACACGTGTCAGGCTCTCCATCTACAATGTACTGGGTGAGAAGGTAACGGTGTTGGTGGACGAATACCAAGCAGCAGGATACCAAAGGGTTCGTTGGGATGGAAGGAACCAGCAGGGAGAGGACGTAGCCAGCGGTATGTACTTCTACCGGTTGGAGACCAGGGAATTCTCCACGGTAAGGAAGATGGCGCTGATTAGATAAGTTCGCCATCAACGGATTCAGCGTGAACGAATCAGGCAAAGGAAGCGGGTTAGCGAAAGCCCTCTCGAGGAATCGGGGGGGCTTGGTTTTTCGATAATAAAGCCGTTGAAAATCGGTTGAGTCTATTCAGTCCATCGGCCCCTTTTGTATCAGCTACGAAGCCCCTTCGAATAAGGCAAGAGGAACCAAGATTATTCTAGATTGAAAAACAACCACACAACCAACAACCTTCAACCAGCAGGATGCGTCCGAAGTTATAGGTTTTGAGAGGATTTGAAGTGTGTGGTTGATAGTAGGTTTCGAGAAAGGAGGTAACCAGAGCTTGGTGTTTTTTTTGCTTACAACGGGTTTGGTAACCCCTTGGCTTTCAGAGTATTGGTCGAGCGCATAACCAAGGCTTCATGCTTTGGCTCGTCTCAAGATACTGCGGGCAAGCCGTAAAGGCTTGCCTACGCGGCAAGATGGCATCCAGAAGCTTATGATCAATCCTTTGGAAAAACACCCATACCGCACCAGTGGACGCAAACCAACCGGCAAAAAGCCTTGACAGGGGGTTTGAGGTTTATTAAATTTGCGTTTCGCTCGTATATAGAGGTTGCTTAAGGATGCGTGCCAGATGATAAAGAATTTGATACATGAGGAATGTGGGGTCTTTGGAATCTGCGGAGCAAAGAAGGCGGCAGAGCTGACCTATTTGGGACTCTACGCTCTGCAACATAGGGGACAAGAGGGGGCCGGCATCGTCTCCTCCAACGGAGAAAGAATATATCAACACAAGGGTCTGGGGGAGGTGAATGAGGTTTTCTCTCACAAGGAGGTCCTAAACCAACTCAAAGGGAATCTGGCCATTGGACACAATCGATATTCCACCACCGGCGTATCCTCTGCAGTCAACGTTCAACCTCTGCTCATCACGTACAAGAAGGGAAATCTGGCCATCGGACATAACGGTAACCTTACTAACTCTTATGGTCTGCGAACGGCCATGGAAAGGGAGGGCTCCATATTTCAAACTACCTGTGACAGCGAGATAATTCTCCATCTGGTTGCCCGTTCCAGGAAGGACAAGGTCGAGGAGATGATTCAGGATGCTCTTCTCAAGGTGAAAGGAGCCTTTTCTTTGGTCTTCAGCACCATGGATTCCCTCATTGCCGCCAGGGACCCTTATGGATTTCGCCCTTTGGCCCTGGGGAGACTCAAAAACGCCTGGGTGGTGGCTTCGGAAACCTGTGCCTTCGACATCATCGGCGCAAAATACGAAAGGGATATCCAGCCGGGTGAGATTGTGGTGATCAATCAAAAGGGAATAAAGTCCTATTTCCCCTTCAAATCGGTCAGGCACGCCTTTTGTATCTTTGAATTCATCTATTTCGCCCGTCCCGACTCGATGATATATGGGGATAATGTGGATAAGATCCGAAGAAGACTGGGGAGGCAATTGGCCAGAGAGAAGCCTGTAAACGCAGATATCGTGATCTCCGTCCCGGACTCATCCAACACCGCCACCCTGGGCTATTGTGAGGAATCGGGAATAAAATACGAGGTAGGCTTGATCCGCAATCATTACATCGGCAGGACTTTCATCGAGCCGGAGCAGAAAATAAGAGACTTAGACGCTCGCATAAAGTTCAATCCGGTTCGTGGAGTTCTGAAGGATCAAAGGGTGGTGGTCGTGGACGATTCCATAGTCAGAGGGACCACCAGCAGAAAGCTCATAAAGATGCTGAGGGCAGCCGGGGCAAAGGAAGTTCATTTCCGGGTAAGCTCTCCGCCCTTAATCTCCCCCTGCTTTTACGGCATCGATATGCCCACCAGAGAGGAGCTGGTCGCTTCCTCGAAGTCGGTCGATCAGATAAGAAAATATCTGGACGTAAACACTCTGGGTTATCTTTCCTTGCCGGGGATGCTCTCCATGCACTCTCTGGACGGAAGAGATTTCTGCGTAGCCTGCTTTTCCGGCAAATACCCCACCAAGATAGAAATGAATTCCGGCAAGTACGTCCTCGAGAAAACGTGTTGAGGACATCCAAATGTAGGTTGGCCGGAGTGTAAACCTTCAGGTTTACCAAATAATGTATCCACCAAATCCCCCAACGGAAAATCCTCTAAAGCTTAAGTAAGGCTGAAGCCTTACACTCCAGCCTTTACGGCACTTCGAAGGTGAATTTTCAAAGATGAAGAAACTGAATTATTTCAAAATAGCTTTGTACGTGATCCTGGCTGTTGTGATAATCGGTTTCTTCAGGAATACCTTGCGGCGCGGGATGAACGATTTTGATGTAGTTCATCGAGCGGCTACTCGCGTACTGCACACAGAGAATCTATACAATTTCGAAGACGGGCATTATCTCTACAAATATTCGCCATTCTTTGCCCTGCTGGTTGCTCCTATCGGGTTGTTGCCTCTCTCCTATGCGTCCTTTCTATGGCTTGTGGGCATGTGTGTCAGTTTATTCTTTGTAATGAAAATGGCGAAGAAGATGATTATGGGAGATAAAGCTCCCCCTGCATTTTTTTATGTTTTGTCTCTGCTTTTAGCTTCGAAGTTTCTGGTGAGAGAAATTCGATTGGGGCAGACTGATTTCCTGATTCTTCTTTTCATATTTTTGTGCCTTCTATTCGTCCAGCGCGGGAAGGAGTTCGTGGCAGGCGTTTTTCTTGCCTTCGCTGTTCTCATAAAGCCAACTGCTTTGATTTTTGTTCCCTATTTCTTGTATAGGAAGAATTTCCGAAGTGTAGCGAGCACGATGCTCATGAGCCTGGTTTTCCTTCTGCTTCCGTCTCTGGTCTATGGATTTTCAGGAAACTCAAATTCGCTTTCGGGCTGGATGACGATAATGTCCGTCTCCTCTCCCCGGCTTTTGGCCGTGGACTTGAACCAGTCCATCTTTGCCTTTTTCTACCGGCTCTTAACTCCTGAACCATCCCACGTCAATATTCTCGATCTAGGCTATGGTGCGGTCAACGCAATCATTTACACCTCGATCATTGGATTGCTTTTCTTACTGTTATTTTTATCCAAGAAATCCGAGGCTGCTAGAACGTCGTTCTTGCGCAACAGGCAAAGCATAGAATACTCGCTTCTTTTAATCTTTATGGCACTCTTCTCACCTTTAGGCTGGGTTCAGAACTACTCGTCCGCAATCCTGGCAATCATGATCTTGGTCTACTACGCTTTTGAGACCAGATTCTCGAAGATCCCGCCCTTCGGTCTGAGCCCTCAGGGTCGAAAACCAAAGCCGGGGAAAGACAAATTCACAATCCTTACCTTGGCTTTGTTTTTCCTTTTGGTTGACCTCATCAATTTCGAAACGGTGGGGCGAAGGCTAAACGATTTTTCCCTATATCTTTCCTTCATGACCTGGGGTATCTTCCTGTTGATAGCCTGGGTGTCCAAATTGAGATTATCGAAAGTGGCGTGAGAAGGCCGATTTCCTCCCCTTTATCCTCCTCTCGGAATTCCTATTTTCTAAAAGCCCCCTTATTTCGTGCCGATAATAAGGGCAGTTGTTAGTCAACAGTCGCCAGTCATTGGTGATTTGCCATCCATCATTAATCGGTTGCCATTGAATCAAAGGGGGAATATGGACAAGGCTAAGATCATGGTGGTCGACGACGAGGAGTCGATGTGCAAGTTTATGCAGATCATGCTGGAGAAAGAGGGTTATAAGACCACCGTCTCGCAGGACAGCAAAATCGCCTTGGAGCGAATCGAGAAGGAGAATTATGACCTGGTAGTCGCCGATCTAATGATGCCGGAGATGAGCGGATTGGAGCTCTTGTCCAAGGCAAAATCCATTGATCCGGATTTGAGCTTCATAGTTATGACCGCCTTCGCCTCGGTGGACACCGCCATAGAGGCTTTGAAAAACGGTGCTTTTGATTACGTCACCAAACCCTTCAAGGTGGAAGAGATAAAGATTGCCATAAAGAAGTGTCTGGAGCAGAAGAAGATCACTCACGAGAATATCCGACTCAAACAGGAACTTAAGAAAAAGTCTGATTTCGACTGTTTTATCGGCAACTCGCCGGAGATCGTCAAGCTCAAGAAGATGGCAGAGAAGGTGGCAGGATCCGACTCTACGGTTTTGATCGAGGGGGAATCGGGCACCGGCAAGGAACTGGTGGCAAAAGCTATCCATTATCACAGCCGGAGAGCGGACAAGTCTTTCGTGACCATAAATTGCGCCGCATTACCTGAAAACCTATTAGAAAGCGAGCTTTTCGGACACGTCAGGGGTTCCTTCACCGGAGCAGTGAAGGACAAGGATGGACTGTTCAGAGTGGCTGACGGTGGTACTTTCTTTTTGGACGAAGTGGGGATGACGTCTCCTTCCATTCAGGTTAAGCTATTGAGGACTTTAGAGGAGAAAGAGATCACCCCGGTGGGTGGAACGGCCCCCATAAAGGTGGACGTGAGGTTGATCGCCGCCACCAATGCCGATTTGGAACAGGAGGTGAAACTGGGAAATTTCAGACCGGACCTTTACTATCGGCTCAACGTTATTGCCATCGCAATTCCCCCATTGAGAGAGAGAAAGGACGACATAAAACTTCTGACCTCTTATTTTATCAAGAAATATTGCCAGGATATGGGGATAGAAAAGAGGTCCATCTCGGATGAAACCATGAAATTCCTCCTCTCATGTGCGTGGCCGGGAAATGTTAGGGAACTCGAAAATACCATCGAGCATGCCGTCCTGTTGGCTAAAGGGGACCAGATAAACATGGAGGACCTGCCGGAGAAGATTAAGGAGTCAAAACCGCTGAAGTTAGTGACAGACAGCAGACCCTCCACTCCAACCTTGGAGGCCATTGAGAAAACTTACATCTATTGGGTTCTGAGCCAAACCGGATGGCAAAAGAGCAAAACCGCTTCGATCTTGGGCATAGATACTTCCACCTTATATCGAAAAATAGAGAGATATCATCTTAAATCGCCCCTGAACATGGGACAGGATAACTAAGAGACAAGGCGAAGCAAATCTTCGTTGAATCAACTACCATACCCTTGGACATAACGGCAAAATCTCAGGGTTTGAGTATCAGAACGGCGACTGACCCTGATGTGAATCCTCAGCGAGGGGGTTGGGACACCTCCCGAAACTGGGGCTGGCACCCTAACGGACCTCGTCTTTAGAAAGAAATGAAAGATAAGCTCCTCTTTTCCAAAACATTCTGGGGTTTTCTTTTGTTTTTGTTTTTCCTCTCGGTATACGCTCTCACTCTGTGTCCCACCGTCTTCTGGTGGGACTCTGGAGAATTCATCGCCAATATCGCTGTTTTGGGAATAGCCCACCGCCCTGGTTTTCCCATCTACATCCTTTTGGGCAAATTCTTCTCCCTTCTCCCTTTTTTCAATTTGGCCTTAAAGGTCAACTTCCTGTCGGCTCTCTTTGCAGCATTTTCTCTTCTGACCTTCTATTTTGCCTTTCTTGAGATCTTGAATCTGTTTTTCCCGGGAATCGCGCAGAAAAGAACCCAGGCTATCATTTCAGCTTCGGCCTTCCTTTTGGTCTTGGGCTTCACTTATTCCTTTTGGATACAGGCGGTAAGAGCGGAGGTCTATTCGCTGGGTATCCTTTTCTTCGCTCTGCTCTTGTTCTCAAGCCTTCGATACCTTAAGACCCTTCGTCTGAAATACATCTGTCTTTTTTTCTTTGTCTTTGGCTTAGGTCTGGGAAATCACCATCTCAGCTTGTTATCCACCGCGCCTGCTTTGCTCTTTCTTCTCCTCCTCGGCTCATCAGTTCAGCATAAGCCCCTCATCCATAACTGGTCATCCGTCATAAGTGGGAGAAGGCTTCCGGTATATCTTTCGTTTTTCTTATTAGGTTTGAGCATCTATCTTTATCTTCCGATCCGTTCATTCTCCGATCCTGTCTTAGCCTGGGGGAATATCCAATCTGCCTCCGGATCAGCTTCATCCGTTTTTGCTTTGGAATCTCTGAAAAACCTAAACTTTCATTTTCTCTCGAATGTGGAAGAGAAGACATTTGCCCTAGTCAACCTTTTTTACGATCAGTTGACTTGGCCATGTTTCTTGATAAGTTTCTTGGGAATGGTCTTTCTGGCGAAACGCGGCAGGAAAATCCTGATCTTTCTTTTACTGCTGATTGCCGGGAACTGCGCATCGGTTATATTCGTGACAACCGAATTCATCTCCACCAATCCCGATCTCCACGGTTATCTGCTTTACTCCCTTCTTTCTTTAGCTCTCATGTACGGCCTGGGGGCAGTCTTCATAATCGATGGAATCAGAGATCGGACATCAGTCATTCGTCATCTGTCATTTGTCGCTTTTTTGCTCATCTCCCTCATCCCTTTGTCCAAACACGTAACCTACGCGAATTTGTCAGGCAACCGCATCGCTTATAATTACGGTTATGACACCATCGGTCACCTGGATTCGAATTCCGTTCTGTTGGTCGACAACGTGAACTTGGGTTTTATCCTAAGGGAACTTCAGCATGCAGAGGGGATCAGAAAGGACGTGAAGGTCATCGAGCGGGAGCTTTTGAGTTTCGACTGGTACGCGGATCAAAAAAGGAACGAACTTGAAGACCTTCTTTCAGACAGTCCGGACCATCTTTCAGGCGATGCTCTTTTCCATGCCATTCTAAAAAACTGCTTGGGTCGGGACATCTCGGCCTACGTGGAATTCACCGAAAGAGATTCGAGTTTAGCGAATTACCTTCTCCCATCCGGCTATGTTTTTAAGCTGAGCAAGAAACGAATAGACCAGATTCCGGAGGAAATCCTCTCAAGCCAGAAAAAATGGGAGGAAAACGGATTTCTCGGTTTAAATGACGATGATTTTCAAAGAGACTGGGACGCACAGAGGGTGTATGCACTTTCGCTTTACCGCCTGGGTCTCTTTTGTGAGAAAAAGGGGATGCTCTCCTGCGCCCTGGACAAGTTTGAACGGGTCAAAGATATTGACCCGTACAATGAGGAACTCCTTGGCAGAATAGAAGCACTGAGGAAGCATCAAAAGCTTTTGGGAATCACAATTCCCGACTAGGGCTCTCGATTGGATGAGATTCCTCTGTACCAGGCGGGGCCAGAGGTGTTGCATTTTGCAAAACATCTGGTGAAATCACGGCTGTTTTTTGGAGGGATCACGACCCGGGTGAAAGCTTATTCGTTGTCCCCAAAGGAGTTGACTCAGATCTGAGCGAGATTGCACGCTTTTTGCATTCAGCAGGACTGCCCGTCCTAAAGGAGGCCTATGTATTCAAGAAGACGCAAGGGGGAAAGTGGTTTTACTTTGATTGAGCTCATGATCGTGGTGGTTATCATCGGGATTCTGGCCGCCATGGCCATTCCCCGGTTCATGCGCGCTTCGGTGAGGGCAAAACAGTCAGAGGCCAAAGAAATCTTGAAGCAGATCTACGTGATGGAAAGGACCTATTTCCAGGAAAAGGAGTGCTATTATCCCAGCGACGGCAGTTCGGTCACCGCCCAACCCGGACAGAACATTCCATCACTATATGTGGAAATAATGAGTCCCGCCTACTATAGCTACACAGTCACTGGGACCAACAACACTTTCTCCGCCAGTGCAGGGGCCAAAGGGGCCACGGGATTGGATGATGACCCCGCGCTGGATATTTGGGCCATTGATCATAATGGCGTTTTGACCTGCACTAGCGATGATTCCAAGCAATAACCATCCCATTCAAGTTAGAACAAGGGTAGACTCTTTTCCGATAGCAGCATTTGCATTTTGCAAAAGACCAAGCGAAATACTGAGCCAAATTCAATTCAAAGAGGAGAATCCGATTCGCAGCCAAGGACCAACTATCATATAAATCAATGACTTAGAAGAATAAAGATGAAGAGGAAATAGATGGCACAGCTCTTGCAGTAAGTCAGACCGAAACTTTGAAGACTGTTTGAGACGCAAACAGGTAAACTTAAAACAGCTGAAGGGGGTGAAAAAAGATGCTGAGCAAATTTCACCGAAGACAGAAGGGTTTCACGTTGATCGAGTTGATGATCGTGGTGGTCATCATCGGAATCTTGGCTGCATTGGCTATTCCTCGTTTCATGCGAGCGAGCACCAAATCCAAGCAGTCTGAGGCGAAAAACATCCTGAAGCAGATATATGTCATGGAGAGATCCTATTTCCAAGAGAAGGATGTCTATTTCTCTCCTGGTGGCGCTGTCACCGTGCAGCCAGGTGCCTCAATCGCAGACTTGGGCATTGAGATCATGAGCAGTGCACGATACAGTTACACTGTGACCGGTGGAGCCAATACCTTCACCGCCACCGCGGGATCAAAGGGTGCCACTGGTTTGGACGACGATGCTGCGTTAGATACGTGGCAGATAAACCAGACGGGCGTCTTGACCTGCACATCAGATGATGCAGCTACCTAATGGGGAGTGCGACGAAGCCCAAGCAAAGAAGGGGACTCATCGAAGTCCCCTTTTTTGTTTAGGCGCTAGACCGCCTTCTCCAGTTGGGGATGACCTAACGTGTTTCCATTTACCGGACCCCTCCGTAGTCTGACCTCTGGGCGATTAAATGTCTAGCACCTTTTTCCGACTTTAATAATATGCAATGGCTGTTTAAGTTACAAACAAGAAGAAATGTGATAATCGGTGGGGCAATCTTTGTAGTCAGTTTTGCCATCTACACCGTAACCACGTGCCCCACCGTCTATTGGGAGGACTCGGCCGCTTTTTCTGCGGTTAACTCCATCCTGGGTATTCCCCATTCGCCCGGGTTTCCCATATATGTTCTTCTAGGAAGGGTCTTTTCTTTCATTCCGATCGAGAACCCCGCTTTCAGGTCCAACCTGATGTCTGCCTTCTGGGGAAGCCTATCCCTCGTTATCTTATATTTCTTGATGCTCGAACTTTTTGGAGAGTCAAGATTTCCCGGCGGTGCGGGCAATCGAGGTTTTCCGCCGGCGGATAAGAAATGGATTTCTACGGTAGGAATGGTCGGAGCGACGCTATTTTTCGGCTTTTCCTCGGCCTTCTGGCTTCAAAGCGTAAGAGCAGAGGTTTACACCTTAAACATCTTTTTCACCCTATCGTTGGTCTTTCTTCTGATCAAATGTTTCAAAGAGAAAGGCACTGACCATCGTTTCAAGATTTTGATATTGTTTTCATGCGTCTTAGGACTCTCCCTGGCCAATCATCCGCTCCTAATCATTGCCTTGGTGCCGGCGTTCCTAGTATTCCTGGTGGCCGCCGATTTCAAGCGCTTTTTGAATCTTAGGAGAATGACGGTACTGATGTCATTCTTCTTACTTGGAATCTCCCTTTATCTATTCGTACCCATAAGATCACACCTTTCGCCCGCCATTAACTGGGGAAGGCCGGACAGTCTGGTCAACTTTTTCTCATACCTGACCCGATCATCCCAATCCGGTTTGGCTGCGACAGGTTCCAACGTTCCCTATCTGAACAGATTCTGGTTCAGCCTGTCATTTCCGGTGATTCAATTCGGTTTACCTGTCTTCTGGTTAGGTGTATTGGGTGCATGTGCAATGTTCAAACAATCCAAGCGGTTTTTTGCTTTTGCGTTTCTGATCTTCCTTCTCAATCTTCTTACTGCGACTTGGGCCACTGATTTCTCTTTGAGAAACTTCGATCTTTTGGGCTACCTTCTGCCTTCACTGGCCATCTTTGCAATCTGGTTCGCTTTGGGAATATCCTGGCTCGGTGAGAACGTGTTGAAAGCGGGCCGGGCCTTCCTATCTGGGCGTGGCCCACAGAGCCAACGTGGGACATCTGCACATGCTTGGCGGAATCGGCACCCAACCAACATCTCTGAGGTTTTCCTGTGTGGGTTGATCCTATTGCTGCCGATCTTTCAAATAGGCAGGAATCTCGAACAATGTGACAAGGGGTCAAGTTGTTGGGCCTATCATCAGGCTGAACAGATTTTAAACTCGGTGAAAAGGGATGCCCTGATCGTGGTTGAGGATGACAATACTCTGACCACGCTGTGGTATCTGAATTACGCGGAAAGGAAAAGACCGGACGTTAAAATCGTAAGTGGGAGTGCCTTGGTTCAAAAAGCTTATCGAGATCAGTTGCAAGAGCAATATAGGCAAGTCACTCTGCCGAAAATCAAATCAGACAGCTCCCCAAAAATCGCATATGATCTTTGCCCACTTAACATAGACAAAATGCCGATATATTGTCACTATTACACAAGGGATACGTCTTTTGCCCGTCATCTCATACCTGCGGGATATCTTTTTGAATATAGTCCCGAACGGGTAACACTATCTGATTTCGAAATAAGAATGCAGAAAGAATTCTTAGAAGCCAATTTGGCAAATAAAGGATTTGATATCATCACCAGAGAGCATTTTGGAAATTTGCTCTTCAACATAGGCGTATTCTATAATCATGTGGGCATTTCGACCGCATCGGTTGAATGCTTTCTCTGGGCTCTTGACATCGATCCTTCGAACGCAAGGATCTATGCCCAATTGGGGAAAGCCTTCCTGAAAATGGGCCAGAGGACTAAAGCCAAAGATTTTTTCCAGGCGGCTTTGGAATTGGATCCATATAATCAGGACGTGAGAAGAACATTGGAGAATATTTAGGTGAAAAGATGAAAAGAGAGAAAGACATCGATATCTCAGTGGTGGTGCCCATGTTCAACGAGGAGGAGAACGCCACCAAGACCTTACAACGCCTTTCCGATGTTTTGGACTCCACCGACAAGAGGTGGGAGATCGTCACAGTGGACGACGGTTCCACGGACAAGACCAAAGGTTTGGTCGAGGATTTTGCAGAATTCAACAGGTGCGTGAAACTAATCTCATATTCTCCCAACCAAGGCAGAGGAAAAGCATTGAGGGTCGGATTTCAAAGCGCACAAGGCAAGATAATCTGCACCACCGATGCAGATCTAAGCTATGACGAAAAACATATAGTCCGAATGATGAGATTGCTGGAGCAAAACCAGGACGTGGATCTGGTTATCGGCTCTCCTTATATCGAAGGAGGCAAGGCGGAAGGTGTTCCCTTCATGAGACTTCTTTTGAGCAGGTTGGGAAACAAAATACTGGGCTTTGCCATGAAGGGCAGAATCTCGACGGTTACCGGCGTCTTGAGAGCTTACCGACGTGAGTGCATCAAATCACTGGAGTTGGAGTCGGATGGGAAGGAGATTCATCTGGAGATATTGTCCAAGGCTTTGAGCATGGGATATAAGGCTCTGGAAATGCCTGCCACCTTACAGGCCAGGAAAAAAGGAAGGTCGAAGTTCAAGTTCAGAGCCACCGCCTTTTCTCATATCGTCTTTTCCTTTTTTGAAAAGCCCATAATCTTGTTTGGCTTGGTCGGTCTTTTCATGGTCCTTTTGGGATTTCTGGGAGGAGGGTATGTAATGTACCTCTGGCAAAAAGGATCGCTCAACCCTAATCGTCCCTTAATGACCTTGATCGTCCTGTTGGTGATCAGCGGCATCCAGGTGCTGCTTTTCGGCTTTCTGGGAACCCAACTGGTGCATTTAAGAAAAGAGATTTACAAAATACAAAGAGAAAACAAAAACCTGGAACAAAAAATAGAGGATTTGCCCGCCAAGATCGAAGCGGAAGAAAAGACGCCGGAGGAAAAAACCCTGGAGTGTCTGCCTTCAGGCAGACCCACGTAGTGGAAAAAAGCCAGTTTCCCAACAGATGAAACAGATCAAAAGATAAGGGATCTGTTTCATCCTTCAATCCGTTGCGAAAAGCGAATCGATGAATTTATGTCAACCTCCCCAAGAATCTGCCTGATAAGCAACCGCTATCCTGCCCATTCTGACGATGTGGCTTCCCCCTTTGTAAAAGACTTCCATTTGGAACTCAAGAAAAGGGGCGCAGAGGTTTCTGTCTTCACCCCTTTTTATGAGTCGGAAACAATCGCCGCAGACCAGGACGTGATCAGGTTCAAGTGGGCCGGAGGAAAAAAAGTGGTGGGCGCTTTGAATCCTCTTAAGCCGAAGGAGGCTTTCCAACTCTTTTCCTTTCTGAAAAATGGGAAACGCCAGCTTTTTGATCTCCTGCAGGAAAACAAACCTGACTCGTGCCTGGCTCTTTGGGCTTTGCCTTCCGGTTGGTTTGCCTATCTGGCAAAGAAGAAACTCGGCACTCCCTACTCGGTATGGTGCCTGGGATCGGATATATATGTGTGGGCAAACAAACCCTTCCTTCGTCGGATGATAAAGAAGGTGCTGAAGGAAGCGGATTTTCTCTTTGCGGATGGCTTTGATTTAAAGGAAAAAGTGGAAAAGTTGTCGGGAAGGGAATGCGCTTTTCTGCCCAGCATGCGAAGACTACCCCAGCCGCAGAATCAGGCCGTCAGGCTGGACAAATCAAAAACGAACTTTTTGTACCTGGGACGGTGGGAAAAGAAGAAGGGGTTAGATGAGTTGATAGGAGCTTTTTTCCTGGTCAAAAAGGAACTGCCTTACATAAATCTCCGTGTCTTAGGTTGGGGAGATTACGAACAAGAGATACAGAAGCTCGTAGATCATTTCAAGCTAAATGAAGAGGTGAAGATCATAGGCAAGGTCTCCACCAGGCTGGTTTCTGCGTACCTGAAGGAATCTGATTGTTTGGTGATCCCCTCCCAGGGCGATAGCATTCCTCTGGTTTTCTCAGAAGCGCTTCAGATGAGGACTCCCTTGATAGTTACCGACGTCGGTGACATGGGATATCTGGCAAGAAGATTTAACTTGGGCAAGGTCGTCCCCTGTGGTAATGTTCAAAGATTGGCTGATGCAATGAAGGAATTCATGAAAGAAAGAAAAGATTATTCCAAGTACATTCCCAATGCGTTAGAACTCCTCAGCATCGAGAAGGCAGCGGAGGATTATCTGAGAATAGTCCGTCCGCCGTCCACGGTCCATAGACCGCAGCCCGAAATCACCACCAAGAACAAATGAAATCGAATTCATTTTGCCAATCAAGAGTTAGGCCAAGGTGTCCTTCTCCCGCCAAAGCCGGGCCAAGGACGAACCCTCAGCCTGAACCAGAAGCGTAGCGGGATATGGGCACACCGTAATGACCACTTATTAGCAAGAAGTAAAGAATAAGGTCCTGCGGACGGCCGACAAAAAGATATTTGTCTTGCTTTGTTCTCCGAATTTGGCTATTAATAGACACCGAGGGAGCGTGAATTGAACGTTAAGAACAGAAAAACTCTTGTGACCGGTGCGGGTGGTTTTGTGGGAAGCCATCTGGTCGAAGCCTTGGTCAAATCGGGGGCGAAGGTGAAAGCCTTCGTGCATTACAATTCCCGCAACGATTGGGGAATGCTGGAGGTTGTGGACAAGAAAATCTTACGTCAGGTGGAGGTGGTAGCGTCGGACTTAAGGGATGCAGATGCGGTGAGAAGTGCGGTGGAGGGTCAGGAGGTGGTTTTCCATCTGGGAGCCTTGATCGGGATCCCTTACTCTTACGTCAATCCAAGGGACGTGGTCGACACCAATGTGGGTGGAACGCTGAACGTTCTGACCGCAGCTCGTCATTACGGAGTGGAGAAGATCGTTCATACTTCCACCAGCGAGGTTTATGGCACGGCCCGGTACGTCCCCATGGATGAGAACCATCCGGTAAATCCCCAATCACCTTATGCGGCTTCCAAGTGTGCGGCTGATCTTTTGGCTTTGAGTTTTCACCGTTCCTATGATCTGCCCGTGGGGGTAATAAGACCTTTCAACATCTATGGCCCCAGACAGTCAGCCCGGGCAGTCATCCCGTCCATAATCACCCAGGCGTTACTCAAAAGTACGGTTAACTTAGGGTCGGTTTCGCCCACCAGGGATTTGACCTTTGTAACCGATTCGGCTTCCGGTTTCATCGCTTTTGCCGAATGCGAAAAGACGGTGGGTGAGGTGGTGAACCTGGGGTCAAGTCGTGAAGTGTCGGTAGGCCAGTTGATCGAGACGATCTCCGCTCATGTGAACAAGAAGATAAAAGCGGTGAGGGAAAAGGAAAGAGTACGTCCTGAAAAAAGCGAGGTGGAAAGGCTTTTTTCGGATTCAAAGAAGGCCAAGACTCTGTTCGGCTGGAATCCAAAAGTGGATACCGAGAAAGGAATTAAAGAGACCATAAGCTGGATGGAAAAAAACATAGATAGATACAAGCAGGAGATTTACAACATCTAGGACTGGAGTTGAATGAATTCGGAGTGTCAGGCTTTGCGTCTCTTGAGGGATTTGCACTCCAGGGCGGGATGAATTCCCGCCCCTATGGGAGACGATCACTTGTCATGCAGAGGGCACTGAAGCTATTCACCCGGAAGGACATTTAGCCCTGGGAAACGAATTCCTTGACGGCCTTCTAAGTTGACTTGATAAGATCTGCCTGATGGTTATCAACTAATTATGTTGACGATCTCAAAAAGGGCAAGAAGCGGAGTGCGCAAGCTTGCTTGCGCTGCGGAAGCTTTGCTTCCGCACTCCAATCCAGACGCAGTCAACAATTCGTCAAGTCAAACAGTTGTTGCCCTGAAGGCAGATACTCCAGGTGGAAAGGATCAGATATGAAAGTAGTCATCCTGGCCGGTGGAAAAGGCACCAGGCTTTATCCCTACACCGTGGTTCTGCCCAAACCACTTATGCCCATAGGCGATCTCCCCATCTTGGAGGTGATGTTAAAGCAACTGAAAAACTGTAATTTGACTGACATCACCATGGCGGTTGGGCATCTAGGCAATCTAATCCAGACCTATTTCGGAGACGGGAAGAAATTCGGCGTGAATATAGAATATAGCTTCGAGGAAAAACCTCTGGGAACCGTGGGGCCTTTGACTTTGATCTCCGGATTGGATGAAACCTTCATGGTGACCAATGGCGATCTATTAACCACTTTGCAGCATTTGAGCTTGATAGATTATCATAAAAAGGAAAAACCGATTGCCACCGTTGCGGCCCAGAAAAGATCGGTAGACGTTGACTTCGGGGTGATTCAAAGAAATAACGAAGACCATATGGTCAGATATATCGAGAAGCCGACTTTGTCCTATACGGTGAGCATGGGGATCTATGTTTTTGAACCTGAAATTCTCAACTTTATCCCGAAAGGAAAGAAATTCGATTTTCCTGACTTGATGCAACTTCTATTGGAAAAAGATGAAAAAGTGTCAATATATAATTCAACCGATTTCTGGTTGGATATCGGCCGACCGGACGATTATCAGAAGGCAGTAGAGGAATTCGAGAAGAATAAGGAAAAGTTTTTGCGAAATGACTGATGCGAATCCATTAAGTAGAATGTTCTTGCGAGCTTAGCGCGGCCCGGCAAAAGGAGGGAACACGCCCTTCGGGTCCGCCTTGAACCGCACTGGTCTAGGGCTCGCAGTGACAATGTGAAAACTTTTGGTGCGCTTGGATTAGATCTTTGATACGAGACAAGTCTCGCTACTCCTTACGATTGGAAAAGATTAATGAAGTGGAAAGTTACCCTATCTGATCTGAATTTTGACCATCGTGAGCGAAAGATCGTGAGCCAAGTGATTCGAAACAGATGGCTCACCATGGGAGAGATGGTCAAAAAGCTGGAGAGAAATTTTGCCAATTTCCTCAGGGTCAAGCATGCCTTCGGAGTCTCCAGCGGAACCGCAGCCTTGCATCTGGCTTTGCGGGCCTTGGACATAAAACCAGACGATGAAGTCTTGGTTCCTTCCCTCTCCTTTGTAGCCTCCTCCAACGCCATTCTTTATGCGGGGGCAAAGCCGATCTTTGTCGATATTACCAGCCTTTCCGATCTGAACCTCTCCTGTGACGATCTGGAGAAGAAAATCACCCGCAGGACGAAAGCGATCATGGTGGTTCACTATGGGGGTTACCTGGCGGATATGGATCGGATAAAGAAGATCGCTAAAAAACACAATCTCTTTGTAATCGAGGACGCAGCACACGCCATCGGAGCAAGATTCAAATCGAAGATGGCCGGAGGGATCGGCCATATCGGCTGTTTCAGTTTTTTCTCGAACAAAAACATGGCCACCGGCGAAGGGGGGATGGTCGTCACCAATCACGATAAGTTTGCCGAAAAGATGAGACTCCTTCGCTCCCACGGAATGACCAGCATGACTTGGGACAGGCATAAGGGGCATGCTTATTCTTACGACGTGACCGAACTTGGGTATAACTACCGGATGACCGAGCTCAATGCGGCTTTAGGAATTGAACAACTAAAAAAACTGAGGAGCTCAAACCGCACCAGAAGATCTTTGACCAATGCTTACGCCAAAAACTTAACGGGAACCAAGGGGCTTTCCATTCCCTTCTTAGACTATCCCCGCGATTCTGCTTCTCATCTTTTTTCCATCCTCTTAGACAAAAATGTGGACCGGGAGAAGTTCATGGGCTTTTTGAAAAGAGAAGGAATTCAAACCAGCATCCATTATCCACCGATTCATGAATTTTCCTATTATCGGAAGAATCTGAGAACCAACCGAAACAGACTACCTCTGACCGAGCATGTGGGCAGACATGAGGTGACCCTACCTCTGCATCCGTTGTTGAAAAAAGAGGATGTACTTTTTGTGTGTGATCGGATAAAAAGGGTCATACCTCGGGCCACCACGCCGCCCTGATGGCAGTGCAACACGAGCATCCAAGGAAAAGCTACCAGGCTTACTACCCAACTCATGCTTCCTCTCCCCTTGTTAAATCACGATATAATGATATATTATTGGTCGTTCAGGAGGGTAACAGAAGTAATATGCTCCTCAAAAAGGATGCGTTCAATTGAAAAAGGACGAAGCTGAAATTCCGGTTCTGGTCCTTCAGGGAAGCTATTTGGTGGAGCTGGCCATCGCCCGAAGCCTGGGCAGCCACGATATTCCAGTCGTGCTCCTGAGCCGGGGCAAGAAAAAACCTCTCTCCTCTTGGTCAAAATTCATAAAAGGCACGCTCTTCAATCCTGATCCTTTGGTGGATGAAGAAGGTTTCATGCGCTCACTTCTGGACTTCGGGGCAGAATTAACCAAGACGCACCAAAGGAGGATGCTCCTTTTCCCCACAGATGACGGGAGCCTTTTGCTCCTGGCAAAGAATTTTGCCGTCCTTAAAAGATATTTTGTAATTTTGAACGATCCGCAGGAAAAGGACATACTGAAATTCTGCCAAAAGATCCACATCTTCCAGACTTTGCAGGAGTCGCTCTGCTCAGGCTTTCTTCCCCAGACCCGTTTTTGCTACCGCAAGGATGACACAGAATCCATCAAGAACAATATCAGCTTTCCTTGCATAATCAAGCCGTCAGAAAAGGACGTCAATTTCTCCTTTTATGCGAAGTACAATTCTAAAATCCTCCTTGCGGAGAATAAAGACGATCTGGAAAAGAAACTGATTGGACTATTATCGGAGAATCACAAGCTCGTAGTTCAGGAATTGGTGAGCCCGAAGCCGGGAAAGGAAATCTCCTGGTACGGATATAGAAGTAAGAGCGGTGAGATTTTCGGAATGACCGCAAGACAGGTCAGGAAATCTCCTCAAATAGGTGGAACCGCCACTTTCATAAAGACAGAAGAGATTCCGCAAATTCATCCTTACGTTCAACAAGCCTTGAAGTCGCTTGATTTCTGGGGAATATGTGAGATGGAATTCATGCTCGACGAAAGAAAGGGAGAATACAGGATGATCGAGTTTAATCCCAGATGCTGGCTTCAGCTTTCTCTGGCCACCAGGATGGGATTGAACCTGCCATTACTAACTTATCAAGAGGTGTATAAAAACCGGCTGCCAGAGCCGATAATCTATAGGAAGGGGAGGATGAAGTGGATTTGGGTCAAAGAAGATTTTCTCAGGGCTGTAGTCGAAGACAAAAATGAAGGCGTTTTGAAAAGATTGTTCAGATGGATGCCTCAGGTTTTTGGCGACTGCGTTTACGCAATTCATAGTTTTGCCGATCTAAGAGTTACCCTTAACCGCATCCTGTCACTGCCGGGGAGACTTTTAGAGAAACTGTGATAATACTCAAAAGAGATAAGAGAGACATCCATTAAGCTTCACCAAAGTCAATCTTCAAAAAGTCGACTCAGCGTCTGCATCTAATACGGGAAAGGGGAGATCTTCTTTCGTCCTGAATTCAGGCATGGACAATTCTCATTCTGGTGGAAAGATGAATCTGATTACGCTGGAAGAGCCGGATAAAGTATGGGACGAGTTCGCATCCGCCCACTCGAGCTTAATCTTCCACACCTCTTTGTGGGGGAAAGTTCTAGAAAAAGGCTATGGATGCGACATGAGGTATCTGGTGCTGGAGGATGGCGGCAAGTGGCTTTTGGCCTTGCCGGGTATGGTGGTGGGTAATCGATTCTTTCGAGTCTTTTACTCTCTGATCCCTTACGGCGGGTTCATTGGAAAAAGAGAATTGATCCCCGAATTCTTGAAGCTTCTGCAGGAAAAAGCTGGAAAAGAAAGAATCGACAGGATTAAGATCGTCGATTTGAAGATCAAGAAGAACGAGGAGCTTCCCGATTTCGAGTGTCTGGAGTCTTATCGACACGTTCTCGAGCTAGAAGGGAAATCTCCGGATCAAATCTGGACAGATTACAAGCCGAATTTGAGAAGGACCATCAAAAAGGCCTTAGAATCAGATCTTGCCTTTGAGAAAATCAAAGATCGAAAAGAGGTTCACCAATTCTATCAACTATATCTGGCATCCATGGAAAGAAACAAAGCTTTGGCCAAATATCCGATTGATCTTTTCTACGCCATTTTTGATCTTTTGATTCCAGAGTCGGCAGAGATATTCTTCGTCAAGCACCAAGGGCAGCCCGTGGCAGGAATCGTGGTGATCTATTCGGAAGAGGCGGCCTATTATCTGCACGGAGGGTCTTCCACCGAGCATCTGCATTTAAGGCCCAACGATCTTTTGTTCCACAATGCCATAAAGGTGGCAAAAGAAATGGGAAAATCCTATTTTGATTTTTTAGGCTCAGATAAAAGGCTTTCGTCACTGATCCAATTCAAAAACAAATGGGGCACCCGAAGAAAAGAACTCTTGACTTTTCAGAAGGATACTGGAACCGTCCGTCCCTTGCTGGGAAAGGTCGCTTTGGGATTGGCCCAGACGCCTTTGGGCACTGCCATCCAGAGGAAACTGACCCCTACCAAGAGCGAAAGATAAGAATGAAAGACCCTCAGCCCGGAAAACTTCCTACACCCGAACCTCCAAGGGATGCCGCCCAGCCGATGCGCAGCGGAGCCTTTAGGGACTCAGAGTCCAAAGAGGACGGCAAGAAAACGGCTTTTCTAAAAAAGGCTTTTGCCTTTCTGGTAATCATTGGAGTCTTTTATCTTTTGGGGAAGAATCTTTATCAGAACCTCGGAGAAATCTCCCACTACCGATGGCAGATAAGATACGAGTTTCTCATTCTTTCCTTCCTCTGTTTGGTGATTAATCTGGGTGTCGCCTCGTATGCCTGGAAGAAGATCCTCGCTTTTTTTCACGCCTCGTTGCCCTTTGATCAAAGCTTCAAGATAATGTCTGTTTCGGCAACGGGGAAATACGTGCCGGGCAAGGTCTGGCAGTACCTGGGTCAGATCTATTTGGGCAGGAAGGCGGGACTGCCCAAGAGCGTCACCTTTTTCAGCATGATTCTGCTTTTCTTAGTCTATAATTTGGTGGGGATTTTGGTATTTCTTTTCTCCCTATTTTTCTGGCGCAGCTTTTCGCCGCTTCTGATCTCTGTCCTTTCGGGCGTTTCTATTTCTGTTTTCATGGTCGCTCTGTACCCGCCCATCCTGAACAGGGTTCTCAGCATTCTATTCCGGCTATTCAAGAGGGAGCCTTTGACCATAGGAGCCCGATTTGACCAAATACTCCACATCTTGCTGATACTGATAGTCGACTGGATCATATTCGGCATAGGAGCTTATCTATTGCTCAACTCCTTCTATTCGATTGACCTCAGTCAAACCGTGATTCTGTGTGGCATCTTTGCCATATCCGTGATCGCCGGGATTTTGAGCTTTTTTGTACCAGCCGGGTTGGGGGTAAGAGAAGGAGTGCAAAGTTATCTTTTGAGTTTTTTCATTCCGGTCCCCATGGCCATATTGATCTCCTTGGTCATGCGAGTCTGGATAACTTTGGGGGAATTGGCTTGCTTTCTGATTGCTTTGAGGATCAAAAGACCGAAGTTGAGTTAAGGGCTGGGTTTCTTGATAACCGCAGAGCAAGCTCTGCCACTACAAGGTGCATGGGTTGGAGCAGCGAGACTTGTCTCGCGTCTACAGAGGGAATATTGAGGAGCCTTAACGACCCCGCTCAAGAAGGCGATCGCAAGTTCGCAGAGACATCCGACAGTGAGACGAAGACGATGCGTAAGACCTCGGTTGCCGATTTTGAAGGATAAAACGACAGAGATTAACCTGAGAAGTTGGCTTTTTTAATGACGCAGAGCAAGCTCTGCCACTACAAGGTGCATGGGTTGGAGTAGCGAGACTTGTCTCGCGTCTACAGAGGGAATATTAAGGAGCCTTAACGACCCCGCTGAAGAAGACGATTGCCTGTTCGCAGAGGCATCCTTCGACAGTGAGTTGAGGAGGATGTGTAAGACCTCTGCTACTCGCTTCGAAGGGCAAAGGACAGAGGTTACCCTCAGAGTTTGGCCTTCTCATCGACGCAGAGCAAGCTCTGCCACTACAAGGTGCATGGGTCGGAGCAACGAGACTTGTCTCGCGTCCACAAAAAGAGTATGAAGACGCAAAAATTACAGCATTTCCAGACCGACGGGGAAACCTGGGAAAGACGAGCGGAGAAGGGCAAGCTTCCTGCCGTCATCGACCCGGGAGATTTGAAGGGTAGAAAAAACCTTTATATCGACACCCTTCAAAAGATGGCAATCCAAAAAGCGTTGGGTCGGACAAAAAAACAGGTGACCATAGATTTTGGCTGCGGAAGCGGAAGATTCTCGGAACTATTGTCACGTCACTGCATGTTTCTGGTGGGTATTGAAATAACCTCCGACATGTTAACAATTGCCAAGAATGAATGCAACGACTCAAACATCGCTTTTGTCCTGTACGACGGGCTGAATCTTCCGATTAAGGAACAAGGAGCCGACTTATTGGTCTCGGTTAACGTCCTTCAATACATAACCGACGACGGCGAACTGGAGAAGGTTCTAGAAGAGATAAGAAGATCTTTGAGGCCAAACGGAGAATTTTTGTGTGTAGAGCAGGTGACAAAAAACAAGAAAAGATGGCAGAGAGATCTCAAAACCTACCTGGACTTCTTTGAACGTAATAGTCTTGGAAGAATTGCCGATTATCCCATTAGAAAAGGACATTTTTCGTGGCTTTATCCGATTTATTTGGGATTGGTTCCAAGAAGTTTTCTTGGAGTCGTCGCGAGATTTGAGATGTTCATAAGAAAAATCTTTTGGCATTCTGTGTGGGATTATCAAGATCATCTTTTCCGGATGAAGAAAGGACCATGAGACGATCGTGGTCCATCAAAACAACTCGATTCTACAAAAGGCTGTTGTTGGCGGGGGATTGATGATCGAGCTGAAGCTTGATATTCCACACAAACCTCAGGATGGTTTGAGATGAACACAGTAGTTTTGATCTTGGTTATACTGATAGGCCTGGCCCTAGGAAGTTTTCTGAACGTTTGCATCTACCGAATCCCGCTGAAGAAATCGATTCTTTTTCCCAACTCCTTCTGTCCGAATTGCGGAGCGAAGATACGTGCCTGGGACAACATCCCCCTATTGAGTTTTATCTTGCTGAAGGGGAAATGCCGAAAATGTAGGACTAAGATTTCACTCCAATATCCCTTGGTGGAGTCTGTCACCTCCGCCTTGATGGTCATCACCTATCTGCGCTTCGGCCTGGGATGGGAATTCGCAGCCAGGAGCATCTTGTGTCTTTCGTTAATAGCGATTTTCTTCATTGACCTAAAACACAGAATTATCCCCGACGTGGTCACTCTCCCCGGCATCGCCTTAGGTCTTTTCTTCTCCCTTTTCGCAGAATCCCCTTCGGTGGTGAACTCCCTGATCGGAGTTTTGGTGGGGGGGGCCTTATTCTATCTCTCAGCCATCTTGGGGGAACTTCTCTTCAAAAAGGAAAGCATGGGAGGTGGGGACATAAAATTGGCCATGATGCTGGGAGCATTCTTGGGATGGCAGAAAATACTCCTAGTGTTTTTGCTCTCTGCGCTCTTGGGCACTATGGTTGGAGCAGCGGCCATGCTTTTCTCAAGAGATGTCAAGGAAACACGAATGATCCCCTTCGGTCCCTTTCTGGCTTTAGGATCCGTTTTGGCCATCTTCCTGGGAGATATGCTGGTCTCAGCATATATTAAGGCCTTCTTCTAAGACGAAACAGACAGGCTGAAACCGGCTGGGATATTGCGTTTTAATGAATGAAAATCTTGGTTGAGGGGAAAGGCCAAGAGATTCCTTTTGCCTCTCGCCGCTTCTTCCCATCGAGGGAATCTCCAGATTTTTACAGTCGAGACTTCACGGTTAACCGGCCACATTTTCCTGCCGATAATTTTAACGTTGAGGGGAAAACCAAAAATTCCAGGCTTTTCGTAACTACCAGGAGCATCATAATTGAACGTCAAGAAGCTCTTTAATTTTGGCTACGAATCCCACATTCGTCTCTCTCTGATATTCTTCATCCTCTTTCTGATCCTGCTCAACTTCGGAACCGTCTTTCTTTTTCACCAAACCCAGGAGGCTCTGAAAAGGGAGCTGGACAAGGAGCTATACTCTGCGGCCTTCTGTGCTAAAGTGGTCTGGGAGAGATCTTCCCATACCAACCTCAAAAAGAACCTGACCGAGTTGGTTTTTAAGCTTAATCTGAACCGGATAGTCTTTCTTGATTCCAAAGGCGAGCCGTTGATTTCTTCTGAGGAAATTCTTTCGGGACCAGACCCTCACGTTTTCAGCGGGATGAAGCCCGAGGAGATCAGGAGCATAAAGGTCCATCTAGGAAAGGGGCAAACCGGACAGTTCTTTTCGAATCTCTATTGGGATGAAGAGGGCAACACCTTTCGCTCCGTTTTTCTGCCCATAGAAAACCAAACCAGCACGAACCATTCTGATGATAGAAAAAAGACCTGGGTGATGGTGGAAAAGGAGGTCACGGCTTTTGGGACCATTCAAAGGCTGTCCAAGCTTAATACCTTAGCCAGAACCGCAGGGCTTCTGGTCGCCGGCCTGGTCACGTTATTCCTTATTAGGAGTGTTCTGAGGCCTTACAGGTTAATGATGGAAAAAGCGCGAGAAGAGAAAATAGGTTCGGCGTTAGGAAGAAGGAGCGAAGAAGGAAGTGCAGACGTCGCAGTGGAAATATTTGGACAGGTTATTTCCGAATTGAAGAAAAACGAAGCCACCCTACAGAGGCTTTACGCGGAGACAAACCGCAAAGCCAGAGACTTAGAAAGCTACAACGAGTATATTCTAAGAAGCATAGGAAGCGGCATGATCATCTGCGATACGAGAGGAAAAATCACTCGTCTGAATAATTCCGCTCAGAGGATTCTGGGTCTCTCCGAAAAAGATGCTGCGGGAAAGCATTACAAGACCCTGTTTGAGGAAAAATCCGCCCTGTGTTCATTGATCGAGATGGCACTTTCGGAGAAGAAGATCTGCTCTATCCCGGAAATGGAAATGTCAAGAACTGATGGCCAGAATATTTGGGTGGGCGCAACCACCTCGGCGGTGAAAGACGGACAAAACGAAATGCTGGGAGTGGCGCTTCTCTTGACCGACGTGACCGAAATCAAGAGCCTTCAGCACCAGGTGGCCTTCAAGGAGAAGATGGCGGCCTTGGGCGAAATGTCCTCCGGACTGGCGCACGAGCTTAGAAACTCCATGGGTGCAATCTTGGGTTTCGCCAAATTGCTCAAAAAGAAAGGAGTCGATCATAGCTCCGCCCGCGAGATCGTGGACGGTATGCTCAATGAGGCCGTATCTGTGGAATCGCTGACACAGCGATTCTTGGCCTTTGCCAAACCGTCTTATCTGAAGATGGAGAAGGTAAACTTGAGAAACGTGGTGGATGAATGCATAAAAACGCTTGAAGAAAAGCTGGAGAAAAACAAAATCGGGCTTGAGGTGACATCGGAACCCGATCTGCTAACCATATTGGGGGATAGGCTTCTCTTGAGGCAATCTTTTCAGAATCTGATCCAGAACTCAATCGAGGCTATGCCCGCGGGCGGAGAGCTCTCCATTAATTTGAGGAAAACAGAAGCCTATAACAACGAGAGAGTTATAGAAGTTGAGATCTCTGACACGGGATGTGGTATGGAAGAAAAAGATCAAGAAAAGATCTTTAATCCATTCTTTACCTCCAAGGAGAGAGGAACCGGCTTGGGCTTGAGCCTGGTGAAAAAGATAGTCAGCCTGCACAATGGAAGGATTGAATTCGAGAGCCGGCTCAATAAGGGAACCACCTTTAGAGTTTATTTGCCGCTGGAATCAAAACCGGATTTCTTCGGGGCAAAAACTGAAGAACACGAGAATCTGAGTCAATTGGTGCATTCTTGATCGGGTCCGATCCGGTCGGATGCTTATCCCGGTCTGTCTCCATCTCTGTTTCTTACCGTGGGCAGGCAAATTCCATTTCTTCCAATTAGGCAAAAACCCGGCACCTGATCTGAACTGGATGCTGGGTCATTTTACATCTAAGCCTGCCCACTGCCTCGCTGTGACACTCATATGACCGTGGACTCGTGGCAGGCGAACAAAACCTCCCCAGCCAACAAAAGGCTATCGTTCAGGAGATATCACTTTCAGCCATCCTGTCCAGGATCGGGCAAGCTATCTCAATCCAAAATGCACGTTTTTTCTCTGGGCCTCCAGAGGCGAAGCAGCGGAGCAGGATGTCCATCATGGCAGGCGGAGACGTTTTAGCTTTGAGTTTATTCTCCTTTCAGGCAATCCTGGGCTTTCTGCCCGATCTGTTCGGCCTTCTCCTTCATGTCGCTTTTTGCATATAATCCCCACAAGGGGACTATAACCTCACAATTGGCGCTATCCCTCTCGATCAAGAACTCCAAAACCTCCAAGGCTGGATCGAATTTCTCCTCCTGCAGATAGACCTGAGCCAGAAGCAGGCGAGCCTCGAGATCTAGAGTGTCCAGCTCTGCCGCCTTTCGGAGCTTGCTCTCGGCATTAAGCAGCAGTTCGCCCCTTCTTGTCTCCAACTCCGCTTTCCTGGCAACACATTCTTGATCGGTTCGATATGCTCCAGTGGAGTCTTTCAAGGAATCCAGGCGGGAAGTAATCCCCTGGATCTGTTGGAGATAGACCGTTCCCATATTGAAATAGGCGTCCTTGAAGGAGGAATCCACCTCTATCAATTTCTGAGAGAACAGAAGCGCATTTTCGAAATCCCTCAAAGTCCCATAAATGGAAGCGATGTTTTGCAGTGCATTCACGTCCTGAGGTTTTTTTTCTACAACTTTCAAATAGAACTTCAAGGCCTCTTCCATGTTCCCGGCATTGTGCAGGGCAGCCGCATAAATGGTCAGAATATCCAGACTATCCGGAGCTAATCTGAGACCCTCCTCCAGGTAAGGAATCGCCTTTTCGTTTTCTCCCTTTAAGCTGTGAGCATATCCGGCGAACATGAAAGCCTTGTAATACTCCGGATCAATTGTGGTGCAGACTGCGAATTTCTCCAAAGCTAGGTCAAAGTCTTGCTCATTGAAAGCGTTGACCCCCTGGTTATAAACCTCAGACAATTTCTCCGTCCTCATCTGCTGAATTTCTTCCTGGAATTTTGACTTGATTTTCAGACTTTCGGCCCGGGCGAACTCCTCTCCCATCTCCTTGGGACTGTTCTTACAGTAATAGGCTTTGCCCAACAGAAAGTGTAATTCCGCATCATCCGGATAGAATTGAATCGCCTCATTCAACCTGGCAATGGCGCTGTCTACCATCCCTGGCTTATCTTTTAGTTTGAGATCAATCTTCGCCGTGGTCTTATAGGTGTTGGCTGGAAGCTGGCGCTTTTTGCCCTTTTGACCCAGAGCCAATTGGAACAAGAAACATACCAAAACTCCGACCAGGAAGACCTTTACTAATCTCATCTTTCTGCTCCTCTTTAGAAGATTAAAAGTGTAAGGTTTAGAGTTCTCATAATTTCTAAAGGCTTTTGCTTCTTTGAATCTCGCCAATTCAGGGTATTAGCTTTTTCCGCTCTTTCCTTTCTTCCGAGACTCCTCTTTGGCGCCAACCATTGAGGCCTCACCTTAGGTCGATTCGTTCAGTCTGAGGGTCCCGCAATAAATCGAAGAATTACTGTCTGAAGCGGGCAGGTATATCACCACCAGGACCAAACCTCGACCCTTAGATAACTTACGATTCTTCTGGTCAAAAGATTGAAGATGCTCTTCTTCCCGCAATAGATTTTGGCATATCCTGACATGCCCGGTTTCAGAAGGTGATTTTCGTTTTCGATCTTACAGGTGACCCGAAATATGTTTTTTGCCTGATCCTCCTCTGCTTTTTCAGAGATTCTAAGAACCTTTCCCCAGAAGGATGAAAATGGATAGCTTTTGACTTTCAGCTTGACATTCTGTCCTTCCCTCAAAACATCCAGGTGTCTCTCCGATGCCTTAATCACCATCAGCATGGTATCGAGATTGGCTATGCTCAATCCGCAAAAACCGATGGATGGAGAAGAATGCCCTTCTGAGCCCAAAGAGGTTACCACGCCTGAGATGGGGCTTTTTATCCGAGAGGCTGTAATCTGAGCTTCCAGGAAATTGACCTTGGCCTCCAATTCTTCCATTTCTGCTCCGGCCATCTCAAGCTCCTCCGGCCTTGTTCCATTCTTTAAAATCTTAAGGTTGCTTTTGGCTATTTGGAGTTCTTTGGACAATACCTCATATCCGGTCTGGGCTTCTTCAAGTTCTTGACTGTTGATAAGATTCTTTTGGTGCAAATCAGAAAGTCTTTTCAATTCCTTCTCCTTGAGCCCAAGTTCTGCCTGAGTTTGAGCCACCCTGTCCCCGGCTTGGAGCACGGAGTCCTCCCTGGGTCCCTTTTTCAGCAAGGCGTGATGCTCCCGCGCTCTCTTCAGAGAAGCCCGAGCCTGTTCCAGATCAGAAAGATACGAGCTGGAGGTAAGCTCGGCTACGATTTTTCCTTCCTCTATCCTCTCTCCCTCCCTCACCTTTGTGACCAGGTTCAAGGCCCCATATTGGTCCGAAACCAATTTCAATAGATTGATAGATTTCTGCTCGCTGCTCCCTCCCCGGAAAAGCTCGTCGGTGATGGTGCCGTCCGGGGAGCTTCTCAGAATGTAAGATTCCAGGGCCTGAATCTCGCATCGACTGCCTATCTTCAGCTCCACTCTGACCACGAACAAAAGAAGCAGCAAAATTACGATTATGACTGAATAGGCTATGATCTTCCTTGGTTTCACGAAGTTCCCTTTCCTTGCCAAAAAGATTTTGAATCCACCGGCCAAAGCTCTTCTGGCAGGCTGTTTAAAAATAAGAAAAAGCAAGAACAAAAACAAGACAAATCCGAAACCACCAAGCCGTGAAACCAGGAAGTTCTCCACCTTCACGAAAATAAAGGACAAAAGGAAGACAGAATAAAGCACGGATAAGGTACCGTACCAGACGTAGATTCTTTTGTGCCGGGGTGGGGTCTCCACCTTTGGCTGGTGGACCTTCAGGAGCCAACTTTTAAACAGGGAAGATAAGAACCCGAAAGCCTTCCTTCTTAGATTCGGAATCTCCAGATAATCGCTCAAAAGATAATATCCATCCAGTTTGATCAGCGGATTGAAGTTGAACAGGACGCTGATTCCCGAGGTGATCACCACCACAAACAGGAAACTGTTGATTCCCGTGTCCAAAGCGGTAATTCGCCACAAAAGGGTGGCAACTGCCCAGACGAATATCTGACAGTATGCTCCGGCAAAGGTGACCCAAAGCCTCTTTGATTTTTCCCTGAAAAGATAAGCGTCGCTCACGTTGCAGTAGAAACAGGGCTGAAGATACAGAAGAAGGAAACCCATCTCATGCACTTCTCCCCCAAAATGCTTACAGGTCAAACCGTGGGCAAACTCATGGAGAACGATCACCAGGAATATCGCTATCCAGATTTTGAAGATGG
Source organism: uncultured Ignavibacteria bacterium (assembly GCA_964588305.1). GTDB lineage: Bacteria > Zixibacteria > MSB-5A5 > MSB-5A5 > SM1-73 > SM1-73. The sequence continues at coordinate 55,297 of CAZPOP010000005.1, forward strand.
TGGCAATCCTGAAAAGCCTCTTCACGCTGTAACCCAAATCTCCCCAATTGGAGATGGTAACGACTATTGCCAGAAAGATGACCAATAAGGAGAGGACAAGGAAGTGTGGAGTGAACAAAAACCTTGTGTATCTCAAGATCATATTTAAGATCCTGTCTGGATCAAAACCCTTGAGCTTGACAAAAAGAGGCCTGCTCCAGAACGTCCTCTTTCTATACTGCAGCTTGGCAAGTTCCCTTTCCGAAATCTCGCCCTCTAAAAAACCCAGAGTCTCTAATCGACGAATGAATTTACTGAGCGTATCCGAAGGAAGCCGGATATTGAAACGCTCTTGGAATTTTCGCGTTACCTCATCCGGTGAGGTCTCTCCGTCGAGGTTTTGGGTGATGAAGTGCTCGAACTCTTTTATCCGGAAGAACTTCTGAGTGATGGGGTCCTTAACCACATAATAGGTAACCTTCTCAAACTCCTGCTGGCTAATGATCAGGTCTTCCCTGAATTTCGGATAACTCTGTAACATACAACTCTACCCTGTGTGCTCTCTTCCGTTCAGCGCGCAGGCAGGGTCAGCCCGAAGCACAACTCAACGAAATCATAAACAGTGTCGGCATTTTCCTGTGGGGGGAAACCTGTCCCCCGCCAGGACTATCGTCTCTTGCAGTGTCAGAGCGGAAACTAAAGTCTTTCTGCTTAATTTAGTCAGAAGGCGAAGGACAAGTCAAGACAAAACTTGAGGTGCGTCGGATCCCCACCTTCGGCTGGACCACAGAAGCCGTAGGCCAGGGAGCACAACGGCATTGGGCCAACCCAGAGGAAGACATTCCTGTTCGAGGGCACGCCGTGAATTGGCGAGAGCCTTAAGGAGGGCATCGAGATTACAGTGGTGAATGTCGCGTGGCAGCTGCCCACCACACAGAACGCCTGTGACCTTCCAGTCTGCGTGCTTGGAAAAGGTTAGGCAGGGTTCCTATTGAACCATGGTTCCGGTTCTTCCCCAGCGGACTCGCTGGGGAAAGTGGACCAGATTGTAGAAAAGGACGCTGAAGAATGAGGCGATGTATGGATTGGAGAATTCGGGAGCCGAGGGATCCGGGGCCCAGGAGAAATAGACCAAGAAAGCTTTTCCCTTGATATACTCTCTCTCCAAAAACCCCCATTCCCTTGAGTCCCGTGAGTTGTCCCGATTGTCTCCCATTAGGAAATAGTGCCCAGGCGGGATCTCAAAAGGACCGAGGTTATCCCGATTCGAATACTCGGCGGAATGTATGAGGGGGTCAGTGTACTTTGCCAGATAAGAAGGAACCGAGATTCTTCCGTCAATGAACACTGTTTTGTTGGCAATCTCCACAGTCTCTCCCGGCCCTGCAACTATCCTCTTTACAAAGGTTTTGCTGGGATTCAGAGGGAAATCAAAAACGATTATGTCTCCTGGTTCGGGCTCTCCAAAACGATAGGCCAGCTTGTTGACCAGGATAAAATCTCCTTTCAGGAGGGCATCCTCCATGGACCCAGAGGGAATCCGGTATCCCTGAACAACAAAAGTTCGCAGGACCATGGCAATAACCAAAGCAACCCCTATGGTCCACAAGTATTGCCTGGTTTTGGATCTCACCCTTCTTCTCATGTTTTTTGCCATCTTGAGAATTCGCACAGGCGAGCATCTATCGCTCGCCGGGGATTACCTCTTCAGACCATCGGCAAAAGCCGAAACGCTTCTTTGGACCAGCCTCTCTAACTCATTACTTTCCATTATCCTTATCGGTAGGTTCGAAGGCTTAGTTTACAGAGGATTAAGGGAAATCGTGGGCTGGCACCTTACCCGGATTCCTCTAACTTTCTGTACCGACAAGGGTTGCAGCACAAGCGGTTCATTTTAGTGCATCACAAATTATTCTTACGGGATCAATGGGAAAATCGATGAGGGGATTATGGTGACGTCAATAGCAAGCATTGAGGAATCTCTAATTCTCCTGGGCCGGCCGAATTCGAACGACCAAATCATGCTATTGAATGAGCTTCCAAAAAATCACCGAGAGACTCTGACAACGTGGTAAGAGCTGGGTAAGCTCATCTTCAAAAAATTCAGTTTTTTCTTGACACGAGGTAAAGGGATTGTTAAATTTCGACATCTAAAGAAGCTCATTGAAAATTCTACAGAATCCAGACTTGGGTCGTTCTATTAAATGGAGGTGTTCTATGGGTAAGAAAAACCTTGTCGCCTTGGCTTTGCTGTGCCTTTTGCTCTTGTGCATATCTGGGGTACAGGGGAAGAATGTGAGGCCAGTCCCTTTGGGGACGCCGCAGTATAGCACGTCGCAAAGCGATTGTTTTGACAATCCTACCTACCCTGATCCGGATAGCATAATCATCACAGTCTCCGGAAATGACATCGTTGTGCTGCACAAGGATGCTTTTTACAACTGTTGCTTTGAGATCTCCGCGGAGGTCGTACAGGATGACAACGTGTTCGACTTGTACGAGAGCGAGTCCGGCGATCCCTGCTACTGCATGTGCTATTTCGACATCACCACCACCATCTATGACCTCGATCCGGGGACGTACACAATCAATGTATACAACGCCGAAGGCGAGTATGTGGGTGGAGGAACGGTAACCGTTCAGAAAGGTGTAGGTCCCACCCCGATTTTAAGGTGAGGCACAGAATCCGAGCACTCTGACATGGTGTCCCGCACGGCATCGATGATCCCGGGGCGTCTTTGGGACCATCAGCCATATCCTCTGAGTTGTCAATCCGTGCTGAGTCCTGGCAGCTGGCCGTCGTTTGTGAATTGAGGCACCTGTTCTCTTAACTTGTGCCTCAGTTTTCTCAAGCGTCTCTGTCTGCGCAAAGATAGTTCTCACATTTTCGCTGAAGGCGGCCGGATTTGCTACACCAGGACGGTTTGGGAATTCCAGCTTTCGGAGCGTCTTAATATCTTGATTTTCTGGCAGGTTTGCAGAAGGACTTTTGTTTTAGCACGAGAGTATGTAGTTCGGAGAAAACTCCGTGCCTTTAGTTTACCTGGTCAAATGAAGGGAATGCCATATCCAAAGAACCATTAGATCCTGGTATCTTTGGATTCTGCCGGATGCTTCAGAGCATCCTCACCAGCTTCTTTTCCTATCCTCTTTGATTGTATTATTCCTGAGACCAGATTGAGCAGATCCCCAAGCTTCACCGGTTTGGCTAAAACTCGATCGATTCCGCTTTCTTTCAGTTTCTCCTCTTCCATCTCTACGCCCCAACCGGTGATCAATAGAACCGTGGTGTTCGAGTCTATTTCTTTTACTGCTTTGGCCACTTCCCATCCGGACATTTCCGGCATTCCTAAATCGGTGAGGACTACATCGAATCTCTCCCTTCGGCAGAGTTGGAGACCTTGGCTGCCATCTGAAGCGACTTTCACGGTGTACTCGGTCTGCAGCTCTACTGAGGAGGAGATGAAGTCGTACTTATTATTCTGAGGATCGTATCGATATATCACATCGAATACGGAAGATTGAAAGAGCTTAAAATTTCCTTCGCTTTTCCAAGCAGACTCCTCGGATTTTTCTCGCTGGCTGATTTCTTTTGTTTTCATGAAGCCCAGTTAGCCCTCCCTTTATTTCCTTATCGGGACTGAGGCATTTAGTTTAATCTCCGAGAACCATGATCAAGAAATGTTTGAGCGCAATTTTCCAGTGGCCACTTTTTGATAGAATAGTTGTTTTTTTCTTGACTTGTTTGGAGAATTAGTTTATGGTTTAAGAAATTGAACCGAAAGATAGTATAAAGCAGACTATCTTAAGCGAGGAAAGGAGGTGAAACTGATGGCGAAGAAAAAAGCAGCCAAGAAGGTCAGATGCGCGGCCAAGACCAAGGACGGCAAAAGGTGCAAAAGATTCGTAACGGGAAAAGGGAAATACTGCGCAGTTCACAAGAAAAGATAACTGTAAAGACAGATCTGCCCCTGTGACCCAGGTTTTTTCTCTGACTGTTCTGGGGGGCCATGCATAATATCTTTTCCCACAAGCGTTGCATCAACCAGGAAATTCCAGAGCAGAGAACAGGGCGTAAGATTCCGTGTATGACCTCGGATCTCGGTCTTTTCAGAGTTAAGAGATTCTCAAAAGAATCAGAGGGGGAGGAACTTGGTGTTCCCCAAACAGACGCCTTTCATCCGCTCTTGACAGCAAGCTCTATCTTTCCAAGAATGGCATTTTGTCTCCGACATCTGATCGGGTTTAAAGGTAAGCCCGCGCGAATCACCTTATAAGATTCTTCAGGCAAAGGAATCAAATACCAAGGGCTGACGAGTTCCACATTCGGTTTTCAGTTCCTGCAAGAAAGCTCGGATTTGGCGAGAGAAAAACTACGAGCATCTTCTCACTCATCACCGATGCAGGTGCAGCCCGGGCGGGCAATCACGAATGGCCGAAGGGGATAGCCGAACATTTTGGCATTGAAAGGAAAACTCGTTTCCTCCCCCCCTGCAATCCTGGGATGGAGAAGATCCTACCAAGAGGTCTTCGTAGAGACTTCTCTTCTTCAAGATATTAATCCTTCAGACAGCTCTTCATGAAGCACCGTCTTCATCGAAACGATTACATGATCATGGATGGTGTTTTTTTCTTCGCGGGCCGTCTTTCATTTTCCGCAAAGCGCAGGAGTACCATAATCGTCTTCACGCCACGAATCCCCTCAAGTTCTTGCCAAATACACGGTTCTTGAATGTGTGAGGAACAACAAAACGAAGCCTTACTCCGCCCCCTCTCGGTGCTCGGAGAGGGGGCGGAGCGGCAAGACAGGAAGTCTATTTCTTAATTGGAAAAGGTGGTCTCTCCGGCAACTCCTTGGGCTCCTCCTTCATCTTTTTCAATACGACCTCAATAGCTTTTTCAAGTTGAGGGTCGCGGCCTTTTATCACCAAATCGGGCCGGTTGTCCACCTCGATGTCCGGATCCACTCCATGATTCTCCACGTCCCACTCCCCCTTCAAGTTGAAAAAGGCGAATTCCGGAAAGGTGACCCTGCCGCCGTCCATGAGCCCCAATCCCCGGGTAAGCCCCACCAATCCACCCCAGGTGCGCGTACCGATGAGCGGACCCAATCCCTGTTCGCGAAAATAGAAAGGTAGGGCATCCCCGCCAGAACCGGCATATTCGTTGATGACGCACACCATATGTCCGAAGAGGGCCACGTTAGGCGTTCGCCAGATCTGTCCCTCACGGGGGGCCCAGAGGCTCATGAGATTGCGCTGGAGATGTTCTATGAACATATCCGGGATCATGCCTCCTCCATTGTACCGCACGTCAATGATAAGACCCTCCTTGCGAGCCTGAGCGAAGAAAGAGCGAGAAAACTCGTTCAAGCCAAAGAGGCTGGTATTGGGCACGTGGATGTATCCGACCCTGCCTTCGGTGGCTTCATCCACCATAAGACGTCTGGTTTCCACCCAGTCCAGATAGCGGAGCATGTACTCCGAACTTGTGGGCTTGACCGTTACCTCACGGGCGCCGTCGGCAGAGGGTTTATCATTCACTTTGATTTTCACCTGTCTGCCCACGGTCTTTTCAAAGAAGCCATATGGATTGGCGGGATATCTCACCTCCTCACCATCTACCGCAATCAGATAATCTCCCTCTTTCACGTCGACTCCCGGCTCGGTCAGCGGAGCCCTCCGATCATCTTCCCAGTTTTCACCTTTGTATATCTTCTTGAATCTATAATAACCTGCCTTTCTATCCGGCTCCAGATCGGCTCCCAAAAGCCCGATGTCGACAGACTCTATCTTGGGCATCTTGCCGCCCCCGACGTAGGTGTGCGAGCAACACAGCTCTCCGATCAACTCGCCCAGTAGATAGTTCAGATCCCAGCGGTGAGCCAGGTGGGGCAAAAGCTCACCGTAACGCTTTTTCATCATCTTCCAGTCGACGCCGTGCATGTTTGGATCGTAGAAGAAATCTCTTTCCAACCTCCAGGCCTCGTTGAACATCTGTTCCCATTCACCTCGCGGATCGACCTTCATCTCCATGCCGCCGGTATTTATCTTGCCATCCCCCACCTTGTTCTTGCCTGACTTGGCATCGATGATGCCGTAGGTGTCTTGGCTCCGATATATGATCTTATCACCTTTTTGCGAAATGTCATAGTCGTTGATGTCAGCAAGAATCGTCTCATCCTCGCGTTTTTCCATGTCATACATGTGCAGGTCGTTTTGGGATCCGGAATTCGAGCCTGGTTCGTAGATTGCCGGCAACGATAGATAGAATAACTTTTCTTTGGTCGCATTGAGACCCACGTAATTGCCCGGTTGGATCGGTACTCCCACGATTCGCTGGTCGATCCCGTCCAGATCGATCTGGATATCCTTGGACTTCTCTTCGTCCTCATCCTTGTCTTTCTTCTTTTCGTCCTTTTCCTTATCCTCGTCCTCGTTGTCCTTATCCTCGTCCTCGTCCTTTCCTTTCTCCTCGTCGCTTTCCGGTGCGAACGGGGAGAGACTGTCTGCCTGCAACGTCACCAAGTAGATGTTTCTGGTGTTACGGTATACATAGGAATGCTCGAAATCGCTGAAAGTGGGAGAGAAAGTTCGGGCGGAGACGAAGTATAAATATTTTCCTTCCGGGTCGAAGACCGGAGAGAAATCATCGGTTAGGTCACCGGTGATCTGGTAAACCTTCTTTTTGTCCAGGGAATATAGATGAACTGAGGCGAAATAAGCGGGATTATTCTTGGCATAGGCAACCCACTTGCTGTCGGAAGACCAAGCGTAATCATGTATCTCGGAAACCTCGGCTCTGTCTATGAGCACCGGCTCTCTTTCGTCGATGTCCACATAATACAGCCTGAGTTTCTTGTCGGAATATAAGAGTTTCTTGCTGTCCGGCGACCAGACCGGCGGAAATCTGTAACAGTCACCATCGGTCGTAATGCGTTTTTCCTCGCCGATTCCGTCCTGGGTTCTGACGTAAAGCTCATACTCTCCGGTACGGTCTGATAGATAAGCTATCCATTCCCCATCCGGCGACCAGGCAGAATAGATCTCACGAATGGTTGGCGTTTCTGTTACGTTGCGAACTTCTCCCTTCTCCTCGGGCACGGTAAAAACCTCTCCTCGGGCGGAGAAAAGTGCCCTTTTTGCGGACGGGGAGAGACTGAAGTCGATAATTAGGTCGCTAACCTTTTCCCAATTGGGTCTGGTGAGGATACGTTCCGCCGGGATTTCTACCGAGATCTTCTTGGTTTTTTCGTCGGTCAGATTCAGCACGTAAAGATAGCCGCCGTTCTCGTAAACGATGGCTGTCGCACCTAAGCTGGGCCATTTCACGTCGTAATCTTGGTGGTTGGTGATCTTTCGGGTTGTCTTGGTCGCCAGGTCAAAACAATAAACGTTAAGCGTGTGATCCCGATCAGATGTGAAGTATATCTTATCCCCGGACCACATGGGGGCGTTGTCCGTTCCTTCCCAGTCGGTGATGCGATCTACGGCATCGGTCTTCAGATCGTAAATCCAGATATCCTGGGCCGTTCCGCCCTTGTAGCGTTTCCAGGTTCGGAATTCTCGGGATTTTCGATTGTAAGCCATCTTTTTGCCATCCGGAGAAAACGAAGCCATTCCTGCTTCAGGCAGCTTCAAGGCTTCGGGGAAATCTCCCTCAAGATTGATGCGATAAAGCTTGCTGGTCGGAAAGGCCTCGCGTGAAGAGCGAAACAGGATGGCCTTTCCATCCGGATACCAGTCCAGGACCCAATCGTCTATTTGAATTCCACCGGAGGCACCCTCAGCTCCCGGATGATAAGTGAGACGACGTGGTTCTCCACCATCCGTCGGAATGACGTACACATCGGCATTGCCGTCATAGGCTCCGGTGAAGGCGATCAATTTCCCATCAGGTGAAAATTTAGGAAAAAGCTCCGCACCTGGATGAGATGTTAGCTTGCGGGCCACACCCCCCTGGCTGGATACCAGCCAGAGGTCGCCGGCATACACAAAAACGACCTTGTCCTTGTGTATGTCTGGAAAGCGCATCAGACGGCCTTCCTCAGCGTAAGCATGACCAACTAACAACAAAACCAATAACACCAATACGAGGACTTTAGAATTCTGCATGCCTCAACTCCTTTGTTTGTTTATTATTATTTGGGAAAGTCTTTCGATTCTCTCGCGGGAACTTTTCTCATGACTTTTCATCCGTCTTCTGAAATTACCCACACGCTGCCCCGTTTAGACAGATGCGACTGCTGCGCTACAAACACCTCTTTTATATACTTGTCTCATTTTCGAAAGTTCTACTTTTTTTCAATAATGAGTCCATTATCCTGGTCGGTCCATCTCTAACCGGTCTCCGAAAAGCTGCTGAAAGAGGATAATTTGGAGTGTTCACCTTTAGGTGAACCACATAGGAGTTCATTGATTTTCGAGGCGTCTTCTGCAGGATCTACGGGAGAAGTCAAGCTGAAGCTTGACACTCCATGATGACCTTTCTCCGAATGTGACTTTACCAGGGTTCCATTCAGGATCAACATGTCAGTATGTCATCCTCAGTTGCTGGCAAGGGAGTCAGGAGACATTTTCAATCTCTGACTGGATAAGGCGGCCTTTCGGGAAGTTTTCTGGGCTCCTCTTCGAGCTTTTTCATGATGATCTCAATGGCTTTCTCCAGCTGGGGGTCACGGCCGTCAACGACCAGATCCGGTGGATTGTCCACCTCGATGTCCGGATCCACGCCGTAGTTTTCCATCACCCACTCGCCTTCCACACTATAGGGTGCGAATTCAGGCGTGGTGACGTACCCATTGTCCAGCAGCCTTATGAAGTTGCGGATGCCCACCACTCCTCCCCAGGTTCTTTTGCCCACGATGGGTCCCAGCCCGTATTGGCGGAAATAGTAGGGAAAGAAGTCTCCATCAGAAGCAGAATATTGATTGGCAATGCAGACTAAATGTCCGTAAAGGGTTCCCCCGGGATAGGTATAATCCCTGGCATTTCGCGACGAGCCCATTCCCACCACAACCCGGCGAAGCCTTTCCAAGATCATGTCGGAAACAAAGCCTCCCCCGTTATAGCGAACGTCGATAATCAATCCTTCCTTCCGGATCTGAGGGAAGTAAGATCTGGCAAATTGGTTGAGTCCTTCGCCACCCATGTTAGGAAGAAAGATATACCCCACTCTCCCGCCGGTGGCCTCCTCCACCTTACGGCGATTGGTCTCCACCCAGAAATTGGCCCGTAGGTCGTATTCACTGTCAATCGGTTTGACTTCCACCTCGCGCGCACCATCCAGAGAAGGCTTGGAGTTCACCTTGAGGATCACTGTTTTGCCAACCGTATTTTCGAAGAGACTGTAAGGATTGGTGGGATACTGCAAGGGTTGGTTGTCCACAGCCAGTATGTATTCTCCCTCCTTTACCGAGACCCCTGGTTCGGTGAGAGGAGAGCGAAGACCCTTATCCCAGTTCTCACCGGGATAAATCTTCTTAATTCGATAAAAACCGGAGAGAGTGTCCAACTCCCAATCCACGCCCAATAGACCGGTTTTGACCAGTTCCAGTTTGGTCCGATCGCCGCCGCTTACATAGGTGTGAGAACAACAAAGCTCGCCTATCATCTCCCCGATGAGATAATTGAGGTCACTTCGGTGTGCCACATATGGCAGAAGCTGACCATATCTTTCTCGCATCAACTCCCAATCCACCCCGTGCATGTTGGGAGCGTAGAAGAAGTCGCGCTCCAGACGCCAGGCCTCGCCAAATATCTGCCTCCACTCTTCGCGGTAGTCGATCTTCATCTGCATATCGTCCAGTTTCAGGGATCCATCTCCGACCTTAGCGGAACCGGGCTTGACCTCTGTGATGCCAAATTTTTCCTTACTCTTGTAAATGATCTTTTGGCCATCTGCGGAAATATCATACCCATCGATTGGCGAAAGCAGCACCTGATCTTTTCTTTTCTCCATATCGAAAAGGTGCAACGCACCTTTGGGTTCTGGCGATCCTCCGGTCAGCGTCCAGCCCGGGAAGGAAAGATAAAATATCTTCCCTTCGGCTGCCCGCAATCCATAATAGTTGCCTGGGTCCATGGGCACACCCACGGCGCGGTCCTCTATTCCTTCAATGTCAATGTCGATTCCCTTCTTTATCTTTTCCTTTCGCTTTTTCTTTTCCTCCTTCTTTTCTTCTTCTTTCATCTTCTCCCTTTCCTCTTCTGGTTCTACCTCGTCGCTTTCCGGCGCAAAAGGAGAGAGGCTGTCCGCCTGCAGGGTTACCACGTAGATGCGGGTCATCTGGTTATAGGTAAAGCTGGGCTCGTAGTTGCCTAACACTGCGTTGAAATCACGGTTGGAGAGGAAATACAGATACTTGCCTTCGGGATCGAAGATCGGCTCCTCATCGTCTGTATAATCCTCAGTCACCCGATAGATCTGTTCGTCTTCCAAAGAATAAAGAAAGATGGAGTTGAACTCGTTTTTGGCCGGCAGAGCGTACGCAATCCACCTGCTGTCCGGAGACCAGGAATAATCACGAATCTCCCAGTTCCTGGTGCTGTCCACCTGAGTGACATTCCTGCTCTCTGTGTCGACGTAATAGAGTTTTAAGTTCTTGTCGGCGAACAGAAGCTTTCTGCTATCCGGCGACCACACCGGAGCGAAGCGGAAGCAGTGCCCGTCTGTGGTTATTCGGATATCCTCACCCTTTCCATCCTGAGGGATGAGGTAAAGTTCATCCTCGCCTGTGCGGTCGGACAAGTACGCGATCCATTTGCCATCGGGAGACCAGATGGAATTCTTTTCCCGCGCACCTGAAGTATTGCTGAGATTCCTGGTGTTGCCCTTTTCAGCCGGAACGGTGAATATATCGCCGCGAGCCACAAAGAGCGCCCTTTTGCCATCAGGAGAAAGACTGTAGTCGGTAACATAATCCTTGACCGACACAAACTCCGAGCGCGCCAACACCCGGTCGTCCGGAATCTCCACGGTGATCTTTTGAGTCTGTTCGGTTTTTAAATCAAGCACGTAAAGATAACCCCCGTTTTCATACACTATGGACCGAGGGCCAGAGCTGGGCCATTTCACGTCATATTCATCGTGATTGGTGATCTTTCGGGTTTTTTTCGTGCCAAGATCGCAACAGAAAATATTGGCGGTATGATCGCGATCTGAGACAAAATAGATTTTGTTCTCATGCCACATGGGAGAAGTATCGGTGCCTTCCCAATCGGTAATCCGCTCGACGGCGTTCATCTCCAGATCGTATATCCAGATATCCTGAGCTAAGCCCCCTTTGTAGCGCTTCCAGGTGCGGAAATTCCGAAAGATCCGGTTATATGCAATTTTGCCGGCGTCTGGTGAAAACGAGGTAAGCCCGGCCTCAGGCAAAGGCAACTTCTGCGGAAAACCTCCTTCGACGCTAATTAAGAAAAGGTTTTGGAACCAGCTGTTGTAGCTTTCCCGCGACGATCTGAAAAGAATCCTGTCGCCATCGGGATGCCAGTCCAACACCATGTCGTCAAACCCGAATCTATCCGACATGTTCTCGAAGCCGGGGCGGTAGGTAAGTCTTCTGGGTTCACCGCCCTTTGCAGGGATCACGTAGACGTCGGTGTTGCCCTGGTATTGTCCGGAGAAAGCGATCATTTTGCCATCGGGCGAGAATTTAGGAAACAGCTCCATTCCCATGTGGGTAGTCAACCTTCGGGCAATCCCGCCTTCGCTCGGCACCAGCCAGAGATCACCCGCATAAACGAACACGATCTTATCTAGATGAACGTCGGGGAATCGCATCAATCTGCTTTCCTCAGCGTCAACAAAAGTGCTCACCATAAAACTCGATGCCAACACCAGGACGATGATCTTAAGAAAACGCATCTTGAACCTCCACTACTTTTTATGTCAATTAGAAATCAAAGAATGCTTCTTTCTTTTTCGACTCCTTTGAAGTCGCACTTCCTATTGTATTGAATCGAAATTTAATCATTTCGTGTCATTTTGCAAGTTAGATTTTCAAAATCCACTCACAGATAACTCTTTTGTGATTCTTCACGCAGTTTCCTGTTGACAAGAACGGGAGCAAAACCTACCTTGAGAAAAATCGATATCCATAACATGAAGAGGTGCGTTATGAAAAGGTGTACATCTTATTTTTCGATAGCTTTACTTTTCTGGTTTGGATCTTCCTCTCCTGTTTTTGCCCATCCCTGGAAGAAGTCTGTGGACTTGGGTCTAACGGTAACTCAGAACTCTTATTCAGACAGCTGGACTGGCGGTGAGGCAGGAAACGTAAACTGGGTGGCTCTGGCTAACTCCGTTTTTGAGAAAAAGTTCTCAGAAATAATAAATTCAAAGACCACTGCGAAATTCTCCTTTGGTCAAACGCACTCACAAGACCAGCAAACCAAAAAGTGGGCAAAGCCGACAAAATCAACCGATCTTCTGGACATCGAAACCTTGACCCGGTTCACCCTGAAGATGTGGGTCGATCCCTATCTGGCTTTCAGGTTCGAGAGTCAATTTCTGGACGCCAGCGTGCCGGAGGTCAAAAGATACGTTAACCCGAAAAAACTTACCGAATCGGGCGGCGTCTCCAGAGTATTTTACAAGACCGAGAATAATGAGATTTTGAGCCGTTTGGGATTAGCTCTAAGACAGATCATCACCGAAGAGGTGGTGGACACGGTTATGAAGAAAACGGAAATCAACTCTACCAGCGACGGCGGGATAGAGTCCGTTTCGGACGTCCGGCTTACCCTGTCAGATAAGATTTCCTATACTTCAAAATTAAGCCTTTACAAAGCTTTCTTTTTCTCCGAGTCTGATAAGGTCAAGGGAACGCCGCAAGAGGATTATTGGAAAGAGGTGGATGTTAATTGGGAGAATACAATCTCTGTATCGATCTCCAAGTACGTTAATGTCGCACTATACAACCAGCTTCTCTATGACAAAGATATAAGCAAAAAAGGGCGTTTTAAGGAGACTCTGTCTTTGGGCTTAGTATACAAGCTATTCTAACGGGTCCCCCAGATGAACCTTCGCCGGTATCGATCCTGTTCGGGTCCAAAGGGTCAGGCTCAAGGGCCTGTTGAAAAAGCTGCACTGTGGGGCGGGATGAATCCCCGCCCCTATGGGAACCAATCGGTTACCATACCTAGGTCAGGGCATTTAGCCCTGCCAAACGGTTTTTCAACAGTCCCTCAACCTTGACAATCCGAATCGATGATCCCAAAGTCCATTCTTTCGTATCCTTCCCAAAAAAATGTCGGCTCTTCGGGCAGGAAGAACCGACACAAAAACCCCTCAGCCTGGATAGTGGCAGCAACGGAAAGCTACCACCAGTATTGCGTCTACGCAGAGGTGTATTCTGCCAACTTTTTTCCGATAGCGGCTTGAGCCGCAGCCAGCCGGGCAATGGGAACCCGGTAAGGTGAGCAACTCACATAATCCAAACCTACGTTGTGGCAGAAGATCACCGAGGATGGATCGCCCCCGTGTTCCCCGCAGATTCCCACCTTCAAATCCTTGCGTACTGCACGTCCCTTTTTGACGCCCATCTCCACTAGCTCCCCCACTCCGGCCTGATCGATGCTTACAAAGGGATCGTGGTCCAGGATTCCATGCTCAACGTAGTATTGCAGGAATTTGCCTGCGTCATCGCGCGAATAGCCAAAGGTCATCTGGGTGAGATCATTGGTGCCGAAAGAGAAGAATTCCGCCTCGGCAGCAATCTGGTCAGCGGTCAGACAGGCACGGGGTATCTCGATCATGGTCCCCACCAAATACTTGAGCTTGACCTTATACTTCTTCATGGTCTCCTCAGCCACCCTGACCACCACCTCTTTTTGATTCTTAAACTCGTTCACATGTCCCACCAGAGGAATCATCACCTCCGGAATCACGGACTTGCGATGTTTTACCAGATCACATGCCGCCTGAAATATGGCACGGGCCTGCATCTCGGTAATCTCCGGGAATACGATGCCCAGCCTGCAACCTCTATGTCCTAACATGGGATTCATCTCGTGGAGTTCCTCGACCCGGCTGAGGAGGTTCTCCTTCTCTTCGATCTGGGCTTCGTCTGCTTCCTTTGCCTTCAAGGTGGCAATTTCCCCTATCAGTTCCTCCCGGTCGGGCAGAAACTCATGCAGGGGCGGATCTAAGGTCCTGATAGTAACCGGTAAACCTTCCATCGCCGAAAAAATCTCTTTGAAATCCTTTTTCTGGACTGGAAGAAGCTTATCTAGGGCCGCCTGCCTATCGGTCGGGGTCTTTGCCAAAATCATCTCCTGCACGATGGGAAGCCTGTCTTCGGCGAAGAACATGTGCTCGGTGCGGCATAAGCCGATACCCTCAGCTCCGAACTTGATAGCTTGAGCAGAATCTTTAGGGGTGTCCGCATTGGTGCGGACTTTCAACCTTCTGACTTTATCAGCCCACTTCATGAACTCCCCAAACTCTCCAGAGAGTTCTGGCTCTATGGTAGGCACCTCTCCCAGCATTACCTCCCCAGTGGTCCCGTTCAGAGAGATAACGTCCCTTCCGCGGATTATGTGCCCGTCCACCATGAATTGCTTTCTCTTTTCGCTCACCTTAATGGCCTCGCATCCCGCCACGCAACATTTTCCCATCCCTCTGGCTACCACGGCTGCATGACTGGTCATTCCCCCTCGTGCCGTGAGCACGCCTTCGGCTACTGCCATGCCGTGAATGTCGTCTGGATTGGTCTCATGCCTCACCAGAATCACCTTTTCGCCACTTTCGGCCAAGCTGACCGCATCATCTGCCGTGAATACTACCTTGCCCACCGCAGCACCCGGGGAGGCAGCCAGGCCCCTGGTAATGACGGTGGCGTTGGCATTCGGATCTATCCTTCGGTGCAAAAGCTGATTCAACTGGGCTGGCTCCAATCTGGTTAGGGCCTCCTCTTTGGTGATGGATTTTTGCTTCACCATGTCCACGGCAATTCTCACCGCCGCATGAGCGGTTCTTTTGCCAGTGCGGGTCTGAAGCATATACAATTTGCCCTGTTGAATCGTGAACTCAAAATCCTGAACGTCTTTGTAATGCTTCTCCAACTTGGAAGTAATGGATTTCAGCTGTTTGAACACCTGAGGCATCTCCTGCTTTAACTCGTGGATAGGCCTAGGAGTCCTGATTCCCGCCACCACATCCTCACCCTGCGCATTGGTCAGGTATTCGCCGTAAAATTTGTTCTCTCCGGTAGAAGGGTTGCGGGTAAATCCCACGCCCGTGGCACTCGTCTCCCCCATATTCCCGAAGACCATAGCCTGTACGTTCACCGCAGTACCCAATTCGGCCGATATATTGTGTAATCTCCTGTAAGTGATGGCTCGGGGATTGTTCCATGATCTAAATACTGCATTGATCGTCATCTGCAGCTGCTTATATGGATCGACAGGAAACTCCTCTCCGGCTTTCTCCTTGATTTTAGCTTTGAACTTCCGCACCAGCTCTTTCAGATCCTCCACCAGCAGGGAAGCATCGTGTCTTATGTGTTTGGCCTCCTTTTTCTTTTGAAGTATCTTCTCGAACTGATCCTTGTCGATTCCTAAAACCACATTGCCGAACATCTGCACAAACCGTCGGTAACTGTCGTAGACGAATCTTTCATTCTGAGTTTTCTTGACTAATCCCTGAGCGGTTTTATCGTTGAGTCCAAGGTTCAAAACGGTATCCATCATTCCCGGCATGGAGAACTTGGCCCCCGATCTGACCGAAAGCAGGAGCGGGTTAGAGGCATCGCCGAAACTGGTTCCCATGGATCTCTCCACCTTCTTAAGACCGCTTCGAATTTCCTTCTCAACAGGCTTGGGGAGCTTCATGTCATTCTGATAGAAGAGCCTGCAGGCTTCCGTGGTGATGGTAAACCCTGAGGGCACAGGGGCGCCAGCTGTGGTCATCTCCGCCAAACCTGCTCCCTTACCCCCCAAGAGATCCTTCATTTTCCCATTCCCCTCAGCATTCTTGTCTCCGAAATAATAGACTGATTTCTTTCCTCTCCCGGACAGGCTATCCACAGCTATCTTTTTGATTCTCTTGGCCTTAGGCTCTCTCACTTTGAGCTTTTTGTTAAGCTGTTTCTTCGGTTGTCTCTTCGGTTGTTTCCTGGCTTTTTTTATCTTCCCTGAACGTATCTTAGTCCTTCTCATGTTTTGCCTCCAATTAGGGGTTCGAGTTTTTGTATAATACATGCTTTTCACCAAAAAGCAAGACAATTTTTTGGTGACTGCCCCAGATTTTCTGCAAAGGCATGAACCGCAAGGCACTTCCGAAACCCGGTTGGAAACGATGAATGGAGTTCTTCTGGCTAGTCGCTCCTGAAGAGGCAGCGGAATGAGATGAAGCCTGTTGAGTGAAGCTTCCAGACGGGCGCCCCCGGACGGGGGCTCGTTCGAGCCGGTCCGGGCGAAATCCCTTCGCTTGCTGGGTCTCCCCGGGGTCCTTCGACTCGAAATCTCAAGGATATTACTAAGAAAAGAAGTACAAAGCTCTAATGCGAAACTACAGGAGTTCTATCTTGGCACAGAGGATTGGCTCTCCACTCGCGGGGGGGGTCTTTTACAACCAGTGACTTTCGTCCGGCCTGCTCTCAACGGGCGACCGTTTTCCCGTATACCGGGAGTGCCGGATCTGGCTCAGATGAAGGCGTGACTGCCCAGATTGGCTTCCGCTGGCGGGGACAATAACAAACGTTGGGCATCCCCCAAGGGATGCCCGACGTTCAGAAAGAAAGGAGTAAAAATGAAAAAACTAGTTTCGCTCTCCTTGCTCCTCAGTCTTCTCTCTTTTTTATACTCCCAAACGCTTGCGGAAGTTCCACAAATGATGAATCATCAGTGGAAACTTGGCACTGCTGATGGTGGAGAAGTAATGATTCAAATAATCCCAGCCTCGCAGAGCTTTTCTGTCATCCTGCCCACGTGAGTGGCCGGCCAGTAGATCCTGTCACATGCAGAGCAATAGACGTAATTGTCCTGGGTCTGATAGACGTAAGGATAAAGCCTGTCCTTGATCTTTTCCTTTTGCACCTTTTGCAGCACCTGATTGCAGACCAGGCAGCGGGAAAAAAGAAGGTCTTTGTCTATCTTAAGCTTGAAGTGGTCAACCACCTGTTTTAACTGCTCTAAAGGCTTCTCGCTCCGGATCAAGAGATATCTGTCTTCGATCTTGAAGCGGGAGAGCTTTGCATCCCTGCTCAGAATCATGCGGTCTTCCTTCAAAGCCAGAGAAACCAACTCTCCATCCTCCATGGTCAACTGAAAGCTGGTGTCGTATCCCAACGTTCTGAGCCATTTGGCCAATCTGCCCAGGTTATCGTCACAGAAGAATTTGGTCATCTTGAAATCTTCTTTATTGTACGTGAGGGAATCGGTATTCGGGCACGAGACAGGTTCGGGAATTCCACTTCCCGAACCAACATACACTACTTGATTAAGGCTGAAAAGCGCATCAGCAAGCTGATGCACTCCGTTTTTTCCGGCTAGAGCCGGACACTCCAGGTATCGTAACTCCTCTTGTCGAAAATGACAAACAGGACTTCCCTCAAATACCTTGCATTTTTCGAAAAACGTTGAACCTGATCAAGCATTATCTGGGCGCACCTATCAACCGGAAATCCTCCCACGCCCGTGCCGAAAGCAGGAAAGGCAATGGATTTTATTTTCAACTCTTCTGCTCGTCTCAAGCTGTTCTGTGTGGCACTTTTTATATATTCTTCGCTGGTCATCAAATCCTGTCCCATAACTGCAGCATGAATCACATATTTGGCTTTGAGCTCTCCGGCAAAGGTAACAACAGCTTCGCCGACTGGAATGGGACCCTGTTTCATCGCCTCACCTTCGATCTGTTTCCCTCCCTTTCTTTTGATGGCACCTGCCACACCTGCGCCCATCCACAGGTGATTGTTTGCCGCATTCACTATGGCGTCTGCTTCTACTTCGGTGATGTCACCCTGAATCACTATTATCTTAACTCCTGACATGCTCTGTTCCATTCTTCAACTCCGTTCATTACGAAAAGGAGAATCCTCTGAAGTTTTTCGAAAGAAATTTGAAAAGAGTTATGATGACAAAAGCACAGAAGGTTCCCAGAACCACTCCGGCTAAAACGTCAAAAGGATAATGCACACCAACATAGACGCGAGAATATGATACCAAAATCGCTATGATCAGAAAAAACAGTCTGATTTTGCGATAGCTGTACGAGAGCAGGAGGCAGCCGGTGAATATGTTCATTGCGTGAGAGGATGGAAAAGAATAAGCCTTGGTGCAGTTGACTAAAAGATGAATGTCTTCCAGAATATTACAGGGTCTGATTCTTTGTATCAGGGGCTTGAGCAGATTATTACAGAGCTGATCACTCAAGGCAATCCCCAGGACTAAAAGAAGCACGGTGATTCTTCCCCTCTTTTTCCCAAAAATGAGTAACAGAATTACCATCAAGCCCAAAGGGATTCGCCAATAGTCAAGATTGGTCAGAATGGGCATCAGGAGATCAAAAAAGCCGTTCTGCAGTTTTACATTGAAGAAATAGAAAAGCGCGGTGTCGAACTGAATTAAGTTTTCCAATAAAACCTGAAACATTGCGTTAGTCCTTGCCGGTAAGTCTTTGACTTACACACCACTACGGTTATTGCTTAAAGCTTCCTATAAAGTTCGTGACTTCAGCCAAATTAGGGATTCCTGCTCGACCTCCTAATTTCGTGCATTTCATGGCGGCTGTGGCACAGGCGAATTGCGCCGTCTTTTTCAAATCCCACTTCTCCAAGAGCCCATATATGAAAGCTCCGTGAAAAACGTCTCCCGCGCCGGTGGTGTCGACCACTTTCACGGGAAAACCGGGCGATTGGAGAACCTGGTCTTCTCCCCCGCTCATCTTGGGCTCCCTTGCTGAAGCACAGACACAGCCATCTTCTCCGATGGTGACAACTGCAGTTTCAAATCCCTCTTTCATGAGTTGTTTACAGGCTGAAAAGTGATCGGATAACCTGGTAAAACCGCAGCCGAATCTTTTTGAGACTATCAAATGGTCCACAAAGGGAAAGACCGATTCCACACCTGATCTCAGACTCCCCACATCTAGACTCACCTCTGCCCCAAGTTTCTTCGCCCATCTGGATAAGAAGATATCCACTTCCGGTTCACGTCCGTCTATGTGGAGAAATCTGGTGGAAATTGAGTTCGTGAACGCAAGCTCGCTTGCTTCTACGTGATTCGATTTAGTCTTATCCAGCGCCACGGTTCTTTTTCCAGTCCCCTTATCCACCCAGATAAAAGCCTTGGAAGTCTTGCCTGCCTTATCCACCATCAGGTAATCGGTATTGACCCCCTCCTTTTCTAACTCGGCCTTGACAAACCTCCCTTCCGGATCGTCACCGACCTTTCCTATGTAAGCCACTTTCGAACCCAACCTTGCCAGCGTGGCCATGGCTGTGGGAACCGGTCCGCCTCCCTGCATGGTTGATTCGATCACTTCCACCTTCTCATCCACGCCAGGATATGGATCCAAAATGGATAAGTAGTCCACCACATTCATTCCGAAACCGACGCAGTCGAACTCGATTCTATCAGATGAATTTGACCTGGCCATTGGTCGACTCCAGAAGTCCTTTCTTCAGCTTCTCCAGGCTGCTCATTCTGACTTGTGCCTTCATTGTCACCTTGTCCTCAAAGCTCTTCTCCAAAATCCTGCAGCCAAATCTGCTCAAGGCCTGGCTCACCCTTCCCATGTAGCTTATGTGGAATTGAAAAGAGAGCTCTGCGGTGACGAACTTCTTTACCTTTTTACAGTCTTTCAGCACTGCTTGAGCAGTTTGACGGTACGCGCGAGAAAGTCCTCCGGTTCCCAATTTCGTTCCACCATAATAGCGAGTCACCACCACCAAAACGTCAGTAAGCCCTTCAGATTCGATGGCAGATAATATGGGACTCCCTGCGGTTCCCCGGGGCTCGCCAGCATCACTATGTTTGGCTAACTCGCTTTCATCTGTTTTGATTTTGTAGGCAAAACAATGGTGGGTAGCATCAAAAGTCTCTTTGGAGACTTTTTCAATCCGCTCTCGTGCCTCTGTTTCCCGACTTACGGGGAAGGCGGAACCTATAAAGATGGAACCTTTAATTTTGAGCTTTGATTGTGCGAGGTCGTTTATGGTCCAATACTCGTCAGGGGAATTGTCCCTCATTTTTTGTTATCATCTTTTATTTTTGGCAATAAAAACTGTTGGATCAGTCTCTCGAATCTGCTTTTGTAGAGCAAGTCAAACTTATCCATCTCAAAGGGAACCAACTTCTCGGCCTTCAATCTGACCAAGGCCGCCTCTTTCCTGGCCTCACCGAGGGTGAGCTTCCCGCTTTTGATCTTCTCACATACTTCATCCACCACCTTCTTCAGCCTCTTTATTCTCTCATCATAATCCAGATATTCTTTCATGATCTTTTGACCGGACTTCAACGTCTCAGAAGGGCAAAACCTCAGTCTAAGCGGGAGGCCGGAGGGTTGTTCTCAGAGGTAGTTCAAGACCAAATCCAAATCGTCCACGCCCTCTATAGGAACCGCACCTTCTTGGATCAAGCCTTCCACTTTTTGAGAGTTCTCCTTTCTGACCACAAATAAAGGCTTTCCCTGTTTTATGGATATGTTCACCGCATCCATGGTTCCGGGACTCTCCTCACTCATCTCAACTATGATTACCGCAAAAGACAATCCCACCACGATCCTGTTTCTTGCCATCAACCGGCCAACCTTCACCGGAACATCCAGATTATACTCGGTGATCAATGCTCCGTTTTTGGAGATTTGCTCTGCCAGAGAGACATGTTCAGAGGGATAGATGTTGTTCAGGCCTGCGCCAGACACGGCGTAAGTCTTGCCACCTTCGGTGATTGCCCCCACATGAGCGGCAGAATCGATCCCTTTGGCAAGCCCGCTCACCACGACCACCTTCCTTCGGGCCAAAGCTTTCCCCATCTCCACCGCCTTTTCTATTCCTTCCGCGGTTGCGTGATGAGTTCCTACCACAGCCACAAACAGATCGTTCGGAATGGGGAATTCTCCTTTAAAGTATAGAAGCGGCGGAGGATCGTCGATCTCCTTAAGGCTTTGAGGATAGTCGTGGTCAAGGACGGTCGAGATGCCGATGCCCAGCTCGTTTAAGTATGAAATGTGTTTTCGAATCTCAATTAGGAAATCTTCAGATTGGCAAATCTCCTCAGCTTTCTCGGATGTCATCCGGGGCAGCGACAAAAGCTCATCTTTGGTGGCCTTATAGACGTTTTCCGGAGAGCCAAAGGTCATGAGAAGCTGCTGAAACGCTTTAGGGCCAACCCTGGCTTTTTCCCTCAAGGCTATCACATACTCCTTATATCCCACTTGGCACCCCCAAAGGCGAGCTGAAAAAATTCCTAAACATAGCCGATCTTAGCCAAGACCAAAACATTAACCTTATCCGCCTTGGCTCGTCTCAAGATTTGACAGATCTGATTCACGGTAGCGCCTGAATCGCAAAGATCGTCCAATAACAAAACTCTCTTCCCAGAGACCAGTGCAGGATTATTCAAACGGAACGTCAACGCCACATTCTCTGCCTTACCTGCCTTGTCGAAAATCCTCTTCTGAAGCTTCGTGATTCTGGTCCTTTTTATCACATTCCTTTCCCAGGGAATTCCCGTTCCCTTGGAAATCCTCTCTGCCAGATCAGAGATTGGATCAAAAGGACGGCTGGTAAAGGATGGAGGAACGGTAACAATAAAGTCGGATGATTTCAGCAGGTCCTTCCCGTTTATCAACTCTGTCGTCAGATCAGCCAATACCGCTCCTGCATCACGATCAAACCGATATTTGAATCTGTGCAATAACTCTCCTACTTGGGTTTTCTCGCTCCGTGCGCTTACTTGTTCGCTGTATTGACCCAAGGCACAGCCAAAATCGAAATTTCCCAAAAGAGGAATCACATTCAGACTGGACAAAGACAAGGGGTGCGCTTTTTGATCAGGCTTCAAAATCCATCCAAAGCCCACATCGCCTAGTATCTTTCTGGCATGGTTTGCTAACATTTGGACCTTCGGGAAACCCCCAGACACAAACTATTGGTCCGGCGTCAGTCAGATATTCTTTCTGCCAAAGCTAACAATTTAGCGTTGGTCAAAAGATCCATGGCATAGAGGAGATTATCCCTTTGTCTCTCAAAGTCCGCAAAATACCCCTTGGCCACTGGTTTGGCGGATGGCACGATCATCCTAAGCGGATTAACGTATCTGCCGTCGGCTTTGACCCGATAGTCCAGATGAGGGCCCGTGGAACAGCCGGTGCTTCCCACGTAGCCAATCAGCTCCTTCTGACGAACCCGAGCTCCCTGCCTTATCCCTTTGGCAAAGCGGGAAAGATGTCCGTAGGAGGTGACGAAACCGTTGGGGTGTCGGATCTGGACCAATTTGCCGAAACCCCTCTTCCACCCAGCATAAGTGACCACACCGTCCCCGGAGGCCACCACAGGAGTCCCCACCGGCGCAGCATAGTCGACTCCCAGGTGAGGTTGGTATCTCTTGAAGATCGGATGAAACCGGCTATAGGAAAAGCCAGAGCTGATTCTTCGGTAATTTAAGGGAGATTTCAGAAAGGCCTTCTTCAACGAGTTGCCAGAGATGTCGTAATAGTCCTTGTGTCCAGCTGGGTCTTGATACAATACTGCCTGATGGGTCTGTCCGGCTGAATTGTATTCGGCTGCCAGGATATCACCATGTTTTACGAGTTTGCCGTCCTTGTGATATTCCTCATAGATTAGTCGAAAGCTGTTACCTTTCCTCGTTTCGGTCAAGAAATCTATGTCCCATTCGAATATCTCAGTGAACTTCACAATCAACTCAGGACTCTTGCATTCACCTAACATTGCCTCCCACAGGGAGCTTTTTATCTCTCCTTTCATCGATTTGACTATACAATCGAATTCCACCGGGAGTACAGAAGCTTCGAGATTGCCGTTCTCCCTTTTGATCTCGCACTTTTCTTTCATCCCCTTCTGGTATTCGAAAAACAGAATCGAATCCGGAGTAGTTATCAAAGTATAGGAATCTCCGGGGAGAGACGTTCTTAGATTGAGCGAACCGCTCAAAGTCGAGGTGAGACGATGAATCAGGGAGTGGGGGACCTTCTTTTTCAGTAAGGAAAGATACAGAGATTCATTCCTGTCCAATTCCCCTTGAAAGATGCAGCCCAGGGTCACTTCGTCTGGTCTACTTTCCCGAAGGTCTTTTGTCCCTTCAGAGTAATACAAAATCGTCCAGTTTCCTAACAAAAGCAGGAGGAGGAGAAAGGCAAAAGATAAGAATGCAAGGACAATTATTCTTTTGTGAGAGAGTTGAAAGCTCATCTTGATTCCTCAGAATACTTCTGCTGAATAAATGTAGATTTCCGCATCCTTGTCCTTCCAGCAGTTCTTATCATGAATTCCCGCTTTATGACAAACCTGCTCCAAGAAGGTTATTCTGTCCCATCCCTGCTCGGTGGCCACCTGGGGCAGAAATACCCCCTGCTGATATCCTTTCTTAAGCAGAATCCCATGTTTTCCGATCTCAATCTCGTTTATGTCCTTTATCTTCCTCAGAGGAGTCAGAACCGAGATTTCAAGCTCCAATTCGTCCAACTCCGCCGGCGTAACTGGAGGAAACCTGGGATCACGGAGCGCAGCTGATTCCGCCATCTCCTGGATGGTGATGTGAAGGGGCTTTATTGCTTCTAGGTAACCGATGCACCCTCTCAATTGGCCGTGTTTTTTTATGGTGACGAATGCGCCTCTTTTCTCTTTCAAGATGGGAGATTCCACCTTGAACTCGGGAAGTTTCTCACCTTTGACTTTGCACTCAATGGTCTTTCCGGCGATATCCATCAGAATCCTTTTGTCGTCTTTCGAGAGCCCCAGGTCCACTCCTACTTTCTTTTTCTCTGACCCTGCTTTTTCTTTCGCAGAGTCTGCTTTGGAATTATACATAACCGCGGCCATATATCCAACCACCCCGGATTTATCCCCGGTAACATCTCCTGAGTTAGCGTATTGCAGGACCTTAGCCTTATCGGCTCCCAGCCCCTTTGCTGCGATCATGGTGGCTGTTATGGGCCCCCCGCCACAGGCTTCGCAGACGCCGGAGGAAATATCTCTGAATAGCCCTTTCGGGTCAAATGAGTTCACGTGGTCCATCACCACATTGTCCAGCCGAACTGCTTCTTGATACGGATGATAGTGCGAAAGATCCGAACTGGCTACGATCAAGGCATTCTCTCCCTTTAGAGCCGCGGCCATAGCTTGACCCAGCGACTCGCTGGTGGCATAATCCTGATCTCCGACAACAATTGCCACGAGTTTGAACTTACCCAATACCGCCTGGAGAAAAGGAAGCTCGACTTCCAAAGAATGCTCACCCCTCATGCCCACAAAACCGTGCCCTTTATCCGACAGAGAGATTCTTTCATTTTGATCGGCTATCTTGCCCGCCAAAGCAGTGTCTATGGGAATCGTGCCCAGAGGAGTCTCATACGCACCGCCGTTGTAAACTGAGGCACCCGGAAAATAGGCGATGTGGCTGGGTGAAATCACCACCACCGTCCCGAAGGAGAGACCATCGAGAAGCTTGAAGGCATATGCCGCCACCTGTCCCGAATACATATAACCGGCATGTGGAGCGATCAGACCTACGATCTTTCCGGGAATTGGTTCTTTTTTTGCTTTACTGAAAAAGCCAGTTAACTCTTTTGTCAAGGCCACCGGATCACCTGTGTAGAATTGACCTGCCACCGCAGGCTTTCTTACCTGTCCCATTTTAAATCTTGCCTCCTTCTTGGTGTGTGCCTCCGCTTGGGAATTCGACTGGTTGCCACAGTTCAATAGATAAGAAAACCCAAGCGAAAACACAAAAAGAAAAAGCAGAAAATTCAGATTTTTCCTCATCCGAGGTTACCTCAATTCGAACTCTGTTTATTACCTCCCGCTCTTCCATAAACTCCCAACAGATTGAACAGATTAAAGAATACCCTCTGTTTAATCCTTTCATCTGCTGGCAAATCCCTTCATCTGTCGGGAATTCGCTTTCTCAATTACTCTAACACATACTTTCTATAAATTCTTATTCTATCCTTATGATACCATTTTACCAGACAAATGTTGTGCAGCTTCAATTTATATGTGGGACGATAATTCTCCAAATTCTTTTTTGCCTTCTGCAGATTGCTTTGGGTGAGATCTCCATGGGCCAAGGTTACGTGAGGATGCCAACTTTCGGGAGAATAAAGATTGAAGGTTCGAGAACAATGGCTTTTCAACAAAGTATCAATCTTTTCGTGTACGCTCTGCAGGGATCTTGTTTTGAAGACCTCCATGAAGATGGCCCGGTCAGGCTTTTGAAAGACGTCTATTCCCTCAATCCGCACAAGAAAAGGTTTTATGTCAGCGGACAGCTGTTTTAATCCTGCGTCAATTATTCTGATATCTTCGCACGTTCCTCCTTGAAAACTAAGATGCGGGTGCGCAAAATTCTGAATTGCCACAGAGTCATACTCTCTTTCGAAGAGCCGCCACATCCTTTTGGCCTCTTTGTAGGCATCCCCCTCAAGAACTGATACGACTCCCAGTTTAGTCGATTTCATGCAAATATCTTGAAGCGTGTGGTTTTATGGCGAAGGTTCAAAGGAATCAACGTTCTTTCGACAAAGGCGTGGGTTAGAGACCGAACTCTAGCCATACTCAGGTTTTCCTTCCCCTGCTCTTCTTCGCTTTTTTCTTTGCATCCAGAGCCAGCTTCAACACCTCATCCATAGTTTGAGCAAAGACGAATTTTATCTTCTTTTTGATCTCGTCAGGAATCTCCACTATGTCTTTTTGATTCTCTTTGGGAAGAATTATCGTCTCTATGCCGGCCCGGTAGGCCGCCAAAGCTTTTTCTTTGAACCCTCCGATGGGCAGAAGTTGACCTCTTAAGGTGAGTTCGCCAGTCATGGCTAATCTAGGCTTTACCGGTTTCTCGGTAAGAAGGGAGACAATCGCAGTGGCCATGGTGATGCCGGCAGAGGGTCCGTCTTTGGGGATCGCTCCCGCGGGGACGTGTACGTGAATGTCATATTTCTCAAAGAAATCCGGGGGAATCCCCAAGTTTTTGGCGGTTGATCGAACGTAGGATAGGGCGGCTTGAACCGATTCCTTCATCACTTCCCCCATAAGTCCGGTCATGGTCAAAGACTTTTTGCCCTTCATCTTGGTGGCTTCCACAAACATCAAATCCCCCCCGGTCTCGGTCCAGGCCAACCCGGGAATTACCCCCACCTGCGGGATTCTCTCTGCCACCTCCAGAAAATACTTTACCGGCCCCAAATACTTATTCAGATTTTGAGGCGTTGTCTCCACTTTTTTCTTCTCACCGGAAGCCACCATTTTGGCCACTTTCCTGCAGATGGTGGCGATCTCCCGATCCAGATTCCTGAGTCCTGCTTCTCGGGTATAGTCGTTTATGATCTTCTTTATGCTCTGATCGGTGAAACTCAGATTCTTGGGCTTTAGACCATGATTCTCCAACTCCTTGGGGACCAGGTATTTTTTTGCAATCTGAAGTTTCTCTAAATCGGTGTATCCCGGCAATTCGATCATCTCCATGCGGTCTCTTAAAACTCGAGGAATCGGATCTAGGACATTAGCCGTGGTGATGAACATCACCTTAGAAAGATCGAAGGGAACGTCCAAATAATGATCCGCGAAGGTATGGTTCTGTTCGGGATCCAATACTTCCAAAAGGGCGGAAGCCGGATCGCCTCTGAAATCCTTCCCGATCTTATCCACCTCATCCAACATGAAGACCGGATTATTGGAACCGGACCTTCTGATCCCCTGAATTATTCTTCCCGGAAGCGCTCCGATGTACGTTCTTCTGTGCCCTCTGATCTCCGCCTCATCGTGCATGCCTCCCAACGATATCCGGTTGAATTCCCGTCTCATGGCGCGTGCGATGGACATGCCCAACGAGGTCTTGCCCACTCCGGGAGGACCTACGAAACATAAGATGGGCCCCTTCATGTCGGTCTTGAGCTTTCTCACCGCCAAGTATTCCAATATCCTCTCCTTGACCTTGTCCAGATCATAATGGTCTTCGTCCAGAGTCCTTTTTGCTTTTTTAATATCCAGAATGTCGGGAGTGCTCTTGCTCCAGGGAAGGGTGGTGAGCCAGTCTAAATAAGTCCGGGAGACGGTATATTCGGCGGCTGCCGGGTTCATTTTGGAGAGCCGGTCCAACTCCTTTTTCGCCGCATCCAAAGCCAGGGACGGCATCTTGGCTTCCTTTATCTTCTTTTTGAATTCATCCAGCTCAGCCGTTCTTTCGTCTGCTTCTCCCAGTTCCTTCTGGATGGCCTTAAGCTGTTCTCTCAAGATA
Organism: uncultured Ignavibacteria bacterium; assembly: GCA_964588305.1. Lineage (GTDB taxonomy): Bacteria > Zixibacteria > MSB-5A5 > MSB-5A5 > SM1-73 > SM1-73. The sequence goes on from CAZPOP010000005.1 coordinate 82,692, forward strand.
TACTCTTTTTGGATCTTTCCCATCTCGGTGGCCGCTTGAGATTGAATTCTCCGGGAAAGCTCCAAGACCTCCACCTCTCTGTTTATGTGCGAAAGAACCTTCCGCAGCCTCTCCTTAACCTCGAAGATCTCCAGAAGCTCCTGCTTTTGGGCCACGTTTATGTTCAAACTGGAGGCGATTAGGTCCGCCAGCCTGCTGGGATCCTCGGTATTGATGGCAGTCACCTGCAGCTCTTCTGACAAATAGGGAGCCAGATCCACCACCTTCTTCAAAAGATCCAGGATGTTTCTGGTCAAAGCCTCCACCTCTACGCTTCGTTCCTCCTTATCTTTTATGGCCTCCACCTCGGCCACCAGATAAGGATCGTCCTTGACGAAATTCTTTATTTTGACTCGGGACAAGCCCTGCACTAAAAACCTGACGCTTCCGTCAGGAAACCTCAGCATTTTCAGAATCGAGCCGGCAGTCCCCACCTGATAAATATCATCCTCACCAGGGTGCTCTTTATGTGGACTTTTCTGGGCAAAAAGTCCGATCACCTTTCCTCCCATCAAAGTTTCGTCGATAAGCCGGGCATACCTCTGTTCGCTTATGATCAGAGGAATGACCAGATATGGAAAGACTACGGTCCCCTTGACGGGAAGTATGGAGAGCTCTTTTCCGATTTCCTTGACCTCCTCGATAAGCTTTTCGTTTTGCTTCAGCAAAGTTTTTTCCTCCTTTAATATTTTCAAATCACACCTTTTTTCTTTCCCTTGTCTCCAAACGCGCGAGTCAAGGACAGATGGAGAGGGATAACTCACTTAATATCAATCTTAATCTCTTTCGCTTTTGACCTTCTACCTTTTTTCTTGTCCAGCCTGATCTCGAGAAAACCGTCCCTATATTCAGCCTTGGCGTTTTGGGGATCTACCGATTCAGGCAGATAAATGTTTCTCTCGAAGGTCCCGTAATTTATCTCCATGTTTCGATAGAAGGTCTTATGGGCTAAAGCTCGTTCCTTCCTTTCTCCCCTGATTACCAATACGTCGTTCGAAAAGGTGACGTTCACATCCTTATGCTTCATCCCGGCAATCTCTGCCAGAACCACCACCTGCTCTTCGGTCTCAAACACGTCGGTGGGTGGTCTCCACAGCCTTTTGGCGGTCAAGACCGGAGAATGTCTTATTCTGCAGAAATGATCAAATAACAGGTCCATCTCCTCTTGAATCCTTCGCGCATCTTTAAGAATGTCCTTTTTAAGATCATCCATAAACCACCTCATCAATTATAATCTCTTATCCTTCCCGGAACCCCTCCTTTAAATCATCGGTCTTTTCCCTTTTCCCCCTTAAACCCATGCGGGAGTTTTTGCATTGCTTCGCCATCTCGAGCCTGAGGATCGTGCTTTGAGTGAAGCGGCAGATGTCTTAACCCCTGAGCGTGTGGCAAAGTGGCAAGAGCCTCTTCTGTTGGACTCTTGAGCAACATGCTTGTTCGTATCCTTGTGCTCCCGAAGCGTGCTTTCTTCCCCTTCGTACGCATCTGTCACGACGACAAAATAATGCCCAATTCTCTCTGTGGCAACATTCTTTTTCCAGGCTTGAGAGGCAAAAAGAAACGGCTGCCGCAACCTCCCTGCCTTGAGCCCGAAGAATTCGGTTTCAGTCCAGGTCAATATTCATTTTTTGCAGTAAGTTGCTTACCCTTTCGTAGTCTTCTGGGTTTCGTTCAAGATAAGCTCGAAGTAGCTTGATACCGTCTTTGGCTCTTCCCATTCTGGAGTAAGCTACCGCCGCATTGTAATAAGCTGGAAAGTAGTCCGGGTTTATCCGAATGGCCGAATTCAAGACCTCGACAGCCTCCTGGTGATCCCCAATTCCTATGAGCAGTACTCCCAAATTCGCGTATGCGTCCAAAAGGTCTGGGTCCTTCTCTATTGCCATCTGGTACTGCTTCTTGGCCTCCTCGTAGTTCCCAATGCGGGCAAGGCCTATTCCAAGATTATAGTAACCATCTGCCGAATTCGGATTCAACTGGATCACCCTTCTAAACGCAGTGATGGCATCTTGATACCTTCCCAATTCTATATAGCTGCCCCCCAGGTTCACTAAGTAACGTTCATTCTCGATTACGGACAGGGCCTTTTTCCATTCCTCAGCCTCCTTGTCTATGGCCCCCTTGTCCCGGTAGTAATAAGCCAAGATTTCACGTCCGTATCCGCTTCTCTGCAAGTCGAGAGCCAATAGAGCTTCAAATCTCTGAACGGCCTTCTCTTCCTGCGCATTCACGTATATCCAGGGCAGAGTGGAGAGAATGGCGGTTGAGGCCAAGGCCAATACGATATACTCTAACCTCTTGATTTTGGCTCGTCGGAAAAGGCCAAAGGTAAGATATATGCCCAGGATGGTATAGCCCAACCCGGTGGATGAAAAAAGATCCCAATCCCTGGCATATCCTAATTTGGGATCCATGACCAAAGCAAACACCAATGAACAAAGTGTCACGATTATAAGAAATACGACCGTTCTATCTCCACGGTCGATTCTTCGGACCCCCAAGAACACAATCAAAAGCAAGAGGATAATTCCAATCGGAGAGATCAAGAGCTGTTCATTTATCATGTCGATCAGATGAGAAAGGGAGAAAAGGGAATAAGGACCTTCCGGGGCTCCAGACAAGGATACAAGATAAGTCGTGGGACTGATTTTGTCGGGATGTTGTATGCTCAGGATGAAAAGACCAGCCCCCACCAGCAAGAGTATGACTGTTACCCCGAACACCCGTTTGAGATTGAACGCTTTTTCTTCTCCTCTGGCTCTGCTCACGCAAAGATAGACTAAAGAAGGCAAAAGGTAGAGTGCAGAAAGATGGAGACCGATGGAGAAAAGCAAAGCCAGGCCGGGAAAGATGAGACTGCACTTGCCCTCCAAAAACCACAGAGAAAATAGAAAATAAGCCATTATTCCTATATATACCCAAGTGTAGCTCTCCACATAACCGAAGAAAAGCTGAACCGATCCCATACTGATTAAGATCACGAAAGCTAAGACTCTTTCTTTGTTCTCTTTTCCCAGGAGACAGGAAAGCCACAAAGCCAGAAACACGAAGAGTGCGCCACCCAGGCAACTGAGCAGTGAGTAGATTTGGAATCCGTCTGACTTCAAGAGCCTGTAAGTTAAAGCGTGTAGATAAAAATCCAAAGGTTCGGTGACTGAGAACTTAGCGCCTCCCATAATATCTCTTGCTCTAAGGTATCCATCGCCCAAAAGATGAGTCTTGGTTTTGAACATCCAAAACGGGACCAGACTCACCAAACTGAAGAACACATATGTGTAATATCTATGTGTCTTTTTGAGGTTCTTTTCCGCCAGATTAAAGAATCTCGCGAGCACATCATACAGAGTTCTGTTCACTGTGGGGATCAACATTAGAAAGACTGAAGCGATGATTATCCAACGAGGAACAAGGGGAATGTATGCCAATTGATTCACTCCCCATAATCGCTCCTCGGGGAAAAAGGAAGCTACGGCGTGAACAAGAATTATAGAAGCACAGGCGAAGGATACAACTTTTTCCGGTCTGGTCATCTGAATCCTAACGAACAAAGGGTTCCGGTTTGCAGAATTATTGAGGCCCGGCTTCTTTTGCCTTTGCCCTCAATCCTTCGATCAGTCGTCGAACGTAGTCACGGTCTTTGGCTTGGGGTTCATGTTTCAAGTAGAGTTCCAGGTATTCTATTGCCTCTTTGCTGTCTCCTGAGTTAGCGCAGGCATATCCTAGGTTTCGGTAATTGGGAGAGTAGCTGGAATCGATCTGCAGTGCTTTCCGGAATATCTCTTTCGATTCTTCGTAGGATTTCAAATTCAGGAAGAACAATCCCAGGTTTTCGTAATAGACGGGATTCTCAGGTTGTAGCTCCACAGCCTTCAACAACTGGTGCTTTGCCTCTTCGTGTCTTCCTAAAGCCGCGTAGGTCTTGGCCAGATCAGAATGAGTCAGATGATCGTCAGGGTCCTTGGCCAGAATTCTCTCCAGCTGCCGGGCCGCCTCCTCGTATCTGTCCGCCTCGATGTAAACCACTGCCAGGTTTTTGATATAGCGCGGCTTCTCGACAGCAGCTATGGCCTTCTTCCACTCCTCGATCTCTTTGTCCTTCTGTCCACGACTCCTATAATGATAGGCTAACGCCTCATGCCCCAGAACGCTCCTTTTTCCATCTAAATCCAGCATGTGAGCGACCCGTTCCACTGCCTTCTCCTCACTGGCATTGACGTAAATCCAGGGTACGGTTGAGACAAGTGCAGTTGATGCCAACGCCAGGGTTATATATCTGATCCTCTTGAGCTCTGACCCTTTCAAGACACTGAGCAATAGATAGACTCCCAAGATCGTGTATCCCAAACTGGTGAAGGCAAACAGATCCCAATCTCGAGGATAACCCAATTTCGGATCGACTCCCAAAGCAAAAAAAATCGCGCAGCCACTCAGTATCAGAAGAAAAACGACTTCACGTTCTTTGAAACTGATCCTCCTCCAAAAGAACAAACCCAACACCAGCCAGATGGGAATCCCTAAAGGGGAGACCAATAGCTGATGGTTCAAAAAATCGAGGAGATGGGAAAGAGAAAAAAGGGAATAGGAATCTCCGTTTATGCCCAGAGGAGGAAGCAAGAAAGAACCTAAGCCCTGCTTCTGCGAACCGTAATTCCTCAAGACCAAGAGACCTCCGCCTACTATCAGAACAATCAATACCATCTGGATGATATTGGCCCAGGGAAAGGGCCTCCTTCCAGTGTCCGGTTCCGGAGACTTTTTGGCCAAGCTCAGATACAAAAGAGAAGGCAGAAGAAGAATTGCAGAAAAATGAAGACTTATGCTCATTGCAAAAACGAGGGCCGGCCAGAGAAATCCGCACTTTCCTTTCAAGTAACACAATGAAGAAAGAATGAAGCTCGCCGAGGCTGCATACATGAGGGTATAACTTTCGACGTATCCGAAAAAAAGCTGATTGGCCCCCATTGTGGCAAGTACCGAAAAAATCAGTAATTTCTCTCGCTTCTCCTTTCCAATCAAGTCGCTTAAAAGCAGGATCAAGAAAACAAACACCACTCCGGCCAGACAACTCAGGATGGCATAGGTGGTAAAGGGATTCAGCTTCAAAAGCCAGGAGAGCTGAGCGTGTAGGTAGAAATCCAAAGGCTCGGTTGCTGAAAACTTCCACCCATCCGCAATTTCAGCCACCCTCAGGTTACCATCCCCCAGAAGGTAGGTCTTGATCCTGAATATCCAAAAAGGGATAAAACCGGCCAAACCGATCAGGGCATATTTGTAATGTTTGCTAATCCTCTTCAGACGATTCTCTATCGATGCGAACGATTTTGCTATGCGGTCAGCCGCGAAGCTGTTCACGGGCGGAATCAAGATCAGCACGCCAAATCCAATCAGAAGCCAGCGGAAAAAAGGAGGAACATAATAGAGGAGATTCAATCCCCACAGCCGCTCTTTGGGGAAAAAAGAGGCTACTGCATGAACAACAACCAAGAAGAGGCAAGTTGAGAATATAACTTTTTCAAATTTCCTCATACGTTAAATCTGAAAAATATCACGTCGCCATCCTGCACCACATAATCTTTCCCTTCCAATTTCAACGCCCCTTTTTCTTTTGCCTTATGGGCGGAGCCAAGCTCCGACAGTTGATCGAAACCTATCACCTCCGCTTTGATAAATCCTCGTTCCATATCAGAATGCACCGTTCCCGCAGCCTTCAGGGCTTTGGTTCCAGAAGGAATGGTCCAAGCTTTAACCTCGTTTTCATTGGCGGTGAAAAAGGAAATCAGGTCCAACAGCTGGTAGGAGCTTTTTATCACCCGGTTAACTGCGGACTCCTTTAGTCCCAGATCATCCATGAAGGCCTTCCTGTCTTCGTCCTCCAGCTGACTTAATTCCATCTCCAATTTCCCGCAGACCGAGCAAACCTGAATTTTCTTTCGCTTATGGAATTCACTTAACTCTGTCTCCAAATTATCCTTGACTTTAATCTGCTCCTCGTCCAGATTCAAAATAAGAAGCAGAGGCTTCTGGGACAGAAAACCGTACCCTCTCACCAACCTTGCCTCCTCTGCGGATAACTCGAGTTCCCGCAAAGGGACCTCCTGGTCCAAGGCTTCCTTGAATCTCTGTAAGACCTGCAGCTCCCTTCTGTCTTCCTCATCCTTAGAGGAAGCCACGGTTTTCTCCAACCGCTTCAGTCTTTTTTCTATTATGTCCAGATCGATTACGATTAGATCCAGATCCAGGTTTTTGATATCTCTTTTGGGGTCGAGGGAGCCGGAAACGTGCATCACGTTATCGTCTTTGAAATGCCTGACCACGTGCGCTAGCTCGTCCACCTCTCTTAGGGAATGATAGAATTCTGCATCCGAGCCCTTCTCTTTGGTCTCCTTCACCAAACCTGCAACGTCGATATATTCCACCTCTGCCGGGCTGACCTTCTTGGGATTATACGTTGGCGCAAGCTTATACAATCTCTCATCCGGAACCTTAACCACGCCTCGATTAGCTTCCTTGACCCCCAAAGAGAACTCACCTGTTTTGGCAGAAGCGCTGGTCAAGGCATTAAAAACCGTGGTCTTTCCCACAAAGGGAAGCCCGACTATTCCAACCTTCATAATATTCTTCCTAAAGGATTGTTCAATTTCTGAAAGCTGTCCGGTAGCCTCTTTCTCGAGTGTTCCCTTCAGCGGGACAGGTCAAGCTGAAGTCGAAGACCCTGGTGGCTTGACACTCCAGGGAGACATCTGCACCTCACGTAATGTCTATTTGACTTATGTTCTGATGTACAAAATCTGGTTGAAATTCTTCATCTAGGCTTTTTAAGATCTCCGCATCTTTATATTTGCCCGAGGTCACAAAGACCGTCTTGATTCCCACTTTCTTTGCCCCTAACAAGTCGGAAAGGGGATCATCGCTTATCATCACGCAATCGTCTGGTTTCGCCCGAAATTCTCTTAGGACCTCACGAAAGAAATCGGGGTTAGGTTTGCCAAAGACTGTTGCCCTTTTTTGACAGCAATACTCCAAAGCTTTGACTGCCGCTCCCACCGAGGGAGAGAGCTCTCCTTTCTCATCTTTGTACAACCTGTTTTCGTGAAGGGCCAACAAATATGCATCGTTTTTCACCAGAGCGTTGACGGCTGTTTTCAGTTTCTGATACGTTAAGGACGTATCCAGACCGACCAGGACCGCGTCCGTCTTCTCGTCTTCTTTGGTCTCTATCCCATTTTCGTTCAAGAAAGCCTTCAACCCGGGGCCGCCTATCACAAAACAGCTCTTGATCTTTTGATTCTTGAGCCAACTCAAAGCGGCCCCCATGCAGGTTACCAAGTTTTCTTCTTCCAGATGAAATCCTACACTTCGCAACAAACCCAAGAGATCGATCGGCCTGTGAGTGGTGTTATTGGATACCAAAACAAATCTGTGACCTTTCGATTCCAAGGATTTCATCCACTGGATTGCTCCGCCTATGGGAGAGAAGGATTTGTCTTTAACGATGGTTCCTTCGATGTCTATTAGGTAGAGGTGGTTCATGACAGTCGTATTTTAAGCTATTTTCGCCACCTTGTCAATGATTTTGACGTGTTGCTTCAATGCAATTGTTTCATAGTCGCCTGATTCGTCAGGCAAAACATTGCAGATCATGTGACTCTTAAGGAAACCCAGAAGGGCCGACGCCACCTTGGAGCGTCAAACTTCAGGGACTGTTGAAAATGTTTTTGGAGTCCGAAAGCTCGCTTTCGCGACGTTTTGAAATGCAGATGTTCTTACAGCACTACTACGTAAACTCTTAGAAAAACCGCACCAGCAAGCTGGTGCACTCCACTTTGACTTTTCAACATTCCCTTTAGCCTGACCTTAGACCCTCCCCAAGCATGGGAAGCTCCAAACCTGGTTCACCTAAAGGTGAACACTCCAGAGATTCCCCAAAAGGTCCATCAGAGGGTTACTGCAATCTTCTGGAACAGTCTTTTTATTCCCTCTGTCCCGGAAACCTTGCACTTCTCAGCTGCCACGCGGTTGGCGAAACTGACAGACTCCACCAAATCCTTCGTTTTCATATAACAGACCAAAAAACCGGCAGAGAAAACGTCACCGCATCCGGTGGCATCTTCAAACCTTCGAACCTTCCTACCTTTGAACCTTCGAACCTTATTGTCAAAAATCATCAAAGCGCCATCTTTTCCCAACGTGACCAAAACGGCTTGAGGTCCCAAACTCAGAATGTGTTTCCCGAATTCTCTGACCTCCTGGTCGGATTTCAGATTTTTCTTAGCCAGCACTTTCATTTCCGGTAAGTTCATCTGCACTATATCTGCCTGCCTTATCCATTCTCTCCAATTCTTCGGCGCATCAAAAAATCTTTTTCCAGACTGGTCCACCCCCAGAGTCAAGCTGTGAACATCCATGAAGACCAGGGCATCGGTTTCCCTTCGTGTCTTCTTCAGGGTCTTTAGCGAGAGATCGGAACCTGAGATGAAGTTGACCAGTATCACGTCGGCTTTCAAAAACGGTTTGATCTGAGCATAGATCAAAGCAGGAACTCTGTTCTTGAGAGTCTCCTCTCTTACGCTTTCTCTGCTGATGAAAAGATGGGCGTGATTGTTCTTGCTGCCGACTTTGCTGATTCCGCCCAGCTCGACATTGTGGACATTCCTCAGTTGCGATATGACATGGCCGTACACGTCGTATCCAAGATTGCACACGGGATGTATTCTTACATCTTCTCTTCCCAGATAGGACAGGGATAGAATGTTGTAAAGGATTCCCCCGAAGCTTTCTGTCTTTTTCCCGTTAGGGAAGATTATGGTATCTTTGTTTATGGTACCGATAACAACGATATCGAATTGGGCCATAGCTGTGGAAAACAGTGACGCGAGACAAGTCTCGCTACTCCGGGGTTTGTCCCCCTCACCCTACCCTCTCCCCCACGGCAGAGGGAAATCTCGCTACTCCCGGAAGCTTAGCTGGGTCAAAAGAGCTTCAAAGACCTCTTGGGTGGTGATCTCGGTCATACATTTGAAGTGTTTCTTAGGGCACTTATTCTTCCCGTGAATTCCGCAGGGACGGCACTCTATCTTTTTTTCGATGACTATGTTGCCCTCTCCATAAGGAGCAAAGCCGAATTCGGGGACGGTTGATCCGAAGATGGCTACCACCGGCTTTTTCATGGCTGAGGCGATATGAACCGGAGCACTGTCATTAGACAAAATCACCTTGCATTTGGAGATTACCGCGGCTGATTGCAGGATGTTGGCTTTTCCCGCGAGAATCACAGGTTCTTCCTCCATAAGATTGGCAATCTCCAAACAGAGTTTCTCATCTTGCTTCGAACCCAAAAAGACCACTTTGCTACCCGCTTCTTTAATTAGCAGATCCGAAACCTGGGCAAATCTTTCGGGCAACCATCTTTTAGTGGCCCAGACCGAGCCAGGAGCAATTCCCACCATCTTATCATCATCCTTAATACCCGCATCATAGAGTAATTGTGAAGCGTATGAAAAATCCTCGGAGCTGGGAAAGAGCTCAGGAGTCTTGTTCGACAGGTCATGACTAAAGTCGTTCAGCAGGCAAAGATTACGACCGACTTCATGCAGGTTGTCTTGATACCTTACCTTCCGGGTGAAGAAAAACGAACCTGCGCTTTTGTCGAACCCGATCCTTTGAGGAATCTTTGCCAGATAGGCCAGAAGCGCGCTGCGAATATGTCGGTGGGGAATTATGGCCAAATCAAATTCTTTCTTTTTTATTCTTCGTACCTGTTTAACAAAATTCTTCAGTCCCTTCTCTTCTCCTCTTTTGTCATAGACAAGAATCTCATTCAAATGGGGATTGTTCTCCAGGACGTTCCTGGTCTCGGGTATCAGCAAGAATGAGATGAAAGAATTCGGAAAGAGCTCTCTGGCGGCTCTAATCAAAGGAGTACAGAGAATAACGTCTCCCAGGAATGCTGTCTGAATAATGAGGATTCTGCTGATCATGGTCCTGGATTTATTGACTACGGTGGTGCATTGTCCGGCCCAGGTAGGCGATTGGCAAGGATCTGCCTGAAGGCAGATGCTCCGTTGATTGCCACTCCAGATCCGTTTCATCCGTTGACAGCTGCATCAATATTCATCGGTGGTGCTTTTCCAGCGGCGGTGGGGCCAGAACCAGTGATCCGGATACTTGCGAATATATTTCTCCAGCATGGAGGTGTATGCCTGGGTCAACCTTTGAATGTCGTCTTCCTTGTTTTTACTTCTCTGTATGAATAATGGCTCTTCGATAATAATCTTTTGCCGACAGCTTCTTTCTCTTATTATAAATCCCATAATGATTGGGGCATTCATCTTGAGAGCAAAGGCAGCCGGACCTTTCGGGGTGGAAGCGGGACGACCGAAGAAATCAACGACCGTTCCATCGTTTCCCGCATCCTGGTCGGAGAGCATGGCAATGAACCGATTGTTCTTTAAGGCCCTAATCACTCCCTTGGCGGCTGTTCCCATCTTGATGATTCCGATCCCCATACGTTTTCTGTAGTCGTTCATCAAATCATCAACCAGGATATTATGCTGCTCTCCCACCAAGAAATCCACTGGATATCCGCTCTGACTGGTAGCTGCCCCCATCAGTTCCCAGCTGCCAAAATGACCCGCCACCACAATTGCCCCCTTTCCCTTCCTTATGGCTTCATCGAAATTCTCGGTCCCTTCAAATTCCACCATGCATGAGATTTTTCTCTTATTAAGAGAAGGGAACAAAGCGTACTCCACCATGGACTTTCCTATGTTCTTATAAGCCTCGCGGCCAATCTTCCTCAACTCCCTGGTCGTCTTCTCATCGCCTAAGGAGTTCTTCAGGTTGATTAAGGTAACCTTTCGTCTTATTCTAAAAACGTCAAAAGCCAAAACGCCCAGAGAAGATCCAAGAAACAGAGCACAACTGTAAGGGAGAGCCCTCAGGATCGTGCCCAGAAAGCAAGTGATCCAATATTCAAACTTATGCTTGATCTTGGGAGGAGTCATCTGTGGCTTCTCCTTGGGACGTCCCTTCTGCTTTCCGTTCCTCTGATTCCCATCGCCTAAGCGTTCTCCTGGTGTAACGCTTTTTTGCAAAATAAAGGATTACTATCAGAAAGGCAAGCCCCACCCAAAGAAGGAAGGTGTCACCAAAAAAGCTGATCCAGCTGTATTTGCCCTCTAAATATGACTCAAAACCCATTTGAAACGTAAGATAACTCGATCCGATGGTCTTCAGTAACGCTAAATCTATGCTGGTGCCCGAAGCCAGGTGATCGACCAACTCCCTTATTGCCCCTTCTCCATATTCGTCGGTAAGGTAAGAGACTGCCAAGAAACTCTCGGTATAAGCCAGCTGGGCTTTCGCTTCCCGGAATGCGTTTACCGATTCTATTTCCGACAATCGAAGAACCGAGCCGGTAAGGACGGCCCGGGCCACCGCAACATCCTGGCCGATCCGCCATTCCCGGGACTGATGCATGGCGAATCCCTCGTCCAGCCATCGTGGAAGTGCAGCCCCTTTGGCCAAATTCCCCAAAAAGATGTGAGCCAACTCGTGAGCTACCAGCTCCGAGAAGGGACGATGATAGTTGAACTGAAGAGGCGACTTCAAGACTATGGTGTTACGGCTGGGAATGGCGCAGCCGATGCCCCAATCAGGGAAACCACCGCCCACCATTGATCTGAATTCCGCGTCACTTTCTACCACATAGACGCTGACCACCTGGGTCAAAGTGTCGTCCAGAAACGACGATATCTGCTGGTATGAGGATTCCAGGTGGTTCTTTACCTCCCCGGCAAGATTGAGGTCATGAGCGTGAATATGAAAATGAGACGTGCTTAAAGTAGCCTGGGCAGCGCAAAGCTTAGCCCCTAAGAGCAGAAGAAACGAAATCGTAACAATTTTTCTGACTGAGCCACTCATTCATAGAGTCCATTTTGGATCCTACCATCGGGACAGGCAACGTGCCAACTCAGATAGAGGGTCAAGCTGAAGCTTGACACTCCAGTATCCTTGCGAGGTATGAGAACCCCCGGGGCTATCGACAATATCATTCTGAATCACCTGCTTCTAGTGTGCACCATGCGGCTCGCACCTGATTGAGTGCACCAGATTCTTCACTTCATTCAGAATGACACAAGGGAGGTCTTGCGGTTTTTCGACCGACGCCCCTGTTGAGACACCCAGAAATCTATTTTTGGGTTCTATTGTTCCTTGTTTCTTCATTCTCATGTATTGTTGTGCGCTTAATCCGCTTGATCCGTTGACAGCGGCCTACTTTTTCTTCTTCTTAAGAAAATCCTTAAGCAGATCCTCTCCCTTCTTCTTTAACTCATCCGCTACCTTCTCCCCTTCTTGCTTGGCCTTCTGAGTCACCTGTTTTCTGAGCTTCTCTTCAGCCCGGGAGGGATCCAAATAGAACTCCGGACTCTTGGCCGTTCCTTTTAGGTCAATATCCAGAACCACCCTGCCTTGATCGTTCTTGAGATAATCCGAAAGATCACCCAACGCAGCAAAGCTTGAAGAAACCTCCGGAGAAAGGACTGCGGTCAGTTTGTAGTCCAGAGAGCCATCCAATCCAACCGATCCGGAAAGCCCGAAGTCGCCGCTTTTTGTGGCGGCAGAGAAATCGTCAAACCAAACTCTTCCCTTTTCAATTCTGAATGAGTTCCGCAAAGTCCTGATTTTCTCTTCTTCGAAAACCTTCAGCTTCAAGTAGGAGGCAAGCTTATTTAGAAGTTCCCAATTGACCAACTTCCCATCGGTGACGGTGGCTGTTCCGGAGGCGGCAAGCGATTTTCGAATGTCTCCCACCTGATTCCCCGTTCCGGAAAAGGAAGCAGTGAGGTTGAGCTTTCCAAACAGATGATCGTGGAAGGAGGTGAACCTTGAGAGAAAATCGTTCGCCTCGATCTGGCTGGCGGTGAAATCCGTATTGAACTTCAGGTGGCTGATGTCATTCAGATCACAGGAGGCATTCCCCTCGATTGTGCCAGTATAAACGTGGGAGGCAACATCGTCTATCCTTAGAATCCCGTTAGTTACATTCAGGTTTGCGGAGAAATCGGTATATTCGACTTTTCTGAAGATGAGCTTCTGGATGGAAAGCTGTCCCTTAACATCGATGTCTGGAAGCAATATGGTATCTGTAGAGACACCCTTTGGTTCTTTAGCCTCGGCTTTTTGGGCGACCGGGAATATCTGATCCAAATCCATCAAGGGAGAGTTGAGACTGAAACTCAAAACTGGCTTCTTCTCGTCCTTGAACAGAAAGTAGGGAATGGCATGGTAGAATCTGCCTTCAAGATCAAACGAGGATTTTCCTAAGGACAAAGCCAGATTGGTGATATTCACGTCCCCGCCTTTAAAGGATAGATCCGCATTCAGATTCTTCGCTGGAATCCCCAAAGCTGAGGTGGAGGCTTCCACGTCTCTTAGCCGGACTTCACCCGACAAGTTCATCTCTTCAAGCTTCTCGATTCTGCCATAGGCCTTGGCGTCGATTTCCGTTTTGCCCTTTACGCTGGTTCCTTCGGGCATTTTCGTGAACTCCGCCAAAAGAGCCAAATCGAATTTCATTTTCAATTCGGAGGTGAGATGAGGATCTTTGAAATTATCCACCACCGCCTTAAATTCCAAAGGCGCTTCACCCAATTTGGCATTGGAGGAAAAAAGGCTCATGCTTCTGTTGTTGAAATTCACCTCTGCGTAAGGCATTTCGAAAGACTGAGGCACCTGAGCAAAATCTACCTTAACGTCCGTGAAAGAGATCTTACCTTGTACTTCAGGCAGGGTATCTGTTTTCAGCCCACCTTTCAGCGAAGCCGAAACCTTCATCTTTCCCGCTATCTTAAGTTGATTTACGGGCGAGGATTCATCCTTAGGCAAGGAAGCTAAAACATCCTCTAAGCTTATCTCATTCGATGATACTTCCAGATTAACCTGTGGAACGGTACTCAACTTCTCCACTTTGCCTTTCAAGTCCAAGGCGACTTTTGCGATCCCGATTTTCAATAAATCTATATTCAAGGAATCTCCGGGCCCATTCAGATTCAAATCATGTTCCAGTGAGAAGGTAAGCGCGGGCAACTTCCCCTTATATCCAGGCAGGTCCAGTTCAATTTGATCAACGGAGATCTTCCCGGTGGCCCTGATATTCTCCCCCTTCTCATCTAAAGAAAGCCTCGCTTCCTCCTCGAAGTTGTGCAGGACCACTCTTTTTTTGTCTTTGTTGTCCAAATAAAGGATTTTACCATCCCTTATCTCCATCTGATCGAAGGAAACCGGCAGGAAAAAACCACCTTCTCCTTCCAGCAAATCGGCGAAGTTGGAGATCCCCCCTTTGTTTTTCTCCAAGTTGATTAGCGGGCTTTGCAGAATGAGTTTTTTGACCTCGACCCTTTTTCGCAGAAGGGGCCAGAATTTCACCCGCACCAAAAGCTGGTCAAACTTGACGAATTGCTCCACCTCGAATCCGTCCGGATTGAAGATGCGCATACCCTCTATGTCCACGCCTAATCCCCGGAAAATGGAGATAGAAACGTCATCGATTTCGACTTTTCGAGCAAGGGCTTGCTCAATTTTGGGAACGACCAACGAGAGAAGCTTCTCTTTGGTGAAGATAATCTTTGCCACCAAAGAGACCGCAAGAAGCAGAATGACGATTCCAACGATAACGCCAATCAGTATCTTTAAGCCTTTTTTCGATTTCATAGGAGCTAACTCTCTCTTTTGAGCTTTTGGAACCTAACTTTGGTATCAGTTATTTCTTCTTATGATACCATTTTAGCAGATTGTCCCGCGAGACTTCAGCATCATGCAGAATCTTATTAGTGATCCCCCGACCAAGATCTTCTCCGGGATGATCTGAAACTGTCGCTGTTCTGCCGTCTGAATGCCTGAAGAAAATGTGGCTCCCGTGCCGTCAGATGTGAACGAAACCTAAGTGCTGCAAGAATCTCATCATTTCTCTTGCTGTCATCATCGGCAAACGACTCATCGCGAAACCTCAACATGCTGGACCCCCTCAAAGGTCATCTGCACCGGCTCTTCTTCCTCCAGGCACAGTTCTATTACCTCCCGTACACGCGGCATGAGTTCTTCCATGGTTCTTGCCTGAGTATAACAACTCTTTAAGCCCGGGACGGTGGCCACGTAGAACCCGTCCTCATCCTTCTCAATCAGCACTGTGAAACGGTAGCTTTTCATAACCTCACCCCCAAAAGAATTCTTGTCCACCTGGTCCGTTGGCGCAAACCGTACGGTTCACACCGTGGCCTGATCGCCGATTACCCTGTCTATTATTCCACCTCCCAAGACCACATCATCTTGATAGAACACTGCAGACTGTCCCGGAGTTATGGCTCGTTCAGGTTTTCCGAATTTAACCATAACTTCGCCTATTGTCAATGGAGAAATAATCGCCCGCTGCGGTCGGTGCTGATACCTGATTTTCACCGTGCATTCGGTTTCTTTCTCCAAAGCATCGAAAGCTATCCAATTGGGATTGGAGACGACGAAGGCGGATCTTAGCAGATCATCATTATCGCCCACGTATATGGCATTTTCCTCTAGCTCGATTTTCACCACATACTGTGGTCTCCCTAAGGCAATGGAAAGGCCGCGTCTTTGCCCCACGGTATAGAAAGGAATTCCCTTGTGTTCACCAATCTTCTCACCTCTCAAATCGAGGATAGGACCTGGCTGTATCTTTTTCCCTTGCCCGTCGGCTCTTGCCCCTTCGACTCCGCTCAGGGCAGGCCCTTGGTCCTGGTTCTCCAGCCATTCTGTAATGAATCGGGGATAATCATCGTCGGCCACAAAGCAAATCTCCTGGCTCTCCGACCTTTCTGCCACCTTCAGCTTCTGTCTCCTGGCTTCCTCCCTAACCTCTTTTTTGGCAAGATTACCCAGGGGGAATATGGTTTTCGACAGATTCTCCTGGGAGAGACCCCATAGAGCATAAGATTGATCTCGAGTGGAATCAATTCCCTTAAGAAGCAGGGACCTTTTCTTTTCATCATCATATTCTATTCGGGCATAATGACCGGTGGCAAGGAAGTCTGCTCCCAGAGCGTTTGCCTTCTCCCAGAGGCTTCGCCATTTGATCTTTGTATTACATATGACGCAGGGATTCGGGGTTCTGCCTTTTCTGTATTCCTCCACGAAGTTTGAAATGACCTCCTTTTTGAAGTCATCCTTGAAGTCAATCACATAATGTGGTATTTTCATTTTCTCGCAAACCGACCGGGCATCATTTAGAGCTTCTATGGAGCAGCATCTCCCATCGGGATGAGGATCCCCACCCACCTCCTTGAAATCCCAGAGCTTCATGGAGATTCCCACTACTCCGTATCCTTTTTCTTTCAATAGAAAAGCCGCCAGTGAACTATCCACACCTCCACTCATCGCCACCACCACCAGCGGTTTGTTCTTTTTTGTACTATTCACGAAATATCTTTCTTTTTGGTTTTGTAATCTTCTATGGCCTTGCGTAATGCATCGGCCGCCAGATTGGAGCAGTGCATCTTGGGAGCGGGCAGGCCGTCCAGTGCCTCAGCAACGGTTTTCTTAGAAATCTTTTCTGCTTCTTCCAGAGTCTTGTTTTTCACCAGCTCGGTTATCATGCTGGAAGTAGCGATGGCTGCTCCACAGCCGAAGGTTTTGAATTTTGCATCTACTATGTGATTGTCTTTGACCCTAATATAGAGTTTCATTATATCCCCGCACACCGGATTTCCGATCTCTCCCACCCCATCGGGATTCTCTATCTCCCCCACGTTGCGGGGATTCTGAAAATGATCCATCACCTTTGCGCTGTACATTCCGATTCACCTTTCTGAGGAAAATTATTCCAATTCCCAAGCCATAAAGGCTTGGCTACGCGATTTGAATTCAGTTTGGCGTCTGAAGTTTGTTAGTTTGTGGAATCATACTCAAACTCCAAACACACAAACTAACAAACTTATTTTGCATACAGCGGTGATATGGCCCTTAACCTGTTTACGATCTCCGGCAAGATAAGCACCACGTAATCCACGTCCTCCATGGTGTTCTCTCTGCCGAAGCTGAACCTGATGGCAGCCTGGGCGATTTCCGGAGCGATTCCCATGGCGGAGAGGACATGGGATGGCTCCAAAGTTCCTGAGGCGCAGGCCGATCCGGTTGACACTGCCACGCCTTTTAGATCCAAACTCAGGATTATCGATTCTCCTTCCACTGCCTTAAAGGATAAATTCAAAGTGTTGGGAATCCGCCTTTCCAAATGTCCGTTCAAGAACACGTCGGGAATTGCCTGGGTTACCTTGCGGTAAAATGCTTCGGTGAGGTTCCTCAGATGCCTGGATTGTTCTTCCCTATCTCTGCTGGCAATCTCCACAGCCTTGGCCAATCCCACAATGCCCGGAACGTTTTCAGTGCCCGCCCTTCTCGATCTTTCGTGATGACCGCCATGCGACCAGGTGGTAATCCTGGTTCCCTTTTTTATGTAGATTGCTCCCACCCCTTTGGGCCCATAGATCTTGTGGCCAGAAATGGAAAGCATGTCGAGATTCAACTCCTGCACGTCCAGCGGGATTTTTCCTATGGTCTGGACCGCGTCGGTATGAAAATAGACTCCTTTTTCCTTGGCTATCTTGCAAAGCTCTTCAATGGGTTGGATGGTGCCCACCTCGTTGTTTCCGTGCATTATCGAAACCAAAATGGTATCTTTCCGCAGAGCTTTCTTCAGATCATCCGGATCGATCAAAGCCTGTACGTCCACGGGCAGATAGGTGACCTCAAATCCTTCTTCTTCTAAGAATTTGCAGCTCTCCAGAATGGCGGGGTGCTCGATCTTTGAGGTGATTATATGTTTCCCCTTTTTTCTATTAGCAAAGGCAGTCCCTTTAATTGCCAGATTATCAGATTCGGTGCCCCCGCTGGTGAAGTATATCTCTCGGGGAGCAGCGTTGATCAGCTCTGCCACCTTCTCTCTTGAGTCTTCCAGGGCCGTCTTCACTTCCCTGCCGAAGGCGTGGATACTGGAGGCATTGCCAAACTTATCCTTGAAGTACGGCAACATCGCCTCCACAACTTCCGGATGAACCGCGGTGGTGGCGTTATGATCCAGATACACCCTTCTCATTCTTACTCCCTATGACATTTTAAACCAGAAGCTTCCTTTTGCAGATCAGCTAACGTCACGCTGGAAAGGACGTCATCTATCACATGCTCCAATCTTTTCCACAAGATGCGGGAGACACAAGCTTCGGGCCCGACGCAGCTTTTTTCTCTAAGATCAGGTTCGTCGCAATAAGAGATCGAAATCGGTCCATCCAAGGCGTTAATGATCTGGCTAACAGTTATCTTGCCAACGTCTCGGGCCAACACATATCCACCTCTTGCGCCCCTTATGCTCCTCACGATTCCAGCATTCTTCAGCTTGTAAAGTATCTGTTCCAGGTAGGTGACCGACATCTGCTGCTTTTCGGATATATCTCTAATGGCCAACGGCCTTCCCTTGGGTTGGGTGGCAATCTCTAGAAGCGCCCTCAAACCATATCTGCCTCTGGTGGATATGTTCATCTTCTCACACTCTCTCTCCTTCCCTACTATTACGGTGCAAGAATAATAATGTTTACCAAATTTGTCAAGATTAAAACCAAAAACATCGTGCCCTCCAATCTAGGTCCCCAGACGCTCTCTTGATGGGAATGCAGATGCTGGCGAGGGGTGGACGCGAGAACCTAACTTATGGTCATTAACCTTTCAAATTGACAGATTTTGCCACAGGGGACTCGTAGGCGGGGTTCATCCTGCCCTTCGGTCCTGAGACCTCAGGGTCGAAGGAAAGAGATTCACCCTGAAGGGCTCCCAACCCCGCTAACATCGGGCGGGCAGGGTGCCCACCCTACGAACTTTCGTGAGGGGGAGATTCGCCCACTAGGAAAGAAGGCGCAGTAATGGCAAGGATGGACGCCAGAACCTAACTTAAGTTAGGTTCTGGCCTTAAGACAGATTTACCTGAAACTCTGGATTTTTTCTACAAGTTCTGTTGTCGCTGCCGTCACATCGTCTGCGCAAATCACGGCGGAGCCAACTGCTATTCTTGTGGAACCAGCATCGATGACTTGATCGAGGTTTTCCAGGTTGATTCCGCCAATGGGGAAAAAGGGGATTTTGAGATGTTCCTTTGCCTGACGTATCATCCCTAGACCAATGGGTTTGTCTATCTTTTTTGTAGAGGTATCGAATATTGGGCCGATGCCGACATAATCGGCGCCTTGTTTTTCTGCCTTTTCGGCTTGGTCTATGTTGCTGGTAGATATGCCTACTATCCTGTCCCGCCCCAAAATCTTGCGGGCAACCTGCAGAGGTAGATCATCCTGACCTAAATGAACTCCATCAGCCTCGAGATAAGCGGCAACATCTACCCTATCGTTGATGATGAATGGTACTCTTCTATTTTCGCAGATGTTTTGAAGTACCGAGGCAAGCTCAAGAAAATCCCTGTCGCTGGACTCCTTGTCTCTGTGCTGAATCATCTGTGCCCCACCTTCGATGGCCTGGATGACCACGTCTTCTATGTTTCTGTCTGCACAGATTTTCTTATCTGCGATGACATATAAGTTTACTTTTGACAGACTTTGTCTCTTATTCATATACTGCTTTGTCAATTAAGGAATGCGTCGGGTAGCTCGCCAGATGGCTCGCAACCTCATTTGAGTCAAATGACCGACCTACAAGCCATGTTCAGTTTCGCGTCAGAACAGGGACGTGGCGAGAAACCCTGAAAACACGAATTTGTCATTCTGACGGGTCGACTTTGCTCACCGTCCCTGAGCGAAGTCGAAGGGAGCGAAGCCCCACGCCATCTGGTGCGGGGCGAAGCGAAGAATCTCTTTATTTGAAAGAGTCGAGACCCTTCACTTCGTTCAGGGTGACACAAAAGAACGGGAGGGGTCGGGGGTGAGGGTTCATCCTGAAGGATTCACCCTGAAGGGCACCCGCGACCAACGGGAACGTGGACAGTCATGCCATTTACTCTACCAACTTCTTAAAATCCTCATCCTCCCACAGATTCTTGAAATCCTCATCTTTCTTTGCTTTTTGTTTGTACTTAGCGTCAACTTCAATAGCTTTCTTAAGATATTCTAGTGTGTCTCCTTTCCTATTCTGCATCGAATAGACACAAGCGGCATTATACCAAGGGCGTCCATCTGGTGGCTTCAGCCCTGCGGCCTTTTTAAACATCTCTACCGCTTCCTCGTACCTGCCCAATCTCGCCAAGTTCCAGCCCCAGTTATGGTACGCTTCTGCGAAATCCGGCTTCAGCTCTATCGCCCTCCGATATCTCTCTATCTCCTCCTCATGCTTGCCTAGCTTTCCTAAGGCGACTCCCCAGTTAAAATGCGCCTCCGCATCATCCGGCTTGAGTTCTGCTGCCTTCCTGTACCTATCTGCAGCTCTCTCGTAGCCCTGCTCCAAGAAGAATCTATTACCTTCTGTCAAATAACTGATGGCCGTGACTTCTGTCTTGCTTTCGTCGACGGATCGCTTTTTCTCATCAATCTCTCTGCCCGCCTCTTCAACATCGCTTGCAATCTTTTTCACATCTTCAAAAATCGTCTTAATATTTGTCATCAAAGTCTCGGCGTCTGTTTTTGTCTTCTCGATGTCACCTCTTAGCTTAATGGTTTTCTTCATTTCCTGGGTGGTTTCATCTCTCATGTTTTCTTTTAGTTCCCTTATCTCCTTAACCTCTTCTTCTATTTTCTTTCTTATCTGTCCTGTTTTAATGTAGTTGAAAACTCCAAAGGCAGTCATTATGCCTACGGCAAATATCAACACCTGAATCATGAAATTAGCCAAGCTTATGCTTTTCCCAGCATTCTCCATCGCCTTGGCGTAGTTGTCTTTTCTCAACTCCTCGAGTTCCTTTTTCAGACTCTCATGCTGTTCCTGCCATTTCGAGTTCTCCTCGGTCACTTTGGAAGTATCCTGAGCAAGAGTTTGAGAACTAACCGAGAGCGAGGATAAAAGAATTAAGATTGAAAGCCCGATAAAGATAGATTTTCTCATATGCCCTTTTTGCTTAGAGTTTTTATGTGACGGTCTTCACCTTCCCTGAAAAAACAGGCAACTTGAAAAATGTAACCAATTGAAATAAATAATATGCGCTAGCTGGGAGTTTGTCAACCAATATATTAGGGATTCTTGAAAAGGTCCAGGAGGGCGGTCGGGCAGGGTGCCCGACCTACGCGGAGCAAAGAGCCTATGCGTCCGTACACGGGGTTTATCCTGAGGGTGTTCCCCGAAGGGCTCCCCCGCCAGAGGCGGGGGATCTGCCCGAGGCGTGACCAGCAGCGCAGGGGAAGACCAGAACCTAACTTAAGTTAGGTTCTGGCTTCTTTCGTTTGCCTGCCACCTTTACAAGCGAATCAAACAAAAGGCGAGAGCTTTTATCTTTCATCAGCTCGGGATGCCATTGGATGCAGATCAGAAAGCTGTCATCGTTTGTTTCGATTCCCTCGATGACCTCGTCTTCTTCCGACCAGGCATTCACCATAAATCCGGGCGCCACTTTTTTAACCATCTGGTGATGGCTGGTATTTACCTCTATTCTTTTCTTCTTGATTATGGAATGGAGTTTAGTCTTCTCCTGAATGACTACAGAATGCTTTTTATTGTAAAGGAGCGAGCCCTTCAGGGTATGATCCAAGAACTTCTTCTCAAAAGAAGAGTCCTGATAGACAGTGCCACCGAAAGCAACGTTGACGAGTTGCATGCCCCGACAGATAGCCAGGATAGGGATTTTGTTTCTTCTGGCTTTTCTCACCAAAGTAATCTCAAATGCGTCTCTTTCTCGGGTTATGCTCAAATTCCCGGCTCTCTTCCTTTCCTTGTAGAAACGCGGATCGACATCGTTCCCTCCGCTTATCAGCAATCCGTCAATCACTCTTAGCATCTGATCTATCAGATTCAATCTTTTTGTATTCGGCAAAGCCAAAGGCACGCCACCGGACCTTTCCACCGCTTCGTAATAACTTCTTTTTAGATAGTCGAAAGCATAAGCGGTTGGATATTCTCTTTTCTTGTTGCCATACTCCATGGAGCAGGTGATTCCGATTATTGGCTTTGACATTTTTTTCATCTTTTTGAAACCAGAACCTAGTTTGAGAAAACAAAGCCTTAAGAGACCAGAACCTAACTTAAGTTAGGTTCTCGCGTCACATTTGTTTAAAACGCGTACAAAATGCTCAAATGAAATCTTCCCGTATCCGGGCTCTCTTTGAGAGGAAGCTGTCTGCCGTAATCTACCCGCAAAGGGCCCACCGGCGTGAAAAACTGAATTCCAATTCCGGAGCTTAGTTTTATGTCCTTGATATTTACGTGCTTGGTGGCAAACCAGATGTCTCCTGCATCGACGAAGATGGTATAACCGAATTTCCAGAAGAGGGCTCTTCTGTATTCAAGATTGCCCAGAATCATGATCTTGCCTCCAGTGGCGACCGGAGGATCCTTGCTTTCATCCTTTGGACCCAGGGTATTCTCCTTGTAACCCCTAATCGTCGATGCACCGCCCATATAGAATCGATCGAAGGTGGGGACATAATCCCTCCGGCTCAGTCCCTGCACATAACCGAATTTTAATCTGGTGGCAAGGACGCTTATGACATTTCGTCTGCTCAGACGATTATATCGGGACCAGGAGAGGATGAGTTTGTAGAAGTGATTGTCTCCTCCCAAAATGCCACCTACATATTCCGTGTAAATCTGGGTGAAAGAACCTTTTAAGGGAATGAAGACATTGTCTCGGGTATCTCTTTCCCCGGAAAGAATTATCTTGCGGCGGACGCTTATTCCCAGTTCCTCCTTATAGGTCTCTACCTCTCTCCGCTGTATGTCGTAGATATCTACCTGTTGGTAGCTGTGAGTAAGCCATATTTTGGTGTGGCTTTTATATTCCCGGCTGAAGTTGACGTTTCCTCCAAACGATTCGATGCGATAAGGCTGCAAGAAACTCTTCACTCCCGGCTCATAATATAGGTCCAGGTTGAAAACGGTTCGACTTCCGAGAAACCAGGGTTCCACGTATCCCAGGGTGAATCGATTGGAAAGTTTCTGTATAAGCTTCCTTTTACCCTCCTCTTCGAAGAGAATCCTGTAGCTGTAATAGGCCGAGAATCCTATCTTCTGCGAGGTTCCGCCCAGATTTCTGTTGCCCCATTGCGCGGTGAAATCGACCGTCAGATACTCCTGCTGATTTTGGGGACGATTCTGCGCCAGCTCGGCTTTGACTCCAGCATAGTTTGGCTTTTTCTCGACAACCCTCAATGCAAAATCCGGATTCTGCGGCCTCTCCTGCACGTCCTTAGCATCCAAGCTGATGTAATTGAAAAGCCCGGTGGAGAATACCCTTTGCTCACTGTCGATGATCTTTGCCCGGGAGTAAACCTCTCCCTTTTTTATGGTCAGCTCCCGTTTTGCTATTTTCTCTTTGGTCCACTTCAGACCCGTGCACGACACCTCCCCGAAAAACACCTTTTTGTCTTCGCTTACCTTGAAGGCTATTTCCGCTCGTTTTCTGTCTTCGCTCATGGTTATCAAGGTCTGGATGTCTGCGTATGGGTAACCATTGTTTGCATATACGGTTTTGATGCCAAAGGCTACCTCATCCAGTTTGCCCTGATTAAAGGGATTGCCCGTCTTCAAGGTTTTCATCACCTTTTTGACTTTCTCCTCAAATTCAGTCAACCCACCAGCCCGCGAGATTTTGCCCAATCTGGTCTGGACCCCTTCTTCTATGTGCACCGTCACCCCGACCCGGTTGCTCTCTTTTTCCACAGCTTCGATTTCGCATTCCGCTTCGAGGAAGCCGTTCATTTGATATAAAGAATGAATAGCAGACCGGTCCAATTCAGCCTTCTTACCGTTGAATCTTCTCTTCTTGAACACGTTGAACCATCTGTTCTCCTTGAGCATCATTTGATCTTTTATCTTGCCCGCAGAGAAATACTCATTGCCCCTGACCTCGATTTTGTCAATTGTGCCTCCCTCAGCGGGATCATAACCAGAGGCGTGTGATGGGAATCCGACGGATTCAACAGCTCCGATAGCCAGAAGAAAAACTATGTAAATGAGACTATTCTTCATGGTTTATGTTTAGACCATAGTGGAACCGAGGACTGTTAAGCCAAGCTCCAGGGGTGTCGAAAAACCCCTTTGGCAGGGCTGAGTCTCCTGCCCTATGAGTGATAGACCATCGTCGCCCACAAGGAGGCGGGAATTCATCCCGCCCCTGAGCGGACCTTTTATAACAACCCATTCAGCCTGACCTCCGGAAAACCTAAGGGCCTGCGCTCAGACTGCTTTTCTGTCTCAAATCCTAGTACTCCCAGTTTAAGCTTAACCCCAAATGAAAAAGTCCGATTTTGTCCCGGCGTCCTTCCAGAAGAAGATGTCTGTTCAACCGGTATTCCACTCCCGCCTCCTGTCCGCTGGACTGGGAGAGACGACGGGTGTATCGGAGATAGATTTTGTCCGAAACGTATTTCCCCACGGTTATTTCCGCATCTAAATCTCTCAAGCTGAATTTCTCCCCCCAGGCAGGGACGATCTCAAAGGTCTCCACTCCCAGAGACCTTCCCGCTATGTTCTCAAGAAATCTGCTGCCATAGGCACCACCCAGGCTCTTTATTACCCTCTCCTGGAATAGGGTCGCTCCCCCTTCCCTCTCCAGCGAGTCCCCCGAAACAGAGCCGCGCTGGAACGCCAATAGCTCGATTATGTCTTCCTTGGAATAGGGAGAGCCAGGGGCAGGTTCCACCTCCGGTGCAGATATGGTTCCCCCAATGGCCAGCTCGATCCGATTTGTCGATCCCGTGCCAAAAAGATCCAGACCCTCAGAGCTTTTCGATGTTCCTCCCCGCAAATCGGTGGAAACCAAAAAATCAATTCTTGGGTCGATTCTCTCGATATTGTCAAAGGCAAAGATACCTTTGTCAATCTTGAATCTGGTCCCGTAAAGAAAATACTTGCCCCGGATCGTCTCCAAATTCCCCAAAATCCTCAACTTCCCCTTTTCCCTTAACACCAAGACATCTCCGTTGAACTCCAAGTTCACGTCGTCATTGATGACCCAGCAATTATTGAAGGCAGAAACGTCCAAATTCCAGTCCCATAGATTCTCACCACCGGAACCTGGCTTGAAAGATGTTCCAGTTGCGGAAGAAGCAAAGGATTCCCGATAGTAGAGTTGAGTGAGAAGTACTTCGGCAGATAGCAGAGGCGGATCCTTGCCGGTAATGGCTACGCTGAAATCGGCCACAGCGGAAAGATCGGCATATTCATAGTCTACGGGAACGTCCTCCCCAACGAAATACAGCTCGTATCCGGGTTGATGTATATCCTGTAGGTTGATACTCCCAAAACCATTGATCTCTCCTCTGATCTTCTTTCGGGGAGATAGAATGCCCCAAAACCTCTTGAAGAGATTGTCCCGTCCCTTTTCCTTGTGCTCCATGAAACCACTCACTTCGTCCAGGATGAGATTCTCGTCTTCCATTCTCATCTCCAGCCGTAATCCAATCACCGGGTCCGAAAGTTCAGCAAACTTGAGTGTGCCACCTTTTAAATCGAATTTCCCATCGAATTGAGGACGCAGGAATTCTCCGGATATTCTGAGATCCCCTTCGAAAGGTCCTTCCAGATATTCTATCTCCGGAATGAGAAGGCGGATCAAATCCAGTCTCTCCCTTTTGACTTTGAGACTCAGACTCTGAGGTTCTTCCAAAAATCTCTTGTCAACGGAAGAAAAGGATAAATCAACGGGCACTGTTCCACTCAAAGCATAAGTCCCCTGTATCCCGGTTATGTCGAATTGCTTGAATTCCAACTTCCTCTCTTTATAAGATAAGCTCGCTTTCAACTGCCCTAAATCCATTCCTTCGAATTTCAGGTCGGCGATTCTGCCATCCAGATCGAATTGGGGTCTGGTAAAATCCCCTCTTACATGAGCTCGGAAAGAAAGGTCTCCTTCCAACTTCTCCTCTGTTACAAGGCCGGTCCACGGAGCAATATCAAGTTCGGAAATCTCCAAAGAGAGATTCATCCTTTCTTCGTAGTCGATGGTGCCCGTAGCTTCGACTTTCCCTTCTTCGCAGGAAAAGAGGGCCTGGTTAATCTTGACGTCCAGGCTATCTATGCTCAGCTCCACGGGGAAAGAGGACTCTATGTGATTTTCTCTGAAGTTGAGAACCACTTTATCAAGCGTCAGGGGTTGGGGAACCTTGGATACGTCCAAAGTCCCCCAAAAGGCCACATTCATATATTGGTTCTCAAGCAGGGTGGAATCTATGGTGACCCAATCCTGGTCTATCTTTATCCTGGACGTCAGGCTGTCGTAGGGAATGCCCCAGGCAGATCCGTTCAGGAAGGACAAGTCAAAGGTGCCTTTTCTTTTGCCCAGGAAATTCGCCACACCGAATTCAGTTTTCACCTCGGAGCTATAAAGTTCATAAACGAAGCACGAATCCGAAGTAAAGATCCCCTGGACGTCAAAATCCGAGGTCATTCCGCTGATCTTCAAATCCGCCTTTCCCCTTCCGGCCATCTGCTTTATGAATATCTGATTCTCGAAATCCTTCAGGTCCCCGAAGTTAACCTGTGCATTGACGTCGATCTCGCCGTCATATTCTAAGTCTCCGTCTAACACAATCCGTGTATTCTTATAGTCCATCCGAAAACCTGGGCTGAAGGCGACAGAGGAGGAGGTTACGGTAAGGCTCCCTTTAACCGCGCTGAAGGTAAACTGGTCGAGGCTTCCGCTTCCCAGGCTCACCCCCATGTCCAAAACCAAATCCTCTACCGAGAAACCCCTGCCGTCCATCAGGACGTCCCCGGTCAAATCGGTGTGGAAAGCACCGGAGACTATATTATTTAAGTCCAGGTCAGTTACCTCTCCCTCGAACCTGTACCCCTCCGGCCTTTTGCTGAAATCAAGCTCTCCTTTCCCATTCAAAGGTGAGTCGAAGATTCTGCCGACCAAAGTTGGAAACGAGAGTTTTTTATTTTGATAAACATAGCCCAACTTAACCCGGTCAAAGTCTCTTTCGAAGAACTTTCCATTCAGCTCCGCCCTTCCCTCGAATCTCTTGAAATTTCCTGCCCACGTTCCTTCAACATCCAATACACCTTCCAAGCGGACTCCGCTTAATTTCCTTATTTCCTCCAGGTTAATGGGATTTGTTTTTACCGAGAAGGAAAATCGAGGGTCCTTGATATTATGAACGTCTCCGGATATCTCAACTCTTGATTCGCCGCTTTCGGCTTTCAGTCCCTGGATGAATACACTATCATTCCTAATCGAGAAAGAGCCTTCGAAGTGTCTCATCAGCAATTCCTTTTGGGGATAGGCCAGCCTACCTTGCAGAACCTGTATCCTTGTTCCCTCACCATCTTTGCTTAAGGAGACTTCGAAGTTCAAACTGTCCAAAACGGTTGCGCCTTTGCCAGAGAGATATTCTAAGGAGCCCTCTTCTATTTTTAGATTACCTATCCTGAAGTCGAATAAACCGGTCTTGGAGATCATCCCTTCCTTTTTTTTCGGCAGAGGAAGAAGAAATTGGCCCCCTTCTGTTTTTGCTATTGTGAATTTGGGCCCATCGATGGTTAAAGAATCCAGGATCCACTTCTTTCTCCACAGATTGGAGAGCCTGTAACTCACCTTCATATAAGGAATGTCAACCATCCTGTACTCTTGGCCTGCTTCAGAAAAATCTACGGTCAGACCTTTAATCACCACATTGTCCCAAAAAGACCCGGTGATGTCCTGCACCTTGACTTCGATGGGATAGCGAGTCTTGACAAATACCCCAAGAGAACGATTAACCTGATTCTCCAGGAACTTCGTCTGCGTTAAGATAATCCAGAAGATCAAGCAGGCCAGAAGCAAGAAGGAAATTAAGGCCAGAGGAATTTTATATCTCTTTTTCATCCCAAAACGTAAAGGGTCTACTATCCCTTAAAACCACCGAATTCTGAGTTCATCCATACGCTGGATTCCTTATTTTATACGATAATATCAAAAAAGATGAGACTGGTCAAGTGCAAAAACTGGCATGTCAACCGGTCGTCGTGAGCCGATTAACTCGCTATCTGGGGGTTAAGGCGAAAGCCTTTAGTCATTTTGCTCACGCCGACGGAGGGAGATTCGCGCTTGTGCGGAAAAAGAGGATCGCGGCGGGATGAATTCGCGCCCGTACCGGCGACGATGGCTTATGGCTCATAGGGCGGGGTTCGTCCTGAAGAGCATTCAGCCCCACTCATAGAGTGTGTTACTAGCTTGATACCCGGTCCCGCTTAAGCGGGACACTCCGAAGTCTATTGGTCAAGCTGAAGATCGATAATGTGGGCTTTTATAATTCCAGGCGCCCCAGAGAGTCTCTTTTTCGAAAATTCCTGTCGGTCTTGGAGAAGCGAAGGCAGGCAAATCATTCTTGATCAGTACGTCGAACGGATTGTGAACTTCCGCTACTCATCCGCTTTTTCCCGCTTAAGTCTTTCCAGCTCCTGAGCAAGTTTTTTCATCTCTTGCTCTAACCTTTTAAACTCGCGTTTCAGCTGATCGTAAGATTCGTTCTTCCTGTCAGTCCAGTTCACAAATCCCGGCATCTCAATTGGGGGCATGGAAACGTCCGGCGGCTCTGGAATTACATAATCGGAGAAATAACCGTATTGAGGTTTTGCTCTTCCCAAAACCGCGGTGAGCTCGATTTCTTTGCCATCCCTTAGCGTCGTTATTTTGATTTTCTGTTTGGGCTTGGCCTGCAGGATAAGATATCGAAGCTCTTTTACGTCCTGAAGTTCTTTTCCCTCGAATTCGAGGAGGATGTCATCCTCCAAAAGACCGGCATGTTCGGCCGGACTCTCTTCCACCACCTCACTCACCAGTACGCCCCTGTCGATATTGTATTCTGCCAAGATCTCTTCATCCAAATCCTCCGGATAGATCCCCAGATATCCGCTCTCCACAGTCCCGTGTTGGATTATATCATCCGCAATGACCTTGACCCTGTTTATGGGCAAAGCCAAGCTCACACCAGAGGAGGGCAACTCTATCTGCCGGGCGGGAATGGTAAACACCTGTTTGCCGGATTTATCTTCGTAGATGCTGATGGCATTGATATAAGAGGGCTCCGAGAGCTTGGCAGAGACCAATGCGATTACGTCGCCGTAAGTGTCCAATACGGGTCCTCCGCTATTTCCGGGACTTACGTTGGCACTCATCTGGATGAAACCATCTTCTCTGAGACCATTGACCAGCCCCAGGGCGACTGCATTGGGAAGTCCGAACGAATTTCCTACCACGGTCAGCCATGAACCGACCTTCACCTTGCCGGAGTTGCCCAATCTGGCGGGGGTTAAATCTTTTGCCTCCACCTTGAGCACTGCCACATTGGATTGATCATCCGTACCCACCAATTTACCTTGCACCACCTTCCCCTGGGGCAAGGTCACTCTGAATTTCCCCATTCCTCCGACCACGCTTGCGGTAGTGAGGATGTAGCCATCCGAGGTGTAAATGACCCCGGATCCAACCAAGGTTGGGGGTATGTCCAGCCGCTCCATTCTCTCCAATGAGCGGCTGAAACTCTCCGTCTCGATGGTCACCAGGGAAGGCTTGATCGACTCCACCAAACTGGTTATATCCTCTTCCAGAGAGGATAATACCTTGCGCTGGGCAAAAGCCGACCCTACCCCACTCCAAAGAAACAGAAGAGCCATCAGCACAACTTGTAGAACCCAATACCTAATTTTCATTTTCCAACTCCTTGTTATAATCAGTTTGTGAGTTTGAAGTTTGAAATCGCCATCAGACCAGCGAATCTCGAACTTCGAACCGCTTCATCAGTAATTCTCTTTGACTGAGGCCTGCTGAGTCGAGACAACGGGAAGCACGTAGTGGCTGCCCATTCTTCTCTCCTGGCTTCGGTGGCCTGCCGTTTCAATAATGAATCGTCTATAAGAATCCTCAGATCTCCTCGTCCCATCTATTCCCCGGCTGCCCACCGGCCCGAAATTATCCAGTACAAAAGTCTTGCCCTTGACTCTTGACTCGTTCATCAGTCTTTTAAGCATCTCTCGATATGCAGAATCGGCACTACTTTCCTGGTGGACCAACTCAAGGCGCTCCGTCCTTTCGCCTTCTGCTGAAATTGGCTCTGTCGTGAGGGGAGTACGTTTTTGGGTGAACCAGAGAACCGAAACCAAAATGATCGCCGCGAAGGAGCCCGCTAAAGCCCACTTGATCTTGTAATCAAAGCCTGTGATTCGGGCCAGAGTAAAAGCAGTTCTTCTCACCTCCTTGACCTTCTCTGAAGAGAGCTTTTGCACCTCGGACAGAAGCTTCTGGTTAAAATCCGGCGAGGGCTTCAGGGTCTCCAGACTCTCCTCGACCAGAGAAGCTATTCTCTCCACTTCCAAAGCCTCACTGGCACAGCCGGGGCAGCCTTCCAGATGAAGCTTGATCTCCGTTTTGAAATCTTCAGGAAGTTCATCCTTAAAGTAGCTGAATAGACAGCGGCGAACTTTTCGACAGTTCATAATACTCCTTCATTCTAGGTTTCAGCCTGTTTCTTAGCATGAGCCGGGCCCTGTTCACTCTTGATTTCACAGTACCCATGGGTATCTCTAAGGATTGCGAGATCTCCTCATAAGGGAGTTGATTGACGTCCCTTAAAAGGAATACTGTGCGATACTTGACCGGCAGGGTACGGATCGCATTCTCCAGTGTCGAGCTTAAACAGTCGCTGCTCTTTACCTGTTGGCTCGCATATTCTCGACTATTCTTGATCAAATCGATGCCAAAAAACTTGAATCTCTTTCTTTTTTTCAATTCGTTTCTGCAAAGGTTCAAGGTTATGGTATAAATCCAGGTGGAAAAGGCGTATGTCGGATCATAGCTTCGCCTCTCCCGGTAAACTCTCAGAAAGGTCTCCTGAAGGATGTCCTCCGCTTCTTCTTTGTCCTGGAGCATACGATAGATCAGGTTAAGAAGCCGCACCTTGTACCGATCCACCAGCACACTGAAAGCAGAGGTATCCTCGGACTTCACCTTTTCCATCAGTTCCTTATCGGAGATCTGTCCACCCGGACGGGTGCCTCTCCAGGCATTTCCTGTTGAGTCGAACTGGTCACTGGGCGCCATCTTTGTCCTTTTTCAAGAATAATATACAATCCAGAGGCTCAAATGTTCCAGAGATTCGAAAACCACCATCGATGCTGACCAAGATTTCGTTCGGCCAAGCAGCGGAATACTCTCGTCACCTATTATACGTCTACGACGTAAGCCACGAGACGTTTTGCAGAAAAATTCCGCCTTTTGAGATTATCTTATGAGTGCCCAAGGATATCCTAAAGCCACAAGAATAACTGCAAACAGGATCAAAAAAACTGCGGGGGGAAGTATCAGCTTGTATACCTTCAATAGATCGGCTTTGAAATAGTCTTTAGTCAAAATCAGGCAGAAATGGACGGGCGAGAGCATAACCCCTATAAACCCACAAGCGTAAAGCAACATCACCAAACTCCAGTCCACCTGATCAGCAACCGGGATCAAGAAAGGTAGAAGTATGGGATAGCTCACCCCCACGAATCCGGTGGTTACCCCGGTTAGCAGGCCCACGGTCAGGGGAATGATTCCGGTAACTGCCGCTTCCGGAATACCCAAAAGCATCATCTGTTCAGGCATAACTTCCACCGCCCCGGATCCTTCCAGAAGGCCCTTGAAAATCATTATCCCCAAGATCAGAGCCACCACGTCAAAGGTTACCGTTTGCTTCACCATCCTCAGGATATCTCTAGATCTCACTCTCTTTGAGAAAACCAAGAGTACTATGACCAAGCCTAAGGCTATCACCAGGTCAACTTTCAACAGGAGATTCAGGATCACCACCAACAAGACCGGCCAGATGCTTTTGACCAAGAGCAAAAAGGGCTTGTTCTGTTCCTCTTGAGGTTCTGCATGGTTTCCCGCCAGTTTGACTTTTCTGGTACAGAAGAGGAGGCCCAAAAGAATCATAGCAAAGGTCAAAACGATCTGGGCCGCCGCGATTCTCCAGAGCCCCACCCCCAAAAGTGCCGCTGAAAGGACTATTCCGGGGTACAGGGGAAAACAGTATTCCCACACGTGCCTGAACCAGTAGTTCATGGCGGTCTTGATCTCCGGCGAAAGACCTCTCTTCGCTCCCACCTCCTCCACCATGGGAGCTGATACAAGCGCTCCCCCAGGCATAGGCAAAAGCCCGATAACTGCAGGAAGCACCATCAGCACCAACTTCGTGTTCGCAACCAGGCTTTCCAAGGCGATTCTCAGATCTCTCAAGTTTTCGATCAACCTTAACAAATTGCCGAAGAAAACGATTAAGATCACCAAGACCAGAAGATGCAGGGTCTCCGCATCCACTGCCGCGGAGAGGGCTTCTCTCAGCATTCCGGAAAGAGGCATTCCGAAGAGAATCCCCACAAGGATCCCTCCGCAGAAAAGCGAAATTCCCACCGGGACTTTCTTCTTGATCAAAAAGATCAGAAGAAAGAGGACTGAGCTTAATTTCAATAATTCGATCATCTCTTAAGAAGGCACCTGTGAGAAAACGGTTCAATTTATCCTTGCCCAAATAAAACAAATAAAGGGGTTTTGTCAACCGACATTGAGGGAACTTGGAGTGTCAAGCTTCAGCTTGACCGTAGTTTTGAATTTCTCATTTGTAAGAAGAGGTGAACTACAGATGTTTTTTTTCTGTCAGGAGCTTCTCCTGACAGTGTGTGTGTAAGGTCTGGAGGACCTGACGCAACAGAAATATTTAGAAACTAAAATGTTGGGCCAGTTTTGGAGTGCAATCCATATGGACTGCAAGCAAAAACAAGTTTTTGCACTCCTTTTTATCCTCAGCCTGTAACCCCTAAGCTCATGAACAACTTGGGGGGGATGATAACATCCCCCAAGAGCGGAAGAATCGCACCAGCAAGCTGGTGCACTCCGGTTCGGGTTTTTCAACATGCAGGTACGGTACACCCCAGGGGAGAGAGCGAAATTTCTTATGACTAACAAACGCGCTTACATTAGTCGTGACCGATTATGCAGAAGCAAACCGGAGTACGTTTCGCTCGAATGGTTGATGTTAGAAATGATATGCGGTGGTCAGGAGGATTTGATTGGTGGTGTATTTCTCGGCAATCTCGGTATCGAAATCGTTTAATTCCCAGCTCCCATAGACCCAGGCCAGATCCACAGTCATCACCTGATCTACCAAGAATCCGATCCCTCCGGTAAAATAATCCCTGTCTTCCTTAATCCACATGGATTGATAGGGGAGTGGGTTCTGGTAATATCCGGCTCTTAACGTGGTTCCGATCGCAGGGAAAAGATATTCCGCCCCCACATGCCACCTGAGGGCATCGGTGTAACTGTCCTTGATGTTTCGATTGGCCTCTGCCATATCCCATAATCTTTTGTACTCCATCTGAGTCCAGTCGGTGTAATGAACATCGCTAGCTAAGAGGAGATTACCGAAATTCAGGCCAACTCCTAGTCCCAGCGAGAAAGGCAGCGAGATTTTGTACTCGGCCTTATCGGAATAGCGATCCCGAACCCAATAGTCCTCCGGCTCATAGAATATTGTATCGGTTTTCTGGGTGTAGTCCTCGTCTATGGTATAGGTGACCGGCGAATCTATGGTTCCCCCTATGATCAAGAATTTGTTAGGTTGAACTCTTACTCCAAATTTGGCGTTGAAGCCGGAGTACCGATCCTTAATGGTATCGTCATACTTATATTTAAAGGTCAGGTCGTCATCTTCATACCAATCTTCATACAGCCAGGAGTAATTGTCAGTTCCGTCCCAGAAGTTCAATGCTGCACCTACCGAGACGTTGGGTGAGATATCTACGGCTCCGCCAAGAGACCAGAGATAGATTCCGCCCGATTCGGACTCGATGCCGTAAGAACCATCTTTCCGCGAAAACCTCATGGTTTTGTCAAAGCTTTTAACCCGGTTGACTCCCAAGGCAAAGACCAGACTTCCTCGATAGGTGGGAACCGGTAAGACGATTGCCCCTGAGCCCAACCGCGTGTTGGACTGGATCTGACCGTCACCGGTGGCGGTCCGGGGATTTCCCACCGCAGGACGAATTCCGTACGGGGGACCAGTTTCGTTGTTCAACCTTTCGTGGGTGAGAGCACCTGAGAGCTCAATCCTTTTCATCCTGGCTAATCCTGCCGGATTATACACCAAAGCGGTAGCATCATTGGCCACGGCAATGTGTGCTCCACCCATACCCATGGCTCTTGCTCCTACTCCAAAAAAATTGCCTGCAGTAGCCTCGTCCACCACCCCCAGATCCTGCGCGTTAGAGGCAAAAGAATAAAACACTGTAAGGCAAAGGACTACTGCTATTGTTAAAAGCGATCTTCCTGTCATATAGATCACCTCAGGCGAATCAACACCTACGTCAACATCAAGGAAACAAAGTGAATGACTCGTTGAATGCACGTAAGTGAGCTTCCGCCTATTTTTTTCTGCGTTTCTGGGCTTTCTCGTCCTTGGGTTTTTCCTCTTTTATCTGTTCCTTGGCAGCTTCGGGTTTTGCCTCACCCTTTATTTGGGCCGGTTGCTGTTCAATCCTTGATGCGGGCTCGTTGATGAAAGATGCCGGAGTCTTGGTGTCCGGGACATAAGGAGGTTCCAGACCTCTGCGCCTTTCCGCCTTCTCTTCACTGGCGGGAACATAGTCGGCATCGTCATCATCATCCCACCAATATCTATCCCACCACCAGGGATAAGCGTAATAGTGCCCCCAGCGCGGGTTGCTCCAATAGTAGTCCGGATAGAATCCATAGTAGTAGCCGTAAGGATAGCTATGGTAATCCCCATGACAGTCGGTGCAGTGCTCCCGATAGTAGGCGCCGCTATGCTCGATCGCTTCCTCCTCTTCCCCCTGCACCTGTGGATGCATCAGCACGGTGTAACAACCGATGGCAAATACCCCCACCAAGACGAGCAGAACCGCCAACCACACAAATTTAATCTTCATCTCCTCAAAATCTCCTCGACGGACGACAACGATTCAATCGGAGTCACCATCTTCCTTTCCTTATTAACTCTCCATCTATTTTTATGACACCATCCTTGCCAAAAACTTGTGGTCAAGAATCATTTTTGTATTCACTAACTAAACAGTTTTCTCTCTGAATTCAATTTCGCTCGACCAAAAACATTCCACCGATGAAACGGAATGCTTCAAAGCTTTCATACCATTCTAAAGTATCTACGCTGAACTTCGTAATAAACATTGCCTAATTGACATTATCGGCTCTTTTCTCGGGTCAAAGAATTCCGCTCTAAAACTTCTCAAAATAGATGATTCTGAACTCCCTTCCCCAGGCAGATATGTCCTCCCGATTAAGAAGAATATTCTTGAACTGGAACTCCAGCTGCAGTTTGTCGGAGAATATCCACTGAAATGCTGCATTCAGATAACCGTAACCCTGCCCGTATCTCTCCTTAAATTCATCGTCGTTTGTGGCCAGGTCATATTCGGCTGAAAAACCCAAATTCTCGGTAGGCTGCATGTCGGCTCCAAAGAATATCGGTATATCCTTGTCGTCATCGTCATTCTCCAGACTGTAGTTTGCCCCGAAGTGAAAGCCAACCGGAACTTCTGCCACCAGATAGCTTTTGCTCGTCACCGCATAGAAACCTTTAGATTTATATACATACCTATTCAAGCTATCATCCCAAGCTCCACTCCCCTGAGAATCGAACCCTATGGCAATTGCCGGGAGAACGTAACTTTCGTTGATCAGCCTATACTTGGCCAAGAACTCTATCCCCGGGTTCCAATCCGCTTCTCCATCCCCGATGACATTTTCTCCACCGAAGGACATTCCAATCATGAATCTGTGCATCAAACCCACGTCAATGGTGGTAATCAACCCGCCGTTTCCATAAATGGTTATGTCGAAATCAAAACTTCCCCTGGGCAAAAGACCAGCCGTTGGGCAATCGACCAATTTACGCGGCTGAAGCGCCGAGAATTTCGGCACCTTTTTCACTTCTCGCCTTTCCTGAGCAAAACCGAAGGTGCTGAGTGCTAGAAGGCTCAACACCATCAGCGCTCCTATTTTCTTAATCATCTCTCCCTCCTCTTTTCAGGCGATCAATCCTAAGTTTTTGTCCAATGTAACAAATTCATGATAACTAGTCAATCAAAAAGAGGAGGCAAGATGCTTCGAATATGAACTTCCCACCAATCTTCAGCCTCAAGTGCCAAAATGGCTCCCCCTGCCATCCACGAGCTTCATTCTTCTATGCGAGACCAGTCAGAACTCCAATCACCCGTGAAGTGCTCTGACTCTACCACAGCAACTGATATGCCGTAACAATAGAGCTACCCTCGATGGGCGTAAGTGGCGTCACGACAATGGAATAAGTCCGGCTGCTTAAATCTTTAAATCAGGTACGATTTGAGATGGACGCACAAATATTGTTCGCGGGCAGTCACTTTTTGTGCAAGGGGTTACTTGGAGGATTGCAGGTCTGCCTAAAGGCAGACACTCCAGAGAATTTGCCCTTGGTGACACTTGACAGCTGTGGAAAACCACTGAGGGATAAGATTCTCAAAAGGCTTACGCCTTAAGTCCTTTGGGGCCTGGGTGCCAAGAGTTTCTCTTAGGCCTCGCTATTGCCAGCGATCATAGGAGACGATTTCATTCAATTCCAATCTGGGCTTGGGCTCCGGATGGAATTTGGGATAACCCAATGGCAAGAGTTCGACTACCCTCATGTCTTCAGGAATGTTCAAAAGCTTCTTTACCTCATCCTCTTTAAAGGAGCCGATCCAGCAGGTTCCCAATCCCTCCTCTACTGCCTGGAGGGTCATATGATCCATGGAAATGGAGACGTCAATGGTGTAAGCAGGCTGGCCGCAGGATAGAACGTAATTGACCAAAGTGGCGCATCCCACGATCACCACCGGCGCTTCGGCAATGAAATATTGATTATTCGCCGCCACCGCCAGCTTCTTTCTTAGCTGCGGGTCTTTGACCACCACGTATCTCCACTCCTGACGGTTTTTCGCAGAGGGAGCAAGCCTGCCTGCCTCCAGAACCCTTAAGAGCTTCTCATCTTCGATTGGTCTGTCATCGTAACTTCTGATGCTTCTTCTGGTTTTAATTGCCTCAAAGACATTCATGTTCACCTCTTTGAATAATGCTGGATGCTCGGACGTCGTTGTCGAGGCTCGTAACGAAGCCGGTCACTTCGAGACTCGACACTCGTGGCTTTCTTATCAAATCATTTTGACGCAAGACAAGTCTCGCTACTCCGATTTTTCCCACTTTTCAAAAATCTCCAAGACATCATCCTTTATCTTTTTGACCACCTTCTCCATGTATATCCTGGCTTTTTTTACATCAAAATCCGGAAAACCTTCGCCTTCCTTGTATATCAGAATGGAGCCCAGCGCCGGAAGAGAATAGATTCCGCCCTTCTGCAGATGGACCATCTCTTTTTTGTACCTTCTCCTCTTGACCAGATCTTTGTCGATAGCCAAGACTGCGGCGTTTTCATCCAGACCGGCATGTCCTCCGGTTTCTCCAAAGAACTTCCGAGTAAGCTCCTCACACAGAATCCACCAGTGAATCACCACCACCTTCACCTTCTTCTCCCGATGGACCTTCATGGCCGCGCTTTTCAACTCGTCTATGTGGCCTCCGTGACCATTGATCACCAGAATCCGCGAGAATCCTTTGTCTGCCAAGGAAAGCATTATCTCAGTTAGATAGCTTTCAAAAACCGGTGAGGTCACGGTAAGAGACCCGGGATAGGAATATAAAGTTCTGGTTATTCCGTAATAGATGGGCGGAGCAATTATAGCGTTCAGATCCTCGGCAATCCTTTCTGCGATGAAGACGGGGATGCTGACATCGGTACCTAAATTCGTCACTCCGTGCGCTTCAATGGTTCCGACGGGAAGAATCACGGTATCAATCTTTCCCGGCACCAATTCCTTAAATTCCATCCAGTTCATATCTTCTAATTTGAGGGGCATGGTTTCTCCTGAATAGGTGTTAGGTGATAGGTGTAAGGTGTAAGGTCAAAGGTTCGAGATTGACGGAAAGGAGAATTTCTAATTCACCAAATGTCGCTCAATTTGGCTTGAGGTCTTTGCTTTCACCTTAAACCCAGAACCTATCACCTACTTCCTCATTTGTATTCGAGCACATAAACGGTGGTCTTCTGAGGTAAGGTCTCCTTCTTGAAGGTGACAGAATTCCTGCCGACCTTCACCACATCCTTTTTGCCCTGCAGAAATTCATCTACTCCTGCGATGGGGAAGTTCGATCCCATAACCGCGGTTTTGTAGTGCATGGGAATGACTACCCTGGGATTTAAGGCGGACACGACCTTGTCTGCTGTGGGTGCGTCTATGGTATAATATCCACCGGTTGGAACAAAAAGCACGTCCACCGATCCCATCTGGTTTATCTGATCGGGCGAAAGCTCGACTCCCAGATCTCCCATATGGGCAAATCTGATCCCCCCCAGCTCCCACAGAAAGATGGTGTTCTCTCCTCTCAGGCTTCCTTGTTTATCGTCATGAAATGCGCCCACTCCTTTGAAACTGACGCCCCCCGCCTTCTTCTCTCCGCTCCCCTTAACCACTTCAGGATTACCCTTGACCGCGGAAACACAGTTGTGATCAAAGTGATCATGGGAGACCACACATACGTCTGCTGTCACGTCAGGCATGGGATAACCCACGCTTTGGTCAAACGGATCGGTGATCAACTTCACAGTATCATCGAGTGATATGAGAAAACAGCTATGCCCCAACCACCTGATAGTTACCTCATTCTTGCCAGCCATTTTTAGCTCCTTTCTGTTTCTGGGTTAAACTTCTTTATTTTTCGTCTTGCTGCTTAGAAGGCATAGCCCGGCCTTTGGCGGGGCTGGTCTCAAGATCCTGCAGACAAGCCCTAAAGGCTTGCCTACGCGCTCTGAAGTTGATACTTTGAATCCACCTAAGGCGATCCTTTCTCCTTATTCAGAACTATATTAACGAAAGCCAACTGCGAAGAGTAATAGACCAGCCTGTAAAAGGCCCGGAAAAGGCTTAAGGTCTGCTGCACCAAAAGAACGAGCAGTACGTAAAAACTTGTTTTGGGTATCCCTTCCATAAGCTCCTTCATGCCCACATAGGCCAAAATCGCCACAGTCAAAACCAGGCTCAGAAGATAATATAAACTTAGAGTCTTGAAAAGATTTGTCAACAAAAACCTAAGAGCCTTCTTTGCAGATGGAAAAAACCGTTCAAAGAAATTCTGGATGTAGAATATCCTGAGATAATCTCCAATCATGTTCACCAGGAAAAACAAAAATGCAAGAGCGGAGATCTTTATCACCACTCGCCAGGAGGTGACCTCAAACCAATCTCCCTTTCCGGCCACCGAATCGAAAATGGCCGCAAAGAATAGAAACAAGAAGAAGGCAATCAGGTAAAAGAGAATCAAGAGCAACGCTATTTTGAACATACCCCAGAAGTATTTCACGCAGTAGCCGAAGAATCTTTCGATCTTCGAATTGCCCTCATCTCCCTTTGACTGGTCTCTCAATATCCCCCAAAAGCCTCCAGAGAGAAAGATGAAGGCTACAACGGCCAAAAAAAAGACCAGAAAAGACATAAGGAAATAGATCGACAGCGTCTGTCTCCAATGATAGACAAAATCAATGAGTAAAGAAAAATCGAAGCCCTTAAGAAAACTCAAGGCTTTTGCGTTCGCGCCGAAGCTGGCGGAGAACATGAGATAAAGGGGTGCCAGCAGGATCAGGGAGAAAATGAATTTGAAAAGAAACATTATCCCGACCAAGAACTTGTTTGCCCAGACGTTTTTGATCCCTTCTATGAAGGACGCGAAGACGAGCATGATACTATTTTTCTTTTGAGGTTTCTATGGAGTGTCAAGTTTTATGGACTGTTGAATAAGTGTCTTACCAAACCGGTCAGGCGTCCCCACCCCAGTCCGCATATAGGAGCGAGGGTACAACCCCCGCTCCAACCAGGGGATTGCTTCGTCGCTCCCGCTCCTCGCAATGACCGACGTCATCTCATGTCTTTGCGAGCCGAAGGCGAAGCAATCTCATCTCCCTGCAGCTATGTTTCTTACGGAGACCTCTCCCCTACGGGCACTCGTCTGAGAAAAACCATGAGCTCTTGTATAGTTCACCTAAAGGTGAACACTCCATATTCTTTCTCTTCAAGAGTGCAAAGCATTCAACAGATTTTTCAGAAGCCTCAGACAGAATCGTTTCTTACACTCCATACAATCCACCATATTTGGTCTTGAGATAATCCATCAGGGGACGATGCGACAACGGCTTTCCGGTCACCACTTCCACCAACTTTTCCGCGCGGTAGCGCTGCCCTCTCTTATGGATGTTTTTTCCCAGCCAGTTTTTCAGGCCGGCGAATTCTCCTTTGGCAAACACGCTATCCAGATCGCCCAGATCCTGTCTGGCCTGATTGAAAAACTGCGAAGCATACAAGTTCCCCAAGGAATAGGTGGGGAAATAACCGATATATCCGGCACTCCAGTGCACGTCCTGAAGACAACCCTGGGCATCGTCCGGCGGAGTGATGGTGAAGTAATTCTTGAACTTCTCATTCCAAACGCCGGGAATGTCCTCGGGCTTCAGATCCCCCTTGAAGAATGCTTGCTCGATTTCAAAACGCAAAAGAATATGCAAGTTGTAGGTTACTTCGTCAGCTTCGACCCGGATAAGTGAGGGTTTGACTTCGTTTATGCCAAAATAGAAATCGTCCAGCTTGACCTTGCCTAAGGCCTCCGGATAAATCTGTTGGGCCCGGGGTAAGAAGTGCTTCCAGAAAGATTTTGAGCGTCCCACCAGGTTTTCGCACATCCTCGACTGGGATTCATGAATTCCCAGTGATACTGCTTCACCTCCCGGCGTGCCGTAACGCGCCGGATCCAACCCCTGTTCGTAAAGGCCGTGCCCGGCCTCGTGCAGTATGCCAAAAAAAGCTTGTCCAAAATGTTTGGGATTGTAGCGGGTGGTGATGCGGACGTCTCCCGGTCCTATGCCTATGCAAAAGGGATGAGCGGTGACGTCCAGCCGTCCCCTCTCAAAATCATAACCTATCGCTAAAGCCGCCTCTTTGCCGAAACTCTCCTGCCGGTCGACAGGATAGTCCCCCTGCAGAATCGAGGTATCCGGGCGTTTTCCCGAAGCCACGATGGCTGCCACCAGTTCGACTAATTCTTGACGAAATCTTGTGAAGACCTCGGAGACTTTAGCTATTGTCGCACCCGGCTCAAAATCATCCAGCAAAGCATCGTAAGGATCCTTCTCGTATCCCACCGCCTCGGCCTGATCGTGCTTTAATTTGATGATCTTTTTCAGATATGGTAAGAATAAGGAGAAATCTGATTTTTGGCGTGCTTCTACCCAGACGGCGTGGGCAAGGGAGGTGACACGGGTAAGCTCCTCCACCAAAGATTTCGGAATCTTCACCGTCTTGTCGTAGAAGTGTTTGATTTCCCGGGCGTTCGCCGCTTCAAAAGAATCTTCCCCGCTTGAGTAGGAACTTCCTTCCAGTCCTTTGAGAAGATCGCCGATTTCCGGACTGGTGGCCTTATCGTGCACCATGCCAGCGAGAAGCGCCAGTTGATTGGCGCGGTGTTCCGAACCTCCTTTGGGAAGATAGGTCTTTTCGTCCCATTCCAAGACGGCCATGCTCGACCTCAGAAGGGATGCTTCTCTGTTTAGACTCAAAAGTCTTTCATAAGCTCCTTTAGGATCACTTTTCTTCACCGTCGGCCTCCTTATTTTTGGGTTTTTGTTCTCTCCAAACCAAGGTTAAGCACTCATGTGTTTCAAAAAGAGGTCATCACTTGAACGAAGCTTTCCATCCAGAAAAAATATTGACTGCAAAGTCTGAAGATGGCCGAATCCTGGGATTTCTTGGTCAGGCTATTATTGTTCACGTTGATGTCCAAAGCTATCTTGTTTTCCGGGTCAATTGTGGCACATTCTATCTCTGATTTGGTTTCCAATACTAACCTGTGCCATCCTTCTTTTCCGTCCCAAATCCTTTCTATCTTTTCCCCATCCTCCAGCTCGACTGAAACCTCAACGGGGATCTTCACCTCTCCTGTTCTTTTGACCAGAACCTCAGTGTCGTAAATTTGCTGTTGGCCCTCTTTTTCTTTAGGTTTGCTCTCTATGCGCGCCACCTGATAGTCGCAAACCCCGGTTCCGAAAAGGAATTGAGAGAAGAATGGATTTAGGTCTTCTCCGCTAATTTCGGTGGCAAGTCGGATAAGAT
Source organism: uncultured Ignavibacteria bacterium (assembly GCA_964588305.1). Classification (GTDB taxonomy): domain Bacteria; phylum Zixibacteria; class MSB-5A5; order MSB-5A5; family SM1-73; genus SM1-73. The sequence continues at coordinate 125,118 of CAZPOP010000005.1, forward strand.
CTTCCGTTTTAGGATGTTTGAATTTGTATCTTCGGAAATATGTCTTCACAAACTCTTTCATCTTTTCCTCACCCAACAGATTCTCCAAGGTCTGAAGGAGGAGCGAGGCTTTATAATAAACGTTCGACCGATAACTTAAGAAATCCTGGAACTCCCACGAATTCTTCACCGTTATGTCGCTTCGCGGATCCAGCAGGTAGCCTAACTTGGCCATATCTTTTTCTCCAATCCGTATTCCCCACAGATCAACCAGATTGGCGTCCGGGCCAAATCTTTCCTGCAAAGTCTTCCTTTCGGAATAGACCGCAAATCCTTCATCCAGCCAGGCTTCCTCGAATTCATTGGTGGCTACCATCCCATACCACCATTGGTGAGCGATCTCGTGAAAGATCACCATCTCATCCACTCTTACTCTACTGGTAGATAGCCTGGACGGCCAAATTGTGATAAACATGGGATATTCCATGGCTCCACCGCCGTAACCCAGGCGGGCATCTGCCATCACCAATTTCTTATAATGATAATCTCCAAAAGCAGAATTATAATATTTCAGACAGAATTCGGCGGCATCCAAAACCCTTTTCACTTTTTTCTCGTGCTCAGGCTGGCAGAGGAAGACCACTTCTATTCCATCCACCGTTCTTTTGGCGGTAAGATAATCGGGATCTGCTGCCCAGGCAAAATCGTGTACATCCTCGGCATGATAGATCAACGTCTTCGTGGAATCGACGTTTATTCTCTCTTCCTGCAGATATCCGGTGGCACCCACCACATACTCCAAAGGAAGAGTGATGGAAACATCATAGACTCCGAAGTCGGCGAAGAATTCGGATTGGGCATGGTACTGGTGGACATTCCAGCGTCCGTCCTGTTCCAAAACGGCCATCTTCGGGAACCATTGACCTATCACAAAATTGTTGCCGGAATGGCCCATCCGGACCAGGAGTTGGGGAAGTTTCACCACAAAACCGATTTCCAACCTTATCGTGTTTCCCGGAGACAATGGCTCAGGGAGCGGCACCTTCATTATGGTCTCATCGATGATCCTCTCACCGGTCAGATCATGCCCGGAAGCTAAGCCGATTCTGTTGATTTCCATATAACCCCGGTGTTCTTCTTTGGTCTTGACTCTGTCAGGGAAGAGAGATTCCTTCATAAACGTGGTGGTGTCGCTTTCGAAGGCATTGGGATAAAGATGGAGAAAGAGGGTATCCACACTTTTTTCAGAGGTATTCTTGAAGGTCAAAATCTCCTGGCCAAGAAGCTTCTTGTTCTCTGTGTCCAGCTTGACTTTTATATCATAAGAGGCGATCCAAGGGGCGTGATCTTCGGAAGAAAAGGAGTAAGAAAACGAAAGAAGAAACAAGGAGAAAACCGTCAGAATAGTCGTGCAACAGTGGATCCGTGATCTTTTCGTGGAATTTGACTTGACCAACCCGAGGGAACTTCTGAACTGGCTTTTCGATTTCATCCCGTCGCCACTTATTCGTTGACAGTGAGGCTGGGCGGTAAGGCTCTGCCTGTGACTAGTGAAAAAGTATTCCGGGAATCAGGCGGTGTGAAAATCTCTATCTGTAAGAGAAAGGCTGCATTCTACGGATCAAACCTTCTTCACATAATTCTTCAGAGTCCCGATGTTTTCGATAGACACCTCAACCGTATCCCCCGGCTTCATCGGTCCCACTCCTGCGGGCGTCCCGGTAGAGATCACGTCTCCGGGGAGCAGGGTCATAACCTGGGATACCAAACTGACAATTCTTTCCACACTGAATATCATCTGGTTGGTGTTGGACGATTGACGCGGCTTGCCGTTCACGTAAGATTCAATCCTGGTATTGTCCAGATCGATCTTTTCGACTATGACCGGTCCCAGGGGGCAGAAGCTGTCAAAAGATTTGGCCCTGGTCCATTGCACGTCCTTCTTCTGAAGATCCCGGGCCGTAACGTCGTTTAAACAGGTAAATCCTAAGATATGGTCCGAAACCGAGGAGGGTGTAAGGTTCTTGCATCTGTCCTTGATCACCACTGCCAGCTCCGCTTCAAAATCCAGCCTTTTCACACCATCGGGATAGGAAATGACCTCCTCCGGCCCGATAACCGAGGTCGAGGGCTTCATAAAAAGAACCGGCTCCTCCGGCACTGCCTTGGCAGACTGGCTCTCTTTTACGTGATCTATATAATTCAGTCCCACCAGGATTATTTTGGACGGCTGGCAGGGAGCCAGAAGTCTTACCTTATCCGGCTCATAGCCCTCCTGACTAATTTGGAACTCACCGAAAAAGTCCCCGGTGATGGGATAGATCCTTTGGTCAACTATTCCATAAGAAGTCGTTGCATTATGCAGGAAACGGGCGAATTTCATACGGTCAAAAATTCTCTTTTACGATGAAGGAGGGATCGGCAGAGCAGGCTTTCTGGGTCTGGAATTTCATTTGTCATTTTCAGACAGCTTCTTGATCCTTTTTGTTCATCAAAACCAGAATATGCTCTTCTACCGAGGAAGCCGTGGATAGAGGATTGTAGCCTCCTTCCAAGACCGAGACCAGCCGGTCCTCACAGCACTCGGCTGCCAATCTGGTAACCACCTGGGTCATCCTGCTGTACCCCACCTCGGAGAGATCGATTTGGGCCAAGGGATCATCCTTATGGCCGTCAAAACCCGCGGAGATGAAGAGGAAATCCGGATCGTATTTGCGAGCCAACGGATAAAGTATGTTCTCGAAAGCCTCGATATACTCCACGTCACCGCTTCCCGCATACATGGGCAGATTGAAGGTAAACCCCTCGCCCTCCCCCTCCCCCACCTCGTTTTCGCCTCCGGAACCAGGATAGAAAGGGAATTGATGCACGCTGATGTAAAATACGGACGGATCCGTCCAAAAGATTTTTTGAGTGCCGTTGCCGTGATGTACATCCCAGTCTATGATCATAGCCTTTTTGATCCCGTACTTGTTTTGCACGTACCTGCAGGCAATAGCCAAATTGTTGAAGATACAAAAACCCATAGCTTTATCTCTTTCCGCATGGTGTCCGGGAGGTCTTACGGCACAGAACGCATTTTTGACCTTTTTCTCCATCACCGCATCTACCGCCGCCATCACCCCTCCTGCGGCTAACAAGGCTATGCCATAAGATTCTGGACCCACCCGGGTATCCGGGTCCAACATGGCTCCCCCCCGTTCACACACCTCCTCCACCATTTTGATGTATTCGGGAGCGTGCACCTTCTCCAGCCATTTGATAGAGGGAACACAAGGCCCCACCCTTTTGAGTTTGGACAGAAGCCCACCTTTCTCCAGGTGCTCCACCAGCCGGGAAAGCCTCTCACTGCTCTCCGGGTGATTCTGACCGGAGTCGTGCTTCAGGTAATCCGGATGGTAGATGAGGCCTGTGGGCAGACCTTTGCAATTTTTCTTGTTCTCTTTTTTCTTGTTGCCTCGCATTTCCTCTTTTTCCTTTTCCAGATTCTTTCCGTTCTCCGAGATTAATCAGACGCTAGGGTAGCTCAAGTCTGCCCCGACGGCAATCCATCAGAGCTATCTTTGAGCAAAGGCTCTCACCTGCGCCCGTTTCTTGTTCGCTTTTCTTCTACGGAAAATCTCCACAGCTCAAAAGCCCTTCACCTTCCTCCCCTTATCACTCCCGCAGCCAGCCTTTTTTTGTCGAAATATTTGCCGGCAGCATCTCTTACTTGTTCTGCCGTCACCTGATTGATCTTTTCGGGATATTTCTCCACCTCTTCCATTCCTCTGCCCAGGAGCTCGGCTTTGGCGTATTGTTTCACCAGAGCAGAATTGGTCTCCAGATATATCTGATACATCCCGCCGATGTATCTCTTGGCGGTCTCAAGCTCATCCTCGTCCACCAAAGCGGTCTTAAACTTCGAGAATTCCTTCAATAGACCTTCTCTTGCCGCCTTCTCTTTTTCGGGAGAGGTGGCAATATAGGCGTAAAAGACTCCGGCCTTGCCCCAGGAATCGTTATGCCCATAAACGCTATAAGCTAAGCTCCTTTTCTCTCTGAGTTCGTGGAAGAATCTCCCTCCCGTTCCCGAGGCCACGGACTGAAGGACCTTAAGCGGATAAAGATCGTCGTCTTGATAGGGACAGGTGATAAACCCCAAAGCCTGGGCAGTCTGGGCCTTGGCTCGATCTTCTGCCAGTATGCTTTCCCTGTCGCCTTTCTTAGCCTCAGCTATCTGAGCAGTCGGGATCACACCTTTCTCGAAATCACCCAACTCCCTGTTCAGTTCCTCTTTCAATCTCTGGGAATCAAAATCTCCTACTGCCACAATTAACATATTGTCGGCAACGACGAATCTATTATGCCAACCTGTCACGTCTTCCCGGCTTAATCCATTCAAGGCTTTGGGTTCTCCCAAACCGTTCAAACCATAGGGGTGATGGAGAAAGATAGATCGGTAGAAAAGATCGACCGGATAATCTCTCATGTTGTCTTTGTTCTTCTGGATCTCCGCCAAAAGGATAGTTCTCTCCTTTTCCAACTCCTGCTGCTCGAAGATTGGATTCTGAATCACGTCCGAAACTATGCTCAAGCCGTCGGTCAGATTCTCGGACAGAAGCCTCATTCCGTAACCGAAGTAGTCGGCGCTTGTCTGCAGCTGAATGGAACCTCCCAACATCTCCATTAAATTGGAGATCTCATACGCGCTTTTGCTTTGCGTTCCTTTCAGACTGGTTCTTAAGGTAAGCTGGGTTATGCCACAATTATCCTCGTCTTCATACACCTGCCCTCCCTCAAAATAAATTCCCAGAGAGACCAAGGGCAAGAGGTGATTTTCTTTGGCGACCAGAGTCGCCCCGCAAGAGAGTTTTTCTTTCCTGGCTGCCGTTTTTGCAGTGGGAATTCCACCTTTCTTTTTTCCCGATCTAACGAACGCCAATTCCTCCCCTTCCAGCATCTCCACTCCCTTGGTCAGGCTTTCCTCAATTGCATCCCTTATCAGCGTACCTGTTATCTTCTCCTCAAAGTCCCGGTTGGGCCTGTATTCCAACAGGCTTGCGTGGTCCAAAGTCAAATATAAAGATACCACTCTCCTTATATCCTCCTTGGTCACCTTCTCCACATTTTCCAGATACTTGTCGGCTAACCGATAGTCACCATACGACTCGAAAAAGGCCAAATTCTCCGCGTAACCCGCAGCAGTTTCAATGGAGGAGAGATGTGAGAATTTTATGACGTTTTTGGCTTTGGTCAGCTCGAAGTCGGAGACATCCGAGGTCTTCAACCTTTCGATCTCCCCGAAGATTGCAGCCTCCGCATCAAGAAGATCTCCTGCTTCAAGCTCTGCTTCGATCATGAGGACGCCCACGTCTTTCAAACCGAAAGCTTCACATTCGATGGAACTGACCAGTCTTTCCCTTTCCTTCAGAACCTGACTGAGCCGGGAGCTTCGTCCGTGTCCCAAAATGTGGGATAACACGTCCAAAGCAAAGAAATCCTGATCCAGCTTTGCCGGGATATGGAATCCGATCTTAAGATAAGTCTGGGTGATGTCTCCTTTCATCTGGAGATATCTGAATTCCCTTTGATCGGGCTCTGTCGGAACGGGTCTCTTCTCCGTCTCTTCCGTTCCGAAATCGCCGTAGTACTTCTCCACCATCTTCAGAATCTCGTCGGTTTCGATGTCTCCCACGATGGAGAGGATGATGTTGTCGGGTCGATAAAAACCAAGGTAATGGCTCTCCAAATCCTTCTTGCTGAAGTTGGCGTTCTGTTCCTCTGTTCCCATTCTCCATCTTCTGATGGGATGCTTCTGGAAGGCCAGTTCCATCAGCTTCTCCCAGGCCAGAGCGTCTGGACGATCCAGCTTTCTTTTGACCTCCTGGATCACCACCTTCTTCTCTTTCTCCAACTCTGCCGAATCGATAACCGAGTTGAGCAGGGCATCGGATTGAAGCTCCAGTCCTTCTTCTGCAAACCTTTGGGGAATCACGGTGTAGTAATGAGTATATTCGTAAATGGTTCCTCCGTTGAGATACCCTCCCAGATTTCTGGTCTGGTCTCTTAGCTCTCCCACTTTTCTCTTCTTGGTTCCCTTGAAAAACATGTGCTCCAGAAGATGCGATATACCGGTCAAACTGTCGGGCTCGTTAAAATAGCCAACATTCACCCAGGTGTTGATGGCAACCACCGGGGCGGAACGGGTTTCTTTGACCAAAACCGTCATTCCGTTATCCAACACCACCCTGGTCACATCTTGTTCGCTCATACTCTGACACCCCAAGAGAAGAATAAGAACAAAAAAGGGAACGATTGTTTTCACGCGCAAAAGCAAAGTCCTTCTGACTGTTGTCCAACCCATAACACAGATTTACACCTAATAAACAGGTTTTTATTGGGGTGTCAAGCAATTTAGGAAGGAGATTTTCAAAAAACCGAATTGGCCCGCCTGTGCGCCCAGGAAAGCTCTTGCTTGAGGGCCAACCTCCCGTTCGGGCTGGAATTCTTAGGTGAGGGCTTGCTGTGACCTCATCTCCATGTCCCGGCAAACGAAGCGGGGATTCTCGCGCTGATCTGCCCAGCATATAAAAAATATGGCCGAAGCTCTTTCGCACAGTGGAGACTGAGCGCTGCAGGTGGCGGGTGTTCCATTTCCAGGTTGACAAAGAACACCAATAGGGAACAGGGTGTGGCGCTGCCCCAACGAGTGGGGCCCGGGGCAATGAGGCATGGATAGGGATTTTGTCCAACGGACCTCCATAGGCCTCGCCGCAAGGCGTAGGGTAAGTGTGCGTTTTGTTCCTGGAGCTAACAGGCGCAGTGTCTTGAAGATGCACGATTGTGGTCAGCCCGCGTATCAGCCCTTTCCCCGATTCCAGAATATTTCACCGTTGACAAAAATTGACAGGGTCTATAATTGGATTAGTATTGAAAAACATGAGTGCCTGTAACGCGGGCAGAAACCATCTTGGTCTTTGACAAGGAGATGATTATATTATTATAAATATTGAAAAGTTCCAAAAATTCTAAACCAAATAACCAAGGAAGAAGTAAGATGAGAATCAAAAATCAAATCTTGTGGTTAGTGATGATCTTCTTTATTTCTTGCAGTCTTGTTTATGCCCAGTCTTTTGAGATGGTCGAGATTGGCACTGGGGCAGACCTGCATTGGTCGCCTGATGGTAAATACATCGTCTATACCGATGTGAGACAAGAATACGGCAGGTTGTTTATCATGAACGCAGATGGCTCTGACAAAAGGCAGTTAACTTTTGAGGAATGACAAGACATGTTTTCGTTTTTTAAGCGTTTTGGGTACTTATTATTAATTTTGGCGGCCTTATTTAGCTGCTCAAAGAAATCCACAGATGGGGTTAAGCCCCCCTCACCAGCATATCCCATAATCTGTGATGCTCCTGCCTGGTCACCAGATGGGAAGACCATAGCCTACTATTACAATGGCACCATCAAAGTATATGAAAGTGGGAGATATACCGTTGATCTGAACTTGAGAGGAGTTTGGTTTATCAGTCCGGATGGAACAAATAAAAGGCTGTTCTTGTGGGGTGGGGACCTACCAGATTGGAATCCAGTGGAGCCAAAACTGGTCTTTGTAATGAATGCACAAATATACACCATCAAGCTAAACGGTGATAGCTTAACCCAATTGACTTTTGAAGGAAGAGACTTCTTCCCAGATTGGTCACCAGATGGGGGAAAAATAGCGTATAGTGCGAGCACTCCGGCCGAATCGGCAGGTATTTGGATCATTGATTCATGGGGCCATTCAAAGAGACATTTAGGTTTGGGCTATATGCCTGATTGGGCGCCTGATGCTTCACATTTGGTATTTTCAGGCTCAAAAGCTGAAATCTGGATTGCCGACACAAATGGAGCAAACGCTAAACAACTGAGTTTTCTGGGTGGAGACAGCCGTTATCCTCAGTGGTCTTCTGACGCCTCCAAGATTGTATTCAGTTCCATGAAAGAATCACCCCCGCAGATTTTCGTCATGGAGGCAGATGGGAGTAATCTGAAACAATTGACCACAAAGGGGGCGACTTTTCCTGCTTGGTCACCAGAAGGAAACAAGATCGTCTATGTTAGGGATTCGAATAAATATAGCTCAAAACACGGGCAACTCTGGATGATGGACGCTGATGGAAGCAACAAAAAACAATTAACTTTTGATGGGTGGTAAATAGATAAAGAGAAGGCTGAAGAGCTTTTCACCAGGCAAAGAGTAAAAAAGCTTTCAGCCTTCGGTGAGCACGAAATAATGGTAAAACATCCTTGGGAGGAAAACGGCGGGAGTTGAAAAAACTCGCCTATTAGATAATTCTTAATGTAGAATAGTGGAAACCAAATCATGATTCCTATTTTTAGACAGTTCCTGTATTTATTGATCATATTGCTTTTGTTTAGCTGCTCAAAGAAATCCACAGATGGTGATGGGGAAGAGCCTCCACCTTTTTGGTCAAGGTATTCAGATTTTGAGGCGGCCTGGTCACCGGATGGGAAAACCATCGCTTTCATATCTGGTGGTAATCCGGAAAAAGAAATTCCAGCAGGACTCTATTTTATAGATTCAGATGGTAGCAATAGGCGCCTGTTTTTTCGGGGAGCAAAGGTTTACAGCCCGGATTGGTCACCGGAAGGGGAGTGGATAGGATTTTCTAACTATGCTCAGATTTACAAAATAAAAGTCAATGGCGATAGCTTAACTCAACTCACAACTTTAGAAGATGGAAGATGTCACTATCCAAAGTGGTCTCCTAATGGTAAAAAGATTGCTTATATAATTCGCATCGGAGAATTGGGTGGGACATGGATCATGAATTTCGATGGCACTGATAGAAGAAGAATAATCGATGGTGACTATCCGGATTGGAGAATAGATCCATTGCAAATCGTTTATGTTGGGCCTGCAGCTGAAATATGGGTCGCAGACACAGATGGTGTAAACGCTAAAAGATTGACTTTCTTAAATTCTATCACCAAATACCCGAAGTGGTCTCCAGATGGCTCCAGGATTGTGTTCAGTTCCATGAAAGAATCACCTCCTCAGATTTTCGTTATGAACGCAGATGGAAGTAATCTAAAGCAACTAACTACTGAAGGAGCAGATTGCCCTGCTTGGTCTCCCGACGGTAAACATATTATCTATACCGATGTGAGAAAAGAATACGGCAGTTTGTTTGTCATGAATGCAGATGGCTCTAGGAAAGGGCAGTTAACTTTTGAGGAGGAATAAGCTATGTTTACGCTTCTCAAAGATTTTAGCTACTTGCTAGTTGTTTTAGCTTTATTCACCTGTTCCAAGAAATCGACAGATATGGAAAAGCCCCCACCATTTATGTATAGATGTTCAGACTTTGAGGCGGTTTGGTCACCGGATGGCAAGACTATTGCATTCATATCTGGGGGTAATCCGGAAACACAAATTCCAGCAGGGCTCTATTTTGTTGACTTAGATGGAAGGAACAGGCGGCTATTTTTCGAAGGAGCAAAGGTCTACAGCCCCGACTGGTCACCGGATGGAGAGTGGATAGTATTCTCCAATTATGCACTGATCTACAAGATAAAAGTCAATGGGGATAGTTTAACCCAACTGATCTTTGAAGGAAGTAATCACAAGCCGGACTGGTCACCTGATGGGGAAAAAATAGTCTATACCCGATCTGAGCCGGGGACTGGAATGTGGATTATGGATTCTGATGGAAGTAACAAAAGATGGATCGGATTTATGAGTGATCCGGATTGGTCACCAGACATGAGGCATTTCTCTTATGTTGGGTTTGGAAACGACATTTGGGTCGCTGATACCAATGGAGCAAATCCTGAGCGCTTGACTTACATTAATGGAGACAGCCGTTATCCTCAGTGGTCTCCTGATGGCTCTAAGATTGTATTTGGTTCTATGAAAGCGTCACCTCCACAGATTTTTGTTATGAACTCAGATGGAAGTGACTTAAAACAATTAACAACTACAGGCGCGGAGTATCCAACTTGGCCTCATGACAGTAAATACATTCTCTATACCGATGTAAGGCAACAATATGGAAGACTGTTTATCATGAACGCAGATGGCTCTGACAAAAGGCAGTTAACTTTTGAGGAATGACAAGACATGTTTTCGTTTTTTAAGCGTTTTGGGTACTTATTATTAATTTTGGCGGCCTTATTTAGCTGCTCAAAGAAATCCACAGATGGGGTTAAGCCCCCCTCACCAGCATATCCCATAATCTGTGATGCTCCTGCCTGGTCACCAGATGGGAAGACCATAGCCTATTGGTATAGTGGGATCACAAAAGTTAGACCTAATGGGGGGAGTGATGGTGATCCGACTAAAAGAGGTATCTGGTTTATCAGTCCCAATGGAACAAATAAAAGAATGTTCTTACAGAATGGGGATCTACCGGATTGGAATCCAGTTGAGCCAAAACTTGTCTTCGTTATGAATGCACAGATATACACCATCAAGCTAAACGGAGATAATTTAACACAGCTGACTTTTGAAGGAAGAAATTTCTTCCCAGATTGGTCCCTAGATGGGAAAAAAATCGCTTATGATTCAGACTTTGATGATCCAAAAGGAGCCAAGGTAATTTGGATTATGAATGCTGACGGGACTGACAAACAAGATATAAGCCAGCATGGAATTCGGGAATGGAGACAACCAAATTGGTCACCGGACGGTGAAAGAATTGTTCATCTTAGATATGTAGGTGTTGGAGCTCCAGAGCTCTTCGTTATGGATAAAAATGGCCGAAATGCTAAAAGGCTCACTTTCGATGAAAAAGATGATCGTAATCCCAAATTCTCGCCGGATGGCTCTAGGATTGTATTCAGTTCCATGAAAGAATCACCCCCGCAGATTTTCGTCATGGAGGCA
>CAZPOP010000006.1:0-75303 GCA_964588305.1 uncultured Ignavibacteria bacterium
AGGACAATGCTGGCAGCAGCGTCTCCAGCGGTGTTTACTTCTTCAAGGTGAACGCAGGACCGAACAAAGCAACTGCGAAGATGGTCCTGATGAAGTAAAACATCGGGAAAGAAATCTGAGGGGAGCTAAGGGAGTCCCGATTTGTCGGGGCTCCCTTTTTTTATTCATTTGATGCGCGGTTCTTTGCGCATGCCGCTTCAAATGCATAGATCGACCGGTTGGCTCATCATACGTTGGTGTTCGGCGTGAGATTGAGACATGTACGGAAAAGGAGATAGGAATTCGAGTTGGCCAGAGTCTTTTCCTGAAGGCAATTGAAAGAAAGGCTTGACAAGTAAGGCCTTGCGTTGTATATTAGGAATATAGAAATCTAGCTGTCTCGATACGGAAAAAGTCACTTTCTACGGTGGATCAAGCCTTTTGGGACTATTATGCAGAAGAGGAAAAGGCGATGAAAAAGACCGTTTTATTCGTTCCCGTTTTGTTGGCTTTCGCAATCCTGCCAATGGTGGCATCGGCGGATTCGGGGAATCCGGAGGTAATCATTCCTCACAAGGCCTATGAGCGTTTCGGCTTTGGCCAGGGGGATTATGAGGGCGAGATTGTGGTGCCCGACCGGTGTGACGGCTGGTACGGCATCGATCCGGGTTTCTTCTTTGAGATTCCGGTCATTCTAAGTGAGTTCGAGCCGGAGCTTGGCGTTGGTGGGTTTCAGTTGGAGGTCGAGTTCGATTACCTCGCGCTGACCTTTTACGGCGCCATGAGAGGAGCCCTTTTGGAGAACCGGGTGTGGGAGACGGGAACTCCTTCGGGAGATTCCACATTTTGGAGTTGGGAGCATTTCTCTTATGGTGTGTTTCCCTGCCCGCTGTGTGACTGTTGCAAGTATAAAATCCTGCTCTGCGGTCAGGCAGAGATGCCGGACGGTGATCTTCGCAGAGGATACTGTTTGACCACTGAGCACCTGACCGATCCCGCCTGTTCCACGTATTGGGCTGTTGATTCCACCGGTGATGGGTACGAGGAGGTTGGTGCCACTTTGGTCTGGTTGAAGTTCCAGGTAGCCCACAATTTGAACCTAATGGATCTAACGCTTCGAGTCATCTTCGAGTGGGAGCATAGGTTAGATCCGGACTCAACGTTTATTATCGAAGACTGGGATTGTGTGGAGAACACCATGTGGAGCTATGACGGCAGCCAGTTGTACGTCAGTAGTAATCCGCTGCAGTATAGTCCTGGTGTCTGCCCCGACGGTGCCGACATCCACACGATTCTGGATTTTGTGGACGGCGGCGTTCATATCTGTACGGACTGTTGGGTTCTTTGCGTGCGTGGTGATGTTGACCTTAACGTAATCTCCTACGAGACCGCAGATGCGGTTTTGTTCGCTCGCTACTTTGTGGAGGGTGTAGGCGTATTTACGATTCATCCTGAGGCACAGATTTGTGCAACGGACGTAAACGCCGATGGTCGAACCCTGATGCTGGCTGACTTAATCTACCTGATTCGGGTGATTCAGGGTGATGTTACTGCCGCTTATTCGGCCGTCGGTTGGTGGGCGAAGCTTGGCCCGTCTGCAGACGTTGCCAATGTGATCGTTTCGGATGGTCGGATTTCGGTTGAGTGTGCATCCGAGATTGGCGGACTTCTGTTTGAGTTTGACGGTGCTGTCACACCGAGCGTGCTTGCCGACATGGAGCTTTTGGCCCATGAGAGCAAGGTCTTGGTGTGGAGCAGCGAGGGCAATAGCATCGAAGCAGGGATCTCTGACGTGATGACCTTTGCCGGTGCCGAGATTGTCTCGGTTACGGCTGTTGATCGTGAGGGTCGTGATCTTGAGACCACCGTCACCGTCAAGGTTGCACCGTCGGCGTTTGCTCTGCATCCTGCCTATCCCAACCCGTTCAATCCGTACACCAACCTAAGCTTCACCTTGCCGAACGCTACCGCTTATAGCCTGAACGTCTATAACGTAGCCGGACAGCTGGTGAGAAGCTATGATGGTATGGGAGTTGCTGGTTTGAACCTGATCACCTGGGATGGTAAGGACAATGCTGGCAGCAGCGTCTCCAGTGGTGTTTACTTCTTCAAGGTGAACGCAGGACCGAACAAAGCAACTGCGAAGATGGTCCTGATGAAGTAAAACATCAGGAAAAAAATCTGAGGGAGCTTAGGGAGTCCCGAGTTTTCGGGGCTCCCTTTTTTTATCATCTTAGGTGGTCAACGAAAAAACAGTTGCTTTTTTGGGGCGATGCTGATATTTTATAAGGCTGTCAATATGAGAAGTATAGAAGAAAACATAAAAGACGTCTGGTCTCGCATAGAAAAAGCCGCAGAAAAGATAGGCAGAGGGAAAGAGCATATAACACTGGTGGCGGTGACCAAAACGGTGGAACCGGCAAGGATAAAAGAGGCGATTAACTGCGGCATTCAAATAATCGGTGAAAACAGGGTGCAGGAGGCTGAATCGAAATTCGCTCAGGTCACCGAAGAGGTGGAAAAACACCTGGTCGGACACCTGCAGACCAATAAGGCCAAAAAGGCAGTAGAGCTGTTTGATTTCGTACAATCGGTCGACAGTCAGCGGATAGCAGAGGAGATATCCGGAAGGGCTTCTCAGATGGGCAAAGTGATGCCGGTTTTGGTCGAGGTGAATACTTCCGGAGAGGAGACCAAATTCGGGATCGAGCCTCACCAGGTTATGCCTTTAATCGAGTCGATCTCAGATCTGGAAGGGATCAGAATAAAAGGTTTAATGACCATCGGGCTCTTTTCGGACGATCCGGAGGATACGCGTCCCTGTTTCAAGAAGCTGAAGGCCATATTTGACCAAGTGAAATCGGAGAGCCTTCCCAATGCTGAAATGACCTATCTTTCCATGGGGATGACCAGCGATTTCGAGGTAGCCATCCAGGAGGGATCCAATATGGTCAGGGTGGGGACCGGAATCTTCGGCGCCAGGAACTGATTTTTCAAGTTGGGAGAAAGAGGCTTTGCTGGGAAATATGGTCTTTGCCATCGCAAAAATACTGGACCTGGGGATTAGTTTGTACATAATAATAATTATCGTAAGGAGTGTGTTATCATGGTTTAATCCCAATCCTTATAGTCCAGGAGTGACATTTTTGATCAGAGTCACCGAACCGGTGCTTCATCGAATAAGAAGGTTTTTGCCGTTAAGCGGTGTGGGCCTGGATTTGTCGCCCATCATCGCTATCTTTGCCTTGATGTTTGTTCAGTATTTTGTGGTGTCAAGTCTTTATGACCTGAGCGCGAGTTTACGATAATCGCTCTCTCGGAGGATAAACTCCTAAGTTTGTTGCCGATAATAGATTGAAAACCAACTGATCTCAGGATCGGTCGCCTCAAGGCGCTTTCAGGTTTGTTTTTGCTAAGTGACAGAGTTCGAGATTCTGCGCTTTGAATTGGCTCATTGGCTCAAAGGAGGAAGAACTTGAAGATTACCCCGGCAGATATCAAGAATCAGAATTTCAACAAAAGCCTCCGAGGATATGACAAAGCGGAGGTCGATGCATTCCTGAACTTAGTAGCGGGAGACTTAGACGAGTTAGGCAAGGAGAATAACCGCATCAAGGAAAGGCTCCTCGAGTTCGAGTCGAAGGCGGGCACTCATAAGGACGTGGAGAGAGTCATCCAGGAACTCCTTTTAAGCGCCAGAGAGTCTGCCGAGGAGGTCAAAAAGAATGCAGAAAAGGAGGCAGAGCTTCGGCTCAGGGAAGCCAGGATCAAAAGCGAAAGAATGCTGGAAGAGACGCATGCGGTGCTTTCGGACTTAAGAAAGCAGATAATCGAGCTCAAAAATTCAAAAAAGTCTTACATATTAAGGCTGAAATCGATTCTGGGTACCCAGCTGAAGATTCTGGAATCAATGGAAAAGGAAGACGAACCGTACAAAGGAGAACCTGGCACTGCAGACGAGCTTGAGCAAGAAGAAGGTTCTTAGGTGGGAAGCATAAATTCGGACAAGGTACCGGAAAAATGAGGGTCTAAGAATGGAAAATGCTGCAGAAACGGCTGATCTTAAAGGGGCAATCAAGCAGGCGACGGAGTTCATTGCAGGGCAGACAAAATTCGTCCCCCAGATTGGGATAATCCTTGGGACCGGATTGGGCTCTTTGGCTGAGGGGATCAAGGTGGAGGCGAAGATATCTTATAGAGAGATACCATTCTTTCCGGTTTCGACCGTGGAAAGTCACGCGGGCTGGCTGATCTTCGGCGAGCTTTCCGGGAAAAAAGTGGTTGCCATGCAGGGACGGTTCCATTATTATGAAGGTTACGATTTGAAGCAGGTCACCTTTCCGGTGAGGGTGATGAAGGCTTTGGGGGCGAAGGTCTTGGTAGTCTCCAACGCTTGCGGAGGATTGAATCCGCTGTTTAGGGCCGGAGACATAATGGCCATCACGGATCACATAAATTTGTTGGGTTCAAATCCCTTGTTTGGCCCCAACGACGAAAGCCTGGGTCCCAGATTTCCGGACATGTGTGCTTGCTATGATCCGGAGTTGGTATCCGTAGCCGAGAATGTAGCTTTGAATTTGGGTATCAGGCTGCAAAAAGGGATTTATGTAGCTGTGGCGGGTCCGAACCTGGAGACCGCCGCCGAATACAGATTCTTGCGCACGATTGGGGCAGATGTGGTCGGCATGTCGACCGTTCCGGAGGTTATCGTGGCCAGGCATCAGGATATGAAAGTCTTAGGATTTTCCTTGGTTACCGATATGGGATTGCCGGACGCATTGAAGCCGTGCAACTTGGCAGAAATACTGAGGACAGCGGCAAAATCCGAACCGGTTTTGAAAAAGATCATGACAGCGGCGGTGGAGGAAATGAAAGTTTAGGTAAGTTTGTTACGCGTAGCCAAGCCTTCATGGCTTGGCTTGTCCATCTGGGCCTACGCGATGTTCGACATTTGAATTCTTGGTAGATTCTAACACGAAAGGTGAAGAATTCGCTGATGTTTAAAGAGATCAAAGAAGATTTCAATTACCCGGAAATGGAGAAAAGGATACTCTCCTTCTGGGATAAAGAGGATATTTTCCATAAAAGCATCCAGATAAGAGAAGGCTCTCCCAACTTCATCTTTTTCGAAGGACCTCCCACGGCCAACGGCAGGCCTGGCATCCATCATGTGATCTCCCGCACCATCAAGGACTTGGTCTGTCGATACAAGACCATGCAAGGGTTTAGGGTGGAGAGAAAAGCGGGTTGGGATACACACGGGCTTCCGGTGGAGATCGAGGTGGAGAAGGAACTGAAGTTGGATGGCAAAGCCAAGATCGAGGAGCTCGGTATTGACAAGTTCTGTGAGCAATGTCACGAAAGCGTTTTCAGATACAAAAAGGAATGGGACGATCTGACCACAAGAATCGGCTACTGGCTGGATCTGGACAAAGCTTATATCACCTGTTCCAATGAATACATAGAATCGGTCTGGTGGATTTTATCTCAATTCTGGGAGAAAGGGTTAATCTATCAGGGACATAGAATCGTCCCTTATTGTCCCAGATGCGGAACCGCACTCTCCAGCCATGAGGTGGCACAAGGTTATAAGGAAGTATCTGATCCGTCAGTCTACGTGAGGATGAAATTACTTGACCAGCCGAACACCTACTTCCTGGTCTGGACCACCACTCCCTGGACTCTGATTTCCAACGTGGCTTTGGCTGTGGGTGCGGACATCGACTATGTCAGGGTAGAACATAAGGGCCAGGATTTGGTCCTGGCTGAAGCGCTCGCAGATAAGGCCTTGGATGGGGAATATGAGATAAAAGAACGATTCAAAGGGAAAGAGTTGGAAAGGCTTGAGTACGAACCGCTTTATAGTTTTGTGAAAACCGAGAAATCAAAGGGATTTTATGTGATCCTGGCGGATTTTGTCAGCGTGGAGGAGGGAACCGGCATCGTCCACACTGCTCCCGCCTTCGGAGCAGACGACTACGAAGTGGGACAAAAATACGGGCTGCCGGTGGTTCAGCCCGTGGATGCCAGGGGCAAGTTCACCAATGAGGTGACCCCCTGGAAGGGTCTCTTTGTCAAGGACGCAGATAAAAGCATTCTTGAGGACCTTAAGAAAAGAGGCCTGTTGTATAAACAGGAGGAATATCTTCATACTTATCCTTTCTGCTGGCGATGTGAATCTCCTTTGATCTATTATGCGCGCCAATCCTGGTTCATTAAGACCACCGCTTACAAGGATAAGCTTTTAGAAGATAACCAGAAAATCAATTGGTATCCGCCGGAGATCCGCTCAGGGCGTTTTGGGGAATGGTTAGAGAATAACGTAGATTGGGCGCTTTCCCGAGAGAGATTCTGGGGGACGCCTTTGAACATCTGGATTTGTGACCAGTGCGGGGAGAAGAAATCCGTCTCCAGCATCGAGGAATTACTCGGTTTGGCAGTTCCGGACAAAGCTCTCTCGTCATTCAAGGAGTGTATAAACCTGCACAAACCGGTGATCGATACTATCGCCCTGAAGTGTCCCAAATGCGGGGGCATTATGCACCGCACTCCGGAGGTGATCGACTGCTGGTTTGACTCCGGGTCCATGCCTTACGCCCAGTGGCATTATCCTTTTGAACACAAGGACGACTTCAAGGAGAAGTTTCCAGCCGAATTCATCTCCGAGGCAATTGACCAAACCAGAGGATGGTTCTACAGCCTTTTGGCAATATCCTCATTCATTTCCGGTGAGCCGGCTTATAAGAACGTGATAGTGATCGAGTTGATACAGGATAAGGATGGCTTCAAGATGAGCAAATCCAAGGGGAACGTGGTGGATCCCTGGGAGGTGCTTAACGTCCAGGGGGCGGATGCATTGAGGTGGTATCTGCTCTCCGTCAGCCACCCCTGGCTTCCCACCCGCATCATCAAGGACGCCATAACCGAGGTGGAGAAGAAGTTCTTGAGCACCTTGAGGAACACGTATTCCTTTTTCGCGCTGTATGCCAACATTGACGGATTTAATCAAGTGGAGCATAAACTTGATCTGAAGGACAGGGCGGATCTGGATCGATGGATCATCTCACGACTCAATTCTTTGATCCGGAAGGTTACCTCTGGTCTGGACAATTACGATCTCACCCGGGTGGCCAGACAGATTCAGGAGTATGTTATCGAGGATTTGAGCAACTGGTATGTGAGAAGGAGCAGGCGGCGATTCTGGCAGTCTGCCCAGACTCAGGACAAAATCTCGGCATATCTGACCCTGTGGGAGTGCCTGGTTACCCTCTGCAAGCTGATTGCCCCTTATACGCCCTTCATTTCGGAGGAGCTATATCGGGAGCTCTCGGCCCAGGGTGATCCCGATTCACCGCAGAGGGGCGCGCAGAATGGTGCAGCCCGAAGCGTCCATTTGGCGTTCTTCCCTAAAGTAAACGAAAGACATGTCGATAGCAAACTGGAAGACAAAATGGAGGTTCTGCGAAAAGTTGCCTCCTTGAGCAGAGCAGCCAGAAGCAGGGTGGGGATCAAAATCAGACAGCCTTTGGCAGAGATATTGGCAAAAGTCCCCAAAGGACTGGATAGAAAGGAATTAGAATCGTCATCTAGCTTGATCCTTGATGAGGTCAATGTAAAAAAGATTTCTTTCGCAGAAGACGACATTTGCGTGACCGAGCTGGTCGCCAAACCCAATTTCGGACGGTTGGGGCCCAAGTTCGGGAAGAAGGCAGACTTGGTGGCACAAAAGATAAGGTCTTTGAGTCATGAAGAGCTCAACCGGTTCAGGAAGGAGGGGAGTCTGAAATTGGAACTCCAGGGAGAAACCGCGCTGCTGGAGACGGAGGATTTGGAAATCGGGGAGAAGGAAAAGGAGGGTTTCGTTGTCGAGTCCGAAAATGAATATAAGGTAGCGCTCTTCACCACTTTGACCGAGGAGCTAAGGAACGAAGGCTTTGCCCGCGAGTTGGTGAACAAAATACAAAATATGCGAAAAAGCGCCGACTTCGAGGTGATGGACCGCATAAGAGCGGACATAAAGACCACTCCCAGACTCAACCAGGCCATAGAAGCTTTTGACCAATACATCAAGACTGAGACTTTGGCAGAAAAGATCACCAAATCCGGCGAAAAAGGGGAGTTGTCCAAAGAGTGGGATATAAATGGAGAGAAGGCACAGATATCTGTTGCCAGGATGAAAAGATAGCGGAGGAGGGAGATGAAGAAGAAGGATCTGGATAAGTATGAAGCCTTGCTTCTAGAAAAGAGAAGGGACCTGATAGGGGAAATGGGGCTTCTTAAGCAATCTGCCTTGGATAGTACCGCGAAGGATGCCTCAGGGGAGCTATCCGTTTACTCCACCCACATGGCAGACCACGGCACTGATGCTGATGAAAGAGAAAAAGCGTTCCTGCTCCACTCCAAAAGCGGGAGGCTGCTCTATCACATCGACGAGGCCCTGCGCCGAATCAATGACAAGACTTATGGAAAGTGTGCGGAGTGCGGAGAGCAGATAAGCGCAGCCCGGCTGGAGGCCGTGCCCCATGCCAGACTCTGTATCGACTGCAAGGAGAAGGAAGAAGAGAAGAAGGCTTTGCGTAAATAGACTTAAAAAAACTTGGATGAGCTGATCAAAAAATCCAGGCTTCTGATAATCAGCCTGCTGGTTATCCTCCTAGATCAACTGTCCAAAACGGCGGTGGTTTGCTATTTTCAAATCGGTGATTCCACGCCGGTTTTGGACAATTTTTTTAGACTTACCTATGTTCTGAATCCCGGCGGGGTATTTGGAAGTCAATTGGGGAGCCAAAACTTCTATACTGCAATCTCGGTTTTGGCACTCATCGTAACTTCCTGGTTCTTCTTCAGAACCAGAAGCGGAGAAATATGGTTAAGAATCGGGTTGTGTATGGTTTTGGGTGGAGCGGTCGGAAATTTGATCGACCGGGTACGCTTCGGGGAGGTAGTGGACTTTTTGGATTTCGATTTTTTAAACGTCAACCTTCCTCCCTCCAGAGTTTTGTTTTTCGATTTCCCTGGTTTCTATCTTGATCGTTGGCCCGTATTCAACTTTGCCGACAGTTTCGTCTTGATTGGAGTCGTCCTTATCATCGTCCACCTGTTGAAATCTTCAAGAAGTGCATCTCAGCCGTAGGTCATGCATCCCCCGATTCATCGGGGCTGCTTGACAAGACTCTTCGATTTTGATCAGCACCCTGGGTATGGTCGAAGGAGCGATGGGTGGGCATGGTTAGGTGTCTATTGGAATCCCGGGGAAGCGCATCTCGAAATCCTGGAATTCAGCACGAGTGATTGATGGAGAGAAACTCTGTAACGAAATTGGAGCTTACCACCCCCAGTGAGGCTGCTGGTACGAGATTAGATCTCTTCCTGGCCACTAAAAACAAAGATCTTTCCCGATCTCGCGTCCAAAAATTGATTTCTGATCAAAACATCCTGGTGAATGGCAGACCCACAAAGCCCTCGTATAAAATAAGAGGGAACGAAAGGATTACCATCGAAGTTCCTCCCTTAGAAGAACTCTCGTTGGAACCTGAAAACATTCCTTTAGACATTCCTTATGAAGATTCTGACCTTTTGCTGGTGAACAAAAAGCCGGGGATGGTGGTTCATCCGGCTTTGGGAAACTATTCCCATACTCTGGTTAATGCCCTTCTTTTTCATTGTAAGGACCTCTCCGGGATTAACGGGGTGCTGCGTCCCGGCATAGTGCACAGGCTGGACAAAAACACTTCCGGCCTCTTGGTGGTGGCAAAGAACGATTTCACGCACCAGGGCCTGGCAGAGCAGATCAAAAACAGGACGCTTTTGCGTGAGTACGTTGCGATTGTCTGGGGACATATGCCTTCTGATAAAGGAATTATCCAGGCACCCATCGGAAGATCGACAAAAGATGGCAAAAAAATGGCGGTAAGTCGATTGAGAGGAAGGGAATCATTGACCGAGTATCAGGTTCAAGAAAGATTCGATCTCTGTGAGCTTCTTTCCATAAGATTGAAAACCGGAAGGACTCATCAGATAAGGGTGCATTTATCTTATCTTAACCATCCGGTGTTAGGCGATCCAGAGTATGGGGGGAGACAGAAATGGATTAAGGGAATTCACGACAAGCATCGCCCCCTTGCCCAGAAGCTTCTAACCTCAATCGACCGCCAGGCACTTCACGCCAAAAAATTAGGCTTCACACATCCTCGAACAAAGGAATACAAAGAATTCGAGTCTTGCCTTCCTGAAGACTTTAATAATGTTCTGAATCTTCTTCGTAAATAAACCATGCCATAAGTTTACTCGAAAATCGATGTCAGTTGACGTAACGTGAAAGTAAGCGGGGAAACCCACGTGCCATCCTGAGCGGAGCCTCGCCTGAGGCGGGCGGAGCGAAGGATCTCTCCCTGAAAGGAAAAGCTCAAATCGGGCTCGGAGGTACCGTCACCCTCGACCAGAAATCATGTGGCACGGTAAGGCTACGCTGCCACAACTGGCAGCGAGCAGCGAAGAAAAACATTACACCCCGTGTTAGGCCACATTTCTAATGGGAAAGAAAGGTTTTTATTTTCTGCACCACTGACGTCAACACATGCTGCTCTTCCAATAGAAACGGATGATGAATTGCGACAATTTCCTCTTCACCCTTCTTTGAATTCGGCAAATCACCCCGATAACTGGCAAACGCTTTTTGGAATCTTGGCTCGGTAATCATGGTGGTATATCCGCCCGGTTTGTAGGTCGAGCATGGCGTAAGCCTGCTCAACAAATCTATCTCTTAACCCTTGCCCCTGGACCCTGGTTTATTCATGGACAGCCCGGCGGCGATCCTCCCAAAAACAAATAGTTGATAAGATACATCACATCAGCAACATCCACCACCCCGTCGCAATTGGCATCTCCGGCATCGAGAGGGTCAGGTGCTGATCCAGATATGAACAGGTAATTTATCAAATACATGACGTCGGCTACATCGATTGCCCCGTCCGCATTTGCGTCCCCACGAGAATAGATTATGAAATCATCATCACTTATATCAAAAGGATCACCATCTAATACATCCGACACTTTCACTCTACAATTCGGAGAAGGTGTATTTGGCACAATCCAAGCAACGGAACCGATATTTGTGGTATCGTCAACAATAACCAGCCAGTCAGCACCGCTATTGGTGGAATACTCAATCGTAACGTTGCTGTCAAAACATAAAGAGTTCCAAGAAATATCGTAAGTTGAGTCGACAATCAAGGTTTCACCACCGGTGGGGTAGGTGACAATAATAGTAGGTCCAGGGCAGATTGTGAAATCGCTGTCGCTGACATCCGATGGGTTGCCATCGGCAGCATCAGATACTTTCACCCTGCAATTGGGAGAAAGGACAAGGGGACCTTCCCACGAATAGAACCCAATATTTATGGTGCTTTCTACTACACTTTCCCATGTGGAACCACTGTTAGTTGAGTATTCTATCTTGACATTGTCGGTGAAACAGAACGGATTCCATTGGATATAATATGTTTCATCGGACCACCATTCCTCACCCCCGTTGGGAGAAATAACTATAATAGAGTCTGCTGGTGGTGTGTTGACGTCGGTAGAAAAAGGCGTATAATCAAATTCTCGAAGACTTGGGTCGTCCCAATAATCATAAATTAGTAACTGAATCATATTGGGGTCGGTCGTCCCCCACCAGTTGTTCTCACCGTGAATGGGAGTTGGACCTGGTCCAGCAGAGACCTCAAAAACTGAATTAACAAGATCGCTATTTCCATGAATGTTATTAAAATTCATGTAAAGGTTGCTATACGGGGAGCCGAAGAGGACACCTCCCGCAGTAACCGGAGGCCCGTTTGACGAATTTCCACTAATAGTATTGCCAGTAATGATGGGATGGCCACCGCCTATGCAAAGACCACCCCCTCCCCTGGCGGCGGTGTTATTAGTTATGGTATTGCAAGATATAATGGGGGATACATAATAAATATATATCCCACCTCCATACCAATTATAGGGTTGCCCATTCCCAGTTATTACATTATTAGTAATTATTGCTGAATCTGATTCCACATAAATCCCGTCACCGCTTGAAGAATAAAGCGAGGAACTCCCAACCCAATTTCCCGATATAGTATTGCCGACTATCATAGGTGCAGATCCCGCCATTATCGCAATCCCTCCACCATACGTTGCGGATGGGCCAGCGGTCCAGGCATTGCCGCTTATAGTGTTATAAGAGATTACAGGCGACGATCCTGTGCCTATGAGGATGCCATGTCCCTCATATATATAAGAACCACTGCCGTTCTCTCTGATGGTGTTATAACTGATTTTCGGTGATGCAGAATCACAAACGATCCCAACCCTTGCTTTTTCAATCCGGCAATACTCCACCAAGCACATAGTATCAATACTTGAGTTGGTAAATCTTATACTAATCCAATAAGCCCGTCCAGCGGCCTCATCGCTCGCTGTAAGAATGATTGAGTCTGTGGATGTTCCTCGAGCATCAAGCGCGCCATCCACTCTTAACCCAATCCCTTGGTTGAAGTTCACAATTACCCCTGGTTGAATCGTCAAAGTAACATTGGTATCCACTCTCGTTCCCCCAATAACAATATAGGGGTTTCCAGCCGGTGTCCACGTGGTATTAGCGCCTATAGTCCCGCTCACAAAAGTCGTATCTGCCTTTGCCCCGGGGTTAAACGCAACGCAAAGCGCCATCATCGCCCCCAAGAGCAAAGAAATTTTTAAGGTGCATTTCATTTTATACCTCCGGTTTGTTTAGTTAATACTTCATTGTTCATGGTAAGATCAAACAAGACAATGCGGTTATTTCACTAATTTTGTACAAACACCAGTATACATTTGCAGCAAGATTCTTCTTGTAGCAATAATATAACTTCTTTCTAACAATTGTCAATATCTGATTTGAGAATTCCTGGACTTTTTCAGGTTAGGGGATTCACTCACACGGACTTACTCGTTGATCGAGGGTGCCCTCCCCCTCGACCTCAGGTTGACTCGAATCCTCCCCCTCGATGGAGGTTATGTCATAATGTCATTCTGAGGCTTTAGCCGAAGAATCTCGATTTTCTAACTTATTAAGACTATTAAACTGTTCCCCAGCCAAACGCGGGATAGCAAAATCACTCTAACTTTGATGGTGATGGAGATAGGTGCAGTATATATGAGAGAGGCAGTTGTTTTATGATAAGCCATAATCCCCCTTTTGTAAAGGTGAACAAAGGGATGTTAAAGATTATTACAAGTTCTCCGAGTTCTCAGAACCCGTGAGTCTGTCGAAAAAATGTTTTTTTGTGTCACCCTGAACGAAGTGAAGGGTCTTAACTCTTTGAAATAAAGCGCGTACGCAAGCCTTCACGGCTTGCCAGCCCCGCCAAAGGCGGGATGGCAAAATCACTCTAACTTTGATGGTGATAGGGTTAGAGCGCCTGTTTATGGGAGACCAACTATGAGGTCACCCAATGACCAGCTTAGTCGAATCGCTTATGGTAAACATACTCTAACCTTTTATGGTCTTGTAGGTCAAGCATGGCGTAGCCTGCTTGACAAATTCTCTATTCTGGCAGAAAGGATATTTGATATGAACGGTCTGATTGATACCGACCCTGGGTCTTGTCAAAAAGAAGAGCCTAAGGACTTGAAGCTCCTAGAAATATTAATCGATAAGATCATTAACAGATTAGAGGAAAACTCCTGTGAGCCCAAAATCCAGGATGCCTTGAAAGCTATCCAGCTCAAACAGAAAGTGGCCAAAACCTCGGAAGCCGAAGAATTCTTTTGGCAACAAATAGACGAAATAAGAAGAGAGGAATTGCCAAAACTTTATCCTGAACGTATCCGACCTAACAGCTTGGAGGCTCAAATTCTGAAGACCATCTTAGCGCTGAAAGATCAGGTAAAAAATGGCATTCTTCCGGTTAAAACCATCACCGACACTTTCAATCAAGAAAGATCCAGAGAAAATCAGCTTACTTATCAACGGGTTGGACGGACCTTATCCACCATCGGATTCTCAAAGAGAAGAACAGGAAGCGGAGCCTCGGCCATCATTTGGGAAGAGGAATTCCTCTCTCGTCTATGCCCTTCTCAGAACAAGGACTCAAGACTCCATGATGATTCAAAAGAGATAAAACAATCGTCAGAAACGTCAGAAAGGTCAGAAACGTCAGAAACATCAGGGGCAAAAGAAGCTCCCTCTCTATTGGAGAAAGATCGCCAGGATGCTTCGCCGGGTCAGATTGAAAATCCCGCCCTTCGACAGGATCCTTTCGGGTCTGAGCCTTCCTTCGACACTGAGTCTCGGGACGAAGTGCAGGGTCGAAGGGAGCGAAGTCGAACCACCAGAGGCGGGAGTGAGGGCAATACAAAGTTGTTTTTATGCCCCCCAAGGCTTTGGTCGCATCGGCATTAGTTTCCCGCACGGGTCTCCCTAATCCCCCTTTTTTTAAAGGGTTGGTAGCGCAGACTTTCAGTCTGCGGGGTGGGGATCGAAAAAACGGGGAAACTCCACTCCCCTTCAGGGTGAATCCCTCTCCTTTGACCTTGCCTCGCACTGACTGCACTCGGCACGAAGTGAGGTCTCGGGACCGAAGGGCAGGATGAACCCCCGCCCTCGACGAGAAGCTGTATAGTTTCCCTCTCCCCTTGGGGGCTCTGTCGCAACGCTTAAAGACACGTAGTTGTCATTCTGAGCGAAGCCCTGCACCGTCAGCTGCGGGGCGAAGCGAAGAATCTAATAGTCTCAATTGCCGTAGCGCCCGACCTTTGTTTACCCTGAGCATGGTCGAAGGGTGTCGGGCGTAGATTTATTAGGACGAAGTGTCAAGGGAGAGACAAATTGTTCTGTAGAGACCAAATACAAATCATACACTTTTTAAGTTGGTTCGGGAATTGTCGCCGGGATCCCGCTTTGCGGGAGAATTCCCGAACCATTCTCGAGCGGGTCAGCACGATTCCCCTGAGGGGAAAAATCCAATTCCGGCACGAACAGGAGATTCTTCAACGAGCCTTGAGGCTTAAAACTCCAGTCCTTCTTTCAACGTTTCGCCCCCGCCTAGTGCAGGATCTTCGACATTTGTGCAGCCAAGAGAATTGCATTTATCATCCCCTTGGGATCGGCGACGCCTTTGCCAGCAATATCCAGAGCAGTCCCAAAATCAGGAGAGGTCCGGATGATGGGGAGACCGATGGTAACATTTGTTGCATTACCCAGGCCGCCCATCTTCAAAGGAATCAGTCCCTGATCATGATACATGGCGATAATGCAATCAAAACCATGTGAAGTCCCCCTCACCCTTTTCCTCTCCCCTAATAGGAGAGGAGACGATCTCGTTAAAGGCGGAGAGGAGAAAATAGTGTCTGCTGGATATGGACCAGAGGCTTTTATCCCTTCTTTCTGTGCTGCTTTGATTGCAGGAAGAATGAATCTCTTTTCCTCGGTCCCAAAGATTCCCCCCTCTCCGGCATGCGGATTCAAAGCACAAACGCCGATTTTGGGTTTTCTGATCCCGAAGTATCTCTTGAGAGCCTGTTCAGCTAAAATGATCTTTTCCAGGATTTCTCTTTTGGAAATAGCTTTGGCCACTTCCGAGAGTGCCATATGAGTGGTGACCAAAACCACCTTGAATCTCTCGGACACAAACATCATGGCGAATCTCCGGGTGGCCGTTAGGTAGGCTAAAAATTCAGTATGTCCGGGAAAATCGTAGCCTGCCAAGTGCAAGCCTTTCTTGGACAGAGGAGCGGTTACCATGGCGTCTATTTGATAGGAAAGGGCGAATTGAGCAGCATAAATCACACAGTCAGCCGCCATCCTTCCGGATAGTTTGGTGATTTTGCCCGGCCGGATTTTCGTATGATCAAATCTGGTGCAGTCAAGAACGTTTATGACCGCCTTAGAATCTCTTATCTCTTCAACCCAGGTTATTCTTCTTAGGTTAACATTTGTCAGGAACTTCCTGGCGGCTGAAAAGATTATGTTGTAGGAGCCAAAAACCAGAGGATGACAACTCCGCTGGACTACTCTATCAGACAAAGCCTTCACCACCACCTCCGGCCCAATCCCCGCCGGGTCACCCATGGTAACGCCAATGATAGGTTTTTTCAGCATACAGAAGATTTACTGTTTACTTAAAAGATGCAATTCCCTTCTTAAGTTTCGCGTAGCCAAGCCTTCACGGCTTGGCTGGCAAATCATAAAGGCTTGCCTACACAGAGCCCTGTCCGTCTGGAAGTGATTCATGAAAAAATACAAAACTTCGGTTCTTATTTAAAAGGCAAAAATTTCTCTCTGGATTACCGGTAGTTGGGTCAACGGATTCATCCTGAACGGACTTGTCCTCAGAGCTTATCCCGAAGGATTCACCGTGAAAGGATCAAACGGATGGAACAGACAAAATCCGTTTAATGCTTTGGCAAGTTCTGGTTGAACTTCTCGAAAGCCTCCGGAAGAAGCTCTCTTAAAGTATATCTCTCCGTTTTCCCTTCTAAATTAGCACAGATGATCTTCAAATCAGAACTAAACTCGGAAAGGACCTGCCGACACGCTCCACAGGGAGTGACAGGGTCCGGTTTGTCGGCAACTACGGCGATCTTGACAAAGTCCTTCTCTCCGTTGGCAACCGCCTTGAAGACTGCCACCCTCTCTGCGCAAACGGTTAAGCCGAATGTGGCATTCTCGACGTTTGCGCCGGTGTAAACCTTTCCGCTCTTTACCAAAAGAGCAGCACCCACCTTAAACTCAGAGTACGGAGCGTATGCACGTTCTCTGGCCCTTTTCGCTTTCTTGATTAATTCAGAATCCTTCATCTTGGCTGAGCGTTCCACTTCTGGCGAGGTCTTTCGAAAGCTTCAAATAACATCGCAACTACCGACTTATCTCTTTCAAAAAGCTTACCCCATTTTTGGTGCCACCGATATTGAAAATCTCCGCTGTGGTCTTGCCCACGTCTGAAAAAGACTTTCTGATTCCCAAGTTTACATTGTTCTTTACCGATCTCCCATATACCAGAAGAGGAACGTATTCTCGGGAATGATCGGTGCTTGGGGTGGTGGGATCACAACCGTGATCTGCGGTTATCATCAACAGATCATCCGGGCCCAATAAATCCAGAACCTCAGGCAGCCTTCGATCGAAATCCTTCAATCCCAAAGCAAATGCTTGTGGATCGTTCCGGTGTCCCCACAGCATGTCGAAATCGATCAAATTTATGAACAGAAGGCCTCTTTGTGATTTCTTCATCGCCCCCACTAACTTGTCCATTCCGTCTGAGTTATTCTTGGTGTGAACACTTTCGGTCAGACCTCTCCGCGCGAAAAGATCCTCGATCTTTCCCATCCCGATTACCGGGATGCTGTTTTTCTTCAATATGTCCAGGACAGTCTCTTCAGGAGGGGGGAGAGAAAAATCCTTTCTTCTCTCCGTTCTCTTGAAGGACCCCGGCTTTCCCACAAAAGGACGGGCAATTACCCTGGCTACTCCGTGTTTGCCTGTCAGAATATTTCGGGCCCTAATGCACATTTCGTAGAGTTGGCTCACCTGAATGATCTCTTCGTGTGCCGCTATTTGAAAAACGCTGTCTGCTGACGTGTAAACGATAGGACGACCGGTTCTGATATGCTCTTCTCCTAATTCCTTTATGATCTCAGTCCCGGAGGCGGGCTTGTTTCCTAATCCCTTTGAGCCTACGGTCTTTTCAAACGGTTCGATTATCTCTGGCGGAAATCCTTGAGGATAGACCGGAAACGGTTTCCTCAATATCAATCCCATGATCTCCCAATGTCCGGAGGTACTATCCTTACCGGCAGATAGTTCTGCCATTTTCCCATAGTTACCCGATGGCTCCGTCTGTCGACTTACGCCGGGAATCGACTCAATATGGCCTAGACCCAGCTTCCCTAGATTGGGCAATTTCAACCCACCCACCGCCTTGGCAGTATTCACTATGGTATTCGACCCCTCATCTCCGTACAGATGAGCGTCCGGCAGTTCCCCGATGCCACAGGCGTCCAGAATAATCAGGATTACTCTCTTCATCATGGTTTCCCGCACTCACCGTGATAGACTTTTCAAATCTAACAGGAGAAAGTGCATTTGTAAAGGGAAATAACGGAGGAGTTGGGGATATTCACTGGATCTCAGAGCTTGTGTTCCGGACACGATCATTATCAATCTAAAGACCGACCATAATCGGGGACGATAACTCTCGCACCGTTTATAAAACATCTCCCGTCGAGGGATTTGGGTCGTGGAAAATCTGAATGGATTGTTCCAACCCACCCCGATTTCGGAGACTCGCCCTCCGGGCCGTATCCAGTTAAGCGGACATACGATTCTGGTGCTGACGCTGATAGGTTGAGACCATCGAGCCGCCCTTAAACCTCTATCAGATTTGCTGGTATGAATCACTTCCATCTTCCCATTGAATTCCTGCATGCGTAGTATTAACCCACGTTAACAAGCTATATATAGTGGCAGTAGCTTTAGATACACAACATACTGAGACAAGTAAGAGTGATCCTGCTCAACAATTGAGCAAACTCATTGCCTGACATAGGCCTGAATGTATTGGTCAGAATACAGTACTAAGATGACGCAACAAACTTGACTGATATTCAAGAAAAAGCTTGACAAACTTTAGCAACGGGTTATATTGTGTCTGTCAAATCTGACATGATCGTGGGAGTTTAGAAGTGCAAGAAAGGGGTTGTCTGGAAGGGATTCTCGTCCGGATGACCTGAGATAGCCGATTCTGGCTTCGTGGGGCATTCCGATCTGTCGGTCCTTTCCAACAGACTAAAGACGGTGAATATTCTTCTGAGAAAGAAGTGAGTGGGTTGCTGCGTTCTGGATTCACGTCAGGCCATGATTGTTCTTCTTATTGTAAACGGAAAGAGGGAGCGGTCATTTGCACTACCCGATCCCGGAGCTTGTAAGGTATTTGACGAACTGAGTTTTTGAGGAAGGCACATGGATCAGCAACTGGACGGTTTGCGAGGGGAAGTGAAGGGTGCAGATAATAGAAAAGAGGGCACAAGCAGAGGAGTAGAACGCTCCGACCACCATCGGAGGATCGCGTATTTGCCGGCAGGATCGAACGGTTTTTCCTCTAAGCCGCTTCTTGTGACCTGGGCTGAAAGCTTCATCTTTGCTGGGAGTTCTGCGCTGTTGTTGCTGGTGGTCAATCTCCTGCCTCAGTATTGGTACGTTTCCTTTTTTGCCTTAACCCCGTTCCTACTTAGAATCATCAAAGCTCGACCAAGCGAGTCTTTGAGGCTGGGGTTTCTTTTTGGTCTCTCCTTTTTTACCGTTTCAGTAATTGATTCCCCGTCCGCATATCCTTTTCCTCCCCTCCTGAAACTGCTTTGCGGCGCGGGGCTTTTTGCGCTGTTCGGTTGGTCAGTGGGATGGGCACGTCATCGCTGGGGATTCAATCCTGCTATTGTTGCCTTGCTCTGGGTTGGGTTAGAAATCGGGCTGGTGAGACTTGGACTGGTCGGTGGGCTCTTAGGAGAAGCGGACCTTTCGCAGCCCTTCTTTGGCGGTCTAGTCACGCTTTTCGGGTTTCTTGCCGTTTCGGCTATTATCGTACTTCTTAATTCCTTATTAGTTCTTCTAATCCTCAAGACCCTCTCGCTCAAAATACCCAGGGGGAAGATAGTCCAGGAGGATGAAAGGAGAACGGATCTTTTCTCCACCCCCTGGTTTGTGACCCAAAGAGTTTACCTAGTTCCCGAGGGCCGCGCCCCACCTTATATCATCACTGGAGTGTCAAGCCGCCAGGGTCTCCGACTTCAGCTTGACGAATAGACTTTGGAGTATCAAGCTTTAGCTTGATCCTGGTAAACCCAAAGGTTTACACTCCAGTTTTAGAAAGGTAGAGAGATGAAAAGAAAACAGGTGAAACTAAGATTGTATAGACGAAGGTTTTTTGAAGTTTGAAGGGAGAAGAAAGCAATGAAAACCAAACTCTTTATAATCACAGTAATAATCGCTATGCTCGCATTTGGAGTTGTCTTGGCCCGCGGCGATGTGTGGGCACAACAAGATGACACTGACCCGGAAGCGCTTGACCCGAAGAGTCCGATAGACGCGAAGTTTTCCAACGACCCTGACAAAAAGGCTGCGGGCGGGGCTATCAACGGCGAGGAACCTGGACAGATGCTGCAAACGAAAATCCCTGATGACTCCGCTGGAACTTATCCTAAGAACGATAGTCTGAACCCCAACTACCGCGAAGTTGACGCCGTAGCCAATCGGGGGGACGCCGCATTCGGAAGGGTCATAGCTAACACCGCGACTCTGCTAATCTCAATCAAGAATGACACCAAGGTCAAGGGTTATTGGAAGGTCTGGTATGAAACCTCGGCTGGTAATAGGGGTGTGAGGTGGAACGGCGACGATTTCAATAACCCTGACAATGACAGCCTCAATGATCTAGACGGGTTGCAGCTTTATGGGGGAGCGGCTAACAGGTACTCCGAGCAATCAGACCCTGTGGGCTCGGTCCTAAAGGGGGACGGCGCTGAGTACGTTCCGCACGCTGACATCGTAGCCGCGGTCACCTCCCTCGGGTGGAACGGTGTTGGCGATATTGACCTTGACGCACTGATGGTCTGGGATAGGTCTCCATACGGGGAATGGAGCGCCCCGGACACGATCATCTTCAGCATCCGTGCAGCCGGCAACTGGGATGGTGGGGAAATAGTGGTTTTGCCAAGTGGGGGAACAGCGTTCTTCTTGGTCCACGGTCGTCACGAATGGAACACGGCGTTCAACGTACGCCAGGCTTTTGGCGTGGATACCGAAGAGGTCGATGCGATCGAGGCTTATCCAACATGGTATCAACAGACCCCTACTCTCACCCAATGGGGCCTAGTCATCCTGGTGGGCCTGCTTATCCTCAGCACGGTGTTTGTCATACTCAGGAGGAGGAAAGGGCCGGTTCCTGCGTAAGCGTGGAATGCTAAGCCGTGTTCGTCTTTGATGGGGCAGAGGTTCAACCCCTGCCCCAAACGGAGACACCAGTCTTGATGAAGGTTCTCCCCAAACGCAAGGACGGTAAAATTCAATCTAAGGGTGGCATAAAGCCCCTTTCGGAAAATCCGAAAGGGGCTTAGTATTCTGAGCCGATGATTACCCCTTCCTTCCCAGGATATGAAAACACATCGACGCAGGCTGCGTCCGCAAATGTGATCTATACCCAATGTTGCTGCTGCTGCGGTTTTACGCAGGATGATGTCTACCAGGACATAATAAGCTCCACTGGAAATATAGGGCAGTTCCCCGAAGAGGAAACTCTAAGTATCCACAATTGGATTGCGGATAACTGCTCACTGTGTTCGCTTCAGATACAAATCGCCCATAAGGGTTATCTTGACACAAGTGTAACCCCGTGGGATACGGTTTCGCCAGTCAATCCGGAAAGCGTCTCCTTTGCCTGGGCACACAAAGAGGCTCTTTTTGGCAAACACGTCAAGATATGGGTCGTGAGTTTGAGCATGCTCTCGCTTCCTCCCTCTCCCACCGGCAAGCAAAATCTAAGCCAGGAGTTGACCTATAGATGGGGTTCCAGCAGTGCTGCGGTTGTCCACGACCCCGATTGTGACATGAGTGGAACCGATAACGACCAGTACATAGTCGGATCAGATGCTAACGGTGAGTATCTGCAAGATTATTTCGGCCCGGGGATTCACGGTTACTTGCAGGGAGTGGTTTCGGTTTCTGGCCCCGGTAGGTGTGAATACTGTGCTCCTTCCTTGACTGAGTTAGGCAGGATATTTCTGATTGTTGTAATACTGGGCAGTGCAGTGTTCATCATGCTGCGAAGGAGAAAAACGGCAGTTCCAGCGTAAGGTCGAAATACCTGTTCTGCTCAACCGCAGATGCAAAGCCCCTGCGCGGTCCTTCCGCAGGGGGGCTTGTCTTCTTGCCCCTTACCGCCGTCATTCTAAGCCAAAGGTCGAATTACTTTAAGCCAAACCCCCTTGGTCGCGCCCTTCGGTGTGTCTGGACCTGTAAGGATGTGCTCGAGCTCAGGGTCGAAGACTCAGCGTGACAGGTACGATTTCCGATTCTTTCGTCCCTGTTTGCTGCCTGGTGTCTGCTGAAATCTCACTTCTGTGCATTTTTTTCTTGACAAGGCATCCTGATCCCTTTATTAATATTGTGAAATAGTTCACAAATTCGGTTGGTGCTATCACGTGGTGAGCTTGTGAGTTTATTTGAGTTTTTGGGGAGGCTGAGTCCTTTCAGCAAAGGAGTTTCTATTGAAGGAGAAATCAGACAAGATGCAATCTAAAGAATCTCGCCCCCGATTGGCTGACGGCAAGGTATCTGAGTCCACGATCCGAAGGCTTTCTTTGTATTATCGCAGTTTAGTCGGTTTCGAGAAGGAAAAGTGCAAGACAGTTTCCTCTAAGGATCTTGCCAAAGAGGGGAGGTTAACCCCGGCTCAGGTCAGAAAGGACTTGTCCTTTTTCGGCAGCTTCGGCACCCGCGGATTAGGCTACCCGGTTCAGGAATTAAAGGATAAAATTGCGCGAATTCTCGGGCTGAACAGAACCTGGAGTGTGGCATTGGTGGGGGTGGGAAATGTGGGATCTGCCTTGGTTTCGTATAAGGAATTTCCAAAGCAGGGATTCAACATCAAGTTGCTCTTCGACAACGATCAGAGGAAGATCAACAAGAATCACAAGGGGATCACAGTCTCCGACGTGGCAGATCTGCCCCTCAAACTCAAAGAACATAAAATTGACATGGTGATCCTTGCCGTACCTGCCGCAGCAGCACAGATGGTCGCCGACGACGTGGTATCAGCCGGGGTAAAGAGTATCCTCAACTTCGCTCCCGCCCACATACAGGTTCCGAGCGACGTGACCTTGCGCTCGGTGAATATGGCTATGGAACTGGAGCACCTCTCCTTTTCATTGGTAAACAGGGGCTCTACGGTCGAGGTCTAACCCCAGTTCTTGTGTTCTATCCATCGGGGGCTCATTCCGAGATGAAGACGTCTCGTTTGGCTAAACTTAATAGTATTTGGCCTATCAAAAGCGGTTTTTCCCGATTTAGAGAAGGCTCCGTCTTCGCAGATTACTCTTTGAACTGGATAACCAGAGAAGTTCCGCCGCGTGATATGAAGTAAAAAACGAAAATGCATTTCAAAAGACGTGCCCTTTGCTTTTCAAGAAAGTGTCTCGATTAGCCTCTGTATAAGCGAAACATTTTCCAACTTTTTTGATTTTTTTCTTGACAAATTTACCATGGGGCTTATATACTAGGGCAATTAAACTTCTTGGATGGGTGAACAAAGAGGATGGTTGGCGGAATGAGACTGCATGATTCAAAGGACAAATTGGTATTGTTTGGATTGATTCTCGTCTTGGGTTTGTTTGCTTTCTCCGCGGCTCAAGAATCGGTCTGGTTCTGCCACCCTTACGGCACAGTGGAGTATCGGGGCGATTTAGCCCCAGACGGACACGAAGCGGTGGCCACCATCGGAGGGCAGAAGTTCGCTTCATGCTTGACCAAAGATGGTCGGTACAGTCTGCTGATTCCCAAAGATGATCCGGTTACCTCCAAAAAAGAAGGTTGGGCTGAAGGAGATATCGTCGCCATCAGGGTGAACGGTTTTGCGGCCAATCCCAGATTCAAGGCTTTCGCAGGTGCCCAGCAAATAAACCTGTATGTCTCCACGTTGGATGTTCCCCCGACCACCTGGGGCAAGATCAAGGCTCTTTTCAGATAGAATCGTGAGGATGTTTCGCGCAGAAATTGAACGCAAGGAGACTGTTTTGGGCGAAACGGGAGCGTTTTTGTTTGAAACCAAATTTCGAATCGGATCGTAAAAAACAGGTAGATTGAGCCAATCAGAAGAATATTTCAGCCAAAGAAGGAGAGATTATGAAACTGACTAGCAAGGAAATAGGCGATGTGATGGTACTGGAACCCAAAGGGAAGATTATGGGGGGACCGGATGCCACCCTTCTGCATGACCAGTTGCACGATTTCATCGATCATGGCAAAAAGAAGGTGATCATCGATCTATCCAAGGTGGACTGGATGAATAGCACCGGACTGGGGATTCTGATTTCAGGTTTGACCACTCTGAGAAACAATGGGGGCGAGTTGAAGCTGGCAAATGTGACCGAGAAGATTCAAAGCCTTTTAACCATAACCAAGCTCATCACCGTTTTCGAATGCTTCGACTCAGTAGATGAAGCTCTGACAAGCTTCAAATAGCAGAAGATCAGAATTTCGCTTTAGGTTTTCAAATAAATCCCGGCTGAAAAAGGTAGGTTGACAAACCTGCCTTTTTTTGCCTTGAGTTTAGGGGTTGGTAGCTTATATTGAGTCAGGGATTGCATCCGCTCAGCTGCATTCGGGGTAAACGGAGCGGCCACGGTGCATTCAATCGATCGCAGACAAGTGAACAATGACCCTATACTAGTGGAGTCCCTTTGAAGATGGGTCCAGCGTCAAGAAATTCCTCAAAGAAATCACAATCCATAAGAATCAAGAAAAAGAACGGCCAAATTGCAATACCTAGTTCCCTTGACTATCTGCCCAAGGTAGACGAGTATGTGGAAGGAAAACTGAGAAAACTGGGCGTGGACGAAGACAGGCTGGCAGACATTGCGGTCTCGGTCACCGAAGCCGTAACCAATGCGGTGTTGCACGGCAACAAGAATGACCTGAAGAAAAAGGTCCGAATAAGACTGAAGGCAGATTCCTCCCGGGTGGAGATCACCGTGGAGGATGAGGGGAATGGCTTCAACGCAGAGTCGATCCAAAGTCCCATAGAAGAGGGAAATCTCTTAAAAGAGGCAGGGAGAGGCATTTTCATTCTGAAGTCCTTGATGGACGAAGTCGATTTCATCGTTTTGCCGCAAAAGGGAACCGTGGTGAAGATGACAAAGTTCTTAAGCTGATTCTGAGATATTAGGGTCAATTGGTGATGTCCTGATCTTGGCTGAAAACACTTCTCCTGAGCCATAGGCGACGACCCTCTAACATGATTGCGGGAGTAACAAGAATTGGGAGGTAGACATCAATGCGCCGTATTCAGAATGCAATACATGTTGAGCCGCCAAATGGCACTTGGATTTCCTTCGAACTTTCACTCTTTTGGCAGATATAATCAGTAAGCGTGTGATTTGCAGGAGCAGGTGCCTTGCGTATACAGATATTAGTGGCTTCGGTTTATTTGGCTTGCGGTGCGATACTTCTGTTCCTGGGTGGAGTAATCCTAAAAGAGAACCCCAAAAACCGACTTAACCGAGTTACCAGCTTGATGCTCCTTTTTGCCGGGTTAGGGCCTCTTTTGGCCTCTCTGGGAACCATGATAGGGGCCATGGGAATTCCGGATGGATTTATCCGGGCACCTTTGACTCGCAATATCTTCTATATTTGGGAGTTCTTCTTTCCTTTCCTTTTGTTGTTTTCTTTGGTTTTTCCTGAGGAGAATCGCTATCTGAAAATACACCCCAGGTTCAAGTATTTCATCTTCATCCCCCACACGTTTCACCTCTTTCTGGTATTGGTCTTCTACGAGCCCAGCAGAATGATTGGCTCTTTGAACGTTGAACAAATGGGCTCCTTGGCAAGATTCTTTCTGGATCCGGTCTCTTCGCTATTGAAATACGTGGCAGTCCTTTTTGGAGTGCTGTATGAGATTCATATTCAGTTCCACTCCCTGGTGGATTTGATCTATCTGCTTTTGGCCCTCTGGTTTTTGTATCGAGGATACAAAAGGGTCAATGTCCCTACTCTCAAAAGGCAGGTGCGCATGCTTATCTGGGGGATAAGATCGTCGGTGGGTCTTTATGCCATCGGCTTCATCGTACCGGTCTTCACCCCCCTGGACTTGTCGGACACCTCCAGGCACTTCCTGACCATAGTGGCTTTGGTGGTGGGGAGCGGGTCGATAGCCTGGGCCATAATCAAACACCATTTCCTGGACGCAAAGCTGATAGTCAGGCAGAGCTTGGTTTACACCTTAACCACGGCACTTCTTGTGGGAGCATACTTTTTGATCGTCAGGCAGTTTGGAAGATTGATTCAGGATATGATCGGAAAACAGACCCCCGTCGTCGACATCGGGTTTGTGATTCTGGCCATAATCTTCTTTCAGCCGATCATGGGACAGCTGGATGACCTGATCAAGAAGTCTTTTATCAAGGAGAGGTCGGACTATCGTGCCCTGATGGAAACCTTCAGCCAGAAGCTGGTAACCATCTTCGACTTCAAGGAGCTGAGGGAGACGGTAGTTGACGTTTTGAAAAAAGAGATGTTGGTGGAAAACGTCTATCTCTGTGCGGTCGACCAGGGAAAGTCCGAAGGATCAGAAAAGCGAGAATATATCTTTTTTCCCGATGACCCTCACCAGGAGAAGGCCCTTTCATTCGGGAAAAGTGATCCCTTGTTTCCCCTTTTGGTGGAGAAGACCAGGCCCATTCTTTTGAGTGACTTGGCCGTGGCGGAAAGCAAAAGCCCTCTTTTTGGTCTTCTCTCGCGGCTGGGAGTGTTCTTGGTGGTGCCGATGATCAGTCAGGATAAACTGGCAGGGTTCCTCGCTCTGTCCAAAAAGATCACCCGGTTCAGGTATAGCTACGAGGATATCACTCTTCTGAGGGTATTAGCTAACCAGATGATTGTCGCCATGAACAATGCCCGCCTTTATCAGGAATCTTTGGAGAAACAGCTGCTGGAAGAAGAGTTGGCAATGGCCCGTCAGATTCAGTTGGCTCTGCTCCCCAAGGTTTGTCCAAAAAGTGAGTTGTTCGAGCTCTCTGCGTTCACCCAGCCCGCTCGACAGGTGGGGGGGGACTATTACGATTTTTTCAAGACCGAGGATGATCGGGTGGGGATCGCCATTGCGGATGCCACAGGCAAGGGTATGCCCGCGGCCATGCTGATGTCCCTGGTGCAGGCTTCCCTGAGAGCGGAGGCAAAAAACAGATTGTGTCCTTCCCGGGTGATGCACAACATAAATCAGCTGATTTTCTCTTCAACCACGTCGGACAAGTTCGCCACCATGTTTTATGGCGAATTTGATCCCCAAAGCAGAAAATTGATCTATTGTAACGCGGGACACAATTATCCGGTGCTGATTCACCAGGACGGCCAAGCGGAGTTTCTGGACATTGGGGGTTTGATATTGGGAGCTTTCGAGCAATCGTTATATGAAAAAGGCGAGATACCTCTCCAGAAGGATGACATCCTGTTTTTCTATTCGGATGGGTTAACCGAGAATTTCAATGATAAGGATGAGGAATTTGGAGAGAAAAGACTCTTGGACATGCTTTTAGGAAATCGCTCTCTTGACCCGGAAAGACTGAAAGAGAAGGTGATCGAGGAGGCAGCTAATTTCACCGGTGGTGCACCTCCCTGGGATGATTTGACCATAGTGGTTCTCAGGGTGCACTAGATCAAAGTGTCGGGCCGACCATACCGAGGGCTACCCGACTAAAAGACGACAAGGACACGATATGAAAAAAGCCAAACGTCCTGATGAGATAAGGATCAAAAGACCCAAGACAAGAAGAACCTGGACCAGAAACCCGGTGACCAAGATCAAAGACAGTGGGAAGATTTACAAAAGGAAAAGGTCGAGGAGTGTCTCGGCTGGTGAGGTGGATTTGACTGAAGGTATCGAAAAGAGCTATCGTTATTGCCCTAAGTGCGGGGCAGAGATGATCCACAAGAGAATCGATCATAAGGACAGAAAAATCTGTCCGGTCTGCAAATTCGTGTACTATCATAATCCCGTCCCCGCAGCAGGTGTGGTGATTGAAAAAGATAAAAAGATTCTCTTAGTCAAAAGGAAATATGAGCCTTATAAGGGAGATTGGTGTCTTCCCGCTGGATTTATGGAATATGACGAATCGCCGGAGAAGTGCGCCATAAGAGAAACCAAAGAGGAACTCAATGTTGACGTCGAGCTTGACGGTTTGTTTGGCGTGTATTCGGGCAAGGACGATCCGAGAACACACGCGGTCCTGGTGATGTACTGGGCAAAAGTGACGGGGGGGAAATTAAAGCCAGGGGATGATGCAGAACAGATCGAGTTTTTCGGAAAAGACGAACTTCCCCCAAACATCGCCTTTTTAGCCCACAGACAGATTTTAAAGGAATATTTTGAGGATAAGTAACTCGATTTAATGTCGGGTTGATAAAAGGAGTTATCAACTACCCTTTGGGGTAAGCCTTGGGGGTAAACCCTTTGGGATGGTTGACTTACAAAGTTATTTAATAATGATATGAGAAGATTAGAGTATTTTAATACCCAAAAGGGTCAGATATACCTTAGACGGCAGAGACAGATGTCCCGTCTGTATTTTTTGCACATTGATCAAGAACCAAAAAGTAAAAATAGTATCTCAACTTCCGAAACAATATATTTCCAGAATGAAATTCTCAAAGTATTAAATCAACGTACAAGACGAGCATATCGTTCTCCAGTAATTGTGGAAATTGATTTTTATTCAAATCAAGATAATCCACCAAGTATCTATACTCTTGCTAAAAACTATTTGGATCTACTTGAAGATCCTATTCCACAATCCAAAATTACACGAAAAAAATTGCTATATAAAGACGATAGGCTTATAAAAATACTAATTGTAAATTATCATTTAGGAATGCCATCTCTTAGATCGGGTATTTCAATCAGGATTGATGCCCTATCAAATTTCAGAAGCGATTTAGAATTAGTTGATAGAATCAAAAAGAATGATTTTGAGAAAGATAATGATAACTTTCGGTCATCGTCTCGCGGTTTTTCCCATTTTAATATGAATGAGTTTGATGATGATGAGGATGATTATTTCGATAATCCAATCACTCAACTAAGGCAGTTAGAGCGCAATAGAACTTCCAATATAAAAGTGTTTGGCCGGGAAACTTACGAGATTCAAAGGGATTATTTAATAAAAGAAGTTCAAAAAAGATATTTAAAAATAAGCGAATTAAAAATAGATCAATTACTAATGCTATTTTCTGCTTTTTTGAACAAACGAGAATATTATAGGTTTTCTAATTTATTTGTTGATTTAAACAAACGGAATAGGCATTTGATTATTCCTCCCCCATTCACAATAGATTTAACTCATGCTCCTTCCCAAAAAGGGGAAAAATCAATTTTCAAAAGTGGTGTAAAAAAAACATTGAATAGCTTCAAAAACAAATACCCAATTTTGTTTCCGTTAAGAAATCAGATAAGTGTTACCGTGTTGCATGTTCCCCCGAGGAACCAAAGCATCGATTTGGATAATTTGGCGAGGTACATTATTCCCTTTGTCAATAGTGTCATTATGCCTCCAAGTACATTTTTAAATACCATTGATATTACTCGTATGAAAGATTGTGATATAAAGAAAAGGTTCTTACAAGATATGAAGAAGATACCAAAGATTCCAAAATATTCGATTACAAACTATCAATTCATAGAATTACCGCGTTTTGATGGTGATCCAAATGAGGGATATGTTCTTTTGATTTTTGAAGATGGCTTTGTTCATGGCAGTTTATGGCGTAAAATTGATGATATAATAGAAAAATGGGAAGACTATATAGAATGATCTGTGCAATGTGGCTACTTGCTTGATGCCGTTCTTTCACTTCCTTTGAGAATTCTCACTCCCAAAGCATCTACAACGTTATATGAAATTGTGGTATCAGGAAGCAGGAGGAGGTAAGTGTATGAAGCAAGAAAATCAGATGATTGCAGTTTGTGGCTTGGTTTGCGGCGGATGCGACATTCTTGAGGCGACAAATGATCCTAAAGTAGCCCAGGGAATTGCAGATTGCTTTAAGAAGGAAAGAAACGAACAGGTAAAGATCGAAGACATCCACTGCTCCGGCTGCAAAGGTGACCGGTCAGAACATTGGTCTCCAGACTGCTGGATACTTCAATGCTGTGTCGACAAAAAGGGATTGGAATTCTGCTATGAATGTGACGATTTCCCGTGTGAGAAACTTGAGCGATGGGCTAAATCAAACAAGAGATACGGGGAGGCTCTGACCCGACTCAGAGAGATGGGCGGAAAATAGAGAGATTAGTCTTTTAAGACAAGAAAACAGTGATGTTACAAAGTGACCAGAGGTGCCGTTCCATCAGGTAAATAGTGAGCAATGAAACCAGGAGAAATCAGACCGATAGTCATATGTGTTTTCAGGCACAAAGACAGGCTGTTTGTGACTGAGGGCTATGATTCTCATAAGAAAGAGACGTTTTATCGACCGCTGGGAGGCGCTATTGAATTCGGCGAGCACAGCCGCGAGTCTATCATCCGCGAGATACGAGAGGAGATGGGGGTGGAGATCAAGGGCTTAACTTACATCGACTTGATCGAGAATGTCTTCACCTACGATGGCCAGCCCGGCCACGAGATCGTGCTGGTCTATGAGGCGAACTTTGTCGATCCGAGCTTGTACAAGTTGGCATCGGTCAAATGCAAAGACAATGGCGGCTGGCTTGCTGCTATGTGGAAGCCAATGGCCGAGTTCCGAGCGGGATCGGCCATCTTGTATCCGGAAGGGCTGCTTGGTGTGCTCGAGCGGAAATCTGTATAACGTCTGACTCAGATCACGTGGGTCTTGCGGCCAGCCTCTACTCGTCCTGAGGCAACTTCACATGCCATCCTCGGTCGCTTTCACTTTTCAGGGTCAGGGAGCGTCAGACAGTGCCCTCAAGCTCGGCGACAACGAATGAGGCCATGAACGAGTTGTGTTCTGAGATAAAAACGGTTTTGTTTGACAAGGGGGCTTCCCTTGTTGGCTTTGCCGATTTGAATCGCTTGCCCGTTGAGGTTCGCGACTCCATGAAATTCGCCGTTTCAATCGCTGTAGCGTTGGATCCGTCCATAATCGCAAATATCCGCAACGGTCCTACCCGGAAGTACCATTCCGAATACAAAAGGGTTAATGCGCTCTTGTCAGATTTGGGGAAATGCGCTGCAGGCATGATAACCGACTACGGATATCAGGCGATCTCCCAGGCACCCACAGGCGTGGGAATCGATCCTAAGACGCATAGTACGGTTCTGCCCCACAAAACTGTTGCCACCCGAGCGGGCCTTGGGTGGATAGGAAAATGTGCTCTTCTGGTGACGGAGGAATATGGCTCCGCGGTTCGAATCAGCACGGTTCTTACTGATGCCCCGTTGGAAACGGCGATTCCGGTGGATCATTCACGTTGCGGTGATTGCATGGTCTGTGTGAGCGCTTGTCCCGGTTATGCACCCTCGGGTAAGAACTGGAACGTCAATGTTCACCGGGATTCCTTCTTTGATGCTTCTGCGTGCGCCAGGGGAGCAGCCCAACGTGCGGTCACGAAAATCGGCGTTGATGATACTATTTGTGGAATATGCATTTCGGTTTGTCCCTGGACGGTAAGACATATTGAGAGGGAAAGAGGCGTCTGATCAACCAGTGACAGACTGCCCCTGAACTTCACTTCACCCAAACCTTTACTTCTTAAGCACTCCTCAAAAGGCGGAACTTTGACCGCCATTTTTCGTCTAATAATCAGGAGAAAGGAATATGAATCAACCGGGCGGTTACGAGAAATGTGCTCATCTGTATGACTTGTTTGACACGAAAGAGAACGTGGGATTTTTCCTTAAGTACGGACTTGCGGCAAAAGAAGTTCTTGACATCGGCGCGGGAACCGGACGCATCGCTTTCCCGCTTGCCGAAAAAGGTGTGAATGTTTTCTGCGTGGAGCCATCGCCCGCCATGAGAAGGGAATTCCTGAAGAAACTCGGACAGCGACGCGAGTTTTCGGATAGGGTAACGCTGGTCGCAGGTGATGCGATGTCGTTTGATTTGGGACGGACCTTTCCAGCAATCTTCCTTTCCGGGATCTTCGATCACTTCTTAAATGACGAGGAAAGATTATCGTCCTTAAGCAATATCAGCAAACACCTAACTCAAAATGGTAAGCTGGTTTTCGATGTCTCTCTGGAACCAGCCAAGGATACGCCCCTCTCCCCTTCGGGCACTGCGGAGAAAGGCAATCTGGAGTATCGTCGTTTTGTGGGAGGAAAGCTTCTTCCGGATGAAAAGAAGGAAGTGCATCTTGTCTTTGAGACGTACGAATCAGGGAAGTTACTGGAGCGAATTGAAGAGCGATCCCTGGTGGGGATCCTTGACCGGAAGAACCTTCATCGTCTGTTAGAAAAAACCGGCTTCGAGGTCAAAAGGGAATTCAACGATTATGATTTCACCAGGTTTCAAGACGGAGATTCACTGCTGATAGTGGAAGCGGTCAAGAAGAATAAGAAAAGACGTAAATAGGGAACTCCTGCAGGTGGCTGTACGAAATGTCAGGCAGGGAGGCAACATGAAAAAGTACTTTGTCTATTTGGCAATTCTCTTGATCCTCAGCGTTGGTGATTCCTTCGCTTCATCGCTGAACATCACCTATCAGGATTATGGCCTGAGTATAGGCAATTCAAAGAGAATTAATGGCCTACGTCTCAATTTCGTTGATAAGGGAGTTGAAAGAATAAACGGTTTCAATTTCACTTTCTGGAAGCCAAAAGACAATCCTGATGCCGTAATAAATGGTTTTGCCTTCGGCCTGGTAGCGCCGGTGGCCAAAGAGATGAATGGATTCGCTCTTGGGGGGGTGGGTGTGGTGGGTGAAAGAATAACCGGTATAGCTTTTGGAACAATTGGGCTGGCTGCTGAAAGCGTAAATGGTATTTCTTTGGGGGGAGTTGGACTTGCGGCTGAGAACATCAATGGGATAGCAATTGGAGGAATTGGACTGGCAAGTGAAAACATAAATGGCATTTCTTTGGGGGGAGTTGGGCTTGCGGCTGAGAACATCAATGGAATAGCGATTGGAGGAATCGGACTCGCCGCTGAGAGGATGAATGGGATAGCAGTTGGAGGCGTGGGCCTTGCCAGCGAAGATATGATCGGGATTGCTTTGGGCGGAGTCGGACTTGCTGCTGAGAGAATAGCCGGAATTGCAGTCGGAGGCATAGGCCTTGCCAGCGAGGAGATGGTAGGTATCTCCTTAGGGGGAGTCGGAGTCGCAGCCGAGGAAATAAAGGGGATGGCGGTCGGAGGGCTCGGAGTCGGAGCAGAAAGGATAACCGGCTTTGCAGCCGGTGGCATGAAGGTCAAGTGCGATCACCTAACTGGTCTTGCCGTGGGCGGGTACTGTAAGGCAAGAAGAGAACTCACTGGAGTCTCCATAGGAATTCTCAATTGGACCAGGCAC
Organism: uncultured Ignavibacteria bacterium; assembly: GCA_964588305.1. Lineage (GTDB taxonomy): Bacteria > Zixibacteria > MSB-5A5 > MSB-5A5 > SM1-73 > SM1-73. Next base: position 33,222 of record CAZPOP010000006.1, read on the forward strand.
CTTAACGGTGTGCAGATCGGTGTTCTTAATTACTGCCGCAACAATCCCAGATTCCTCAAGCTATTGCCAATTATCAACGTCCACATTGATAGATAACCTCAAACTCCCTTCATCACGGTTTCTCACAAGCTGCTTCAACGAGGCCAGTTGGAGTGTTCACCTTCAGGTGAACCAAGTTCAGGCCGTTTCCCTTTTCCATAACAGGGGGATACTGCGGACAAGAAGTTGCCCACAGAATCCAACCCTTGCCATTCTTCTTTGACCCTTGTTTTCTCATTGGATTCCTATATATTTTCACTAACTCAGGGGAGAGTGATGGTGTCACATCTGATCGGAGAAACAGCCGCAGTATGCACGTCCGTTTTGTGGACGGTAACTTCGATTTTCTTCGCATCGGCAAGCAGAAAGATCGGCGCTCTCAGCGTCAACGCATACCGTATCGTTGTCGCCGTCATTCTGCTGGGGAGCACACACTTTATTGCTTTCGGCACCTTTGAACCTTCAGCAAATAATGCACAGTGGTTTTACATGGCCTTAAGCGGCATAATTGGGCTTGCTTTGGGGGACTTCGGATATTTCAGCTCGTTGGCGCTCATCGGACCGAGAAAAGGCGTGCTTTTGATGTCGATGGCACCGATTTTCTCAGCTCTTTCCGCCTACCTCGTGTTGGGCGAGGTACTTGACCTGTGGGCGATAATTGGGATTGTGGTCACTCTTTCCGGAGTCTCCGTGGCAATTCTTGAGAGAGAAGATGAAAATGCTGACGCGCCCCTGCCTAAACGACAAAAGAGGTTGGGCGTGCTTTTCGGATTAGGAGGCTCGCTAGGGCAGGGAATAGGTCTGGTTATCTCAAAATATGGAATGATCGCGGTGGCTGACGATCCCTCGGCACCTCTGAACCCGCTTTCAGCTACGCTGATCAGAATGCTTGCCGCGGCCTTTTCCATCTGGCTTTTCGTCATAGTCGCGGGGAGATTGTCACGAGTCATTCAATCTTCGAAAGACGGAAAGGCGATCACGAGAACCCTAGGCGGCGCAGCAACTGGACCGTTTCTTGGCGTATGGCTGTCCATGGTGGCAGTAACCTACACCGTAGCAGGGGTCGCTGCAACTTTGATGTCCCTTATGCCGGTTATGATCATTCCCGTGGTGTGGATGATTTACAAACAAAGGACTAGCTGGAGAGGAATACTGGGGGCAGGAATAGCTGTCATTGGTGTCGCAATACTGTTTCTGATGTGAAGCCGTTAGACTTCATGGGCTTCAATTTCTTACTGCCGCCCCTTGCAGGACGAACCTGCAGAAGAAGAGTTTAATCTGTCTTGTTCGTTGGGATTGACATCACCACTGCGGTCGGAGGCCAGAACCTGACTCTCGACCCCCTGCACTGGGTTCTCGATAAGGGAATTGAGCAAGCAGAGTTTCAAAGAAATCTCTTTGGGCATTTATATGCTCCACCAATAATTGAGTTTGATCAGAAACGTGTTGCCGGGCACGGTATCGAACATGTTGTCCCAGTCTCGTCTGAATCTGAAGTTGCCGACGCCATCGCTGGTATTCCGGGACTGAGTCCAGACCAGGAATAGCGTGCTCCCCGGCCGGTACTCCCAACGGAGAACCACATTTGAGTTAAAAGAGGTCCAGTTACGATCTGGTTTGTTGTCCTCATCATTCTCGTCATACACAGAAGTATCCACGTACTCGAAATCATCCGGTGGAACAAGCTTCTTAAAGTTCCTGTAATCCATGGCGGCCATAAAAGGTTGAGCGTAGATCTGTAGACTTAGGTTCTTGCTGAAGGTGAAAGTTCCTCTGAAGGTCATGTCAAATCGTCGCACGTGCTGCTCTCCGAATATGTCGTCGGTTCTGTTTTCATTGTCATCTTCAAGGTAAGTCAGCCATCTGGAAACACCGTCATTACGGTAGTACCCGGGACCTCCGCTGATTTCGATGTTGGATCTGGGCTGAAGGTTGAGCCAAAGGCTGTAAGTTTTGAAACGGCCATCCCAGGTGTCCCCCATTTCGAAGTAGGGGTTGATCTGCCAAGATCTTCGGGCGTCTGTCTCCAGCCAGACCCACCAGTTCTGTCCGATGGGTATTGGCGCCGCCGGCCCTCCCCTGGTTTCCACGTCAGAGTAAATGTTGTCGAAGTCCCTCCAGATTCCGCCACCCAAATTCCAGAAGTTTACCAGCTCAATGGAATTGTTAAAGTTTCCTCCCCGGGTTAGTTTCACTCCGGATAGGTTGTCAGCCGCACCAACGTTTAGATTGTTCCAGGTTTTTCTTATTATCCACCATTCCTTGGTGGTTCTGTACTGAACCCAACCCCAGATCTCTTTATAGTCGTTACGTGTCAGGAACCCCATATGATTCAAGCCCACTCCTCGATCAAGGTATTCCACCGAAATTGACCCGCGTATGTATTCTCCTCCCTGTTTTTCGAAACTCAACCAGGTACCCCACCCATCTTCTTCCGGCCCTGTTTTGGAACCTATGATCTGTCCCGCGCATAGGTAATCGCCGTTGTGGAAGCGCAAATTCCAGTCCACGTCACCAGTATAAGCAGGATGGGAATCCTTCTGGTTGACGGCTGTTGCCATGATTCCGACATAGGAGTTTTTCAAGATATCCTGCATCGCGCGAGCAACAAAATAATTGGCCTCAGGCTCTACCACCTCCGTTTTTCGGTAGTCAGCCTGGTGCATGAATTCAGCCTTTTCCTTCTGGGTCACCGCCTCCACAATCCCGATGGAAGTCCCGCCCTTCGTTTTTCCCGTGATCTTTCCAGCAGCTAGAATCGTAGTGGCGCTTGGTTTTTCTATGAAATAGTCCACGCTGTCGGGATTCCCGGATGGCTCTTTTCCAATTCGGCGGGAGTAGAAAAGATCGAAGGGAGTCTCAAAGATCTTAAATCCTTCTAAGAAAAAGGGGCGTTTCTCTGGATACCACGTTTCGAAGACCGAAAGGTTTAGAATGGTCTCGTCCTGCTCCACCTGCCCAAAGTCAGGATTAACCGTGGCATCCAGGGTGAGATTGGAGGTAATCCCGTATTTGAAATCAAAGCCAAAGTTCCCAAAGAAATCCCTCCCGTCCGGATTCCCCAGGCTTCTGGCTTCGGTCTCTTCGTAAGATACTAGGTAGGGTAGAATTTCGAGCTTTTTGGGTGGGGTCAGATTCTTCAAGCCTTTCAGGTGACCGAAATAAGAGACAAACCCACTGGCGCTCTCCGGAATATATATCCACCTATCCAATTCGCTCTTGCGAGCGATACGGCGACTGCAATAGAATCCCCAAACGGGGTTCTCCTCGCAGGCAAAGCGCAGACAGTGAAAGGGTATTCTTATTTCCGCCACCCAACCCCAGGGGGTCGTCCTGGTCGCCGATTCCCAGACCGCGTCCCAGCTATCGTCGTTCCAGTTGTCGTTATAGTAGTAGCTGTCTCGCTGAGTTCCTGATACACAGACGACGAAAGCATAGCCCGTCTGATGGTCATGATGGCTGTCAATAATCAAGTTAACCAGGTCAGATTCCACGTATCGATCCCTTCTGGTCAACCGGTTGATGATCTTGTCCGGCTCCGAGTCGTACATCTCCATGCCCACATATAGCGCTTCATCGTCATAGGCCACCTTCACGAAAGTGGATTCGCTTGCGGGTTCGCCTTCATCAGGCTGAAACTGGGTAAAATCTCCGGAGCGGGGAGCTTTTTGCCAGAAATCCTCATCCAATAATCCGTCTATGTTTGCACCGGGGTTCGCTCTCACGGCGGTGATACTTTTTACCGTATCCTCCTCAGGCTCTTGAGCGAACAGATCCGACCGGCTTAGCACTAAGAAGAAGAGGAATATGAAAAGCAGAATCAACACCCATTTCCAACTTAGCATTGTTTTCTCCTGTCCAAGAGAAGTTTGTAGTCAGGGATCGTTCTCCAATCCCAAAGATTTCGAATTCTAGCTAACACAATTTTTTATACTGCCGCTTTTCCGAAATTGTTCCGCGAATCTTCATTTAAATTCAAAAAGTCTGTGGCTTGCGAGATTCGGGCAAAGCGACGGCCTAAGAGGGCAGTTCAAATGTTTGTGCTCCTGGTTTCGGGATCGGATTCACCATTGAGGGCATTTGAGCAAGGTGACAAGAAATGTCAGAGGAGAGGCTTGCAGCGCAATGAAAAGAACCAAATCAAGAATCCGAGCCCATTTATTGGCACATTTTCTGATGGTTTTTCTTGACTTCCCTCGGGAGAGGACTTATATTTAAGAAAATTGAAAAGGACGAAGGCAATGGGCAAAACTGAAATACTGAGGTTGCTGAAAGGGACTTTTGCTGATCGTAAGCTGATCCTTCTATCTAATCGCGAGCCTTACGTCCACCGAGCCATCCCCAGAGGATTTGTCTGCGAAAAGCAGGGGGGTGGGGTGGCAACGGCTCTAGATCCTGTCATGCAGATGGTGGGGGGCACCTGGATAGCTTGGGGAAGCGGAAATCTGGATAAAAGCTTCGTGGACGAGAAGGGCAGAGTCAAGGTCCCCCCGCAAGATCCCAAATACCTCTTAAAACGGGTATGGTTAACCGAAGACGAGGTGGAGAACTACTACCTGGGATTCTCCAACCGATCGCTTTGGCCGTTAGCACATAACCTCTGTAACCAGGTGGTTTTCAAGAGAAAATTCTGGGAATTCTATAAAAAGGTGAATGAACACTTTGCCCAAGTGGCCTCAGAGGAATTCGAGAGCGAAAGGGCGCTCATCTGGGTGAATGACTATCAACTCGCCTTAGTACCCCAGAAACTGAGGTCCAAAGCGGAAGATGCCATGATAGTATTCTTCTGGCATATTCCCTGGCCCAACTACGATCTCTTTTGCATCCTGCCGCAGCGCAAGGAATTTCTGGAAGGACTTTTGGGGAGTGATCTCCTGGGTTTCCACACCCAGAATTTCTGTAGGAATTTCTTAGCCTGCGCGGAACAGGAACTGGAAGCCGAAGTGAATTTCGAGAAATCCACGGTGACGTACAGAGATCATACCACCAAAGTCAAAGCCTTCCCCATAAGCATAGATTTCGAACATTTCTGCTCGCTGGCGCAATCCAAAGAGACCCAGGCCATGCTCACCAAACTGAGGAAAGGATTCCATCTGGAAGATACCATTCTGGGGATAAGCGTGGACAGATTGGATTACACCAAAGGCATTCCGGAAAAGCTTAGGGCCATAGATCTTTTTTTGGAGAGGTATCCCCAATACCAGGGCAGGTTCACCTTCGTTCAGATTGCCGCGCCTTCTCGCACCAAAATCAAGGCCTATCGCGAGTTGCGCGAAGAGGTGGTGAGCTTGGTCAGCCAGATAAACCAGAAATATGAAAAGCCAGGTTGGCGCCCCATCTTTCTGATCAACCGTCAGGTGGATCACAAAACTTTGTCCGTTTATTATCGTTTAGCAGACTTAGCCATAATCAGCTCTGTGCGCGACGGCATGAATTTGGTGGCTAAGGAGTTCATCGCCTCTCAGATTGATGAAAAGGGGATCTTGTGTTTAAGCGAGTTTGCCGGAGCCTTCGAAGAGATGGAAAATTCAATTCCGATCAACCCATATTACTCCGATGGTTTTGCGGAGGCCATCAAAAAGGCTTTGGAAATGCCCCTTCCCGAAAAAAGAGACAGAATCAGAAGGATGCGCCAATACCTGAAGGAATACGATATCTACAGATGGACCTATGATATCTTCCAGACCCTGTCTGAAATGATTCCCTCCCAAGCTGAAGCAGACGTGGACATGCTCTTAATGCGCGAATAGCTTTGCGCAAACTCCCAAGCAAAGATTTAATTTGAGTTTCACCGGCTTTAAGGTCAAACTAAAACTCATCTTTGTTAGTAAGAGTGCTGGCGAGGAAAGATGCTCAGATTGATCGAAGAGTACCCCAGGCTGGAAAATAGAATTCTGGCAAAGAGGTTTCTTTTTATAGGGTTGGATTATGACGGAACACTGACCCCCATAGTGAGGCATCCCGACCAGGCTGAGCTTGCGAAGGATACAAAGTCACTGCTGGCAGATTTATCTCATCTGCCCAACACCTTGGTGTGCATAATCAGTGGAAGATCGTATCAAGACGTTAGAAGAAAGGTGGGAGTCAGCAGAATCATCTATGCGGGCAACCACGGAATGGAGATAAAGGGGAGGGGCGTTTCCTTCCTGGTGAGGGATTCAAAAAAAATTACCAAAGAAGTGAGTCAGATTTGCCGAAATCTAAATCAGAGATTAAAGGGAATTGCTGGGGTGTGGGTCGAGAACAAAGGTCTTACCGCCAGCATTCATTACCGCCTGGCCGAGTCGGAAGATGCCCAGAAAGCAAAGTCCATTGTTTCTCCCTTGGTAGAAGATTACGCGGGTTTGCGCTTGGCGAGAGGGAAAAAGGTATGGGAGATAAGACCGAATCTGGATTGGAATAAAGGAAAAGCGATGGCTCATGTTTTGGATAGGTGTCTGACGAAAAGCTGGAGAAGAAGAAGTGCAGTAGTTTACATCGGCGACGATCGGACGGACGAGGACGTTTTCTCTTTGTTAAGACAAGACGGGATAACCGCCCTGGTAAGCAGAAAGCCTCGTCAGGGAAGCAGCGCCGAATTCTTTTTGACCCATCCCCGGGAGGTGAGAAGCTTTCTGGAATGGCTGTGTAATTTGTGGGAGGATAGAGGTGTCAAATCCCAATCAGCGGGCAAAGATTCCTTTTGAGTTCTACGAGTGTATCATCTTGATCATGCCCACAGGGAAAAAAGCGGCCAATCTGAGGGAGTTTGCGGAACTCCTGAAGGTGGTGAACCCTCGGGTTATCTTCTACCATCTCTATCAGTTCTTCATAAAGCCGGTTCATCAACCCTGGGACTATCCTAACGACTTCGCCCACTGGGCAGCTTTTGGCCTGGAGGATTTTAAGCTGGCCGAGAAGCTTTCAAACCTGGCTCCCTTCAGATTTTCTGACATCGAGGACCTGCGCGAAGCTCTGGTGGATATGATCGAAGATCACATGTGGGAATGCCCAATCATCCCCTGGGCCAGATCCGGTTCCGAATTCTTCTTCAACGAGTCCACTACCATAGTCCTTCCCACAGGCGTCGAGGCCAAGACTCTGACAGAATTCAAGAACGCTTTGATTAAGGTTAATCCCAGTTCTATATACTATCATTTTTTTGAATCCAGACAGAGATTGAACCAGGACGTAGACGATTTCTCCGTTTGGATAAAAAACAATTTCGATTGTCCTGACTTGGTCACCCAACTGAGAAATATCGACTTCTATCTCTACAGTTTACTGGAATTGAGGGAAAGAACCATCCGAATTCTGAAATCGGAAGTATCAAACATGGGGAAATAAGAATTGACCGGACTCTCCGATTACGTGCCCATAGTCGGGCAGGAAAACATCGATCAGCTTTTCAGACTGGCAGAAAGGCTGAAGGGCAGAAGTGTGGTTCACGTCAACTCCACGCAGACCGGAGGCGGGGTGGCGGAGATACTCAAGTCTCTGATTCCCTTAATGAATGAGTTGGGCATAGATACTCGCTGGGTGGTGATAAACGGGAATGGAGAGTTCTTCGATGTTACCAAGGCTTTTCATAATGCCCTTCAGGGAAACAAAGTGAACGTGTCGGAGGAGATGTTTAGAACTTACATAGAGACCAACAAAAAGAATGCTCAGGATCTGAATCTGGAAGCGGACGTGGTCATAATACATGATCCGCAGCCAGCCTCACTGGTCGACTATCGGAAAGGCCAGGCCAAGTGGGTGTGGAGATGTCATATAGACGTATCCAGGCCGGAAAGAAAGGTCTGGAGGTTTTTGAGAGAGTACATAGTCAAGTACGACGCCAGCATATTCTCGGTGTCCCAATTTGCCCAGAATCTGCCTCACCCTCAGTATCTCATCCTTCCCTCCATCGATCCTTTGAGCGATAAAAACATGCCGCTTTCCCAACTTGAAGTGCGTGATATCCTAAAAAGCCACGGCATCAGGAACGACAAGCCCACGCTGGTGCAGATATCTCGTTTCGATAGATTCAAGGATCCATTCGGAGTCATCGATGCCTATCAGTTGGTCAAAAGAGAAATCGACTGCCAGTTGATACTGGCCGGCGGAGGAGCATCGGACGATCCCGAGGGAGAGATGGTGCTCAAGGAGGTCGAGGAAAAAGTCAAGGATGATCCGGACATCCGAATATTGGTCTTGCCGCCAACCGCTCACAAGGAGATAAATGCGATTCAGCGCTGTGCCGACATCATCCTTCAGAAATCCTTGAAAGAAGGCTTTGGATTATCGGTCACGGAAGGGATGTGGAAGGAAAAGCCGGTGATAGGCGGAGCCGTCGGCGGCATAGTAGAACAGATATATAATTATCAGACCGGTTTTTTGGTTTATTCGGTTGAGGGTGCCGCTTATCGCATCCGGTATCTTCTATATCACAAAAACATGGCCAGGAAGCTGGCAAAAAACGCCAAGGAATACGCCCGCAGAAGATTTTTGATAACCCGTCATCTGCGAGATTATCTCTCCCTGTTGATCGCTTTGGACCACCCCGGTGAGGGTTACATTTTCGTTTAAGACTCTCAGTGACGAAATCAACCTTATTTCAATAGCACCAGCTTTTTGGTCTCGGAGAAGTCTCCGGTCATTATTCGGTAGAAGTAGATTCCTGAAGCAACATCTTCTCCACAATCATTCTTTCCATCCCACAGCACTGATTTGTAACCTGAGGACAGACGTTGCGAAACCAGAGTTCTAACCTTCCTTCCCAATAGATCATAGATGTTTAAGGTAACAAACCCCGGCGTTGCCAGAGTAAATCGTATCTTGGTGGTTTGATTGAAGGGGTTGGGGTAGTTTTGCAGGAGCATAAACTCACGAGGTCTTTCTCTCTCTCCGGTCTCATCCCTAACCTCAGTCCCGGGAGGATTGATCGTTCTGTCCATGAAGATATCAGAGTTGTTGGTCTGCTCCAGGTCCGTAAAAACCGTGTAGACAAATGAATCCAGAACCGCCATGCCGTTGTATTCACCGACCCATTGCGTGGCCGGCGTGACAACCGTATCCTGCACAGCGAAGCTGGGAGCAAAACTGGATGCCCCGTCAAAACTGGTCGCCATGCGAAGTTCTGCCGCCGGAGCCCACATGTTCAAGGGACTCATGCGGAAGTGGTAGTAGGAAATGTCAATCAGTCCATTATCTTTAACCGCCACCCAGGGGAGTACCTGAGCATAAGTTGTACCATCATCATTGACCGTGACGGGTGTCTGCCATGTCGCTCCCCCATCGGTCGAACGAACGCAGAACACGTCCGCCTCATCGGGTCCGGTAAGCCAGGTGGCCCCGTTGTCAGTTGAATGGTTGGCATATATATTGGGGAGGCCGTAGAAGCGCGGATCGGCCCAGGCAATGTTTACATACCCGTTTCCCGCGGACATAACCGGATAATTGCTTTGCAGTGCAAGCGGCTGACTCCCGGTATTGATCTGGATGTCTGTTTACCACGCCGCACCGTGGTTGGTGGATCTGTTAAAGTAAATGTCACCGGAGCCGGGACCAAAGCGGCGTGAATCATACCAGGTGGCGTACACATAGTTGCCGTCCGACTTGATATCGACGGCTATCGCAGGAATCCCCGCAGCTAAGTCAACTGGACCTATGTCAGGCGTTTGCCAAGTCGCGCCGTTGTCAGAAGAATAGTCGAAAAAGATATCATCTGAAGTCCACCCAGTAAGGCGATTATCCTCCCAGCCTATGTGCACGTAACTACCCTGAACATCCATCGACGGGTTATAACAAGTGAGGCCGCTGTCACTTACTCTTATGTCGCTGCCCCAGTTTACACCGTTATTTGTTGAGAGATCGAAGAAAACCTGGTAAACTCCAGTCGAATCTCGGTCATCTGCCCAGCAAGCGTAAACGTAGCTGCCAGTACACTCAAGCCCTCCACGGAGGGGTAGCTGGCACCAGTAGCCCGAGCCCTGACTTAACTGGATAGAACTTGCCTGCCAAGTGGCGCCGTTATTCGTGGAATAGTTGAAGTATGGCAGGTAGGTGCCTCCGGTCCGCATATCTTTCCACATGCAATAGACGTTGTTCCCCTGACATGCAAGGCGTGCATACGTTGAGTTGTTTGCTCCCGGTGAATCTCCTGAATCGATTCGCATCGGAGTCCCCCAGGTTAAACCGTTGTTTGTGGAGCGGTTAAAATATATATCATCGTTGCCGGATCTGTTGTCTGTCCAGGCGACGTAAACGAAGCTGTCAACACTGGCTATGGTCGGGAACATGGCCGAAGCCACGGAACTGCCGTCAATGTGCTGATCAGCTTTCCAAGTGTTTCCATTGTCTGCAGAATTATTGAAGTAAATGTCAACAATGACGCCCGGTGATCTGTAATCGTGCCAGACACAATACACATGACTCCCCCAGCTGCTGACTCTCGCCCATTGAGACGCGTTTGCACCGGGGACGTCGGTGTTATCCAGAGGTCCTGTATCAGGCAAGTTCCAGGTCTGACCATTATCCGTTGAACGGTTGAAATAAATGTCGGCCTGACCCCCGTTTCTATAATCCTCCCAGGCCATATAGACATAGTTGCCATTCCGTGCAATCGAGGGCTTATCACTCGGGGCACCCACACCCAGGACTCCCGGAGGTTTGCCATTGTCAACCCTTTTGTCGAAGTAACCGTCCGGATCGGAAATATAGGTCATATACAGTTTTTCGCTGTTACCGGGATCTCCAGCCGCGGAAACAAAGCTCTTGGCTTTGAAGTCGCTATTTCCAAACGTGTAAAGTGGAGGAGCTAGGATATCAGCTACCTTAGTATCCGTTCCGAATGTTTGCCCTCCATCCGTTGATTTATCCACATACAATGATCCAGGTTCATGTCCCCTGAAATAAGCATTATGCCAGGCTACGTATAGATCGCCGTCTGCGCCTACAAAGGGGAAGGCCCCTTCCGCACAGGCTGTCTGGGGTGGATCATCGTTGGTCTGCATAGGAGTTTCGAAAGAAACGCCGTTGTTGGTCGAGCGAGCAAAGAAAATGTCCGAGTTGAGGCCATTGGTGTCGTCTCTTTGCCAACCCACATAGATGTCATTTACATGTGAACTCAGACTGTTGGTGTCGACCGTCATCATGCACTTGTCCGCAAATTTCACCGGAGGCCCGGAACCTAAATAACCAATCTCATCTACAATAACCGGACTTAACCAATTGCGGCCGCCATCGGTCGATTTGCATACGTAAATTCCGCTGGTGTCATAGAAAAAGGTTCCTTTGTAGGAGAGAAAGCAGGCATAAACGTTCCCAAAATTATCCGAGGCCACTGAAGGGTCGCCCGTGGTGGTCCACATCTGGGGCAGTTGCACATCGTGCCAGCTCTTACCGCTGTCCGGGCTGTAGCTGATACCAAGAGACGTGCCGATATCATTATATGCTACTACCATGTTCAGCGGATCGCCAACAAAGTGGCGATTAATGGTTATGCTTGGTTCATTCTGAACGCTGGTGCCAATATCCTGATTCACCTTCACATCGATCCCGGCCTGACCGGGCGTGACGCTCAGAAAAAGAACCACGATTCCTACCAAAATGGGAAATCCTGAGAATTGCATTTTGCATCCTCCCTCGTTTAATTCAGGATTTATGAAGAGATGCTATCCGCCTAACTGTTCTTTTACGTGTAAATTCAGTTTGGTCAAAAATCCCTCACGTCATCAGTTTACTCAGAAAAGCGAAAATGTCAAGATGTTTGTGCGTCTTACTCCACACGTAGGTGATGTGAATGTTCGTGTGCGAATTGTATCCGCAGAAAGTAGACATAGGTTGCATCATTTCGAGAAAAAGAAGCAGATACCTGGGCCAGGAGACCAGACCGCAGGTCGCAACCGTACACTTAGAAAAACGGCCGAACCCCTCTAACTCAGAGATTCGGCCGGGTCTTGAACAAACGAAGATTCAAGAAATCACGGGCAGTTAGGCGGTGATCCTTCTAAGAAGAGGTAGTTGATGAGAAACATTACGTCAGCAACGTCCACCGTCTCGTCGCAATTGCAGTCTCCCACCCATAAAGGATCGGGTGCGGATCCGCCGATGAAGAGGTAGTTGATCAAATCCGTGACGTCGGCCACATCGATGATGCAATCACCGTTGGCATCGCCTCGCATGAACGAAACGTAGATATAATCTTGTCTGATCAAAGAATCGGTACAGTACTGGTTTGTGACCACCAGCTTCACACTAAACGATCCGGTGTCATTGTAAGTGTGGATTGGATGCTGCTCGGTGCTGGTCGAGTCGTCCCCGAAGTACCACAGCCAGGAGATCGGATTGCCCACCGACAGGTCTTCGAACTGCACCTCCTGGGGAACACAGCCTGATTCCGGTTCGGCATAAAAATCGGGTACAGGGAGAGCGAAAACCCGGATGTACTCCTGTCTGACCAAGGAATCGGCGCAGTATTGGTTTGAGACCACCAACTTCACGCTGAACAGGCCGGTGTCATTGTAAGTGTGGATTGGATGTTGCTCGGTACTGGTGGAATCGTCCCCAAAATACCACAGCCAGGAGGTGGGGTTGCCTTGCGTCAAGTCCTCGAACTGCACCGCCAGGGGAACGCAGCCTGATTCCGGTTCGGCAGAGAAATCTGCCGTGAGCCCATGCACCATCAAGACGATCTCTGTGCTGTGTTCCATTCCGGCTTTCTGCTTGGACGTCTCCGAGCCGGTTACGATGATGGTGCTGGTGCCGGCAGGAGTGGAGACGGTTGTGTGGAAAGACAGAACTGAGGTGTCAGGCGGCACCACTGTGACCGGATCGAAATCATAGGTGGTGTTTATCGGTAAACTGTCTTCGTCCACCGTCAAGGTGCAGGAAGAACTGAATCCGTACACGGAATCCAAGATCACGTCACAGCTCACAGACTCTCCTGCCATCGCGATCAGGGTCTCCGGTTCCGCTTCAATGGTGAAGTCCCGCTGAACAATGGCAAAATCAGAATCGCTTGCATCAGACGGGTCCCCGTCAGCCGCATCCGATATCCGAACTCTGCACTCAGCGGAGGGGGTATTCGGTACGGTCCATGAATGCACTCCGTCATCTGGAGTATTGGCTATTACGGTGTCCCAGTCCACTCCGCCATTGGTCGAGTATTCAATGGTGACATTACCTTCGTAGCCCTCTGAAAACCAGGTTATGTCGTGATTTTCTCCTGCGAATAGCGTTTCACCGCCGTTTGGCGACGTGACCTCAATCCGGACCGGACCAGCCCATAGGCATTGGGGCAAAACCTGTCTGGGATTGTAGACCCTCGCATCTTGTCTGGCCAAAGAAAGCTTACTTGACGGAGGCCACCAGGTGCTGTCTATACAGACGTGCATGGTGTCCTCCACGGTGAAGGTCATGGTGGCAAGCAACGTTCTGTCTCCCTCCCACCATCTTCGATTGGTCGGCGAGCTGGGAAGCGTGCTCAGCCACATGTGCGGCGGAGTAAGGGCAGAATCGCCCGCAAAGTAAAACCAGGCGCTGTCACTGGTCATATCAAGAACCCGGGTAGACCATTCCAGACCTTGAAACTGACTTGCCAGCCAGGCCATCCGGTTCTGCATACCTCCGAAGTCGCGCCAGATGCTTCTGCCAAAGTTGGGGTTGTATATTGTTATGGCATTGGTATTCCAATACGCGGACAGGCTGCAATAGGCGGTTGGATTTGTACGTGTCCATTCCAGAGGAATCACGAAAGCTGCAATCGAGTCCTGCACCCATTTGCTCTGTGATTCCCACCAGAAGCTGTTTGAATCGTGGGTCACCAGAACAGTGACAAACAAAAAGCGGGGAAAGTCTTCACCTGGGTCATTTATACAGATTGTATCACACTGCCCCGCAGAGTCACAGTCGATAAAACAGGTGTCTGTCGTCCAGGGGACCAGGTGCAGGGTATCGCAAAGACCCAAATCAACCGTATCCTCGGGGCATTGAGCCAAGCAAATGCTACAGATACCAAATGCGAGTAGCATGGTCACTAAATAGGGGAGAAGTCTTTTCATGATTCCGTTCCTTTCATAGGTTTCGGCTGCTTTGGCACAGATCATAACATCGTCTGAGGATAAAGCGCGGAAAATGATGGCTAGGTAACGTATAGCGCTTCCACGATTCGAAGTCTCGGACAAAGGTGCCATTTCATCTCGAATATCTGTCGCGCCAAAGGAATCCCCTAAGGTATGATAATCAAAATTCCTGAGTTGTCAAGTAGGATTTTGCTTTAAAAGTACACTCAAGAAGTAAAACGGCCAAACCTCGCAACTCACAGATTCGGTTTTGGACAACTGAATATCTAAGAACTCATGGGCAGTCAGGCGGCGGTCCTTCTATAAATAGGTAGTTCATAAGATACATCAAATCGGTAACATCGACCACATCGTCGCGGTTGCAATCCCCTCGCCACACGGGATTAGGTGGAGAGCCATAGATGAAGAGGTAGTTAATCAAATACATGACGTCTGCAATGTCGATCCGCCGATCGGAATTGGCATCGCCTGCCAGGAAGATGCCGAAAGAGTTGTCGCTTCTATCGTAAGGATCACCATCGCCCGCATCCGAAACCCTGACCAGGCAGCTGTCTGAGGGAGTATCCGGTATAGTCCAGTGATAGGTCCCATCATTTTCGGTGCTATCTGCAATGGAAAACCAGTCTGTGCCACCTCTTGTGGAATGCTCGATCTTAACCACGGGACCTAAAAAACCTTCGTAACTCCAGGTAATCTCATGAGTTTCGCCGACACACCAGTTCTCTCCACCGTCAGGTGAGATGACGTCGATTCGGGGCGGCACCGTTATGCAGATAGGAAGATTATCTCTGGGCACGTAGCTTTTCACGTCATATCGGGTGAACTTGAGGTTGTTGCTGACGGGCCACCAGGTGCTGTCTATACAAACCTGCATGCTGTCTTCGATTCTGAAGGTCAAAGTGGCAAGCAAAGTTCTCTCTCCCTCCCACCATCTTCGATTCGTCGGGTTACTGGGAATCATGGCCAGCCACACGTGGGGCGGAGTAAAAAGAGAGTCAGCCCCAAAGTAATACCAGGAGCTATCACTGGTCATGGTAAGGGCTGTGGTGGACCATTCCAGTCCTTGAAGCTGCGCAGCCAACCAAGCCATTCGGTTGCTGTCCAATTCGGAAGGCTGAAAGTGACGCCAAATGCTTCTGGGAAATCTGGGGTCATAAGAGCTCATGGCATTCTCATTCCAATAGGTGGACAGACTGCAATAGGCAATGGGATTGGTATGGGTCCAGGCAAGAGGAACGATAAAACCGAAGATCGAATCCTGCACCCATATGGAATCCGGCTCGGGGCCCGGCAGCCCGGCATAGAAGGTGTTGGAATCGTGGGTCACCAGAAGGGGAACGTAGAGAAAGCAGGGAAATTTCTGGCCCGGATTATTTATGCAGATCGTATCACAGGTCTCCATAAAACATGAAATAAAACAGGTATCTGTCTCCGGCCAGGGAACAACGTGCAATGTATCACAGGAACCCAGGTCCCATGAATATCCGAGATAACCGGAGTCAGCGCCGCAGCAATTGGTCACTGAATCCGAGGGATTGCAGGGAAATTGAGCCCAGGAGGAATCGAAGAAAACCAATGCCAGTATGACCACCAACATGTGAAGAAAGAGTTTTTTCATCCTTCCTCTGCTTCGATAAGTTCTGACGAGCTTCTTAGCGGTCCTGACCTTGTGTACGGCGACAGCCGAGAGAATGATGGCTTTGGAAAAAGTGGGGCAAGTCACGTTTGTAGTCCAAGGTTGAAAAAAACACGATCCGATCTGAAATATCTTCCGTGCCAAAGAGTTTTCATCCAGGCCACAGTCAGGAACCCCGAGTTGTGATGTGCGATTTCACATGACAAAGGAGCTTGGGGAATGAAACCACGGTTCGGCTGCGTTCATCGTGCCTTTGCCCTGAAGGCTCAGGCCTGAAGGGAACAGAGTTGAAGGGCCAACTTCGGCGAAATCTCCGAGCTCAAGATTCATCCGGGTCTTTGACGCATACATATCCAGTCACGGTTCACATGGCGTCGGGCCGTCGAGGAACAGATAGTTGATCAGATAAACGACGTCCCCCACGTCAACTTCTCCGTCCAGATTAACGTCTCCACAACTGGTTATGGGCTCGCACAGAGGCGCTGTACCGTTCGCGTACAGGTAGGTTATCAGATAGACAACGTCTGCCACGTCCACCAACTCATCCACATTCACGTCGCCGCAGATAGCTTCTGATATTGCGTCAGTTACCGTCAGGGTGACGTAGTCGTGGAAGGTGCGGTCGCCGCGTCGCTCTGCATACAATAGCAATGTCATTTGACCGCTTCCATCCAGATAGCGTTGAAAATCTGAGCGAATGTTTTCCTTAAGATAACCATCCCGATTCCCTGCCCAATTGTCGATGAAGCGGTTTTGGCCAAGAACGCCTTCACCGTTACTCCACTGTCCCTCAACATAATCCCAAACGTATAACTCGATCTGAGTACAGTCATCGGCGTAACCTTCCCAGAGAATCTCGATGTCGTCAATCTCTGCAGGGTCTTCAAGGACTGTGACCTCGAAAATGTGCGTCGATTCGTAGGTGGATGACGGGGTTGGTGAGATGTAGCGGTTGGGGTCGGAGTCGCCGCCTGTGGCGTCAGAATACGCGATCCTGGTATATTCGCTTGCACTGATCTCCGAGGTAACTGGAGTTCGGTCGCCGTCAATGGAGTACCAGCTGCTGGTCTGGTAACCATAACCGAACTTGTCCACGCCGGCGCCGGCAGTAAAATCGTAGATGCTTTGGTCCCCCGGGGCAATTCGAAAAACGTCGGCGCTGATCGCCTCACCTTGGTCTGAATCTGTAGACGTCGCCACAACTTTGACTTTCGCTTGCTCTGTGACCAGGAAGGGAACCGTCCATTCACATGAGCCGGTGTTAGCGGTGGTGTTGATGAACTCGTATGTGTCCCCACCGTCCACGGAGTAGTAAAGATCGATCTGGGGGATGGAATCATTATCGGTATCTGTGGCTACCCAGGTGACAGACCGGGTCGTCCCGCTCACCAAAAGTTCGCCGCCATCCGGCGAGATGACACAAACGGCAGGTATCGGGCCGGTGCGGCGCGGCACCTGCATCACGATACAATGAATGGCGCCCGCAGCCCAGATGATGGGATAGCAGTTGATCTGCACGATTTCCACGTCCGGCCCAGCTGCCGCCTGGAACACAGCCAGCGCTTGCGCATCCTCGTCGGAATAGTCATGGTAGGTCTCGCCGTACGTGGGGATGAAGATGCGATCGTTAACCCGGAGCGCATTTGTATAGGTCCAGTGCGTCATGTAGCCTTCGTCGGGATGGCTGGCATTCCATGCCGGCGTCCGGTACACCTCAAAACCCAAGGCTTCCATGTAGGGAACTGCATTCTCGGTGATCTCGATTGCGGTGGGGTTGGAACCTTCCTTGAACTCGGAGATGATCACCGAGTTGGTGTCGATAATATACATCCACATATCGATGTGACCCGTGCCGTCCACGCTGCTGGGCAGCTGCGGCATTATGTGCAGGCTGTCTATTCCTTGGTACTGTTGATAAAGCCCGGCTATGAAAACCGAGTCGAATCCCTCAGACGACGGATTATCCAGGTTAACGAGTGAGGTCACGAATCCGCTGCGGTTGGGACCTGGCTGGAAGTTGCCGCCGGAGTAATACAATCCCATGTCATACGTGGGCATAATGAAATGGTCATCGCCCAGAAGCGTGGGAACGAAGTTGTCCAAGTAGCGCGAGGGATAGTAGTGACTATCCACGATCATAAGGGCGTCGTTCTGCCAGGCGAAGTGGGGGCCGTAGTCCCGAATCCACACCGAATTGCCCGGCTCGATGAAGAACTGGACCTTGCTCATATCCGCACCCGCAGAGGTGAAATCGCTTATAGCCGTATTCCTCTGGTACGTGCTGGTAACCACCACGTAGGCGATTTCGTCGTGATCTTGATCGGCGGTCAGTCCCACCACCAGGTCGGTAACGACGGACGTCCAGTGCCCCGTCTGGTACCAGAAAAGCACACCTCGAACCGGATCATACTCAGGGGGTGACGCGATCAAACCTGCTACTGGTGCATCTTTCGGTCGCGGAGCGCTTACGGCATAAGGATACAAAGATTGCTCCGGATTGTAGGGTGTGCCGGTCTCCCGCCATCGAGGCAGAGGGGATGTTGATACGTCACCAAGATCTTCAGTACTGTTCAATCTTTCCACATCTCCACTCAAACTCGGTCCGGGACTCGCTCCAAAGAGCAAAGCTGCGACCCCTAAGATAATTCCTTTGCGGAATAGCCTGTTTTTGTTCATCGTCTTCCTCCTTGTAGTGATTCAGATTACCATCTCGCCTCAAAGCCTTTCCCCAGTCTGATACACATGCAGCTGCACCGTTCTCTTGAGGCCAATCGATTTTCCTGCCAATCGACTTCTCTCCGGAGCACGGCACAACGACGAATCGCCGCTTCCGAGCCAGTATCCGGTGAGAAGACGACATCCCTTTTAGCCACTTCTGTATAGGAGGTTGTCTTGGGTCCGCCGGGAACGCTTCTCCGCAAGCAATACAGCTCCTTTTTGTAATATACAAGGTTCTTCTGTAATGGCAAGTGCAATTCTGCTGCAATCAGCAAGATGCTGTATGAATCCTGAGCAAACTAGAAGCTCCAGTTGCGGCGAACTGCTCCAATTTCCCATTGATATTCGGAAGGACGAAATAGAGGGAGGGAAATCAACACCGAAGAAACGACCGAACCTTACAAATCAGAGATTCGACCGGGCCTTTAGGCAAATATGTTTTTGAGGCTAACAGTGTAGAGGATAGCCTACAACAAAAGTGTGGTGGATCAGAGACAACCTACCGGCGAGGTCTACCAGGGCGGTGAGCAACAGTCTGAGCACGGCGGTGAGGTCCCCGCAAACAGATAGTTGATCAAATGAATCACGTCCCCGCTGTCCACCACATCATCGCAGTTGACATCGTCCATGCACAATTGATCTGGCGAAGAGCCACCTATGAAGAGATAGTTTATTAGATGGATGACATCGCCTACGTCTATTTCACCGTCGTCATTGCTATCGCCGCAGAGGAAAAAGATATTAACGGGTAAAGGATCAGACCATTCGCTGAAGACGCCGTTTTCATCCTTTGCCATGACCCTTATCTCATAGCTGCCCTCATCCGTCCAGGTATGACCGGCCTCTGTTGTGTCGCCCGAGGCGTGCGGGCCTACCCACCCTGAAGAGGTTTCATCGCCCCAGTCAAATCGATAGTAAACGCTGTCTCCGTCCGGATCACTCGTGCTCGAGGCATAGAGGTATTCCTCTCCTGGTTCTCCTTCTGTCTCACCCTCTGGTGTTGCTGGTTTTGCCGGCTTTTGTGAGTCACCTGCGATTAAGAGCGAAGGATCCCCAAAAGATTGAAATTCCTCCACTGTTATGTAATCGATTTCATCCATGACCGGAGACAAATACGTGCTGATGCCATTGCCCCACAACTCACCCAACGTGGCATCACCGTTCTCGTAGTTAGTGGACATAATTACACAGAGTCTTTCAATGCCTTTGGTTACGATGTCCACACCTCCGTAGGAGACGTCAATATCCGTTCCGCCCAAAAATGCAATACAACCGCCGTTGGGATTGGCGACAAAGGTCCATCCGAAACAGTAACTGACCACGTCATACTGACAATGATAGCAGGCATCGGATACCACGATGGGAAGCTGACTCCCATTGGAAAGCGCATTGAGATGTGAATTCGTGTAGCTCCCGGGAGGTAGCCACTGGGAACTTTCGTGGGGATGCGTGGCCCACACGGTGGTGTTACCATGACCGTTGAAAAACACGAAGCCTGCTCCGCCGTTGATCGCGTTGCTGATGTTGGACGCGCTGTACAATTCTCCATTTGATGCCCAGACTCTGGTGGGAACAAACCAATCCAGGGTATCTATTACGTGCTGATTGACATACTCGCCCTCATCTACCTCTTCTTCATCACCGGGGAGGGAATCTCCGCCGATAAGCACAAGGTCGGTGAACCAATCCTGCGTGTGTGCCTCCGTCGCCTCAAAAGTAATGATTTTGTTCACACAGGTGATGACCTGACTCTCATCGACACAGGCCAGGCGTCCCAGGTATACGTCGGGATACAAATCGACCTCATCAGTATTGCCGTACCAGTTGTATTCACCGAAAACGTCGTTATCATTGGAATCCCAGCTGGAGAAGTCGAACTCCTGATCATAGATGTCGGCATAGTACAAATCGGAGGGAAAAACCCAATAATCCTGATAGTCGTACTCGAAATATATGTGCGTATATCTTACGGGAACTTGTGCTGCTCCTCCCACAATCAAGACATAACTGATACCCCAACTCTCAATCGCATCCTTGATGAAATACTTGATCTTCTCAGGCTCATCCCGACCGGTGTATTCAGCAAAAATCTCTTCGGTCGTTTTCAGAACGGTTTGAACGCCACGACCATTCTTGTGATCTATCAACGGTTGAAGCTCCTCTGAAAACATACTGGGTGCAATTATAACCATGTCATATTCATCAGGAAACGAGATCGGTACTATTGGCTCGTTGTACATCACCCTTATGTCAATGCTCTCGCTGTAATAGAGCGTGTTCAGGCCAGGGGAATATCGTACCGGGTAACAATGAATCGTCAGGAAAATGACACGTTCGTTTCCTTTGACTCCGGCCCCTGTCCTGTAAGTGAAGTCCTCGCGTGGGTACGGTTCGACGCTTTCATAGACTTCATCTTTTTTCACAGGTACCCGGGCGACTGGCGAGCCGGTCTTTGGGGTTGGCTCAGGACCTGGCCGAACTTGTTTGGACAATACCATCTCATTTACTTCGGAGAAACTCACTTCAACATGTCTGACTTCTGATCCAAATGGCAGAGTGAACACTCTTGTGACAACCGGCAAAACAGGTTCTCCGGTTTTTGACGGGGAGCAGGTTGCTTCTTCCAGATTCACAGTTACATATTGATTTGCTTCTTTGATGACAGGTTCGGAGATGACAATTGATTCCTCGATGTTTTTCACATGGTACCTTGTTTCATCAGTTGTAGCTGCTGTTGCCAATCCGCCTAGAACCAAAAATCCCGCTGCTATCAATGTCGACAGTTTTGTTTTCATGCTTCTCCTTCAGGTTACATGAACATTTAGAGTGACATGTATAGAAATCTTTTTCGGTGAGACTTCATGGAGGTTCTTATATTCGGGACAGCCGTCTGTTCTCGGCTGGTCTCCGGACTCGCAGCTAATGAGTTACGCCACCGCAGCATTGACCACTGCTTGCCGGTCCAGTCGTTAATTCACAGAAGTGGCATCGCCCTCGAACTCGAAGTTGCGTGCTTGCTCTCGTGACTCATTAGCTTACAGCACTGGACGCTGTGTTTGCGAACTTGCTGAAGTTTGTCCGCCGACGCAAACCACGACCCTTGGGGTTATCAGAGCAGATCGACACTGGGCTCTAACTTCCCATCTATCAACATACTTCTAATTTTTCTACGGAGTCGGTCGAGATTCTGATTGTCCGTACCAGATCGTGTTTGACCGGAAGAACCTACGACAACCACAGGGCACCTGATGCAATACGGATACAATCCAATGCGGAATTAAATCCCCCCTCTGGTAACTCGTTGGGTTATAATAGCGGGGGCTGGATTTGAACCAGCGACCTTCGGGTTATGAGCCCGACGAGCTACCTGCCTGCTCCACCCCGCGATCTGTGTTTACTATAAACTTATACGCTCTAATTGTCAAGCATTATTATTGAAATTAAAGGAAATGTTTTTCTTTCCATCGAGACACTTTGTTGAGCAAACGAGGATCGCTCTCACGTGGCGGTACCTAAGGAGCTCCTTTTCGGGTTCGCTTTATTCTATTCTTAGCCCGATTATGCTCATCCAAAGTACTGGAGAAGATGTGGGTTCCGTCTCCCGCTGCCACAAAATACAAGTAGTCGACTTCGGCAGGGTAGAGGGCTGCCAGGATGGACGCCTTTCCCGGGCTGCATATTGGCCCAGGGGGAAGTCCCGGATATTTGTAAGTGTTATAAGGAGAGTCTACCTCCAGATCCTCGAGCAACAAAGGCCGACCAGAGACTCGTCCATCGGTGTGGTTCAAACTGGGCCTGGTTACAGCCCGCTCATGGTCGAGAGCATATATCACGGTGGGATCGCACTGGAGAAGCATCCCTAATTTCAAACGGTTATGATATACCGCGGAGATCATCTCTCTTTCCTGGCCATCCTTAGCCTCCGCTTCAATCATGGAGGATAACGTTATCACCTCATGGGTGGATAAATTTATCTCGTGTGAGCGCTGCGAAAGAACGGGGGTAAAGGTCCTCTTAAACTCGTTCACCATTGCCTCGATCAACCTGGCTGGATCCATTCCCCAATGCAGTTTATAGGTGTCAGGAAACAGATATCCCTCCAAGTCGCGCGTAGGTATGTTGAGCTCTCTGATCAACTGGCTATCTGCGGCGGCTTCTACGAATTCTGTCGAGTCAACTCCAATCTCCTCTTTTAAAATCCGGGCAATTCCTTTTATGGTCGATCCCTCAGGAATTAGCACCTGTATCGGAGTGACTTCTCCTTGAACTAATTTGTTAAAAACAGAATATAAAGTTGTCCCCCTATCAAAATCATATCTCCCCGCCTGAATGTGACGATCTTTTCCTAAAAGCCTACTTAAGATCAAAAACGATCTGCCATCGTCTATCAAATTTGTCTCTCTCAACCTTTCAACGATCTTAGCCATGCTGTCACCCTCTGCGACTATCACATGCACTCTGTCCTCTTTGATATTCCAGGGAACGGGAACGACACACCAGCAGACTGCAATCAGTGAAACAGCTGCGATCACGATTATGGACAAAGCTAGAGCCGGTTTTCGCTTGAAGAGATTGAACAATCCGATAATCAATCCGCAGACCAGCAGGAGTATGGAAGATAAAAATATCAAAAAGGTGGAGACCAAGAAAACTATCCAGTCTGTTACCGTGATGTATTCTCTTTCCGTTTTTGTATTCTCGTTATACATGATCAAGAGGCCTCGCATTCTTCGGAGCCAGAACTCGTGCTGTCCAGGTAGCTTTGCAGAATCAAGGCGGCAGAGATTCTGTCCACCACTTCCTTGCGTTTTTGTTTGACTCCGAGTTCTTTCATGGTTCTCAGAGATTGAACCGAGGTTAACCTTTCATCCCAGGGGATTACTTCTACATTCGTTCTATTGGCCAACTCCTGAATGAATTCCTGAACCTGCATCCCCTTAGGTCCGATGGTTCCGTTCAGACTTTTAGGCATTCCCACTATCACCTTGCCGACATCTTCATCTTTGATCAGATTTTCCAGGTGAGCAAAAACGTCCTTTGTTTTTCTTGCATCCAAAGTGGGAAGACCCTGAGCCGTAATGCCCAAGGCATCGGACAGGGCTAGACCCATCCTTCTTTCTCCGAAATCTATCCCTAGAATCCTTGACAAAGTTTGCCTTTCGAGAATCGTGCTTCGATCAACTCACCATAAGGTAATCAACTCTTTTCAAATCTACAGGTTGTTTTAACTCTTGTCAAATGTTAATTAAGATGTATCTTTTGGGAGACAATGGGTTCTTTAGTAGATTGACGGTGGTTTTCGATCTCATAAAAGCGAGCTTGCTTTATCATGATGATTAAAAAATTTCCCAAATCCTTAGACTTAGCCATGAAGCCCACGCCCATCGAAAGGCTGAGGGAATTTCCCCAGCTTCTTCAGGGCTTCGAGATTTTCGTCAAAAGAGATGATCTGACCGGCTTTTGCCTCTCCGGGAACAAGATCAGAAAACTGGAGTTTATTTTCCATGATGTGGTGGAGAAGAATGCGGATACCTTGGTTACTTGTGGAGGATTTCAGTCCAATCACGCTCGAGCTACCGCCATTTTGGGAGCTCGTTTTGGGCTTAAGTCGGTTTTGGTCCTTTTCGGCCAGGATTCGCCGAAACTGGATGGTAACTTATTCTTGGATAAACTTGTGGACGCGCAGATTAAGTATGTTCCCGAGGTTCGGTATGACGAGCTTGACGCTATAATGGAAGAGGTGTCGTCTGAGTTAAGAAAGGAAGGCAGAAGACCGTACATCGTTCCCGAAGGTGCCTCCAACGAATTGGGGGTCTGGGGATACATAAAAGCGAGCCAGGAAATAAAGAAGCAACTGGAGGAAATGAAAATTAAGATTGACAAGATAGTGACAGCTGTGGGCTCAGGAGGAACCTACGCCGGGCTTTTCCTGGGATCGAAGCTTTTTGACTGGCCAGTCCAAATTTACGGAATAAACGTCAAAGACACCGCTCAGATTTTCGTGGAGCGCATACATGAGTTGATCCTGGCCACCAAGAAGAAGTTCAAACTCGACGTGAACTTTGAGAAAAAAGAGCTAAAGATCATCGATGGATACGTCGGTGAAGGTTATGCCAAAAGCAAGAAGGAAGAATTGGACCTAATCAAATCGGTGGCCCAAAACACGGGAATAATTCTGGATCCGGTTTATACCGGCAAAGCCATGTATGGTCTGCTGGACCAGCTGAGGAAGGAAACATTCTCCAGACAGGATAGGATACTCTTTCTTCATACCGGCGGAGGATTCGGGCTTTTCCCGATCAAAGAGAAGTTTTTCGATTGAAGACCGAATCTAATATCTGCCTCCGGTTTTGTATCCGCTTCATCCGTTACATCCGCTGACAGTCTCGCTGTGAAATATCCTGCAATAACTGTGAAGTACTTTTCACATATAGAGGTGCAGACATCCCCGCGACTTCTTCTCACGTTTTATCTAACCCCTTAGCCTCTGTCTGATTGGAATCGGATTTGCGCTAAGTTAGCCTTCCTTGCTTAAAGGCATAATTCTTGCTTCTTCCCTTAAGTGAAAGAAATTGGGATTCATCAGTGATTACGCACACGTTCACCAGTTCATAGTGAGGAGCGGGAGACAATGGAAAAGATGTTATCCACAGGCATCAAACGAGGGTTCCCTGAACAGTGGCTCAAGAAACAAAAAGAGCCTAAAATAAAGAGGGACGAAGGGGGATATTATCTCTTTACCGTGAATGAGAATAAGAAAATCTATCTGGAAGATTTTTATGCCTTTTTGGAAAACACGGAGAGAAGATGTCTAGAGGAGATGAAAAGCCTGAGCGAAAAGATGAGCAATTGCAATGTCGACAGACAGGAAACCTTAGCTTATTACAACGCCAGAAAGATTATCGTAGAGGTGGTTTTGAAAAACGTTTACGAATACTATGAGGACACCACCACTTTGGGGGTGATTATGTCTCCCTGGTGCTTCGGCACGGTGATTCTGGAAAAGGTGGAAAACCAGAAGGCGAGACTTTCCAGAGCTGAGCTTCTGAATTCCGATCTTCCTGAGTATCCCTACTACGTTTTAAGATATATTGATGAGATATACAAAAGAACTTTGTTGGAGCTTTTTGAGTTCCCGGAGGAAGCTTTTAGGTACAGGTGGCAATATACCGAAGTCGCGAAACGCTGCTCCAAAGCATTATCCAGCATTACCGACACGCTTACGAACATCCTGTCATTGGTAAAGGAATACCGCTCTGATTCTTCCGGGCATGCGGCTTAACTGACTTCGTTTTTTGAATTGCCCGAAAATCCCTAGGTTAAAAAGAGAGGGGGGAGAGTAGCCGCAGTCTTCAGACTGCGGGGGCCTGTAAAGATTCCTGGTTGAACCATCCCGCAGTTCGTAAATCAAAAATAGAGAGAGGCGGGTAGCCGCAGGTCATTTGACCCCCCACGAATCCAGATGGACGAATGAGGTGGTCTGTCCTGTGTCAGAACGGCAGTTGTGAAATGTTTTACAGGCAGACAATCTATTGGTTCCGCTTAAACGTAAATTCAAGGAATTTCAGACTTTCTACTTTGCCAGCATCATCAGTTTGAAAGGAAAACCAGGCTGTTTTATCAGGATCATCCGCATTGCCAAATTCATTCACTCCGACGGGAATCATTGAGTAATTGAAAGTGGAATCCTGCAACAGCCTAACATGGAGTCGGCCCTCTCGAAGTTCTACCATCATTTCTGCCCTGGCACCTGGAAGAGTGTACGCACCAGCATATTTATTTAAGTCAATCTGTTCGGGATCAACAAAATCGGGAACAGAACCTGCCAGTATGGCCTGTTTAAGCTCTTCAAGAATTCCTCGGGCAATATCACGTGAAGGTTTTTCGTCTATCAGGGGATTATTCGAATTAGTCAATGCTACGACTCCTATTTTAAGCGTAGGAATAGCTCGAACATGGGCATAAAAACCCAAGTGGCCGCCGGTATGTTCAATAACTGGGTGTTTGGGGTCCCAGCCCAGCCCCCAGCCAAGGCTTTCAAGATGCATCATCCGCAAGCCGTCTGGACTGACTATTTGAGCGCCGCCCGGAGCGGCATCCTGAAATTGCAGTGAAAGAAAACGAGCCATATCCTCTGCGGTGGAATACAATCCGCCGGAGTAGAGTGCGGAACCCAACTCCCATTCCGGCGCAATCAGCGGCTCAGATTCCGGATACAAGTACACATAACCTGTTGGAACACCGGAAGGTTGTCTCTTATGAAGCATGAAACCAGAATCATGCATGCCCAGCGGCCTGAGAATGTTAGATTCGATGTATTCGGCAAATGATTTCCCAGCGGCACGCTCAAGCGCGATACCCAATAATACCATTCCCAGATTGGAATAGGAGTAGCGCGAGTTAGGTGCGTATTCTAATTCGATGTAAGGTAAACTGGCCAAGAGTTCTTCTTCTGAAACATACCATTTCATCTCCGAGGATCCTCCTGTCAGTAACCAGTTAGCTGCGGCAAGATCACTCCAGAAATTCAAAGGCGCTTCTCTGGGCAAACCCGAAGTATGCATTGCAAGTTGACGTAGGGTCGTTGGTTGTGTACCTGCAAAAGGAGATTTCACTTGATATTCCGGAAGGATTTCTTTAACCGGCATATCCAGGGTTACAATGCCTGCTTCAGCAAGTTGGACAAGCATCGTGGCGACGAATACTTTGGTAATAGACGCGATGGGATAAATCGTCTTTGTTGTCGCCGGTATGTTTTTCTCCAAATCAGCAGAACCGAACGCCTGACTGTAAACGATGTCACGATCATAAACAACGGCAATTGATAAACTCGGCAATCCGCTTTCTTGGAATTTGGCCTCGACTTCACTTGGAAGTAGTTTAATAACCGAATCTGCGATACTACTTATATGGATTCCGGTATCAGGATTTCCTGCATTAGATTCCCCACTTTCGTTCGCTGCAAAAGTGTGTGATTGGAATGAGACTGTGAACATCAAAACAACAAGAGCTTTTGGAATGAATCTGATCATTTTCTTTCCTCCCATTCTCAGTGTAATGCGCCTAACTCTGGATTATCCTCTTTCTTGTGCGACTCCAGACTCGTAGGTTGTTTCTGGATAAAAGATGTTTGGGGCGGGTGTTCTTGAGCCCCGCTTCGTTTCCCCGGGTGGCGGACACCAAGCGGAAGCAAAAAACACTATTTCAGTTGCATTGAAATCCACGATATTTTCTATTCACTTTCGACATCCTTCGATGATGCAAAAGGATGATGGAGTGGGTATGATTTTCGATAACTCAAAGCCTGCCGCCTCGAAAAGCGAACGAAATTCAGATTCGGTACGTTCTTTGCCGCCCGGAGCTGTAACCAGCATATGTAAATCAAAGAGCTTAAGGATATTTGGTGTATTGCCCGGTTCAATCACTCCCTCCACTACAAGTACACGACCATCTTCTGTCATGGCCCTGCAGCAGTTCTTCAAGATTTTGATCGAGAGTTCATCATTCCAATCATGAATGATCTGCTTGAGTATATAGGCATCTCCGCCAGCGGGAACCTCTTCAAAGAAATCTCCAGATGAAATTTCACATCGTCCACTTAATTCGACATCCAACTTGTTGATTGAACTAACCACATGCGGCAGGTCGAACAAGATGCCAGTGACCGTGGGATTTGCTTTCAGGATTGCAGTGAGAAGGCTTCCATGCCCGCCCCCTACGTCCACTATCTTCCGGAAAGGTGAGAAATTATAGCTTCCGGCGATAGCGGGATTATGGGCTTGAGAAACACTGGTCATACACTCGTTGAAGATTTTAGCAAGATCAGGAAGCTTCTCCAGATATTCTGAGTAACCCATCCCGAATATGTGATCAAATGCAGCCTCTCCTGTTTTCACAGAGTGCAAGAGATTGCCCCAGGGGTCCCACCAGGATTTGTCACCAAGCAACAATACATATGGACGCAAGGACATTGGCACATCGCTCTGCAGCGCCGAGGCCATCGGAGTGAGTTCAAAACTGCCATCGCCCTTCTCAGAAAGAATCTCCATGCCGGCCAGAGCACGCAGCAAACGATGAAGTGAGTTGCCGTGTACACCCGTGATACTGGCAAGTTCATCAACTTTCTTAGGGCCGTCCTTTAACAGATCAGCAATGCCAAGTTTTGCAGCCACATAAATGGCTTGGGATTTCATAAATCCTATTGCAATTTCGAACAATTGCAGAGATGGTGGAACAGTGTTTTCTTTCATAATATCCTGTTGCTTTTTCATTGTCACCTCGCATCTAATATCAGTCTGCAGGTCAACCATCCCGTAGGCTGGTTGACCATTTATTCTTAAGTCTTCATCAATCCATATATCTGGCAGCGTTCACGTCTATAACCTCTCCGGAAACATAATCGTTTTCAAGCAGGTAGATAACGGTATGAGCTATCTCTTCCGGTTTGGCAATCCTTCCGAATGGTGTTTGTTTAGACAATCTTTCCTTCGTCTCTTTGGATATGAAGTCCGTTTCCACGGGTCCAGGAGCGACTGCGTTGACGGTCACAAACGGCGCCAACTCGTTAGCCAGAGCAAAGGTCAGTCCAATCACGCCCGCTTTTGATGCCCCATAATGGCAACCAATGGTGCCCCCCATTTTCCCGGCGATTGAGGAGATATTGACTATCTTGCCCTTATTTCTCTTCAGCTCTGCCGCCGCAGCCTTGCAGCAATTGAAGACACCGGTCAAATTAACGTCAATCATCTCTTTCCACTCTTCGATGCTGATGTTCTCTATGGCTGGCTTCGGCGTGGATATACCTGCGTTGTTCACCAATATGTCTATGGATCCAAGCCTTTCTTTTACCAAACTCATCATCCTCTCAACCTGACCAAAATCCCTGACGTCTGTCTGCACTCTCAGTGATTTCACGCCAATCTGGTCCAATTTCTTGACCGTCTCCTGAGCTTTCTTTTCGTCTTTGCGAAAACAGATGGCGACGTTTGCTCCTTTATTTGCCAACGCAAATGAGATTGCCCTGCCAATACCTCTATCTCCTCCAGTTACAATTGCATTCTTACCATTAAGCTCCATGTTTATCGACCTCTTCAGCTCTCATTTTTTATGGTTGGATAGCCTGTCGCCCCTGTCGTTTCACCTTCGGTGATTTCGCTTGGACTTTTGCATCCAGCCTGCTTTCACGGTTTTCCGTGATGGCTTCACTTCTTTCTGAAGTTAAGAACGTAATCTGTGACATAACTATCATCATGTAAGAGCCTTTTTAAAGATTTTTCTTCAAAAGAAAAGTTTGCCTTTTCGATCTCCTTTTTAACCTCCTCCAATTCCAGATTCATTTCTTCATTATGATGCCTGGGGAATACTGATAAAAGCCCAGTATTTTTCAAAACCCTATAGCCCTCCTCATATATTCCTTTTCTTTCTTCCTTATCATGGTAATGCAAAACATCATAAAGTAGGACTGCGTGCAAACACTTATTTTTTAAGCCAGTTTTCAACTCTCCTTTTGTCTTTATTTTTCTTATATTTCCCAACCGTTCTGTCTTAGCCCTCTTTATCACCTCATCCAGTGCCTTTTTCTGTTTATCCTGTGCGTATACCAATCCCTCTTTTCCGACCACCTTTGCGGCAGGAATTGTATAATGCCCATCTCCACAACCGAAGTCCAAGATCAGTTGACCTTTTCTAATACCTATCTCTTTCAAAAAAACCTGGCCATCATTTTCAATCCATCTTTCAATGTCGCTTTTCATTTGTCAAATCTATCATTTTAAGATTAAATGTTTTCTATCTTCTCCTTCATTTTTCTCCGCGGTTATTTTTTCCATGTTTTGGTGAATGATTCTGACGGCGTTCTCCAAGGTATCTGTTCTCACTATCACACATACAAATTTCTTCACCAACCTGGGGAGATTAGGTCCGAATCTCCTGCCTACAAGAACGTCAACCCCCTGTAAAACAGAAGATGTTGTTTTTGCCTTCTGGGGATCTCCATGTTGTAGTGATTCATCGCCTTTAAATTTCACGTTCTCCCTTTTTTCGACGAACTCCTCTTTCTCTTCGAAAAACTTATAAACCTGAAAATAGTCGGCCATACCCACATGGTCATCATTCAGGTTAGTGCCATCGTCGGTTCCGAAAGCTATCAATAGTTCCATAGCGCCTTTCTCCTTTTCACGTTATTGTTTACGAACAATCAATATCTTGCCAACGTTCTATGTCGACCGTCCGGCAAACCATTTGGCTAAAATCAGGTGGTTGATAAATGCGACGTCGAGTCTGCAGAATCCGCAGGACAGGCTAGATCATGCTTTCGCTGCTTTCGCCTAACATGGCGGCGCCAATGAACCCCGCGTCGTTTCCCAGTTTGGCTCTGACGACCTTCAGATTCTTGGTGGCGGAAGGAAAAGCTCTTTTCTTTACCTCTTTTTCAATCCTGCGGATGAAACCCTGCCCACCTTCGGATACACCGCCTCCGATTACCACCAACTGTGGATTCAAGAGATTAACTGCGCTGGCAATACCGGCGCCTAAATATGCACAGGCTTGATTAATAACGTTTGAGGCTAGAACATCCCCTTTTCTTTCCGCTTCAAAGATGATCTCAGTGGTGAGTTTACGAGCATCTTCGAAAATTAACTTACGAATAATCGATTTTCTGTCTCTACGCAGAAGCCATCTGGTATCCTTGACCATGGCGGGAGCAGAAGCATACATCTCCAGACAGCCGATTCCACCGCAGTTGCACTTGCGACCGTTATGGCAAATGGTCATATGCCCGAATTCGGCGCCGGCAAAGTTCGATCCGTGAAAGAGCTTTCCGTCCAGAATGATGCCCCCGCCGATTCCCGTTCCCAGGGTCAAGCAAAGCACATCCTTATAGCCTTTGGCCGCGCCGAATTTCGATTCGGCCAGAGCCATAACGTTGGCATCGTTATCCACGTAAATGGGAAACTCAAAGCTTTTGGAAAGCCAGCGCTTCAGATTCACGTTGACCATTTGGGGAAGGTTAGGACAGGAACCTTCGATTTTGCCCGTGTTCAGATTCACCGTTCCCGGCGACCCAACGCCTATACCTTTTATTTTGATCTTTTTATCACGGGCGAAAGTCAAAGACTCCCTGATAGCCTTATTCATGTTGTTGAGAATAGCTCGACGCCCCACGCTGGCTTGCGCGGGGAGCATTCCCTTTTGTAGGATCTTTCCCCGTTCGGAGACAATTCCGAATTTGATATTGGTTCCCCCTAGATCGATACCAACGAAATACCGTTTACTCATCGGTTTTGGCACGAATGTGGTATACGCTTTTCTCGCTCACCCCTCTGTCCCCTTCAGGGCCTGTAAAAAAAGCTCAATTCCGGGACAGGATAAATTCCAGCCCTATGGTCATCAACCTCTTATCACTCATAGGGCAGGGCATTCAGCCCTGCTAATAAACTCATTCAACCCAACCCTCAAGATGAACCCCTCTCCATTATTTTATGGATCGACTTCCCTCACTGTCCTGAGCCTGTCGAAGGATAGAGAGGAAGACAGAAGGGAAGAGGCAAACGGAAACCTCAACTTTCCGGTCTCATTTTTCGTTGTACGCTTCTATTCCCTTAGCCAGAATCCTCATCGCTTTCTTCAGATCATCCACGTTCAAAACGTACGCAATTCTTGCCTCATCCTGTCCCTTTCCCGGCGTGGCGTAAAACCCGGGTCCCGGGGCGATCATGGTGGTCTCTTTATTCAGATTGAAATCTGTGAGCATCCACCGGGCGAAATCCTCAATGTCTTTAATGGGAAGCTTGGCCATAATGTAAAACGCCCCGCTGGGCTTAAGGCATACGGCCCCCTGGATTTTCATCAGTTCACCATAGACCGTATCTCTGCGTCTCTTATACTCTGCCGCCATCTTTTCGAAATAGTCATCTTCGATCTTGAGCGCAGCAGTTGCTCCGAATTGCTCAATGGAGGGAGAGCATAATCTGGCTTGACCCAATCTTAGGGCTGCATCCATCACCCTTTCGTTTTTTGAGATCAAGCATCCTATCCTGGCCCCGCAGGCACTGTATCTCTTGGAGACCGAATCCAAAAGAATGGCCCGGTCCGAGATGCCCTCAATATTCAGGATGCTGGTGTGCTTTCCCTCGTAGATGAATTCTCTATAAACCTCGTCTGAAAGCACGAACAGATTGTGTTTCTGGCATATCTCGGCTATTGTTTCCATCTCTTTCCGGGTGTAGACAGTTCCGGTGGGATTATTGGGAGAGCAGATCAAAATGGCCCGAGTCCTCGAGGTGATCTTCTCCTCTATCTTTTCTCTCGTTGGCAGATGAAAACCGTTTTCTGCCTGAAGTGTTATGGGTACCAACTTCACGTCCGCCATTGTGGCAAAGCCATTATAGTTGGTATAAAACGGCTCGAACACTATGATCTCATCGTCCACGTTCGCTACACAGATCATGGCAAAAATTATGGCCTCACTTCCTCCGGTGGTAATCTGAATGTCTTTTCCCTCAACCCCGATTCCTCTTTGCTCATAATATTTCACCAATCCAGCTATATACTTGTAGTCCCCTTTGGAATTGCCATACTCCAAAACCTTCTTGTCATAATTTCTTATGGCGTTCATGAACTCCGGTGGGGTGGGGATGTCCGGCTGTCCGATATTCAGATGATAAATCTTTATGCCCTTTTTCTCTGCCGCGTCGGCCAAAGGGACTAACTTTCTTATGGGAGAGGCGGGAATCTCTTCTGCACGTTGAGAAATTCGGGGAATATCCATCTGGTCTCCTTTTTGTGGGGCTTCCAGGCTTACGTTACTAGTTCAATCTGAGCAAATGGAGGTTGTTTGTCAAATCGACATTTACGAACCGGTGCCTCTGGATTGGCAAACACTATTAAGCTCTCCACCATCCTCACATCCACCTGCTTAAGAGACGGCCCTAAGGCATGTTTTGATACTGTTCAAGCAATCGTTTGGCTTCCTGATCGTTGGGATTGTGTTTAACCCATTTTTCCAAAAGATCGGCCAACTCCTCGTACTTTTCGGAAACAGCCAACATTTGTCCTAAGATTCGGAAGCTCGCTCTGTCAGAAGGATTCATCTCCAGAACTCTCTTGAAACTGATCGCCGCTTCCTCCAATTTGTTCCAAACTTGATAGACTAATCCCAAAGACTGCTGATAGTGGATTATTTCCGGATATCGTTCCACCAGTAGCTTTAGGCGCTTTTCACAGGCACCCAGGGCTTTCTCGCCTTCTTCCGTCCTGCCTTCATCTTTGAGCAGTCTGTATAAAAACACATAAGGGCGGTAGTAATCCGGCGCCACCTCAATGGCTTTTTCGAGCACCGCTTTGGCCTTCTCAGTCTCATTATGTTCCTTGTAAAAAAGGGCCAGATCGACAAACTTTTCCGGCACACTGGCCAGCAAGCTCGCAATATATTCGTTTTTGTAAACGTCGATGTCATTTAAACCCCGGTATCTGTAAACCTCAAACAGATTCCTGTAGTACTTCTCTCCATCTATCATTCCCTCCTCTTCCTCCGGCACCACCAGATTGATGAGACCTTCTCTTTTCAAATGGCTATCCAGACCGACTCTGTTTGATCGAGGGACGGTGCTGGAAAAATAAAAGGGATATTTCCACTCGTTTGCCAGAAGTATGTTCTGGATCATCATGTCCTGAACTCTGATCGCCTTTTTTGCCCCTACGTCATAATAGGGTATAAGAAACCCTTTCTCCTTTCTGATGGGGTCGTAAAAAGGTTCCTGGGGACGGCGGATGGTTCTCCCGTCCGACAGCTTAGTATCCTCGTATTTGATCTGTTCGTAAGACAAGTCGATGGGGACTTTCCAAATGCCTTTCAGCTGTAAGATATACCAATCCGCATTAAGCAGACTCAAATTCACAACCCGCACGTCCTGTCTTATCTTCTCCACGTTTTGCACAAACCACAAAGGAAAGGTGTCATTGTCTCCATTGGTGACCAAAATCCCGTCTTCCTCGCAGCCGATCAGGAGATTATAAGCGTAGTCATAGGGAATCCAGTTGCCGGTCTGGTCATTTCTGTGATAATTCCTCTTCAGTGTAGAAAGGGGCAAGAGCAGTAGAATAGCCATCACCGGCGTTAAGCCAAGATAAGATGGAATGCGCTTTTTTCTCAGCAGATTGTCCAGGTTCCTCATCAAAGCCGACCCTCCTAATCCCATCAGCAGGGCAAAGAACATGAAACCGGGAGTAAAAAAGTAATCCCTGTCCCTAACCTCAAGACGGATATTTTGCCCTGTCAAAGGATCGGGTTTGGTTCCGTCGGCGAAATTCATATATAGGATCAAGCCCAGGGTGCAGGCTAAGATCAGAAAGAGAAGAACCGTCCCCTCCCTCCTTCTTCTACGAATCTCCTCCCAGATGCCCAAAATGCCCAAAAGTACGGGGATAAACCAGAGTTTCTTACCCATGAATTGCTCCCGGAAGAATCCCCAGAACCCCATCCTCTCCTTGGTACCAAACTGACTGGCCCAGCTTCCCCGACGGTAAAACATCCGGGCAATCATGCTGTGCTGACCATATTGCTTACGTTCCAAGAATGCTTTGAAACTTTGCCAGTCTGAGGGGTCGTTCTCATCTATGGCCGGATTCAAAGAGGACCTTATGGGAATAAAAAGCTGGGTCGAATAGCCCACCGCACCAGCTAACGTGATCAGCAAAACCAGCGCCCAGGCGTTTCTTTTGGCCGAAATGCGCAACTGGATGAAGCTGAATAGAAGCCATCCCAGCACGAAGACTAAGAAGGGTGTGACGCTGTGCATCACTAGAGCCAAAACCAGACCGGTAATCCAGAACCGCCAATCCAGAAGCTTGTGTCTGTCCGCCAGAACTACCAGCAGGAATATGGCCGGCATGATCAAAAAGACGGTCATATGAATTCCGGTGGACAAAAGCCCCAGATAAACGATCAGGATCAAAAGCCTATCCCCCCTGGGAGTGCCCCTTCTGTCCATCCAGAGGAGGGCCAAATACAAAATGAGAAGCATCAAAAACATGCACGCCCCGTAAACTTCCGCCTCCACCGCGTTGCCCCAGAAGGTGTCGGAAAAAGCCAAAAACAGGCTGCCGGAAACACCTCCCACATATTTGGTCATTCTGAACCAGAGGCCATTATGGTCCCTCTGCCAACGGCTGACCAGCTTCACAATTAACAGGTAAGCCAACCACACGGTCAAGGCGGAGGTCAAAACCGAGATGAAATTGACGCGGGCGGCTATCTGTCCGTACAGAGGAATTAAACTGAAGATTCGACCCAGCAAGACAAAAAGCGGCGTGCCGGGAGGATGCGGAATCCCCAGGATGTATGAACAGGCAATGAATTCGCCACAGTCCCAGAATGAGACTGTGGGAGCCATGGTTCTCAAATAGACTACAAAACTTACCAGCAAAACAAAAAGCGACAACAGCAACGAGATGCCGTCCTGCCTCTCATACCAATTCTTCAGTTTCTCTGTCACTTTCCTCCTCCGTCACGAGTCATTGAATCGGTAAGTGGTTCTTTGAAGAAATCGAATCCGAGAAAACCTCTCGTTTCGCTCAAAGAGTGCCTGAACGTTCCTCCACCACTCTTCTTGCAATATAGCCAAACTCAAAATTCTGTCAATTCGAAAAACATAATTCTTCAGACGACGCTAAACTATGTTGAAAATGAACCGAAAATACAAAAGATTACGGTTCTCAATTACAAAGGAGGGGATTATGATAGTCTGGTGTTGTGTTCTCTTATTTTTGGGGCTCACGGCTTTTTTGGACAATGTCTTTACCCAGAACGAAATTTTCAGGACCATCAATTCGGTTCTCTTTATGCTGGTCTCCTTGGGGCTTTTAGTCAGGACCAGCACCAAGCAAAGGATCGGAAAAAGGGAATCCTACCAGAGAAGAATCCAGGAATTGGAGCAGCAGATAGCAGAGCTGACTCACACCGAGCCTTCGCCCCAGAAGACAAAGGTGGAAGCGTAATGAATACGGGGTTCAGTTCTCTGCGGCAGCAAAGTTGGCTATTTGGCTCAGGCCTGGACCCCCTGTGCGTGCCTGAATAAGCTAAAAAAGGTGATTCTCCAAAAAGACTTCCGTTACCTCTCCTCCGGTGGTCTATGCCTGATGCCGGAAGCCCGCCGCACGTAATCAATTAGCAATGCTTGTCAGGACGAATTCTCTTTGAGTTCCTTCAATTTTTCCCTGACCTCGTCCACAATAGGGGAGCGTGGATAATCTTTTAATACCCTTTCGTAAGCCTGAATGGCTTTGGCATCGTCTCCCAGGTCGTACCGGTAGATGTCTCCTATTAGCTTCTCTGCCTTGGCACAATGAAAGCTTTGCGGGTACTTTTCGATCAGCTCCGCAAAGGAATCAAGAGCAGAAGAGAACTTCTTCTTTTTGCGGTAGATTCGGGCTTTCTCGAATTGGGCCTTATCAGACAGGCTGGCGCTCTTGGCAGAGATTATCTTTTCCAGCTTCAAGCTGGCGGAGTCAAGCTTGCCCTGAAGTTCCTCCAACATAGCCTGGGCAAAAACCGAAAGAAGATATCTGTCCAGACTCTGATTCTCGTTGATTATGATAATTCTCTCTAAGCTGTTGTTGACGTAGAAACCTTTCGGAAAACCGGAGACCTGTTGACTGTATCCCTCTAAAGCTTGCTCGAAGTTCCCCCGGTAGAATTCTATCTCGGTCAACTTGAACTTTATCTCCTCCTCTTTCGATTCCGCCCTGGGATCCTTTAGGGCGTTCTCAAAAAAGAGTATGGCACTATCCAGGTTTCCTCCTATCATCATACAGTCGCCCAGCCTGACCAATGCATCGGCGAGCCTCTCCCAGCCGGGGTAATTCGAAATCGCCTTTTGGTAAGAAAGAAAAGCCTCGTCCGGCTCTCTCAAGCGAAAGAGCTTGATCTCGCCGATCTGATAGTAGGATTGAGCCAGTTCAGAAGCAAATATCGGTGAAGTGCCTCTTTCGTATTCGCCGATC
This sequence comes from uncultured Ignavibacteria bacterium, assembly GCA_964588305.1. Taxonomy (GTDB): domain Bacteria; phylum Zixibacteria; class MSB-5A5; order MSB-5A5; family SM1-73; genus SM1-73. The sequence goes on from CAZPOP010000006.1 coordinate 70,662, forward strand.
GTCTCCTGATAGGTGGAGATGGCATCTTCGTATTCTTCCAGCCCTTCATATGAGCTGGCAATGGATAACCTGGCCTGAACCACCAATTCCGTCGAAGGCGACCCGGACAAAACAAACTCACAGGCATCGATGGCCTGGCGGAAGAATTTCTTGGTCTGGCACTTCTGGGCAAACTCCAAGATGAACTTTCCTTTCCCTCCGAAGAGCGAATCCACGGTTTTGTATGTTTCAAAGGCAAGCTCCAGATTTCCTCTTCTGAAAAGCAAATCTCCATAGAGTTTGCGTGAGTACTTGTCCCGGGGGTTATCGTGTATCCTTCCTTCAAGCGCCAGCTGGATACCATCTAAGTTTTCCTCGGTCTGTATCAACCGGTTGATTCTATCCTCAATCAGAGGGAATCTGGTGGAGTCGTCCCGCATGAACAGAAAATACTCATCCACCGCTTGTTTGTAATCTCTTAACGCTTCGTAGATGTACGCCAGTTCCAGGCAAAGGATGCGAGGATCATTCAAATTGAGGCGGGCCAGCTTATAGGTATCTATCGCATCGGAGGTCAAACCGTTTCTCATGTAAACCTGAGCCACGTGAATGTAGGCCATCTTCTCCTTGGGACCCAGATCAAGCGCCTTACTTAAGTTCTTCCGGGCTTCTTCGTCATTTTCGGTTTTGAGTTGGATATCCGCCAACTCACAATAAAGCTGCCAGGACCGTGGGCTCTTAGCCAGGCCGTCTCGGATGAGTTTTTCCACCTTGTCATAAGACTTGGTCCGAAGATATGTTCTTTTCAACAGCGTGATGAGGGGAGGATCGTCGCCGTAGACCCCTCTGAGCTCTTCCAGCAGCGTTGCGGCCTCCATCGGCTTGCCCTGGCCGATGAGTTGATCTGCAAGCTCCAACGCCCGAAGATACCTCTCCGCATCCTGCCCGAAGGAGTGAACCGCGTGGTTTACCCCGAAGGCGAACCAAAAGAGACACAAGAACACTAGGATCAAAAGAAATGGTTTTTTCATAGGCACAACCTTTGGCCGGTTTTCACTATTATACGATACGGTTAATCCATTGTAAAGATTTTTAAGAGAATAAAACTACTTCTCTTTAAGGCTAACATATGGCGGACTGGATAAGGGAGAGGAATGTAGAATTACGGAAAGGGAGAGATTTAAGGGACCAACTTGAACAGTTTTCCTTCGCCGGGATCAAGATGCGTGGTGAATGGAATGACACCGTTTATGGCACCGGTAAATGTGGTGTCCTGCGAATACTGGTCTATCACATACCACATTCTCTTCTCATCGGCCATTTCTGCGCTGTCCACGTACACGGTTACGTTTTGCTCTTCTGTGGAAAGACACCTACGGTTGACCAGCATGAAGTAGTCGGTATCTGCATCATCTTCGAAAAATGCCAGATGGATGTAGGCAGTATCTGAAGCGTATTTGTCACTTTTGAGACTGTCGACAAAGCACCCACCGATGGTATCTGTGTTCGTGTTTAAACCAGCCCCCAACCACTCCAATTTATGGATGCAATCGCCCAGCTTCGTGATCTCATCGCTTCTTCCTTTTAGCATTCTCCATTGCTCGGTGGTGTCACGGGCTACGCCGGTGGAGCAGGCATGCCGGGGCAGAAGCCCAAGAACGGAGTCGTCGCCAGCCTCTGAGGTGCGGCAGCCAGAGCCATAATATAGAAAATGGATTATACCATCTGCTCCATAAGCCAGAGCCAGATATACGTTGCAGGCCAGCTCATTTGGGGTGGGCATGCGCAAAGCGTGGTAGAGGTTATCGTAATATTGCTCAAGCGCCTGAGCTACAACCCAGAAGTCCTTTCCATTATTCAGGGTCACCCTCTTGGTTTGATCTAAATGAGAGCAGAGGCTCAGCCAGGCGCACTGCAAACTCAACGTGTCGCCACTGTGAAAATCGCAGGGAGCTTCAAAAGTAGCAGTGTCTCTCTGAGGAGAAATAGTATACCAGTCTTGCATGAACTCAGCCGGATCAGCAAAGTAGGCGAACTCCTCTCTGAGATTGGGGCGATACATCACCGCCATTCCCGGACGTCTTTTCTCTGTGTCCTCAACATTTGAGATCAGGCTGTCTATCTCCCGATACACCGCAAACCTGTCGATTGAATTCGGTTCGTCCTGCAGATACCAGCGGTAGACAAGGGAGGTGTCTACCCATGCCTCTTGGACCTCTTGCTGAAGCATGTTCCTGATTACCGGGTTTTCAAAAACACGCCGTCCACGCTCATCGTAAACCATCACCCTGTCCACAAAGATATCCCGGTTGCCGTACCAGTAGATCTTATACTCCGTGGTCACAGTATCAGGGCTCATAGGTTCCCCCCCGCAGCAGGGATTAGAAATGGTTCCGTCTACCTGATAAGACAGATAGTAATCTTCATACGACGTGGTCAGTGAATCGTTCAGCAGAGGTAGAGAAACTATTGTATCTCCAGCTTGACTTGCCCACACCATTATGACTGCCACTGTGTCGGTTCCTTCGATGGGTGGATCGGGCAGTATCCCTCCTCTTATTCTGAACCTGGCAGTATATCGATCCGAAGGACCCAGCGGCTCCTGGACATGGTGAGGCCCCCAAATCACCGTATCTGCCGTATCTGCTCCTTTTGTAAATCTGACCGCCTGGTTTCCTGACGCACTATCGTCTGAGATTACATCTCCTTGGCTCCGCTGCAGTTGCCACTCAGAGTGTTCAGTTCCTTCGGCCTCCCAGACCATATAATGACCGGCCCCATACTTGATCAACGAATCGTGGTAAGCCACCTGCTTCATGCCGGAGGTATCCAGCCTGGCGCGGGCACTAACATCCTCCACTCCCGGTCCAAGCACAATGTTAAACCCCATGCTGTCCGCCATGAACTGGTAATCGTCATTGGGGTACTCGTCCGTCTGAAGATATGCTCCATAAAAGAATCTATCAGCCGCATTTGCATCCGGATAAGATTCCGGCATGAGCGTAATCAACGGCAGCAATACAGCCCAAATGATCGGGATTTTTCTTGATCTATTCATCACCGATCCTCCTGTTTGGTTGAAGTTTCGGATTTCATAGGTGTCAAAACTCCTGAGGTTATCCGAAAAACAGAATGACTGTCTTTGCGACCCCGCCTCTGGTCTTCGATCCTGAGGGCTCACTTCGTGCCGAGCGCACTCAGTGCGAGGCAGACCCGAAGGGGAGGGGAAGCAATCTCACTTCTGTATAAATCAATACCAAATCCTCCTGTTTAACGTCAAAGGTTCAAGGTTTTCCAGACTATTGAAAAAGTGCCTCACACGTTCTAAGGGCCCAGAAAAGATCGTCGTAGGGACAGCCCTCGTGGCTGTCCGGTTTATCCTGACCCTAACCTCTATGCTCTAAACTCTCAACTATCTAACCAACACCATCTTCTTTGCGGAAACAAAAGGGATTCCGCTGACCTTTAACTCATAAAAATAGGTTCCCGAAGCCACCTCCTCTCCGGTATCATCCGTTCCATCCCAGCTCACCCTATGAGTCCCCGGATATTGCCTTTCCGAGACTAAGGTCCTGACCAGCTTCCCCAGAAGATTATAAATCTTTAACTCCACTTCTGCCGGCTGATAGCCAACGTTGGGCAGATAATAAGAGATGGTGGTCTGAGGATTGAACGGGTTAGGGTAATTCTGGGATAACTCGTAAGTGCGGGGAAGATTCTCTGGATCATCATCCCAGGGAAAAACAGAGGTGAATTTTACCTCTGCCTGGTTTGAAAAATCACCTCCCTGCAAAGAGCCATCATAAGCTCTCACCCGGTAATAATAATTATGGGAGAAATCGAAATCAAAATCCTGGTAAAAACTGGTATCTTTGTCGATCATGGCAATGACCATGAAGGTATCGGGAATAAAGCCGTCAAGTGTATCCCGGTAAATTAGGTAATAAGCCAGATCGCTTTCGGTATTGTCCTTCCAATTCAGAAGAATGACCATGGAATCGACCAAGGTTGCTTCCGGGCTGTCCGGCGCTTTGGGCGGAAGATCCTGATAAACATAAGACTCTCCCAGATGTCCTCCAAAAGCCCCCATATCCGATCTGGAGGAATCCGGATCTTTGATATCCGGGTGGCCTGCATCAATGCAGGGAGAGTGCATCTGCAGATGAAAATCCAGACTGTCAACAAACATGGGATCTTGATGAATATTGCCGATGACCGTGTCTATGATTCCTCCGCCCTCTGCCAGGTAATAGGTGTTGCTTCCCCATACATTGTTGTAGTAAAGATGGGGAATGCCTCCATAGGTCCTGACTCCCCGGTCTCCGCCTATTACTATGTTATTAATTAGCTGAGGGGATGAACTAATGCAGAAGATCGCCTGCATACCGCTCTCTTGGCCTGTCTTGAACGCCGTATTGTTTTCAATGATAACGCCTGGAGCTATCTCGTCCAAAAAAATTGCTTCCCAACGGCAATGGTGAATCAGGTTGTTGGCTATATAGGAACTATCCCAAGCCTCCGAGTTGATTCCTTCCGTATGGTTGTAGATTAGATTGTTTATTATGGTACATTCGGAAAACAGACTATAGATTCCGGTGCTCGCATGCGCATACTTACCGCCTGTAACAGTATTGTTTTTGAACGTGGGACGGCAGCCCCAGGG
>CAZPOP010000006.1:75403-131363 GCA_964588305.1 uncultured Ignavibacteria bacterium
CATTTTGCAGATTCGGACCTTGCAGCCTCCGGAGTGTAAAGCTTTAGCTTTACCAAGACACCCACAGACCTCAGGACTCACATCCCAAATACCCCGGAGCGCACTAACTGTGCCACTGCGTCTCGCAAAAACTAAAAAGCGAGGATGTTCATTCCAACCGCTTAACATCCTCGCTTTTCTTAAGAATTCGATCTTTAATTCAGGCTTTAATACATGTCCTGTTCTCGGAAATACTCGCTTCTGTTATCTACGATCTCGGCAGATTCCCGAAGCTGGCTGTACCAATCCTGATAGACTTGCCGCTGCTTATCCTGCAGAACCACGGTACTAAGGGAGTCCTTGACTGAGAGGAAAAGGCTGTCGTCAATTGCCGTCCGCGAAACGAGCTCAATGATAAAGGCTCCCCGGTCCGTTTTGATGGGTGGGGAGAGCCGGTTTTGTGAATTCAGTGAAAAGGCGGTACCGGTGAATTCGGGAAGGTTACCTATTTCAGGAACGAAGGAATTGCGAGAGAATTCATCGGTCTCCTTGTAGGTGGCATCGTTATCTTTCGCCGCTTTTGCCAGAGATTCGCCCGCCTTGATCTGCTCATAGATCCCTTGGGCTTCAACGTAAGCCAAAGAATCGGCTTTGGCTTTGGAAAGCTTCTGCGTTATTAAGTTCTTCACTTCTTCCAGGGTGGAGATCCCAGCGGCTCTTCTGTCGCTTATTTGAAAAACATAAATGCCTTCAGCGGTCTCGATGGTCTCGCTGGTCTTGCCCACTTTATTATTGAAAGCGAATTCGTCCACCTTTGGATTGGCCCCCACGCCTTGAATATGTCCTTCCTTGAAAAACCAACCGGTCTGAGAAACGGGGAGGTTCTGCCCCTCAGCTGCCTTGGCCAAATCGGATTCCGCTACTAAGTCTAAGAATTCCTCTGCCCTCAATCTTAGCTGATCCAGAGTCTCTTGAGAAGGCCGGGTTTTCAGCAGAATGTGGCTGGCCTTAATCTCCTTTTCCTTGCCCTTCTTCCTTTCGTCGTCAACCTTGATCAGGTGCCATCCAAAATCGCTCTTCACCGGTTCGGACACTTCACCCGGCTTCAAGGAAAAGGCCGCCTCTTCAAAAGCAGCCACCATCTTTCCTTTTCCGAACCACCCCAGATCGCCTCCATTCTTGGCTGAGCCTGGATCATCCGAGAATTCCTGGGCTAGCTCAGCAAAATCTTCTCCCTCCTCGATTTCTTTCTTTATGTCCGACAATCTCTCCTTCGTTGCCTCTTCATCCATCTCGTTCGGTTCTTTTTGAAATACCACGTAACTCAAATCGGCGCTTTCGTCGACCTTGAAATCCTCCTGGTGTGCCGCATAGTACTCTTGGATTTCCGCATCCTTGACTTCGAGGTTTCTCTGCATAAACTGGAAAGCGGGCACCAGAAGGTACCTGACCTTGACGTTTTCGTTTTCGTCAACATAGTATTGCCTTATCTCGTCATCAGTCACTCTGACTAGACTTACCACCGACTGCTGCAACTTCGACAAGCTCAGATTGGAGCGAACGTAAGGCTCCACCTGTTCCCAGGGGACTCGAGGATCTGCTAAGGCCTGCAGGTATTTCTGATAATCGAATTCCCCCTCCGGGGTCTGAAAAGCCGGATTTTGCATAAGCTCCTCGGGGGGGAATCTTTTCAAGTATTCGAACAATTCCCCACTGGTGACGGTAATCCCTCTCCTCTCCACCTCTTGCTGGAAAAGGACGTCGCTTATGATCTGATCCCACACCTGCTGTCTTATCTGGTACGCAGTCTCGTTATCCACTCTTCCCTGAGTCTTTTCAGCGTTCTGCAAAGCCTGATCATAGTAAGTCTGGAAGGTGGTCAGGGAAAGGTCCTGTCCGTTTATGGTGGCCAGCATTCCCCTTTTTGTGTCTCTTGAGGAGAATTCCATTCCCCAGGCAAAGATGATGGTACCGATAAAGGCAGCAATCACGATCCACATGATCTGCTTGGTCAATTTTCTCATGGCTTTCATCATAAGGCATCATACTCCTTTACTTAAGGTTCGATTCCAAATATATACCCATTTTACGATTTGGCAAGCCATTTTTGTAAGATTCCACATCCACAGAAAAGAAAGAATTTGACAACTTTGTTTCTCCTCTTTAATATGAAAATATGTTAAAGAGATTCTCGCTTCTTTTCACCTTATCGGTTTCTTGTGGTATATGCTTTGGGTTTCTTATTCTTTCCGCAGAAGCCGAAGATTCCAAGTACGTCTGGCCCGTAGAGAAAAGCCGCAGTCTTTCCTCTCTCTTTGCAGATCATCGAAGTTTCCATTTTCACTCCGGGATCGACATCCGCACCGGTGGAAAAACCGGTTACAAGGTTTTCGCCTGCAAAGACGGATACGTCTATCGCCTCTTCACCTCCTACTGGGGCTACGGCAAGGCGGTCTATCTCAAGCTGGACGACGGCAGATATGCTTTATATGGACACCTGTCGGATTTCTCGCAAGAGATCGGCCAATTGGTCGAACGAGAGCAACTGAAGAAGCAAAGGTATTTTACAGATTTCTTGCTCCGGAAGGATGAGTTGAGGGTGAAGAAAGGAGAGTTGATCGGGTATTCCGGACAGACAGGTTTCGGAGGACCGCACCTGCATTTTGAGCTGAGAGACGAAGAGAATCATCCCATCAACCCTTTGACTTCGGGTTTCTCTATTAAGGATAAGCTCTCGCCGGTCATCAAATATCTTGTCATAAGACCTTTAGATATTTGGTCAAGGGTGGACGCTCAGACGACCACGGGTCTGGCGGGTTCGGATGATCCGCTCATTCTACCTTGCCGTTACGACCGCCGCAGCGGGGTCTATACTCTGGATAAGTCGCCGGTGATTGAGGGAAGGGTAGGCTTGGAGCTGTCGGTCTTTGATAAGATGGATGAGTCAAGGTTCAGTTTTGGAGTCCTGGGGATTCAGCTGTTTCTCGACGAGGAGTTGATTTTCTCCTCGCATTATGATACCGTGTCTTACGACAACACCCAGAGAATCGAGCTGGACCGGGATTTTGAATTGAGAAAAAAGCGGAAAAGAGAGTTTTATAAGCTCTACGTGGATGTGGGTAACGATCTTGCCCTCTACAGCCCAGAGGGAGGGATCATTGAAACGGCGGCTTCCAGTCCCGATACTCATCAGGTCAGGATGGTCGCCTACGATGCAAACGACAACTCTTCCACACTGGTTTTTGATCTGGTCTTCGACCAAAGTCCCTTGATCGTTTCCTGCCAAATCGAAGAGGGGGAAGCCGGCCTTAACATAAAAGCTACGTTTGACGATGCGGACGATTTTGTGAAGAAGCTCACTTTTGACAAGAGCTCTTTGCACGAAATCCTGTGGGAGAAATTCGCTGAGGCAGAGTTTAATGGACCGGAAAGCGAGTACACTTTGAGTTGGCCGAAGCATCTGGATGAACCCAGCCTGCTCAGAATAAAGCTACAAGACACCTTCGGTGCGTCATCCGAGTATGAATACATTTTGGTGATGGCAACTGAGACTCTTGCGGTCTCAGAGGAAGAGAAGGAAACGAAATTGAGTTTCGAATACGGTTTCAAGGATAACTTTTTCGCCTTTGCCCTGAACTCAAGCCGGATATTGAAAGAAAAACCTGAGGTAACGCTCACCGGTGGTGACTTCCAGTTCGATCCTCTTGTGCTGGACCAGACGGATTTGAAAAGCTATAAGGCCGTTTTCCCCTTCTATCTCAAAGAGCCGAAGCAGATGATCCTCGGGATCCGCGGTCAGGACATTTACGGCGACTCGGTCGCATCGGAATATGCGATTCCCGTCTCCATCGTGACCAGTGCATACGGGGGTGAGGCAATAAGTGAAGACGCAAAAGCGGAGGTCATGATTGATCCGGGGATAGTCTATCAGGACATAGATTTGTCGGTCAGGAGAGCAGATCCGAGCAGAGGCTCAAGGCACGAAGTAGTAGGGGAGATTTACACAGTTGAGCCTTCCACGATTCCTCTGAACGGTTTTGCCAAAATCTCTCTAAGATATCCGGACGAAGACTGTGATCCGCTGAAATTAGGTTTGTATGAATTGACTGAAGGAGGCTGGTGGAGGCCCATCACTCAGGACCTGGATACTGCCAATAAAAGGCTGAGCGGAAAGGTGAGATGTTTCTCCACCTATGCGCTTCTGGAAGACACCCAGCCGCCGGTGATAAAGAAAGTGTCTCCGCACAATGGCAAGAGATTCAAACAGAGGAAGCCAAAGGTGAAGGCTGTCGTAACAGACGATCTGTCGGGCATCGGAAGCGATCTGGATATCCAGGTCACCATAGATGGAAAGTGGATGATACCCGAATACGATCCGGAGACCGCCGTTCTGACCACCAGAGCCACTTCTCCTCTCTCCCTTGGCAAACACGAACTTCTGATTTCGGTCAAGGACAGGGCGGGCAATAGGGAAGAGGCAAGAAGAAATTTCTCTGTGGTCAAATAGGAGTAGCGACACTTGCCTCGCACCGAGGCTAGGCACGAGGTGTGTCGCGCTGTGGTCAGGCAGGAGTAGCGACGCTTGCGTCGCGCTGAACTTGAATGAGAGGAATCAAATTGACCAAAATAAAATTGATACTCGTGGGAAAAACCAAAGAGGCCTGGATCAGACAAGGAATAAAACATTATCAGAAGCTTCTGAAAAAATATGCGAAACTGGAGCTGGTAGAGATCAAAGAAGAGAAGATCACCAGATCGAAAAGTCAGAAGAACATCGTAGATTCTGAAGGGAAAAGAGTCTTGGAGCATTTGAAAGGGGATGCTTTGTGCATAGCTTTGGACGTAAGTGGTGATAAACTCACTTCAGAGCAATTCGCAAACTTCTTTGAGAAGAGCTTGAATCGCGGACAAAGCTGTTTCACATTCGTCCTGGGTGGAGCTGTGGGAATCTCCGAGGAGGTATTGCAGGTTTGTCCGGTTAAGCTTTCCTTGTCCCGGATGACCTTCACCCACGAGATCTCTCGTGTTATAATATTGGAGCAGATTTATCGGGCTTTTTCGATACTTGCTGGAAGCAAATATCACAAATAGACTCCCAATGAATAAATACTGGACAGATTAAGCAAGAAATCAGCGGCGGACTGCGGTCGGCCGACTGCGGACGCTTCAGCATGGAAACTAACATGAAAAATGAAAGAATCGATTTCTGGTCCGGCAAGAACTATGCGGTGGTGGGAGTCTCAGGCAAGAAGGGAAAATTTGCCAATACCGTTTTCAGAGAGTTGAAGAAGAGAGGGTACAGGGTCCTGCCCGTGAACCGAAACCTGAAGCTATTTGACGATCAGATGTGTTATAATCGCCTAAGGGAAATCTCAGATCCTTTGGACGGCGTCATCATCATAACCGGTCCGGATGGGGCAAAAAAGGCGGTTCGGGAATGCGTAGATTCGGGGATCAAGAAGGTCTGGCTCTACCCTGGCTCAAAGTGCGACCAGGCGATTGATCTGGCAAAGGAGAATGAGATTGAGCTGATATGCAAGACTTGTCCCTTGCTCTACTTGGAACCAGTGAGATTCCCCCATTCCTTGCACAGGTGGATAGTCAAGGTGTTCGGAAAACTGTAAGACCCAACTGCAGCCTTCGCCCTAAGGGCTTGTTGAAAAGCCAGAGTGGAGTGCACCAGCTTGCTGGTGCGGTTTTCAAGAGTTTAGGCAGTACTGGTGTAAGAACATGTGGATCTTAAAAAATCGCGAAAGCAAACTTTCGCACTCCAAAAACACCCTTTCAACAATCATTGTGGGTTAACCACAGGGCACTCATTTGTTCTGTCAAATGTTTGCGCCTCGCATCAGAGGGGGGACATTCCTACAGCAGATTTTCCCAGGCCCCTTTTTTTAGCGGTTATCCAAAAATCCCTTGCAAAATCTCTTCAAGTTGTGTATAGTGATTTGCGCGAAGTTATGTGAGTAAACGCGTCTGGTTGGGAAATCAACAGACAAGTGAAAGCAAGAACACAAGGATTACCAGGATTCATACTCACGTCAGAACTCAAGCCTTTTCACATGGCAGGTTTCTTGAGTAGCACACGTATGAGTTCAAACCAAGGAGGAAGAGGTGAACATCAAGTTATTCAGCGGTAAAGAGATACCAATTGAGATGCACCGGATAAAGATCGTGCAAAAGAGCAGATTGGCTCCGGTTGATGAGAGGCTGAAAGCCATAGAGCAAGGCGGTTACAACACCTTTTCGCTTCGCACCCGCGACATATTCATCGACATGCTGACTGACAGCGGAACCAATGCCATGAGTGATAATCAGCTCGGCGCGATGATGATTGCGGATAACGCTTATGCCGGGTGCGAAAGCTTCTACCGGCTGGCCGCTGCCATAGAGGATGTCCTGGGTGTCAAGTACATCCTGCCCACCCACCAGGGAAGAGCCTCCGAGCATCTGCTGGCCAAATGCTTCATCAAACCGGGCGACGTGATTCCCATGAATTATCATTTTACCACCACCAAGGCCCACTTCGAGCTTGCTGGGGGAAAGGTTCTGGAAATTTACCATGATGAAGCCCTGAACACGCAAAGCACCAATCTTTTCAAAGGCAACATGGACGTCCAGAAGCTGAAGGACGTGATAAAGAAATATGGAAAGGATAAGATACCTTTCGTTCGTATGGAAGCCACCACCAACCTTCTGGGTGGCCAGCCTTTTTCCATGGCCAACTTGAAAGAGGTAAGGCAGATCTGTTCGGATCACGGAATTACTCTGCTCATGGACGCAACCTTAGTATCCGAAAACTCTTATTTCGTAAACTTAAGAGAGAAGGGGTACGAAAATCGCACCATCGCAGACATAGTCAAGGAAGCCATAAGCCTGGTTGATATTTTCTATATGAGCGCCAGAAAGAACAGCAGCGCCAGAGGAGGACTGATCGCCACCAACAACAAGGAGTTCTACGAACTGATAAAACCCTGGCTTCCGGTTTATGAAGGATTTTTGACCTATGGCGGCATAGCGTTCAGCGAGATGGAAGCGATGGCTGTGGGCATGCGGGAGATGACCGACCCGAATGTTGCCGGAGCCGTGCCGGAGCAGGTGAAGTATTTTGTGGCAAGATGTGTCGAGGAGAAGATTCCCGTTGTCACACCAGCCGGAGCGTTGGCCTGTCACGTTGACGCCAAGATGTTTCTGCCCGATCTTCCTCAATCCCAGTATCCAGCCGGGGCTCTGTCCGCCGCAATTTATATCGCATCCGGCGTCAGATGCATGGAAAGAGGGACCATTTCTATGGACCGGGACCAGGACGGAAATGACGTATACTCTGATCTGGAACTGGCACGCCTGGCAGTGCCCAGAAGAGTCTATACCATGTCCCACATAGAATATGTTGTTGACAGGTTAAAATGGGTATATCAGTACCGGGACAAAATTAAAGGATTGAAATTTGTCGAGGAGCCTCCGGTGCTCAGATTCTTCTTTGGAAGATTGGAACCTTTAGACAATTGGGGAGCCAAGTTAGCGGAGGCCTTCAAAAAAGACTTTGGCGCTGATTGCTAAGTCTCTTGTTGGTCGAGGGTACCCTTACCCTCGACCTTTCTGGAGTGTCAAGCTTTAGCTTGACCTGTAACTTTTTGAAAGAGAAACAGCTTTAACGCTGTTCATTCTGTCTGCTATCACAGGATGACCTGTTGGTCGAGGGTACCCTTACCCTTGACTTTCTTGGAGTGTCAAGCTTCAGCTTGACTTGAGACTTTTCGAAAGGGGAAAAACCTTAACCTTGTTCAACTTGTCTGCCATCGCCTGTTGGTCGAGGGTACCCTTACCCTTGATTTTCTTGGAGTGTCAAGCTTCAGCTTGACCTGAGACTTTTCGAAAGGGAGAAAACCTTAACCTTGTTCAACTTGTCTGCCATCGCCTGTTGGTCGAGAGTACCCTTACCCTTGACTTTCCTGGAGTGTCAAGCTTCAGCTTGACCTGAGACTTTTCGAAAGGGAAAAAACCTTAACCTTGTTCAACTTGTCTGCCATCGCCTGTTGGTCGAGGGTATCCTTACCCTCGACCTTGGTGGAGTGTCAAGCTTCAGCTTGACCTGAGACTTCTTCCCGCAATCGCAAATATGGATTGCAACTCTCTCCTAAATATCAGGGAATAAGTTGAGCCAACCCAGAAATGTCGCCATACTTATCTTCGATGACGTCGAATTGCTTGATTTTACCGGCCTCTTTGAAGTCTTTTCTGTAGCAGGAAGACAGGATAACTCAAAACCGTTCAATGTATACACTGTTGCTGAAAAGTCTGCTCCCATAACTACCCGAAACGGTCTCAGCGTTAATCCTCAGTATACCATCCAAGATTGTCCGCAGCCTGGTATTCTCTTGGTTCCCGGAGGTCAGGGCACCCGCAGGGAGATAAACAACGCAGTCTTGATCGACTGGATCAAACACTGTTCGCAAAAGGCAGAGTTAGTCCTCTCCGTGTGCACCGGTGCATTGCTCTTGGCAAAGGCAGGTCTACTCGAAGGCTTGAAGGCAACCACTCACCACACCGCAATAGAGCTTCTGAAAGAGCTAGCACCCAACACAACCATTCAGACCGACAAGCGATTTGTGGATAATGGTAAAATCATTTTGTCCGCCGGAATAGCGACAGGAATCGATATGTCTTTATACGTAGTCGCCAGGCTTCTGGGAAAAGACCAAGCCCTGCAAACCGCTCAATATATCGAATATGACTGGAAGCCAGAATTGTGAATTGAAGATTGTGTAGCCGCAGACTTTAGCCTGCGAAAGGCTTAAAGAGTAGGTCGAGCATGGCGCAGTCTGCCTGACAAGCTCGTATTTGTCAAGCGCCCCTCGGGGCACCGTCGACCTACAGACTCTTTGCAGTTCTCACGGATTCTCTCTTGTGATCCATCTCCCTTCGCGAAAGTCATCCTCACGAAGATAGAATTTCTTTATGAATTGGGTCATAGCAGAGTTATATTGGCTTATTATCAGGACTGCGTCACTATAGGTAGGCAATGCTTCATCATTGAGCAACTCGAGAAAGTCCACAGTTGGCTGAGAAGAGAGCAATCCCTTAATCTGCCCCAGAACATTGTTTATGATTTTGACCTTCACCTGGTTTAGGGCTCCCTCAGGTTTCTTCTTTGAAAAATCTTTCATTTCATCGAAAATGGAATGAAGCAATCCAGATAGCATGCCGAATTTCTCAACCTGTTCTTCAGTAGGTAAGCCTTTGTCCTGTTTTCCAGCCATTACCTCTCTCCCTTAAGTTTTTTAGGTGCTGATGTCCGCATAGTAGAGATTTCGCCGTTAACTAACCAATACCAACCGCCGCCACCCGGTTGTTCTATGTTATCTACTCGTAACTCTTCCATACAGTTCAAATATTGAGAAAGAATTAACGCGACATCACTATTCGTTGGCAAATCGTCTTCATCAAACCTCTTGAACTCATCGAAAGGCTTGTGTTGACTGGTCAAGATTCCGTCGCTTTGTGAGAGCACCTCATTAATAAACTTTAGTTTGAACTTGTTAACTGCATCATTGGGCGCTTTCTTTGATAGAGCGCTTATTTCCTCATAAAGTCCATGCAATTGAGTCTGCATTTTTTCGAACTTTTCGATATCCGTCTCTTTCATTACTATCCCTCCTTATCCAGGGCAAGCCCTAGTGAACTCAACGTACTTTTTCTTTATTACATCGATTGGCAGCCTCTGTCTACTTTGGTAGAGTTCACACATCATTCCTAAATCATCATCACATAATATTAAAATACACTTTCTTTGCCCTGACCACAAGTCGATCGTATTTCTTAAAATTCGTTTTGAAGCATATTGTCGGGTGACAATTATACCGAATCGCCCAAATTGATCTTTTAGGTATCTATTTAATTGATTAATGTGTTGTCGTTCAACCGCCTCTACGTTCTTCAACTCCATCACAATTTGACGGCAATCATATTCGTCGAAAATGTCTTTCAGGAAGTCGTAAGATTTGTTATTATAAAACACCAAGTCTCTAATCAATACCCCTGAGTCCGTTCTGCTCTGTATGTCCGCGAAATCTAATTGCGGATAAACCAAAGAGGCCATGAGCTGACAGACATTGTCTTCATATTTCCTATCGGCCTTGTCATCTTTCCCAGTCGGTAGCTTCATTATAGTAGTGAATTTTCTTTTAGTAGACAAAACAGGAATTGGTTTAAATAAAGGATCGTTTTTACAGTCAGACCGTAATAGTTCTTTTATCTTAACATACGATTGAACAACATCATAATTATTTCTATTATAATTAAGTAATTCAACTCTCTTTGGAAACTTACCCTCTGCTTTGATAACATCCGTAGTGAAATAATTACTGAAGTAATCTTCATAATTAATCCACGGAATAAATCGCAACCATCGCTTAGGTACTAATATAATGGGTAGTCTATTTTGGGGATTTTGAGGTAAAGAAACTACTTCCTCAACAAAAGCGTTCTTCTTGTAATCGTACAAATCGAGCTTCGTTTTTTCCGAGGGGATATTATGTTTTTGGCATTGCTCGATAGTGAAGTCAATTAAGAAAGATTTAATAAAACTACAAGTAATGTCGCTTATTCTATCTCTTGAAACATTATCAACGAATAATTGAATTTCTTCAAAATGAGTAAACCCTGATTTATTTACCTGAGGAATATCTTTATATAAAGAAAGTATATTATATGCAAGCTTCTTACCAAACGGCTTCCCTATTCGTGTTTTTGAGACCCCAAGGCCGACCTCGTAACACTCGGATGTTTTTATTAATATGTTGACAGCATCTTTCTCCTGTCCCTTGTTAAAAAGATAACCCAAATGATTAAAGGAATTTGTAACCGCAGTATGAAGCGAGTTATCCTGTAAAGAGGGAGATTTCCATAAAAGAAATGGATCGGCGCATAGAGGAATATCTTCATCTAGAAAAGGAATGGCAAAATCTACTTCCTCTTGTGTAAACGGAAGATCGTAAAAATCATTTAACCTAGGTCTAATTAACACCATTGTACAAACCTTCTGTTTTGATGGTTCGGGAATAACAATTTCTCAAGCTCAGAGCATCCTTTCTTCGTGACGAACACTTTGCCCGTGACGTCCTTGGTCTCGGACGAGGGCGTCCGTTACCAACATAGAGAACCTGGCGCTATGCAGTCCCGCGTTGATACGATGCAATCGCTTCCTCAAGCGCAACACGAACAGGCGTATAGGTAATACCCAATTCTCTCTCCGCCTTGCTCCCGTCGATTACGAACCCCTCTTTCATGGTCCTGGTCTTATCCTTGGCCATCTTTAATATAGGCGGCTTTTTGATCAAGTTGGCCAGTGCTGTCAGGAGTATTGCATTCACGCCGACCATCCAGCCGGGAAGGGCCAGCTTAGGGAGGGCAACCCCCGAGATTTCGCTGATCATTTCATTGATCTCTCTAAGAGACAGTTGGTGTTTGCCCACCAGGTATTTTTCCCCCAGGTTCTCTTCCTTCTCCAGTGCCCTGACGATGGCCTCGGCTACATCCCTTACATACACCCAGGTAAGAATGGAATCCTCAAAGACTCTGGCCGGCATCCGGCGATGAATCAAATCCTGGATATAGTCACCCGTGGTTTTGGGATCACCCGGGCCCACGACGGCGACAGGGTAGACCATGACCAGGGGCAATCCCTTTTTCTCGTAAAGTTCCCAGGCGATCAGATCCCCCGCATACTTGGTTCGGGCATACTCGCTGAATCGAACCGGGCCAACCGGGCTTTCCTCGGTGAAAGGACAATCCTCCGGCTTGCCATAGATCACCCCGGTGCTCGCGTGCACTATCTTGGATACACCCGTCTCCAGAGCACACTCCATCACATTTCGTGTGCCGCCGACGTTTACGTCTGTGTAAACCTGCTTGTCGGGTTCCCAGAATGTGTAGATGTTGGCCAGGTTGACGACCCAATCGCAGCCTCTCATGCCTTCAAGCACGGAATCCTTGTCGGTCACGTCTCCCGTGATGAGGGCAACACCTGACTCCTTCAAGGTGTGAACGTCGCTGGTTTTCCTGACCAGACAGCGCAGCTCGTGCTCGGTCTGAGCTAACCTTTTTACCAGGTGCGTCCCGATAAAACCTGTTGCCCCTGTAATGAACGTTTTCATTTTGTCGCTCCCTCCATATGTGTAACCAAAGGCCGTTTGTTTTCAACAGGGATTTGTAGGGGGCGCATTTTTGCCTGAGGCAGATCCCTGCCCGTTGAAAATTGGCAGGCGGGCGCCTTTGGCGAACATGCGGACCGTCCAGTTTGATTCCCTCTCCCCTGGGGGAGAGGGTTAGGTTGAGAATCCCGCCGAAGGCGGGGGTGAGGGGGCAAAACTGTACGAGCAATAACAGCGTTTGTGTTAGTAACCGACTATCTCCAAATCCGCATATTTGGCCAAAAGCTTTTTGCGGATTCCCCCTCTGAAGACTACGGTCAATTTTAAATTCTCCCCCGATCCTTCTCTTTGAATAATCTGCCCTTCGCCCCAGTGGGAGTGAATCACCCGAGTGCCAACCTGAAGCAGAGAGTCGTACATATTGGCGGTTTCCGGGTAAAAAGTCTCCACGCGGCCTAGATCAGCTTTGGCAAATGCCTCCGCCGTAGGCGATACAAAATCCTCAACCTCCAGCAGCTCTTCCGGAATCTCATCAAGAAATCTTGATCTTAGGTTCGTCATGTCGCCGAAACGTCTGCGGTGAAGGGCATAGGACAGGAATAGTCTTTCCTTTGCCCTGGTGATTCCCACGTAAAAGAGCCTTCTTTCCTCTTCAAGCTCGGAGGTACTTTCCAAAGACCGGGAAAGAGGAAATAGTCCTTCCTCTAATCCAGCAATGAAGACCACCGGAAACTCCAGGCCTTTGGCAGCGTGCAGGGTCATCAAAGTCACCGCATCTTTGGTGTTGTCCCACCGGTCTATGTCGGTGATAAGGGAGACCTCTTCCAAAAATCCCTCCAGGGTGGGATTCTCCGATCTTTCCTTGAATTCGGATGTGGCATTGATAAGCTCCCCTACGTTCTCGATTCTGTTTTCAGCTTCGACGGTTTTTTCTCTCTTCAGTTCATCTAAATATCCACTCTTCTCAGCGATCATCTCTGTCAACTCATCCACCGGCTTTTCTTCCTTTATCTTGACAAGCTCGCGCATCATTTTGGCAAAATCACCTATGGTGCCTTTTGTCCTTGGTGAGATTCCCTCGATTCCTTCTATCTGATTGACCCCATCAAGGAAACTGACATTTTGCGTGTTGCAGAAGCTCTCTATCTTGGAAATGGTCTTCTCACCAATCCCCCTCCCCGGCGTGTTTATGATTCTCTTGATGCTTACTTCATCCTTGGGATTAGCTATCACCTTCAGATAAGCTAATATGTCCTTTATCTCCTTACGTTCATAAAATCTCACCCCTCCCACGATCACATAGGGGATTCCATTGTCTCTGAGCTCTTGTTCGAACAAACGCGATTGAGCGTTAGTTCTGTAGAGAACGACGAAGTCGGAACGCGCGTAATCTGCTGTCTGCATGAAATGTTGCATGCGTCCCACCAAAGCCTTGGATTCCAGCCTGTCATTCTCCACATAGAAAAGCCCCACCCTTTCTCCCGTCCGCAACTTGGTATAAAGAGTTTTGCCCTTTCTTTCCGTGTTGTTCTTGACCACTGCGGTCGCAGCATCAAGGATAACCTGGGTGGAACGATAATTCTGTTCCAGTTTCACCACCTTTGCATCTGTGTAATCACGCTCGAAATCCAGAATATTGCGAATATCCGCGCCTCGCCAGCCATAGATGGATTGATCCTCATCTCCCACCACACACAGGTTTTTGTTCTCGGAGGCCAAGAGATTTACCAGGACGTATTGGGCATGATTGGTATCCTGATACTCATCCACCAGGATATATTCAAATCTGTCTTGATACTTTTTCAGAATGGCAGGATAATTCCTGAACACCTCCACAGTTTTCATGATCAGATCGTCAAAATCAAAAGCATTTGCTCCTTTAAGCTTTTTCTCGTAGAGTTCATAAACTCTTGCAGCGTTTTCTTCAAAGACGTCCTCGGTATGTGATGAATATTCCTGCCAATCCATCAGCTTGTCTTTCGCTTTTGATATATGGTTTAAAATGGCTTCCTTTGAAAATTGCTTGGTTGAGATGTTCAGTTCCTCCATACATTTCTTTATCAATGAGAGCTGGTCACTTTGGTCGTAGATGGAGAAAGTCCGGGCATACCCCAAAGCTCCCGCTTCAATCCGCAAGACTCTTGCACATAAAGAATGAAAAGTGCTCACCCAGATATTGAATCCGCTCTTCCCCAAAAGCTTTTCCACCCGGGTTTTCATTTCGCCAGCGGCCTTGTTGGTGAAGGTGACAGCTAAAATTCTCTGAGGGTCGATTCCCTTCACTCCCACCAGGTAAGCAATTCGGAAGGCAATAACTCTGGTCTTTCCACTTCCCGCTCCCGCCAGAATCAAAAGCGGCCCGGAGACGTGAGCAGCTGCTTCTCGTTGCGCAGGATTCAAGTCTTTCAAGAAATCTATCAAATTCTCTCCTTTCTGTCCGCCTTTACGTAATAGGATTATAATAACTGGCGCCTGACATCACAACACATTTCCGGAAATAAACGTGTGGAAAGCGAAATTGTTGAATCGTGCTTCCGGAGTATCAAGCTTCAGCTTGATCTTTGTTCTCGCCTTTGGTGAGGATATTCCAAATTGTAGTCACCACAGTCTTTTTGAGAGACCGCGGAAAAAAGACTTGACAACGCCACGTCGGTTTGAGTAGATTGTGGCAAATCGATTTACAGAAAAGGGGAGATATTGAGAGAAAACGAGATGAATATAAACAAGATAGTTGGAATAGAGCCAAGCCCACCTGGTTTCCACGTGTTCAGTGCCTTCAAGCTGCCCCGGTTAGGACTTCCTCAGATGGGCACCATCTTGAAGGAAAAAGGTTATGATGTCAAGATCTACTGCCCGGACATCGCTCCCATAAATTGGGATGAAGTGCTCTCCGCGGACATGGTCATGCTCTCGACCATTACAAGTACTGCTCCGGAAACTTATCAGCTTGCAAAGAAGATTAAAGAAAAAGCGAAGGTTTTGGGAAAAGATATCACCATTGCCATGGGGGGCGCTCATGTTACCTTCATGGCAGACGAGGCGTTGAATAATCATGCAGACTACGTGGTTAGAGGTGAAGGGGAGGAGACAATCTTAGATCTAATTTCGTGGCTGGAAAACGGAAACGACGTGGCCAGAATCTCCAAAATTCCGGGATTATCCTATAAGATAGGGAATAAGGTCAATCATAACGATCCGAGACCGCACCTGCGAGATTTGGACCGTTTGCCCAGGATTAATTTGTCTCTGATCCAGGGATACAAAGATATGGGCATAATTCCGGTCCTGACCTCACGGGGATGTCCGTACGACTGCACTTTCTGTTCGGTCACCAAGATGTTCGGTCACAGATATCGTTTTTGCAGTCAGGAAAAGACCGTAGAGGAGTTGAAATACTATCAAAAGCTCTATCCTGGATCATGGGTCTTCTTCTATGATGATAATTTTACGGCCAGCCCCAAGCGAAGCAAGAAGTTGCTGGAGATGATGCTCCAGAGTGGCTTGAGTTTCCCTTGGAGTGCTCAGGCCCGGGTGGACGTGGCTAAAGACAAAGAGCTTCTAAAGCTCATGCAGAAAGCTAACTGCAAGGTGTTATACCTCGGTCTGGAATCTGTCAATCCCAGAACCTTAGAGGAGTACAATAAACGCCAGACCGTAGAAGAGATGGCGGAAGCAATCAGGATACTGCATCAATACAAGATCAAAGTGCATGGCATGTTCGTTCTGGGCGGAGAGGATGATGACAGAGAAACGGTGATGGAGACGGTGAAGACGGCCATCAAATGGAAGATCGACACCGTTCAGATGGTCATCCTGGTACCTCTTCCGGGAACCCCCTTCTATGATAATCTAAGCTCACAAAACCGAATCGTTACTTTCGATTGGAGTCAGTATGACGGGCACCATGTGGTCTTCAAGCCGAACAAGATATCCGCCTGGGAACTGCAGTACGGGGTCATGCTGGAGGCTATGCCCAAGTTCTACTCTCTCTGGCAGGTCACAAAATCTTTTGTAAGATTCAAATTCAAAAACTTCTCCTTCCGGATATACGGTCACTGGATGCTCATCAAATGGAAGGTGCACAATAGCCGTTATCTG
Source organism: uncultured Ignavibacteria bacterium (assembly GCA_964588305.1). Taxonomy (GTDB): domain Bacteria; phylum Zixibacteria; class MSB-5A5; order MSB-5A5; family SM1-73; genus SM1-73. Next base: position 91,633 of record CAZPOP010000006.1, read on the forward strand.
GAGGAGCTGAAAGCTTTTTCCTCCAAGCTAAGAAGCAAGGAGAAGAGCAAAGAACTGATAAAAGGATAAAAAACTTCTTTCGTGCTTCTGGAGTAGCGTATGGTAGTTGCCCAATTCATTGGGCTCGACTGACTCTAATCCTAATTCTTCTGAAAAGGAGGGCAATCCTTCTATTTATCTCATCAAAATCATCTTCTTAGTCTGTTCAAAGTCTCCCACTTTCAATCTGCAGAAATAAACCCCACCAGCGACCTCTTCGTTCATTTCATTCTTCCCGTCCCAATTGACCTGATAATCACCCGGCATTCTCTCCTCGTCTACCAGAGTCCTGACTTTCTTTCCCAGAACGTTATATATAGTTAGTGTGGTGGGGAGGGGACGATGAACCATGAACCGTGAACCATAAACGGCGAAGCGTATGTCGGTGGAAGGGTTAAAGGGATTGGGATAGTTTTGCTCTAACTGGAATGGATGTGCCGGATACTGCAGGAATTCGTTTTCTGACTTTGGCGTAGGAGGATCGAATTCCAATATCTTGAAAGAACGGCCATCGCAAAGATAAATACGTTCTTCTTTAACCACCAACTTTCCCGGATTGTCTCTGGAGTGATAAGTTCCAACCAGTAAGGAAGAAGAAGGGGAGTTTAGATCAATTACTCGCACACAGTCCGTGGTCGTGGAAAAATAAGCGTACTGATTTTCCGCGTAGACATCCTCAATCCCCTCGTCGGTAAAGTAACATCCAAGGAACGATGGTGCGGTTGGATCAGTTATGTTGTATATCTCTAGGCCGACGTGCTGGGCGGCGATGAGCAGAAGATTCCCATTGGAGAAGACATTCGTGCATCTTCCCACCGTGGGAATCGACGTAACTACGAAAAGATCATCCTTATCTGAGATGTCTATGATGGTCAAACCCATCTCAAGGTCAGCCGCATAGAGATAGTCACCGCTTATGGTTATGTCCTTCAAGGTCCCGGGAGTTTCTATGAAGCCTTTTGGAGCCGGGTTGTAAGGATCGTGTACGTCTATGATCTGAATGTCATTTTCAGAATTCAAGAAATATGCAAAACCATCCCTTACCTGAACGCCATACGAATACCCTTCCGGATGATACACGCTCACTGCTTGGGGATGCGAAGGATCAGATACGTCCACCACTCTCATGCCAGCAACCAGAGCACTGAAATAGACAAAATCTCCCTCTGCGCAGACTCCATTGTTGTTATACTGCGCATCAAAGACACTGACAGTCTGAGGATCGCTGGGGTCTTCCACGTCCAGGATATAAAACCCGGTATTCTCGCAGAGCACATAGGCCAAATTGTCTTCCACAAAGACGTCGGTCGAAAAGCGCGGCACTCTATACGTTCCAGCGGAGAACGGGCGATCCGGATTGAAAACGTTCACTATGCTCGTGGGTCCAAACAGATCGGAGACGAATACAAAATCCGAATGGACAAAAATCCCCTTACTGAAGTCTCCACAAGAGGAAGCAGAAACGGGAGTTGGGGATTCCTTATCGCGAATATCCAGGACCAGAATTCCATCAGTGGTCAGGGCCAAGTAGGCACAGTCATCTTTTACGAAAAGATCGGCCAAGTCAGACTCAGTTACACAGCTGGAGACGGTGAAGATGTCTACCGGATTCGTCACGTCCAGTATTCGAAATTCCCAGGAGGTACCCAGGCAAGCGTAGATTCTCTTTTCATCATCCTCATTCACGAAGACTCTCTTCACCCCGCCGAGGGAATCATAGGAGCCTGCCAGGAACGGAGATTCAGGAGAAGATACGTCTATCACCTTCACTCCTGTTGCTCCTCCCGTTAGGTAAGCGAAATCATCAAGCAGGTACAGAGATTGAGCGTCAAGATTCGATACACTGCACGAACCAACAACTGCGACGTTCTGAGGATCGAAAATATCCAGAATCAAGAGCCCATTCTGCCCTGCAGCAACAAAGGCAAAATCATCCCTGACCTTTATGTCCATAGCTTTGTCAAACAGCTTAAAGCTGTCTATTAAGGACGGCTTGATAAGTGACGCTATGTCAACCACATAGAGTAAGCTATCTGCTGAAGCCACATAAGCGTAATTGCCTGAGACATCGACTCTTTGCCCGCCTGTCGAAAGCTCAACTTGACCCATCTGAGAAGGAGAATTGATATTGGTCAAGTCCAATGTTGCCAAACCATCGAAGAACACACAATATCCCGTCGTCCCGTCGAACTTCATGTCCCTGAGCTCTCCCCACAAGCTGCTGGACAGTTTGAGGATATTGGAATCAGGGGTGGCTCCCCTTGCCAAAGGGCCGAGAAAAAACAGCGCCACTATGATGATAAGAGCTCTTGCCGTCTTCATTGCCTCAATTCCCTGAGAATGAGCTTACCTGTTTTCCTAATGTACCTCACCACAGCTCTTTATCAGTTATACGGTGGCAAATACTGGAGTGTTCACCTTCAGGTGAACCTGATGAAACGTAGCCCCCACAACTTAATCCTCTCCCCAAGCCCGCGTAAGCCGGGTTTATCCTGAGGAGGTTTAGTCTGAAGGCCTCCCAGCCCCGCGACGGCCTCTGGAGTGTTCACCTTTAGGTGAACCTTCTAAAACGTATCCCGGTCACCTTTCCGCCAGAGGGGCCGGCCTGCTGGATGTCGGACAGAGATCTGCCACCGGCAGAAATTCTTTCCCAAAAAGGGAGGGGAGACTTGTAGCGTCGGGTCTTGTGCCCGACGGGGTCCTTGTCGTCGAGCAGTTCTAACGCACATGGACGGACTACAGCCAGAAGAAAATCCTGCAGGATTCGATTTTTTTCTTGACAGCGGCCAGAGAGGAGTATATTATATTCGAGGAAATAAATATTATCAGAAAAAAATGAGGGTGGACTCTGGACCCCCAGGATAGTTTCCTAGCCCCCCCTATCCTAACCAGAGAAAGCCCTCACTTTTTTTCTATTCTATAGCAGAATTGTCCCAGAACAGTACTCCCAAACGGTGATTGCTAAGCCCCTTTTGTCGAGCCATCCGTGTAAGCTTCTGAATTCTTACGTCCTGCGTGAAAATAAAAGTTGTCTTTTGGATCCATTCTTTTTATAATTACATAATCGGTCTTTTGCACAAAACCATAACGCTCAAATGGGATAAAATAGTTGAAAAAAAAATCAAAACATCCCCTCCTTCAGATATTGTTTTTCTTATCACTTTTGCCTCTTGGTTGCGTGCCCAAACCTCCCGAAAACGACGTGGCCTTAATCAAAGAGCTTTTGATGGAATTTGAAAAGGGGTTAAGAGGCAAAGACGTAAAGCTATTAGGCTCGGTGGTGAACAAGAGCGAAGAGGATTTAACCTCCAGACTAATAACGGATTTCTCTGCCTGGGGAGAGATCAAGAATATTCATATAGCAAGCAAAACATTCACCATCGTGGGCGATAGTGCCAAGGTGGAACTGAAACTCAAGATGAAGGCTCCAGAAGAAGAAAAGGAATCTGATGAGTTTGAAAAACCGGTTAACCTGTTCCTGAATAAAAGCAAGGGGAAATGGAGAATAGAAACATATCAGATCATGACGGAGGATCCGTCCCGAGGCAACTCGAAGGGTAACTGACAGATATGCATAGGATCAAGAAAAGCAACAAACCATACGTTTCGCAGATGTTTTCCCAGATTTGTGGAGAATATGACAGGCTGAATAGAATCATGAGCCTATGTCTGGACGTTCTATGGAGGCGCATGGCAACCTCGAAACTGGCCTCATCTGCTCTGGTTCTGGATTTTTGCGCTGGTACCGGCGACATGGCCATCACCCTTCTTTCCAGTCGGTCTTTTAAGGGGAAAGTTGTGCTGTGCGATTTCAATCGGGACATGCTGAAGGTAGCACAAGCGAAACTGAGAAGACTGGGGCTTTTGGAAAGGGTCCGTACAGTAATCTGCGATGTGGAAAAGCTTCCTTTCAAGAGTAACATATCCGATGGCGCTATGATGGGGTTTTCGTTGAGGCACATGGAGAACTTGAATCTCTTTTTCAACGAGACAAAACGAGTTCTGAAAAAAGACAAAAGAGCGGTGCTTCTTGATGTGGCTCATCCTGAGATAAAAGTCATAAGAGATATTTATTTCTTCTATTACGATACAATTTTGCCGAAGCTTTCCAGAATTTTCTCCAAAGGACACGCTGACATTTACAGCTATCTGCCCCAATCTCTAAAGCGCTTCCTCAAACAAAAAGAATTGCTCAACATGCTAAGCCAAATGGGATTCTCTGAGGCGGCTTACACAAATGTTCTCTTTGGCACCGGAGTTATATACACTCTTAGAAAATAAGGGATGCAGAACAGGGGTAGAAATGTTGAGAGTGTCCCCAGAGAACCGAACCTGTTCCCTCTCCCCTAGCGGGGGGAGAGAGCGAGGGTGAGGGGGGAATCAATCGGAAGGTAAGAAATTAAGAATGCTGGACATAAACGAAAATATCGATAATGGGATAAGCCTGGCCGTCAGTTTCATCAGGGATGCCTTAAACCAGGAACCATCCTATATCGAGGTGGATTCAGGCGGAGAGGAAAGGGAGCCTTTGCTCCTGGACAAGGATTTGAACGGCCTTTCCTTCACCAGAATTCAGGAGACGAATTCGCATGGCAGGGTAGCGGCGGTGGATGGTGGTTCCGCGACGGTGGCCAAAGGAAGGTCATTTCTGATTGTGGTCTATCGGACTGGATCAGTGATATTTCAAAATGGAAAAAGAATCCAACAAAAGACTCTTCCTTTGAAGCTGGAGATAATTTCCCGGGCCGGTATTTCCGAAAGGTATTCTTCTGCTTACAGAGATCTGACCGGGGAAGAACCGTCCGAGGCGCCCGGAATCGACAAGATGTTGGATCGGCTGCGTTTGTTCTCCGAATGGAAGTTGGCTCAAGAATTGTTAGACCAACTCAACCAGGGCGATATGCTTCTGATCGATGGATCGCTTAAGGCCAGCATAGCTCCACCGCATAATTTCTTTTTGACAATCACCCAAAAGGCGAAAGAAAAGGGCGTCCATCTTGTGGGAGTCTCCAAAACCAGCACGCTTTATTGGGGAGATCGGTCACCTTTGATTCCGGCAGTGGTCAAAATAGGGGAGAGGTTTTGCCCGAATTCCAGATGGTTCTGTCAAATTTCCGCAGACGAGCTGGGCACCAAAAGCCCCAGTTATTTCGGTACCATCTACGTGGCCAGGTTGAAAGTCTCCTCCGATTTTGCCTTCCGGGTAGACATTAACCGTTTCGATCAGGTTGATCCGAACGTCATTTTTTCGTTTCTATCGGAGCTGTCGAGTGATCCAGCATTCCTGGGCTATCCCTATCCACTGGCGGCAGTACATAATTTGGCTCGAATGACAACCGGAGAGGTGGAAGACATCAAATACAGGTTACAGTCCAAAGCTCTGGAACAGGGAATCAGCACAGGCGATTGGGATTTGTTATTCACCGATTTCCATGAGATCCTGAATGCGGATTTGAACACTTGAGATTTAGTAGCCGCAGGTCAGTTGACTTCCTATGGATCCAAATGGACAAATGAGCTTCAGCCTGCGAATTTTCCTTCTATTGATGAGGTATTAGGATTTGAAAAAAAGAGAGTATATGAGGGTAAGGACAAACCTGGAGTAGCGAAACCTGTTTCGTGCCAAACGATTTTTCCCTCTCCCCAGGGGGAGAGGATTAAAGTGAGGGGGAAGTCTTACATCAACTAACGAGGATCATAATGGATTACAAAGGAAGAATAACCGGAAAGAAGATCACCGAGCTTTATTTTCGCACTTTCTATGAACAGGACCTGCATCTGGGAGATATCCTCCTGGCACAGGATGAGGAAAAAGGTCTGCCATTTTATTTGCGCGTGGTGGATGTCAGTTACGGCACAGAGGCATCGGACCCCAATTGGGCGGAAAGGACCGCAGGCAACATGATGCTTCTCGACAGGCAGAAGGAATCTTTCGAATTCCATGAAAAAGAAAGAAGACTTTACAAAGTCGGGCGATGCGTTCCTTTGGGATATGTGAAGGGAAATGTCTTCAGGAAGCCCAAAAGCATTCCTTCCCATTTTTCCAAGGTGAGAATCCCAGCCAAGAACGATTTCGATTTCTTGGAAAAATACATGGGTGATTTGGAGATTGGATTTTTGCGCTCCGGCGAGGATATTCTGGATTTTTCCGTGGGAATCTCCGGCGAGCTATTTCCTTACCATATCGGAGTCTTTGCCACTACCGGCATGGGCAAAAGCAATTTGATGAAGGTGCTGGCAGGAATGATTCTGGAATCCGGCAAATACAGCATGCTTATTTTGGATCCCCACGGTGAATACTACGATGGAGGAGGAGATCCGAATCACAGAGGTCTGGTGGATCATCCTTTGGCTAAAGAAAGACTGCGGGTTTACAGTTCTCGCGATCTTATCGGCCCTCATAATAAACTCAAGATAAGTGCTGCTGAGATTAACATAAAAGATCTTCGCCATATCTACGATTTCACTCAACCTCAGATAGAAATGCTTTATGCGGTGAGTCACCTGTTCGGACAAGACTGGTTGACCAAAGTTGCCTACGCCACCATGGATGACCTTCTGGTCAATCTCCCCAGCGGCAAAGGATTCTTCGAATCGACTGCCGGGGTGATTCAAAGAAGGGCGGATCAAATCTTGAGACTCCCCTTCATTCATAAAGACTCCTCTGTGTCAATAACCAGAAATGTAATTACCGATTTGAAATCCGGCAAACTGGTATTGGTCGACACATCGAACATGTCCGAACAGGAAGAGCTTTTGATCTCCGCTGTCTTGGCCCGGGCGGTTCTCTCCAACAATAGCAGGGCTTATCAGGATCCGGCCAAATTCAAAGCACTTCTGCCCACCGTGATCGTTATGGAAGAGGCACAAAGGGTTCTATCGCAGAAAGGGAAATCCGACATAAACGTCTTCGCTCAGATTTCAAGGGAAGGCAGAAAATTCAAGACCGGGCTGTGTGCCATCACCCAACAGCCCAAGCTGATCGATGAGGAATTGCTGTCACAATTCAACACTCTTTTCATTTTGGGATTGGCGGACGAGCGCGACAGAAACATCGTGAAATCCTCTGCCAAGCAGGACATTTCCGATTTGGGAACCGAGATCCAGATGCTGGAAGCCGGTGAGGCTTTGATCACATCGCCGCAGTCACCGTTTGCCATCCCCGCTAAGATTCATCTTTACGAAGAATGGCTGAAAGGCAGAGTGTCTGGGAAAAAGAAATTCGAGAAAGCAAAGGTAGATGAAAATTTTTTCTAATCCCAAGTAGCGAGACTTGTCTCGCGTTTCCCGTTCGGACAGGGGTTGTACCCTTGTCCCTCGTCCGACTTTGCTCGACGACGTGAGCTTGTCGAATAGTCAGACCTATCAGGAGAGGGGAATGTTCCCTCTCCCTAGGGGGAAATGGCTAGGTTGGAAATCCCGCCAGACCTGAGGGTGAGGGGGAAGAAAGTCGGGTTTGTATCTTTTCACCTAACAACTTACTGAGATGCGCTTCGTTCACATATCTGATACTCACTTGGGCGCGTCCGGATTTTCCCGGCGGCTTTCGGCCTTGGGATTCAATCAAAGAGAAGAAGACATCTGCAGCTCATTCGCCTCTGCGGTTGATCAGATCATTACGCTTTCGCCGGATTTTGTTCTCCACACCGGTGATCTTTTTCATTCGGTCAGACCCACCAATAGGATCATCAATTTCGCCATAAGACAAATCCTGCGGATAGTGAGTCAACAAATACCGATGGTGATCATCTCAGGAAACCACGATACTCCCAAACAAAGATCGGTCGGCTCGGTGTTTTCATTCTTTGAGGTCTTATCCCCTTTGCTTCATTTAGTATATAAGAGCAAATATGAGAGCCTTAGTCTAAATCAGACTTGCATTCACGCAATTCCTCACTGTCTCGATCAGGAAGGGTTTAAAGAGGAACTGGCCAAGGTCAGAATCGATAAAGAGGTCAAATATAATATCTTAATGCTGCACGGAGTGGTGGCTGGGATCCCGGAGTTCTCCATGGGAGAGTTGTCCGAGCAGGAGATTCCCACCTCCTATTTTGATGCGGGGTTCGATTATGTGGCTCTGGGGCATTATCACCGGCACTGTGAAGTGGAACCAGGTGTAATCTATGCGGGTTCCACCGAGAGACTGTCCATGTCGGAGCTAGGTCAAGAGAAGGGGTTCCTGGAAGTTGACATGGCCAAAGACAAAACGATTTTTCACCGGGTTCCGACACGTGACATGATCGAGCTTCCCGCTCTTGATGCTAAGGATTTAGATCAAGACCAAGTCTACGACGAAATTGATAGCAGGAGTGAAGCTGTGGATATAGCCGACAAGATTGTAAGGCTAAAAATCGCAAACGTTCCTCAAGAGGTCTACAATTCTCTGGATTTTCGAAAGATCGTAGAGCTTAAATCCAGAGCTTTTCATTTTGATTTGAAGTTTGAGAGAAGAGAGGAAAAGCAAAAAGCTTTTACGGGTGAGACCAGCATCGGCAAATTACCTCTGGAATTTCAACAGTACCTGAGGCAAAGCGTGGTTGAGAATTTGAACAAGGGTAGATTATTGGAATTAGGATTGAAATATCTCACTGAAGAGAAAACGACGGATGAACGACAACCAATCGAGAACCGTTTGGAGTAGCGAGACTTGTCTCGCGCCTGCAGGTTCTGAGGGCAGATAGGAATTTATGTATTTACGCTCGATTCAGCTGGAAAACTACAGAAAATTCAAATGGGTACAGCTCGATTTTCCGGACGGGATAGTGGGGATCATCGGGAACAACGGCGCGGGAAAATCGACTTTGATGGAAGCCATCGCCTGGGCCTTATACGGCAGCGAGGCTTCCCGCACCGGCAAGGATGAGATCAAGACTATCAGCTCGACGGTCTCGGATGTCTGTCGAGTGATCCTGGATTTTCAGATTGAGGGTGAGAATTACACGGTGGTGCGGGAGCTGAAAGGGGCATCGAGCTCTATGGATGCTTCTCTGCTGGTCAACAAGAAAGTCGCGGCGCGGGGCACCAGTGCCACCAATGATCAGGTCCAGAAGACCTTGGGCATGGATCATAAGGCCTTCATGACCTCGTTTTTCGCCAAACAGAGGGAACTGAATGCCCTTTCCGATCTTCAGCCATATAAAAGGAAAGAGCTTCTTACCAGAATGCTGGGAATAGAAACCATAGATTCAGCCTTGAAGAATTTGAGATATGACAAAAGGATACTGGAAGAAAAACTCAGTTTGAATAGAACCTATTTGAAAGATGGGGTTAAGCTCAAATCGGAGAAGGAAGAGAAAGAGAGCCGTCTTCTAGTTTTGGAAAATGATTCAAAAGACAAGTCAAAACAATTCGAGTCCCAGCTTGTTGTCCTAAAGGATCAAGAGAAACTGTGGGAAAACCTGAAAGCCAAATATGAGCGATATACCTTTTTAGCTAAAGAGAGGAGTATTAAACAAACCCAGAGGACAAGCATTCAGAATCAGCTGGCGCAGCAGGAAGAAGAAAAAAAGCGTCTCATGCAACTTGCCTCTGAAAAAAGAGAGCTTGATCCACAACTTGTCTTTTTTGATGAGGTAAAGAAGAAGATGTCCTTGTTTGACCAGCTCAAGGCCAAGGCTGAACACAAGGAGGTCACCTTAAACCAGTTACGGGACTTAGAAGAGTCCATCGCCTCTGACCGGAAAAGAATCGCTTCCCTAGACAAAGAACTTGGACGCAAGAGGGAGGTCGAAAACATGCTGAGCCAGTTAAAAGAAAAATCGCTTTCGTTTGAGAAAAGGCTCCAGCAGGCTCGAAAAATCTACACCAAGCTGGAAGCGTCCTCCAAGTCCTCGAAGGATGAGAAAGCCAAGCTCCAGTCGCAGATGGCGAACATAGAGGAGCTAGGACCCGATTCGGTTTGCGATCGATGCTTAAGACCTATGGGAGAGGATTACCTCAGAATACGAAAGCATCTTTCAAAAGAACAGGAAGAATTGGCTGGAAAGCTGCAAGGCTTAGAAAAGGAGAGAAACAGAATAAGTGAAGAAGGAAAGAAGCTAAAACAGGTTAGAACAGAATCGGAAAAAGAGAAGGAACGACTGCAAAAGTCATTGGAAGATCTTCTGGGTTTGGAAGGGGAGAGGAAAAACCTGGAGAGCAGTCTAAAGGAGAAGACGAAAAACCTCCTTTCCCTAAACCATATCCTGAAAAGTTTGGGCGAGGCCGACTATGATGCCAAGATTCATGAAAATCTAAAAAAACAATTCCAAGAGCTAGAGAATATCAAGCAAAAGGAGACCCAGCTGGCTCAGGAGATAAAGAGAATCCCGCAGGTCGAAAAGACCGCAGGGGAACTGCAGCATGAAGCGAAGCTTCTGACTCAAGCTGAGGAAAAACTCGAAGCCCAGATCAGGGATTTGGAATTTTCTGAGGACGAATATAGTAGAGTAGAAGAAAACTTGGAAGAAAGAAGGCAAGAAGTGCATTCTGCTGAGCTACTTCTGAAAGACATGAATCACCAGGTGGATATGCTCAAAAAGGAAATCCAGCAGATAGAAGACGAGATCAAAAAAGCAGATACGATACAAAAGGAGATCAAGAAAGAAGAGGAGCAGAGATTATATTCAGAAAAGCTGGATTTGTTGTTTTCGGATTTCAGGGTGTCCCTGATCGGGCGGATAAGGCCAAGCCTGTCCCGGTACGCTAAGGATCTGTTTTTGGAGCTCTGCGAAAACAGATATGAGGATCTGGAACTGGACGAGAATTATGAGATTCACATATACGACCAAGGAGGAAGATTCTCCATTGAGCGCTTCTCCGGCGGCGAAAACGATCTGGCCAACCTGTGTTTAAGGATCGCCATTTCCCTTCTGATCTCCGAGTCCAGCGGGGTCGAATTCTCCTTTATAATCCTGGATGAGATTTTCGGCAGCCAGGATACCTTAAGGAAAGAGAATATCCTCAACGCCCTGGCAAAGCTGAAAAACAGATTCAGACAGATGTTTCTTATCACCCACATAGATGACATCAAGGATTCGGTGGAGAATCTGATTTACGTCACGGAAAACGATGATGGAACAAGCGAACTGCAATTGCAGTAATCGGGAGATGACTTGGCTGTGGCGTGGGGTCTTGTACCTGACGAACTCTCCTGGAGTAGCGAGACTTGTCTCGCGTCTTAAAGAATCCTTGCCAAATGCGGTTTGCTCACATATCTTAGAACGCGTGGCCGAGCTTTGACACAGTCCTGAGACTTAGTGTCGAAAGATGGTTTGGCTGTAGCGTCGGCTCTCGTACCCGATGACTTTGGATTGTGGTAGCCGGAGGCTTCAGCCCGCGCAGAGAAAAGTGGCATCGGAGCAGCGAGACTTGTCTCGCGTCTTGAAGCGTCCTTGTAGAATGCGGTTTGTTCACATATCTTGCAAAGCATAGCCGAGCCTTGATACAGTCTTGAGACTTAGTGTCGAAGGATGGTTTGGCTATAACCTCGGGTCTTTTGGCCGACGAAGGAACTTAAAATGAAAAGACAACTCTTAAAATCAAATTGGATAATTTACATAATCTTCATCCTGGCAATCGGCTTGGCAGTTCTTCTCTTTTATCCAAAGGATGAGGGTTGGAAAGTGAAGACCATTATAGATGGAGACACTATAGTCTTAGGCAACGGCGAGGAGATAAGGTACATTGGCATTGATACCCCCGAGAAATCCGATCCCTATTTTGAGGAGGCGAAGGAGCTTAACACGAAATTGGTGGAAGGCAAGAGGGTATCGTTGGAGTACGACCTGGAGACGAAAGATGGGTATTTCAGGACCTTGGCCTATGTTTGGGTGGGAAATGTCCTGGTCAATGCCGAGTTGACTAAACAAGGTTTAGCTTGCGTTTATAGTAGCCGCCCCAATTTGAGATACGTAGACTATCTTTGCTCGGCGCAAAGACAAGCGCGAAACGCAAAAATAGGCATATGGTCGATCCCCGTGGCCGAAAAGGAAGAGCATTACCTGGGAAATAAATACAGTCTCCGGTTTCATCGCCCTGACTGCGAATACGCTTTGCAGATGGCGGATAAGAACAAAATTGTTTTCAAGACCAGGGACGAAGCGTTAGATTCATGCTACAGTCCTTGTCGGGCCTGTAAACCATAAAGGGGCAATCCTTGCAATTCTCCTTTTGTGAGCTCTAGCAAACTCTGTCTCTACAATCTTCATCAGAGGTGAAGCTGCATCGTCGGCTGCTGCACGCGGCGACCGCTCCTTGGAGTAGCGAGACTTGTCCCGCGTTCTAGAACATCCCTGCAAAATGCGGTTTCTCCACACATCTTACAACGCCTAACCAAGACGGCTGTAGCGTCGGGTCTTGTACCCGATGACTTTGGATTGTGGTAGCCGCAGGCTTCAGCCTGCGCAGAAAAGAGTGGCTTCGGAGTAGCGAGACTTGTCTCGCGCGCTGAACCGTTCCTGTAAAATGTGGTTTGTTCACACACCTTGAAATGTGCAGCCAAAAATGGCTGTGGTGTTGGGTCCTGCATCCGACGACCGTTCCTTGGAGTAGCGAGACTTGTCTCGCGCTTTGAAGTATCCGTGTACAATGCTGTTTATTGACACATCTGGCAACACCTGACCGAACTCGCCTGTAGCGTCGGGTCTTGTACCCGACGGGAAGAGGCTCATTAAAAAAGAGACCTAAGCGAGTGACCATCTTTCATACAATCTTTCCTTTTGGATTAAAAAGTTTACAAGTCTAAAACAATCCTTCCGATAAGTATGGTGTATCGTTCTTCCGTGTGAACACCATTTGACTGCAAGGAGGGGCTTATGCCTTCAATCTTAGTCATCGATGATAAAGACACCATGAGGCAGATGCTTTACAAGACGTTAGAATCGGAAGGCTACGAGGTGGAGACTGCCAGAGATGGGGAGGGGGGATTGGAGAAGGCAAAAGAGAGAAAATACGATCTGGTTCTGGCTGACCTGAAGCTTCCCAAGATGGATGGACTGCAGGTGTTGTCTTCCTTGAAGGAGGTGGATCCAGAGGTGGCAGTTATAATGATGACCGCCTATGGTACCATAGAGGCAGCAGTAGAGGCCATGAAACAGGGAGCATTTGATTTTCTCACCAAGCCTTTTGATACGGACCATCTGAGTTTTCTGGTCAAAAGAGCCTTGGAAAACAGAAGACTTCTGGCGGAGAACATCCTGTTAAGGGAAGAGTTGTCGCATAATCTAGCGTATGCCCAGATCATTGGGAAATGTGAAAAGATGAAAGACGTATCCGGCCTCATCCAAAAAGTAGCTCCTTCCGATACTACGGCATTGCTTTTAGGAGAGTCGGGCACCGGAAAAGAGCTTTTTGCACGTGCCATCCACAGTCTAAGCGCCAGAAAGAAAGCTCCCTATGTGGCTATAAACTGTGCAGCCATTCCGCGAGAGCTTTTGGAGAACGAGCTCTTCGGATCGGAAAAAGGAGCATATACTGGTGCAGTTGCTCGCAAAATGGGGAAATTCGAGATTGCCGAAGAAGGAACCATCTTTCTGGACGAAGTTGGGGATTTGGATATCGCCCTTCAGGCCAAGCTCTTAAGGGTACTGCAGGATCGAACCTTTGAGAGATTGGGAGGGACAAAAACCATTTCCGTAAATGTGAGGTTGATCGCAGCTTCTAATACGGATTTGAAAAAGGCTATTGAGAAAAAACAATTCAGGGAAGATCTTTATTACAGATTGTCCGTCTTTCCCATAACCATTCCACCTTTGAGGGAAAGACGAGAGGACATTCCGGACTTAGCTGAGTTTTTCGTGAGGAAATATTGTGCGGACATGAAAAAGCGCAAAAAGACCGTCTCCAAAGAGGCGTTGGTTCTGCTGGATAAGTATCATTGGCCGGGAAACGTAAGGGAGTTGGAGAACACCATCGAGAGAGCGATCATACTTTGTGAAGGTAAGAGGATACTTCCGGAGCATTTGGCCATAAGAATTCCAACTGCCAACGAGATTAGATTAAGAGAGGGAGCAGGACTAAAAGAGGTGGGGCAGTATGCGCAGGCGGAGGCGGAAAGAGCTCTGATAGTCCGTATCTTAAATCAGGTTCGCGGAAATAAAAGAAAAGCTTCTCAGGCTTTGAAGATAGATTATACCACCTTGTTCGAGAAAATTAAGAGATATGCCATCGATGCTTAATTTTCCTCCTATTCTGTGAGGTGTAGTGGTCGAGCTTGCTCGACCTTCTCCCTTTTCGACAGTATCATCGTCCTGCCGACCCAGACTCACGCCTTCTTTAACCTCGTCCCCCCAAATAGAGGCCGGGTCAATTCTCCAAAGCCGGCACATTCCTTCGTGTGTTACGCAATCCTTTTGATCAGCTTCCCCCGCCAAAGCAAGCAAAATGACTACGCACGCATATAAAGGAGGGGCAATCCGTTACTCTTGGAAGCACCTTTGACCATTAGCAGAAAAGCCTGTAAATCATGCATACCCGCCGAAGGCGGGGTGCTTGACAGTGAAAACTGATACTTTCAATCAGGGATACTCCGAACAACAGCAGCTCACCTATCAGCGGGTCAGAGTCCTTTCCAGGATGGGATTCCAGAAGGCAAGAGTCAGGAACAACTCAACCATCCTGTGGGATCAAGAGAAGATCGAGCGAATGGTAGAATTGTTTTTGTCGCCATAAACACACGAAAAGCACGAGAGACACGAAACACGACAGACGCCGGTTCTCACCCCTTAATGCGTGCAGGGCTCTGAACCTCCTAGAAAAAGGTAGTTTATCAGGTAAACCACGTCCCCAACGCCGACCAGATCGTCACAGTCGACATCGCCCAGCCAAAGGGGATCGGGCGCAGATCCGCCGGAGAAGAGATAATCGATCAGATAAAGTACGTCCCCCACGTCAATTTCCCCGTCACTGTTTGCATCCCCGGTAGAATAAAAGCTGTATTCTACGGCAGCGAGAATATCAGGTATGCCCCAGCCGTAAGTGTTATCCGGCGAGCCAGCCCGGCTGGCGGTCATCATCATGGCTTCCCTTACCTGCATGGGTGTCCAGTTAGGATGTGCAGAAAGAATCAGCGCGGCACATCCGCCGATAAGGGGAGTCGAAAGTGAGGTTCCGCTTGCAGTAGTGTAGTCGGTAGTATCGTATGGATCGGCACAAGTGGTGGAGACTCCTCTCGCGCACACTTCAGGTTTTGTCCTTCCGTCGTAGGTCGGTCCTTTGGAGCTGAAGGAAGCTATACTCCCACTAGAGCTCACGGCTCCACAGGCGATTATGCTGTCGGCATCCGCGGCCGGCAATAAGGTGCCGGAGCCGGGACCCGAATTCCCCATGGCATTGCAGACCACGATTCCCCTTTCCGCGGCCATATCTGCCGCAATGGTGATGACTGCGGTGTTACCGTCCAGATCGGAATACGTATACCAATCGATATAACATAAGGAGCTGGAGATCACGTCCGCACCTATGCTGTCCGCCCACTCCATTCCTGCCATCCAGTTGTCTTCCTCTATAGGCTCTTCCATGGAAACGTCCTCGGTCTTCGCCAGGATGAACGATGCCTCATATGCAGGTCCGTAAAGGTACCCATCCGCTGCTCCGCCTAAAGCAGACCAGGTGTAGGTACCGTGATTATGCTGCGTAGACGGATCTCCTGCCTCATTCTGTGTGTTGCCGTCGCTGTTTACAAAATCCCACTCCGCCAGCACCCTTCCTTCTGCGTAAGCCAATTGAAATGCTCGGTGATCCTTCCTATAGCCTGTGTCCATCATACAAACCAAAACCCCCTGGCCACTATGGCCCAAATCGTGCACCGAGGGAACGTTTAGTTGTTGAAGCTGAGCATAGGAAGCTCCATAATTCAGACCTAATTTAGACTGACCCTCTAAAGGCTCTTCAGGTGGCACCTGAGGTGGCATCGGTTTTCTCATGCCTGCCCAAACTGATTTTATTGATCTCACAAAATCCAACTGGGAAATCTCCTCTAATCGGGAGATTGGAATCTCAAAACTTGCAGCGTTCAGCCACTTGCTTTGGTGCCTCAGTTCAGCTTGGTATTTCAATATTTCATCCACATAGCTGCGGTCGACTGGCAGGTCTCGGAAATCCACCAGGCTGGGCCTCATAGTCTTGGCCCTTCGCTGAGCTGCCTTCTGCGTCAACGCGTTTTTCGCTCGATTCAAAGCAGACCGATATTCCTCGGAGTCAAAGATTCCCTTGTCTGTGAAAAAGACCCACACCTTAACTCTCTCCTCAGGTTCCTTTTCAGATAGGAACTGCTTAAATCTCTCGGACATTACCGGACTCTGCTTGGGAAGAACCAAACTCGCCTCGTCCGAGGACTGGCTTCTCGCCTCAGACGTAACTCCGAGAGCCATTCCCAGAAGA
The DNA here is from genome assembly GCA_964588305.1 of uncultured Ignavibacteria bacterium. Lineage (GTDB taxonomy): Bacteria > Zixibacteria > MSB-5A5 > MSB-5A5 > SM1-73 > SM1-73. The sequence continues at coordinate 108,031 of CAZPOP010000006.1, forward strand.
CAGACGGTAATCAGAATTCCTTTGGCGTTCAACATTCGCAACATAACCTTATTCCTCCTTACCAGAAGATTCCTTCAGAGCATTATCTTTTTGCATATACGTAAAACAGCCAACAAAACTCAACCGTGACTAAGACAGCAGTCTGAAGAGACTAACCTCTCTTACCGCTCTTTTATGTAATTTAACACAAAAGCAGGATATGTCAACCCCTTGAATTTACAGTGATCAGCCTTTTAGCAGTCCTCGTCGCCTCGAGGGAGGATCAACCGGAACGCATTTGGATTCTGGTGGTATCCACCTGTCGGCAGAAAATGGTGAGAACAATCACAAACACGAAAAGTCTGAAATGCTCTATCCGTTGCTCCTTTTAGGAAAGATCAAATTACCGGATTTGTCGGACAGTTATTCTGTTTCATTATTAGTATTCCGGTTCTTGTCAAAAAAGGCAATATCTTTTTCGCAAATTCGGGGCTCAAAATAGATTAAGTTCCTCTTGTTCCTTGCCGATTGTAGAGATAAGGAATTTGAAAGAAGGCGACAGAACCTGGCTGGGTGGAAAAGCAAATGTTGTTTCTTCTAAACTTTTCAGCAAGGGTTAAGTTTTCGCAAATTTTGGCCGATCAGAACACTAGTGCAATTTCCGAGAAATTCTGACAAATGAAAACGTTGATATTCTAATGGAAAGTTGACACCCAACACTGAAAGGGACTTTTATGGCTTTCGGAAGAAAGGCAAGGACAGTGGCGGGGTTGGACATCGGGGCTTCCTCCGTCAAGCTCGTGAAACTTGAGGAAAGGTCGGGAGGATGGGCACTAACCGCCCTGGGCATGAGGGAGATTCCCATGGAAACCGTGGTGGATGAAGAGATCAAGGACAGGGAGACGGTTATCTTTAACGTGCAAAGCCTGATTGACCAGTGCGACCCAAAGTTGAGGGACGTAGCCATCTCCATCTCCGGGCACGGGGTAATCACAGACAAGATCACAATCGATCATAAATCTGGGGCAGAGGCAGAACAAGCCATCCTTTTTGAGGCAGAGCAGAGGAGCCCCTTCGATGTGGAAGACGTGACCATGGATTACCACGTTATCCAGGTCAACGAGGAAACGGGTAAAATGGATGTCCTTTTGGTGGCAGCCAGGAATGAGATATTGAATTCCTATGTGGATTTGATCTCTGATGCCGGGTTGAGACCGGTGATCGTGGATATCGACGCCCTTGCCATGTTGAACGCCTACCAACTCAATTACGAAATCGACCCCAATAAGGTGACTGCTTTGATAGACATCGGATTCGACACCACCAGCATCACCTTCCTTAAAGACGGCTTATATCATTCCAACCGAGACCTCTCCAGCGGAGGTCGATTGATTTACAATGCTATAATGAAGGAGTTCCGCATAAATCAGGAGCTCGCCACCAAAACCATCAAGGGGGAGATGGGAACGTCCATCGACCAGGACATGCTCAGAGCCACGGTCATCACCGCCTCTGAGGAACTGATCTCCGGATTGGAGGTAGCTTTCTCCTATTTCAAATCCACAGCCAAAGTACCCAAGGTGGACTGGATGGTAATCTCGGGCGGTGGGGCTTTGGTCCCGTTTCTGCCGGAGTTCATTCAGTCAAAACTGAACGTACCTTTGGAAATTGGTAACCCATTGAGAAATGTAGAGTATGATCCCGACGTCTTTAGGGAGGGCCAGCCTGATAAGATCGCTCCGCTCTTAGCCGTATCAGTGGGCTTGGCTTCAAGAAAGGTAAAATAACCATGATTGAGATTAATCTACTTCCCAAAGAGCTGAGAAGAAAGGGCAAGGTAATTGCCTTTGACAAGAATCTGATCTACGTGGGAACGGTTGCTGGAATCTTGGTGATACTCTTCGTGATGGTTAGCATCTTTCAGAGTTTCAAACTCAAAACATTGGATAATAAGATAGCTGAGGCTAACCGGAGAACAGAAGAGCTCAGACAAACCATAGAATTGGTGGATGCTTTGATCGATCTGAAGGACAAAATCCTGCAGAGGATGTCGGCCATAGAAACCCTGGATAGAAATAGGGTCACTTGGGTACACATTCTCGAAGATTTGAGTCAGAGAGTGCCCGAATATTTATGGCTCTCTGAGCTCAGGGAAGAGGAGGTTGTGGTCGCATCACCGACAGACGAAGCGGATACCTCCGTCCAGAGCGCACTAGCCACCTCTCCGGGCGAAAAGGTGAATAAGGTGAATATACAAGGCCATACATATTCAGTAAACACCTTGGCGGTGTTTCTGATCCAGCTTATGAGATCCGATTACTTTAAGAATATGGAGTTACAGTTTATCAAGAAATCAGAGGTGGAGAAGCAAAAGACCTTCTCCTTTGGGCTTTCTGGCGATTTGGTCTACCCACTTGAGCCGCAGGTCGAAAGCCCGCACGATATGGAGATAGCTCAAAAGTAGAATCAGAAAGAAGGGAAGCGACCAAACCATAGGGAGACTTCATCCCGGAGGAACGCATGGATTTGAAAGATCCCAAAGTACAAAAGATCCTGTTAGGCGGCTTGATTTTCTTTTTGATCGTTTATTTCTGGTATGCCAGAATCTACTCCAAGAACGCGAGGGCTATCGACCTGAGGCAGACCGAATACGAGACGATTCTGACCGACCTTAAGAATGTGGAGATGAAGGCCAAGAGTTTTGAGAACCTGAAAGCCGAATATGAGAAATTGCTGAAAAGATATCAAGAGGTGGAACAATTGTTGCCGGAGGAGAAACAGATTCCCTTGCTTTTGACTCAGATGCATTTCGCTGCCCAATCCAGCCAAGCCGGCATTACCCAGATCGTTCCCTCCGGTGTGCTTCCCGTCGACTTTTATAACGCCAGCTCGTTTGACGTTGAGATAAGTGGTTCTTATCACGATTTCGGGAAATTGGTGAGCAACGTGGCGAATTTTCCTTTTCTGGCTAACGTGTCCCAGGTGGTTCTGACCGGCATACCTCAGGGGATTGAGGTTCCCGGCTCCGAGGACAACACCGTCACGGCCCTATTCAAATTGACCACCTATTGGGTTCAGGAGGGGCAAAGACTCAAGAGAGTTGAGTTCTGAAAATCGTCAATTCCATTTGACATAAAGGGAAGACCCTATGAGAAGAAAAAGGATTCTTAAGATGAAACTGTTGCTGACTTTTGTTTCATTCATTCTTTGTGTCCTGGTCGGTTCTCTGTTGCTGCCCGGCTCAACCAGGGGAAGTTGTCGGATCGACGATATTAGTTTAGAAAAAGTGGACAACTTCACCAAACTCACCATTTATGCAGAGAAACCCTTCGAGTTCGTTCACTCCACCCTGGAGACAAAGGATGCAAAGCCCTATAGAATAGTCATCGATTGTAAAGACGCCATTCACAACTTGCCACAACATAATTTCCGAAGTGGTCTGCCGTCAGGCATGATAAAAGCTATCCGGACAAGTCAGTTTCAGACTGAGCCGGACAAGATTGTGAGGATCGTTTTGGACTTAAACAAGCCCGTTATCTATAAAGTGGTGGAGAAGGGTGAAAACAATAAGGGTTCCATTGCCATAGTGACGTCTCAGGATCGAGATTTTGCTTTGTGGAGCGCCAGGGAAGCAGCAGATGCGGCCCCAGAGCACAGGTTGGCATCGTCTGTCGCCTCCCGGAAAACCTCTAAAGAAACGTCCAAGTCTGATCTCCAACGAACCGAAAATACAAGCGGAAAAGAAGTGAGGAAAAAGACGAGCTTCGAAAAAGCGCTCTGTTTCGCTGACACCTCGGAGATTGAAACTCATGGCAGAATCTCAGAAGTTGCAGCAAGTAAACCGGAGACCAAAAAGAAGGACGCAGAAATCGCAAAGAAAACATCCAAACCAGCCGCTGACAAGGTAGTCCTGGCAGACGCCGCAGCTTCTTCCGATATTTTCTCGGTCCCCAAGCCAGACCACAGCAAGCTGCAATCGGAGGAGGTCGAGCTGAAAAAGGGCGAAGCTGGTGTGAAAAAAGAGATGGATGAGAGTTATTCACTTCCAGCCGCTCCGAAAGCCAAAAAGGACAAAAGCTCCTCAGAAACTCAAGAGGAAGCTTCGCAGAAGATCGAGTCAGGTGGTTCTGCGAGAGAACAACATGTTCAGGAAGAACCACTCGCATCGGAGAAACAGATATCTTCGGCTGTTGAGGCCCCGGAGGCCATAGCACCAACCACAGAAGAAACCAAGGTTGCCCCTGCTCAGGATCTGACCTCAGGGGAAGAAGAGATTGCAGTTTCTAGTCCCCAGGAGCAACCCCCCGGGGAGGAAGAGACCCAACTGCCGGAAAGGGGGCTGGTAGTTTCCGGACCAAAGGGAACTCCGATAGAGGCAATTTCTCAAAGGGAAACTGTCTATTATCAGAGTGAAGGAAGAAGGGATCCCTTCGCTCCTTTGACCGAGAGCATACGCACCGAATTGGGTGAAATTCCTCTTCCCACGTTTGAAAGCTTGAAATTGGTGGGGATCCTGAGAGATGAGGCCGGCAACCGGGCGCTACTTGAGGATGTTAGGGGATACGGATACATTATGAAAAATGGAGATAAGATTAAGAACGGATATGTGGTTTCGGTGGAAGAAGACAAAGTCATCTTTCAAATACAGGAATATGGATGGTCTAAAACTATGGACTTAGAACTTTTCAATCGAATATCAAAAACGAGGTAACGCTATGAAAGTGGATTCAAGAAAGCCAAAACGGTCAAAATACCCTGAGAACGCTTTGCGCTTCACCTGGTTAAAGCCTCTTGCTGTCATTTCTCTTGGTTTTGCCCTTCTATTGTCGGTGAGCCTCTCTGTGACGGGATTCGCCGTGCCTGCGGGACAGGATAAGATTATACCCGCGCTCAATTTGCAGGATGCGGATATTCATTCGGTGTTGAGTTTCCTTGCGGATTATGGAGGTGTCAATATTGTGGCTTCTCCTGAGGTAAAGGCGACAGTGACCATAAACCTCAAGAATGTCACCTGGCGACAAGCCCTGGATATTCTGCTCAAGACTTACGGTCTATCCGGAGTGGAGGAATACGGCTATATTCGGGTACTCAACACTCAAGACTACTTGAACGAGCAAACGCAGCTTGAGAAACACAAAGCAGATCAAAAAACTCTGATCTCGCTGGAGACGGACGTGATTTCGGTAAGGCACGGAACCGCCAGCGATATGGCCAAAAGCGTAAAAGGCATTCTTTCTCAGAGAGGCACTGTGGACACCGATGATCGGACTAATTCACTGGTCATAAGGGACATTCCCGAAAATATCGGAAGAGTCAGGGAACTGGTGAATAACCTGGACAAGGAGACCGACCAAATCAAGATATCCACTCAGCTTCTGGAGATCGAGTCCGGTACTATGACCGAACTGGGGATAGACTGGTCCATGCTCTCAACCGAGAGTGCGGAGCTCATGGAAGGGGAAAAGCCGACTGCCACCTTTGATCAAGTTGCGGATAGGGTGAGCGATCCCACCGGCACGTTTACCTTTGCCACGGCTGAAACTGATTTTGATTTGGAGGGAACCATATCTGCTTTGGCCACCAGCAACAAGGGGAAAATAGTGGCCCATCCGGAAATCACCACGGTGGACAACAAAGAGGCATTCATTCAGATGGGGCAGAAGATCCCTATAAAGCAATTCGATGAATCCGGAAACGTGGTCATTACGTTCGTCGAGGTGGGCACCATCTTGAGGGCCACTCCTCACATTACCTCGCAGAATCGGATACTTCTAAAACTGAGACCGGAGAGAAGCTCCTATTCATTTGACGCCAACGGCGTCGTCATCAGCACCAATAATGCTGAGACCAACGTGGTAGTGAACAACGGGCAGACTGCGGTAATCGGGGGCTTGACTACTCAGGAGGAGGTAAGCTCCGACGCCGGCCTCCCGATTTTGAAGAATATTCCCTTGTTGGGATATCTGTTCAAGTACACCAAAAAGTCGATTGTCAATCGCGACTTAGTCATCTTTGTTACTCCTACCATCGTCACCGATGAGATGCACGGTTCCATAGATTCGCCATAGACTGCAAGAGATGAGTTTCGCCTCTGCTCCTTTCGGGAGCAAAATCCAAAAGCCTCTGGCCCAAACATGAGCCAGAGGCTTTTTAAATTCGCAAAAACTTTTGACTATCCACAGTGAATGCCGGAGGCCGGAATCGAACCGGCACGGTCAATTAATGACCATGGGATTTTAAGTCCCAGGCGTCTACCTATTCCGCCACTCCGGCGCTTCTCAGTTCACGGTCGGTGGTTCACGGTTGATCCGCCACCCCACCACACCTCCATACAATTCTGAATCTCTATCTAGAATCAAGGAATTGGAATCACTGACCCCGTATCTGCTCAAGGCTTCAGGGGAAGCCGTTCAGGCCCGCCTGAATCTCTTTCTCTTTTCCTTGTCAATCTTCTCCGTAGCATACTGAATGATCAAGCGTGGTGCCTGATCTTTCCATTTGTACAAGAAATCTTCCACCTTCTGAGGTGACTTCTTCCAGGTTTCTCTCAATAGCCAGCCCACCCCTTGATGCACCACTCTTTCCGAATCCAGCATGAGCTTTCGTGAGGCCTGCAAGGCTTGCGTGACGTTCCCGGTCTTGGACACCACCGTCACCATGGTCACCGGCACTGCCCGCCTTCTCCATTTGCCCGAAGAATCAGCCCATTTGAGCAGGTCCTTGAAATCGACTATTTTATCTTCTATAAAAGGGTACAGTACCTCACTGCAGGCCCCATCACAGTGTGCCCAGTTTTTGACGTATTTTTCAAACCATCGGCCCATGACGTTAAACAGATTCCTGCTGTAATGTTCCCTTAACATCCGCATGAATGTAATGGCTATGCTCGTCTCCTCATACTTTCCCGACTTCATCAATTCTTGACACAGATCGGTGATTTGCCTGATCGAAAGTTTTTCTTGACAAGTCTTGAACCACTCCTTGGTTTTTGCGCTCATCTTTTCAGGTGGTACACCGTACGGATCGTAGCCTTCCTTGAAATAGCGAGCGTATTTTTCGACGATCAAGAGACTGCCGTTTTTCTTCAGGAAGTTTTGTATGTCCCGCTTGATTCTTTGAACTTTTTGATCTTGTTTTTGCTTCATCTCCGATTTTCGCCCCAGCGATGAAGAACGCGGCTTTTTCTATGAACTGTGAACCATGAACCGAGAAAAAAGGCGGCTTCCGGATTCGAACCGGAGCATAGAGGTTTTGCAGACCTCTGCCTTACCACTTGGCTAAGCCGCCATAAGCTCTGTCCTGAACCGATCTGAAATCGTGTCAGTTTGTGATAGACAGATAACAGCTCCCGATAGACTCAAACAACAAATTACGCTCCACTTATGCTTTACGTTCTCCTGTGAGCCATCACGCGAGAACCGTCTCAATATATTTTTATCGGCTTCTCGTGTCAAGACTAAAATTCGCCAAACTTGTCAGGTTGCAGGTAAAAGCGCGTCGGCAAGCCTTCACGGCTTGCGGCGCGATCGAATAATCTCAAGATGAACCAAGTCTACAGAGACCACAACGATACCTCTTGCAGGAATCTCTCTTAGTGCCATTCCCTTGCTTTTCTGCTTCAGAAAAATCTTGACTTTTAATCAGCGTAAGTCATATTGAAATTGAATAACGCACCTTGAGGAAGAGAGGTTTTGCCATAACCGAAGCGCAATCTGTTTTTCGAATAGGGACTTCTGGCTGGTCGTATCCCACGTCTGCTCAGGGAAGTTGGAGCGGTGTCTTTTACCCTCCTGGCAAGGTGGATGAGCTGAGCTACTACTCCGAGAGGTTCAACACCGTAGAGATCAACTCGACCTTCTATCGTCCGCCACCTCCCGGATACGTATGGAATTGGGCAAAAAAGACGCCTGCTAATTTCGACTTCACCGTAAAGCTCTGGCAGAAGTTCACCCATCCAGGGATGTTTGCCAAGAAAACCGGAGAGGATTCCGAGATAACACAGAAGGACGTTGATACTTTCAGGAGTGGATTGGAGCCCCTGGTCAAGAGCAACAAGCTCGGATGTTTGCTTGTCCAGTTTCCCGCAACCTTTCGTCTTACTCCACCGAATACCGAAGCTTTGGACAGGATTCTCGGCTATTTCAACGACTACCCCATGGCCGTTGAGTTGCGACACAGAAGTTGGAGCGATCAATTGCCCGAGACAAAAAAGACTCTGAATAACCATAACGCCAGCCTGGTATATATTGACGAACCCAAGTTTCACTTCTCCATAAGACAGGATTTCAAGCCCATCGGTCCAATCTTTTACCTTCGCATGCACGGCAGAAATGTGGAGAAGTGGTTTAAATCAAAATCGGCCGCGGAGAAATATAACTACCTGTATTCATCGGAGGAGCTTGACCCATTTGTTACAGGGCTGAACCAAATAAAAGATGTCCCCAAAAAGCTTTATGTTTACATGAACAATCACTTCCGGGCAAAGGCTGTCGCCAATGCCATAATGATAAGATATAAATTGAATCTTCCCATTAACGTCGTTTTTTGGAAGGGACTGATCGAAGAATATCCGGAATTAAAGGAGTTCCCGCTGAAAGTTGAGGGCGAGGAGGATTTGTTTGGCAAGAAGGAGTAAAGGCCTACCTGCTCCAAGGCGGATGTTATCATCCGCCTGTCGTTCCGAGGGATGATAACACCCGGCAGGAGCGGAAACCTGGGATTCGAAAAAGTGAGGTAAGCTCGTAGCGCCCGAGCTTTGTCTCGGGCGAAATATCGTCATCGTCCTTCTCAATAGGTCCAGGAATTGGAATTCCCGGACCTATCCCGGGGTGCCCCGCTAGCTCTGCTGTGAGATAGTTGGATGGAGTTATCAGGATTTGGGGGCAAGCTCCGGTGCCCCACCGGCTTCGGCGCGAGGCCCGATGGACAGCCTATGAGACCGGGGTGCTTGCGAATTATGCGGAGACCATATAAGACGGAGAAGTATCACGAAATTGATCGTAATCCATCTAAGATAGATAAACGACGCAGAAATCCTATTGGCGGCATTGTCCGGAAGCAAAACCCGAGAATGGGTTTACACGGAAACCATTTAACCATAGTAAACCCGCCGATCTTATGTGTTTCAGGCGCTTTTTAGGAGGGTAAGAATGACCCAGGATCAACCAATTCCACCGTTTGACTGGTTCGCAAATCAATTCACTATCGAAAGTCGGGCAGAACTCGTGGCTCGGATCGGCCCTCATCTAGCATCCCTCCTTAGCCACGGTGACTGCGTACTGGATCTTTGTTGTGGTGCAGGTCCGGTTGCATTCTTTCTTGAAGAGCAGGGAGCTCATGTCACCGGCATTGACTTTGCCCCATCTCTGATTGCAATGGCGCGCCAGGAGGCCGTCAGACGCCATTCGCAAACAGAATTCATCCACGCCAACGTCCTGACTCATCCTCTGGGGAACAAAGAGTATGACTTGGCAGTGTGTTTGGGCAATGCCATCCTCGATTTTCCTCACCAGAGCTTTCCCAAGTTTCGAGATCGAGTGTTTCGGACCTTGAAAATTGGAGGGCGCTTTGCTATCGGGTACCGAGATGGTTTGTTGAGGGTAGGAGACATGAGCGAGCCACCAGAAGTCGTTGAACAGGGTTCAGAAGGTCAGATTCTACGCCGGTTCAAAGAATACGATCCCGCATCGGGTGCGTACAAGATGGAGTATCGACATCTGTCGCGCAACCAGACCTTTGATTACACAGGATACGTTTACACTGGCCCGCTGATTCGCATAGTGATGGAGACAAGATTTGAATTTGAACAGTCGATCCGGTTAGACAAAGCGAGTTTTTTGGATATCTATTCGAAGCGATAGAACCGGTGATACCCCACAGCTCTGCTATGAGATAGTCGGTTGAAGTAATTGAGCTTCGTGACCAAGCTTGCTGTTCGGGCAGGAGTTGCACTCCTGCCCGTAAAAAAGGGATAGGGCTTCAACCCCTATCCTATCAGGAAGAAGATGAACAATGCCGAGCCTGCGAAGTTGCCTCATACGTTTTGTATTGACACATCGTCATTGGTTACATTTCCAACTTAAGAGGAGGGCGACCATTGACTGGAATACATCGATCCCACAATTGCGCCAGGAAGCTGATAAGACTTCCAAATTCTTCGGCAGGCTGCCAAAAGGGATCGAAGTATCGCCTGTTACAATAGATGGTCTCCCAGCAGAATGGATTCTGCCTTCCCACGCGAAGAAAGACAGAGTAATACTGTATTTTCATGGTGGCGGGTACGTGATGGGCTCAGTCCAGGCACACCGGCCGATTGTCGCCAAATTCGTTAAACGCAGCGAAGTCGGTGCTTTATTGTTTGGCTATCGTTTAGCCCCCGAACATCCTTTTCCTGCTGCGCTCGAGGATTCGCTGGCAGCCTATCGCTGGTTGTTGGCCGAAGGTGTTTCACCTTCCCATATCGTATTTGTTGGAGATTCCGCCGGTGGAGGCTTAGGCTTGGCTACGCTAATCGCCCTCCGCGATCAAGGCGTTCCCCTTCCTGCGGCAGCGGTGGCCCTCTCTCCCTGGACCGATCTGAAGTGCACCGGAGAATCGCTAAGAACCAAGGCCCAGGTAGACCCGTTAACCTGGGCGGAGTCATGGACCGTCTTCAGTAAATATTATGTAGGAGACAACGATCCTGGCAACCCGTGGATATCCCCGCTTTATGGGGATCTTCATGGCCTTCCGCCCATGCTCATCTATGTCGGCGAACATGAAGTCCTTCTCGATGACTCGACACGATTTGCAGAAAAGGCGAAAAACGCAGGCGTAGATGTCGCATTGAGGGTTGGGAAGGGAATGGTTCATTGCTTTCCTGCCCTTGCTCCCGTCTTCCCTGAGGCTAAGCAAGCAATGGATGAAATTCTTAGTTTTATAAAGACACACATCGGCAGTCAAGGGGAGAGGGGAGTTTGAAAATCCCGCCAGAGGAGTGGACCGCATGGTTGACACCAGACGTGGCGGTCAAGGGGCTTTTCGAAATATGTCAGGCCTGTTGGAATAGCCATCTCTCAGCCTGAGAGTTCAGTAATTTGTTCTTCCCTCCGCCACCGAATCGGATATTATCCATCGAGAAAACAATTCAAAAAATACTTGACAAGGTTGCATACACGATTATTTTTAGGTGTATGACGTATACAAGTCTGGTCAACTGGGGAAGGTGCGGCGTCAAGTACTCAATCGATATCTTGTGAGAGAAGCTAGATTGGACGGGTAGCATTATCTGTACGCGAGACCCCAAAGTGAGTGTATCTGGAAATCATAGAAACAGAAGTTATGCAGAGTGCAATCACGTATAACATTTACGTGAAATTGTGTCCGATATGTTTATTAGTAAGACAATCTTATTATGAACTGAAAGGAGTCTAAGCTATGGCGGCGAATGCATTCGTCAGCTACGACCATGATGATCAACAACAGGTTGGAGGATTCAAGTTACTCAAGGACAACCCCAAACATCCGTTGGATTTTCATGATCATTCTTTGAAAGAACCTGTCACAGACAGAAGTGGAAGACCCATCAAATACCCACCAAGCGACCCGAGATCCGAGCCCGTCCGTGATGAGATCAAGAGGAAGTTTGAGAATGCTTCGAAGCTTGTAGTGCTTATCGGTCAGGATGCGTACAGCAGCGACTGGGTAGAGTGGGAAATAAACACATTCATTCAAATGAAAAAGCCTCTTTCAGGCGGCAAAACTTGGAAACGAATCCGAGGAATGAAACTCAAGGGTTGTGACGACGCTATGATGCCAGACGCCCTTATGAGCGGTCGATCAACAAAAGAATTAATCTGGAACCCTGAGGTTCTCGATAAGTGGTTGGATCAGGATCCTGATGCTTGAGGAGCATAGTCTAATGTCCGCCGCGACCATCTTATTCATAGACATAGTTGGGTTTTCCAAGAAGCCAACATCGGAGCAGCGGCGACTCGTTGAGGCCCTTACATCCGAGGTTTTGCATGAATTGCGCACACTATTGATTCCTCCGCTGGACACTCCGAGTCTTGTTGCATTGCCGACTGGCGATGGCCTTGCATTGGCATTTCTTCATCGATCCAACCAACCTTGGGATCGCACCACTATCTTGCGCGTGATTCTTAGGATGCATCAATGGGCATCCAACCAGTCCTCCACTCGCAATCCAGTAAATCTTAGAGTTGGAGTTCATGTCGGCGCAGTAGAACTCGTTACTGATATCAACGGCAAAGCTAACGTATGCGGTGACACAATCAATTATGCGCAGAGAGTTATGGATGCAGCCAGTCCACGTCAAACACTCTTTTCGGAAGAAGCCTTCAGGGAATATGTCGGAACTGAATCGCCCGTTTGTGTAACACCACCCTTCTCTGAAGACTTGAGAGCTGAGTTTCATGGACCCATAGAGGTATACGCAAAACATGGTCTTCAAATACTGGTTTACAAACTGGTACTTGAACCGCCACAATCTTTCTGGTGCAACGATGACCCAATGGCGAAACACTTGATGGTGGTGAGTTTAACTTCTTTGCCGAAGGAGGTAGTTGGCTCGTTCAGTGACCAGATTGAACAAGGAACTCATGTTGCCTTAATCCAACTCACTGGAGATAGGTTCATATCGACCTTCAACGAAGGCAAAATCAAGTTCTCAAAACATCTAAAACGTCTTTGGGTCTTCATGCCTGCTCCTGAAATATATGCGACTCTACATTTGACTCGGCCCCAAGCCACCGCTAAACTTGTCACCGAGTGTGTTCACAAATGGAAGGATTTGCTGGCCACTTTGAAAACGCAACTTCCGAACGCTGATCTCAAACTCGGACTATTCGACGAACCACCGTATTTCGGGGCTTCATTCATCGATTGGGAACGGCCAGGTGGGAAGATACACGTCAGTCCTTATGTATGGAACGTAGCCGCACCTGATTGTCCAGGATACGATATGTTTTGGCTCGGTAAGAAGCCGTCCGCCATTTATGACACCTACGTTGAGGGTCTGCAATATCTTCATCGAAGCACTGGGAATGAACTGACAAAATAATAGAAGTACGGCAAAGGCAATAACTTCACATGACCCGAATTACATATTGTGTCTGATAGTATATTCTCTACTTGGGGAGTAGATCAAAGGTTATGTGAGAAACTCACTCGCTCCCGTTCAGGAAATCCTGGTGACAGACATATTCAAATCAAAAGAGGTTGGTCATGATTAATGCTCAAGGTATCCCAGAAAATACAATAGGTTTCTTAAGTTACGCAAGAAGGGATGATGAATACAACAAAGATATCATCACAAAGCTGCGTGGTTTACTGGAACAGGAAACGAGCAGTAGGCTGGGTCAAGATGTTAGGATTTTTCAAGACACTCAAGATATTTCCTGGGGTGTCAGATACTTGACAGAAATAGGAAAACAGCTTGGAAAAGTGCCATTCTTCATCCCTGTTCTATCGCCCAGTTATTTCCAAAGCAATTACTGCATCAAGGAGCTAAAGGCGTTTTTGAAGCTTGAAAGAACAGCCAGGCTTGACAAACATATTCTTCCAATCCTATTTATAGACTACGAACACGAGAAAGCAAACATAGAGAAAAAGATAATCAGTGAATTGGAAAAAAGAGAGCACTACAACTTAAGACAAGTGCAGCAATTGCATAAAATTGATCGGACTTATATATTCACGTTAGCAAACGACTTAAAAAATCGCATAGTCGAATATTCAAAATCCTTATCAAGGCCCCTACGTGTCGTTAGTAAGTCGCTTGATAGAGATCGAGGAATAAAACTTGTGGTGCCTAAAACCATAAAAATCCGAGGGGGCGAATTCTGGATGGGTTCACCACCCGATGATGAGACGGCAAAACCTCGTGAAAAACCTTACCACAAGGTAAAAATAAAATATGATCTTGAAGTAGGTATATACCCAATCACTTTTCAAGAGTGGGATTCTTTAGCAGACTATTGTTTGGATTCCCGTGATTTCTTCAAGCGGGTCCGTAGAGAATATAAGAAAAGACACTGCACAGACAAAAATGAATTTTCGCTAACACTCGATTCCTTGAAAGTTCATGATGAAGGATGGGGACGCAACAAGCTACCTGTTATAAATGTCTCCTGGGATCAAGCTCAAGTCTATGCAATTGGCTTGTCTCTATTTGCCAATAGAAACTATCGACTTCTTAGTGAAGCCGAATGGGAATATTGTTGTCGAGCAGCCTCAGCTAAACAATATGCTTTTGGTAATGACATTACACAGGCAGATGCAAACTATGGTAGGGTCAATGGCCAAACAACTCCAGTCAATTCTGGTAATCCAAACGGGTTTGGCCTCTACCACATGCACGGACAAGTCTGGGAGTGGGTAGAAGATATATATCATGATTCATACAATGAGGCCCCAGGTGACGGCAGTCCTTGGGTAGATTCACATGATAAAAACTTTCCACTACTACGCGTAGTGCGTGGCGGGTCCTGGAAAGCGGATCCAGCCACGATTCGGTCAGCATTTCGTGGTGCCCATTTGCCAAATCACCGAGTATATAATGTTGGGTTCAGAATAGCTTGTAATTTGGGTCGTGGTTAAAGAGATGGGTAGTTTAGCAAAGATGAACAGTGAACTTGAGAATTCTTATACGAGTAAAGGTAACAAAATCGCCCATCGCCATGATTTGTTGGATGCTATAAGAAAGGAAGGCAGGTTCATTCCTGTTACTATTCAGTTAGCGCCAACCGAAGCTTGTGAGAGTGATTGTCCTTTTTGTTCTGTTAGGCACCGAAACATTACTCAATATATCAAAGTGAATGAAATTGAAAGGTGCATTCGGGACTTCGCTTCTTTGGGCTGCAAAGCTTTACAGATAACAGGGGGTGGTAACCCTTTGCTATATGGTGACAAAAAATGCAGAGCAGATATTAATAGCATCATAAGAATTGCAGCTGAACATCATCTCGAAGTCGGAATAATTACTAATAGCCATGACTTATCTAGAATTGAACCATCTCTTCACCCGTTTATCAACTGGATACGTATTAGCCTCATCAAGCTTGATGTAGGGAAGAGTCCCCAAGACTACAACTTTAATTCATTTCCACAGCAGAAAATTGGCCTAAGTTACATCTACTACCACGAGGGCCAAGGACATCAAACAAAGCGATTCTATAAGGGAACTACATATGAAAGCCTTAGGAAGGTCTTTGTACTTGCTGAAATGTACCCGAGCATCAAGTTTATTAGAATTGCTCCTGATGCTACACCTGGTTGCACCGTACGTGAATCAATTGTTCACGACCCATCTATCAAAGGCGCACTCAGCAAATACAAAAACCTATTTGTTCAAGGGATTGACATAGATACGCTGACTGAGCCATTTGACTGTGGTTGTTATGTGGGAGCATTGCGACCTTTTATAGCTTCTTCTCCCAATCCTTCTGAAGGTGCACTTGTTTATGCTTGCCACTGCCACACTCATTTCTCTGGGTGGATGTACAACAAAGATTTTGCCCTATGCCAGGTGGATGATATTATCCCAACTTGGAAGCGCATGGCAGAGAATTTCAGAAAAACAAAATTTCCTTATGAAGTAAGAGGCAATGGTGGAGCAAATTGGACGAAGACGTGTCGAGATTGTTATTATGGTAACAACAACAGTCTGATATATCGAATAATAAATGAGGGGCAGGATTACAGTAACCTTGCAGAAGAAGCTATCGATGATGAGAACTTCATATGAGCACCAGTAGTAGGTCAGGAACTGCATGCTCCCGACAATTTGTTGGCCAGGTGTGCGGGGGGTGCCCCGCCTTTGAGGCTATCTGAAATCCCTCGATTCAAACTTCACTCCCCCTTGTGGAAACTCCAAAGGTGTAAATTCTCGACCTATTATATTTATTACCCCATCATGTTTCTCTAATTTTCCCTTTACCAAAAGTGTGGAGGAACTAATAATTGCTCCTCGGCATTTTTTCGCCAAATTCGGTTTTACCACCACATTTATCCAACCGGTTTCATCTTCCAGTGTCAAGAAAACAAATCCTTTCGCGGTTCCCGGTCTTTGCCTGACAATGACCAGGCCTGCGACCTTTATATCTCCTTCGTCTGCATTCCTCAGCTTGCAGGCACATATCACTCCCAATCCATTCAGATGCTTTCGCAAGAATTGCATTGGATGTCTGGTCGGAGAAAGCCCTAGTCCATCATAGTCGGCAATTAAAACGTCTGAAGCATTCATCGATGGCAAGGGGACAAAAGTCGTTTGGGAGTTTCTCAAAGATAATTCCTCTGCGCTTCTATTGGCCAGTCCCTGCACCTTCCAGACAGCCTCTCTTCGGTCATATCCGAAACAGGAAAAAGCATCCACCATTGCCAGCTGTTCCAGTGCCGGTTGAGGAAGATCGGTCCTGAAAACAAAATCCTCCAAAGATTCAAATTTCTTTTTCCTTTGCTCTTTCTCGATTTTTTCTTTAGCAGATGGCCCAAGTTCCCTCACGTATCTGAATCCTAACCTGACTTTTTCACCTTCAAGAGTACAATCCCATTTACTTTTGGTTGCATCAACGTTTAAAATTTCCACCCCATGCCTTTTTGCATCCTCCACTATGGTGGAAGGACTGTAAAAGCCCAAGGGCTGAGCATTCAAAAGGGCACAGTAAAACTCGGAAGGATAATAAACTTTGAAATATGCGGACACATAGACCAAAAGCGCAAATGAGGCCGCATGCGATTCTGCAAAACCGAAATCGGCAAAGGCCGCCAACTGCTTGTAAATCCTGGATGCAGCTGCAAGATCGATTCCATTCTTGACCATCCCTTGAATCAAAGACACGCTAAGTTTTTCCATCCTCTCTTTTGATCTTTTATGACCCATGGCTCTTCTCAACTCATCTGCCTGGGATGCGGTAAATCCTGCCGCTTGCATGGCTACTCTCATTCCCTGTTCTTGAAAAAGAGGAACGCCCAGCGTCCTCTTTAAGATCGGTTCGAGACAGGGATGGGGATAGGTGACGGCTTCTTCACCGTTCCTTCTTCTCAGGTATGGATGAACCATCTCCCCCTGAATTGGTCCGGGACGGATCAAAGCCACCTCTACGACCAGATCATAGAAACACTTTGGCCTCAATCTGGGCAGCGTGTTCATCTGCGCCCTGGATTCTACCTGAAATACCCCAACGGTATCACCACCCGAAAGCAAATCATAAACTCTGGAGTCGTCATAGCCCAGTTGTGCCGGATCGATCACAATCCCTTTATGTTCTTTAATAAGTCTAATGGCAAAATCAATAAGGGTGAGCATTCCCAAACCTAACAAGTCGATCTTGACCAATCCCACATCTGCGGAATCGTCCTTGTCCCATTGGATCACGGTTCTATCGGGCATGGTGGCGTTTTCTATGGGCACGATTTGAGAAAGCGGCTTTGCAGTTATAACCATCCCGCCGTTATGGATTCCCAAATGCCTAGGGAATCTTTCAATCTCTTTGCAAAGTTCCACTAAGAGTTTTACTCGTCTACTTTCTGCTTTAAGTTCGGATTCCCTGACTCTTTCGACGATCTCCTCGCTGTCAGAGTAATGATCTAACAACTTTGCCAGCCTGTCCACCTGCTCCAGAGAAAATCCTAACGCCTTGCCCACGTCCCTGACCGACGATCTGCCCCGGTAACTTATCACCTCACACACCATCCCGGCATGTTCCCTTCCATATTTCTCATAAACGTACTGAATGACTTCCTCTCTTCGGTTGTGCTGGATATCAATATCGATGTCTGGAGCTTCCCTTCTCTCCTCCGATAGGAATCTTTCGAAAAGTAAATTGAGCTTAACCGGATCGACTGCCGTTATTCCCAGGCAATAGCACACGGCAGAGTTGGCAGCTGATCCTCTTCCTTGACACAGAATTTCTTTTCCCCTGCAGAATCTGGCTACATCCCAGACTATGAGAAAGTATCCAGCCAGATCGAGCCTCTGGATTATGTCCAGCTCATGAGCGATCTGCTTGGCCGCCTGAGGAGTCATGGGCCTGTATCTTTCCCTGGCCCCTTCATAGGTTAGCTGATAAAGATAACTGAATGGTGTTTCTCCTTGCGGCACAGAGAAAGCTGGCAAAGAAGGCTTGAGCAAATCAAGAGAGAAATTGCAAGCTTCGGCAATCCCTATAGTGTTTTCAATGGCCACAGGATATTGGGCAAATAGTTCTTTCATGTCTTGAGGATATTTAAGATGCCTCTCTGCATTAGGGTAAAGAAGCGTGCCAGCTTGATCCAGACTGGTGTGATTTTTGATGCATACCAAAACGTCCTGCAGCCTCTGACCTTCAGGTTCTTTGTAGTGAACATTATTCGTGGCAACAAGGGGGATGTTTAATTTCTCACCCAAACTTTTGAGCTTGGAATTCAGCTCAGCCTGTTCAGGACGATTGTGATACCCAAGTTCTAAGAAGAAATTATCCCTGCCAAAAACTTCCTTGAGCTTTAGAGCAGTCCTTTCAGCATTTTCATAATCGTTCTTTAAAAGCAATGAAGGTATCTCTCCGCAAAGGCACGCTGAAAGGGCGATCAATCCTTTTGATCTGGAAAAGAGTTCTTTACACTTAACCTTTGCCTCGCCTTTGGGATGGGACAACAATGCATGACTGAGAAGTTGACAAAGGGTAGAATAACCTTGCTGGTTTTTGACCAGCAGCACCAAATGATGACCGTTTTCAAGCGTGATCTCAGAGCCTATTATGGCTTTGATTTCTTTTTCTTTACAGGCTTTGTGAAATCGGACTATGCCATAAAGACCATTATGATCGGTCAAGGCTAAAGCTTTATAACCAAGATGTGATGCCTTCTCGGCCAGATTTTCGGGATGGTTTGCTCCGTCCAAAAATGAAAAATTAGAATGGCAATGTAGTTCCACATATTCCATTTTCAAATCTCTCAATCGAAGACGCCCTGCAAAAACCATTTTCGGGATGAATTTTCAAGAAAGATAAGATATTGTTCGCCCTCAAAGAGCTCTATCTCAAAGTAACGCCTCTTGTAACCTTCAGACCACCATTCGCCCGAGATTTCCCAGGGTCCCGTCTGTCTTATCACCTCTCCATACCAAAAGTCAGCAATCACGAAGTTGATCAATCCATTTTCTACCCTGACCGTGGCTGGCTTAGGCGGGTTGTATAACCTCAACCCGGATGTGGAATTTTGAGAAAAATCAAAAGGCGAATTTGATAGATGGACACTTTTTTTCTTAGTATCTCTTTTGAGATTTCGTTTCGTTTCGGATGTATACGGAACCAATTGAAATTTGCCTTCGGGTTTGTGAGAAGAGGTAATCTGAGGAAGGAGAATATTTCCATTGCCCAGGATTCTTTTGAGCTGGATTATTTTCTGGCCCAGAAGATCGGGTTTCCTCTTTTGGTAGAAACCTAATTGTTCAGATGATAGGGGAGAGGATCTTTGAATTTTTACCTGGATTTCTTTTACCGAGGCAGGGAGGACAACTTTCTCCAGTCGTAATCTGAGCATATTGATAAATGTTTTCAGCCTGTTGGTTTCCTGGGCTACTGATAGGTGAATTGGTATTTCGTTGTCATCTTCAGTTTTCAGAATTACCAAAATCTTTTCGCAGGCTAATTCCTTTTGGGCAAGACCATTCAATTGTCTTTTGAGGATGGAATTGACATAAAAGAGGATGCCGGTTTGGGTTTCAAGTGGAAATTCCAAATCTTTGATCCGGTTTTCTTTTTCATCAAGTTTTTTTAGTTTAAGTGGTTCATCATCCTGACCCCTTGTCAGTTTTAAGAGTCGAACTCCTTCTGAGCCGAATCTCTCCGCCACCTCTTGATCAGGTAAAATCGCAAACTGTCCCAGCGTCTTTATGCCAAGCCGGTAAAATTTTTCATACAGGTCTTGACCAATCGGCAAGAGCTGGATGGATTGCAATTGGAGAAATTTTTTTTCCTTCCCTTCGGGCACGATGGTGTAAGAATAATTCTCACTTATTGAAGCCCCAACCAAAGAAGTGAACTTGTTGCCTGCCATCCCTACCCTGACCGGATAGCCCTGGAATCTTACAAACGAAATAAGTTCCTCAGTTAAATCCTTCTCTTGAGGATATGTTCTTTTTAATCCTGAAGCGTCCAGATAAGCGATTCCCGGGTTTGCTTCCTCGATGAACGGGCTGAGTCTCTGAAGTTTTCTCAAAAGTTCATCGAATTTGAGTTGTTCCTTTTTTGCGTCCTTGATCAAAACGCAAAGTTCCGGACAGACGTTCTTTGCCTGAACCACTGTCATCCCCAAAGACACTCCCTGGTCGGCTGCTCGAACGTTTGTATGTAAAACCTTTGACCTGTCGCTTGGATTCTCAGCCAGAGTCACAGGTTCTTCATGCAACTCTGGCTGATCCCTCAATTGAACCACTAAGGGGAATTTAGGTATCAACATGCAGGCGGTTCGTTTATTCATTTAAAACCAGCTCCACGCTTTGGTTTTCTTCTCCCAACAAACTTCTTTCTGTTTTGACCAACAGTTTTTGGTTCAGCTTTTCAACCTTTAAGCATATTGCTAATTGATTTCTTTGAACTTTGGTTGAGTTCGGTTCCCTTAGGAAAATGCCGATTCCTCTGGTTTGTCTGACACTTCTTCTCAATCGCAAAAGAAGTGCTTTGGGAATCTGATCTTTGGTTGCGACCAGATCGAAAACGGCCACGCATATGCTTCCGCTTCTAAAAAGAATCTCAGCCGCTCTTAATCCCACCGGAATGTTTGAGGGCCTTAAAACCAACAACTTTTTTAAATCAACACCGCTTCTTTGAGCAGAGGGCGGGTAGAATGTCTCTGAGAAGTCAAAATAAGCAATCACCCTCTCTTGCTTATTAAAACCCGAGAGCATCTTAAAAAGCAGGGTAGTTTTCCCGGATGACTTTGAGCCAACGATCTCAATCAGGTGACCTCCTGGCAGTCCTCCCTTTAGGAGTCCATGATCAAGGAGGTGGATGCCGGTTGGCAGGGGGATATATTCATCCCATCTTGTGAAAACTTGAGGAAATCTGCATGCAACCTGTTCCCGTAAATGTTGAATGAGAGCTTTGTTGGTTACTAAAGACAAAACGGTTCACCGCCAATCCGAAAAGGTTTTTATTCGCCCTGAAGCGACAAAATAAGGCCCTGCTTTACCTGAGCACTAGAATACTGCACATATGTGCACCTATCATAATATACGGAAGAATCCAGAGGTGTCAACAGTATTTTTTAGATTTTATGAGCCTTTGAAACTGTTTGACAAATCACGACTTAATTATTTTATTTCCCTTGTAGACCAAGATGGCCGGACCAAAAGACAGTGGTTCTAGAGCAGAGTAATATTCTAACACTTTAGTTCATCTGATGACCCTAAGCTATTGGCAGTCTTTTCATTGCCACAACCCCCATCTGAGATAGCAAATGAAGGTAACTCCTCTGGCATTTGACTCCCTGGGCGTCCGGTCCATGGCAACCTTTGTGGAAACAGACCTGAGAATAATGATTGACCCCGGTCTGGATTTGGCTCCTCTGAGATATGGATTGCCTTCTTCGAAGATGGAGCGCAACCGGGCTAAGGAGCTCTCAGCCAAGATCAACGAGTACGCCAGAGAAACAGATGTGTTTATCATCACCCACTATCACCATGACCATTATTTCCCGGAAGCAGGCTTTTACCAGGGCAAAATTCTATTATTGAAACACCCACAAAGAGACATAAACTATAACCAAAGGAAACGGGCTAAGTTATTCCTGAACTCCTCCAGGAACAAAGCGAAGAGGATAGAGTATGCCGACGGCAGAGAATTCGCTCTGTCGGGCACCAAAATCAAATTCTCTCCTCCCGTTCCTCACGGAGAGGCTCTCTCCAAATCGGGCTTTGTGGTGATGTGCTCCATTTCCTATGGGGAAAAGAGATTTATCTTTGCATCTGACGTTCAGGGGCCGCAAGTTGCTGAGACTGTTACCTGGATAGTAGAGGAGAATCTGGATACGCTAATACTCTCAGGCTATCCCACCTATCTGCCCCACGTAACCAATCCCAGGACCTTTGAAGAATGCAACCACAACCTAATCGAGATTCTGGCCCGAGCCAACACACAAACCGTAATACTTGACCATCATCTTACTAGAGATGTTGACTACGAACGAAAGGTCAGACCCATTCTGAAAAAGGCTCAGTCAATGGGCAGGACTATCACGACTGCTGCTGAATACCTGGGAATGAAGCCTGATCTGCTGGAGGCAAAGAGAAAACAGATTCACCAGGCAGAAACAAAAAAACTTACGATGGAAAGTTGAGGACAGGAGAGTCATGGGGTCAAAGAGAAAATTCCACATAGGTTGTTCCGGCTGGAGTTACCAGGCCTGGACCGGAAAGTTCTATCCTCCCGATCTAAAGCCGCGCGAGTGGCTGGCTTATTATGCCCAGCATTTCGACACAGTGGAAGTGAACATGTCCTTCTACAGATTCCCTTTCAAAAACATGCTCAAGGGCTGGTACAACAGGACTCCCAAGGATTTCCTTTTTACCTTGAAGGCCAACAGAATGATCACCCATGTCAAGAAACTGAAGGGAACGGAGAAGCTGCTTGATTCTTTCTATTCCTTAGCTGACGTGCTCGAAGAGAAGCTGGCATGTATTCTATTCCAGATGCCGCCTTCCTTGAGAAAGGATAAACATATCAAAACTCTTGAGAAATTTCTTAGAACCCTCTCTGCCGAGCATACCAATGTGATAGAGTTCAGACACAAAAGCTGGTTTTGCCAAGAGGTATACGATCTGCTCTCCGATCACCATGCGATTCTTTGCATCCTTTCGGCGCCCGATCTACCTTCCGATCAGGTGGTAACTGGCGGATCCGCCTACGTCAGGTTTCATGGGGCTGATTCCTGGTATGACTATCATTACCGCCAGGACGAGTTAAGGAAATGGGCAAGAGAAATCAAGAAACTCAAAGCCGATACTTTTGCCTACTTCAACAATGATGTGAATGCTTATGCTCCTGCCAATGCTCTGGAGCTTGAAAGGATGCTTACAGATTCCAGACAGCGCGAAAGGTGAAATAAACTCCAGTGTGAATCCCAGTAGAGTTGAAAAATCTGAATAAGTCCTCCTGCGGTCTAGAGGAAGAAAAAACCTGGGGGATTCCAATTCCCATGTTGACTGAGTGGAGGTGATTAGGTACAGTAAGATGGTCAAACTGCAAACCTAAAAGCCAATGGAAGAGGCGACCCCTCTTGAGGAAAGGATAGAGCAATGAAAAACACGCTCCCCGCGGATTTCGTTCTGTTCCAAAACCACCCCAATCCTTTCAATCCCACCACCAACATAGAATTCC
>CAZPOP010000007.1:0-125092 GCA_964588305.1 uncultured Ignavibacteria bacterium
GGATTGCCCAGAGTTATAGGTCAGGAAGATCCCCTCATCTATGAACGAGACAAAAGGATGTATGAGGAAAACTACAATTCTGTCTATGGAAGCGATCAGGCCTACCCGCAGAATGCTGTGGAGCTTGTCCGTACGGCTGATTACAGGAAGTATAATCTGGTGGATGTGAGAGTCATGCCCTTCAGCTATCGTCCTCTGTCTGGTCAATTGACCTATTATCCTGACGTCACTGTCCAGGTAAGCTATACCGTGTCTGAAGATTTCTCTCCGGAAGATATCATGATCGACAATCTTCCCCGGACGGAACAGGTCGCAGGGGAGCTGATCCTCAATTATGATCAAGCTCAGAACTGGTATCCCAGGGAGATCAATTCGGGTAAAGGCTTTCATGACTTTGTTATCATTACTCTTGAATCATTGACCTCATCGATAACACCTTTAGTAAACTGGGAGATATCCAAAGGAAGAACTGTCGAGGTGGTGACCACCACCTGGATCAACTCCAATTATACCGGCTATGATCTGGCAGAGAAGATGAGAAATTTCCTCAGGGAGAAGTACCCTTCCGGTGAGTGGGGTATAGAAGACGTCTTACTTATTGGTAATTACGACGACGTGCCCATGCGTCTCTGCTGGCAGGATGTCGGGTATGGAGAGCCGGAGACTGACTTATACTATGCAGAGCTCTCCCTTCCCGATGATGAGTCCTGGGATGCTGATGGCGATCATCACTGGGGAGAGAACTCTGATCCCATCGACTTTTATTCCGAGGTGAATGTCGGAAGAATTCCCTGGAGCAGCCCGACTGACGTTTTGCATATCTGCGAGAAATCCGTTGCTTATGAACAGAACAATGACCCGGCCTTCAAGAAAAACATTCTTCTTTTGGGCGCCTTCTTCTGGGAGGACACGGACAATGCAGTCCTTATGGAAACCAAGGTGGATCAGCCCTGGATGTCTGATTGGACCATGACTCGCATGTACGAGCAGGGCCACTCCATCTATCCCATGGACTACAATCTGACCTACAACAATGTGCTGGCGGTGTGGTCGTTGAGCAAGTTCGCCTTTGTGGACTGGGCCGGTCACGGTTCGCCCACCTCCTGCCACGTCAAGTACTCCAAAGGCTCGGCTTTTGTTACCAACAACACCTGCCCCAGCCTCAACGACAACTATCCGGCCATCGTCTTCGCTGATGCCTGCAGCAACTCCGATACGGATGAGCTCAACATCGGCCAGGCCATGTTGCAGCAGGGCGCAGTCGGTTTCCTGGGTGCCACAAAGGTCGCGTACGGGATGGGTGCCTGGAACGATCCATATGATGGCTCCAGTCAATCGCTTGATTACTTCTTCACCACCTCCGTCACCTCTGGGAACTACACCCAGGGCGGAGCTCACCAATGGGCTCTTAGACACATGTACACCAATGATCTGTGGTACTACGTAAAATATGAGATGTTTGAGTGGGGAGCGTTATGGGGCAGCCCCAATCTGAGCATGGCCAATGTCAACAATCCGCCGCTGACGCCAACCACACCATCCGGGACAACCAAGGGAGACCCTGGAATGGATTACGATTTCTCCAGCAGCACCACCGACCCGGACGGAGATGATATATTCTATTTCTTTGACTGGGGAGACGGAACCGACAGCGACTGGCTCGGACCCTACAGTTCCGGAGAAGCCTGTGTCGCATCCAACTCCTGGACGCAAAGCGGCACATATGAAGTAAGCGTCAAGGCCAAGGATGTCTTCGACAGCGAGAGCGACTGGTCGAATTCATTGTCCGTAAACATATACGCCTGCGGCGACTGCAACGAAGACGGAATAATCGATGTCGGGGACCTGACCTATCTGATCAATTACCTCTTTATAGGTGGTCCCGCTCCCGATCCGATTCAGACCGGAGACGTCAATTCTGATGGAGTGGTTGATGTTTCGGATGTCGTTCATTTCATCAATTATCTGTTTCTCGGTGGGTCGCTGTCCTGTCCTTAGGTTTTGATTCCCAAAACCCGTTCGTACCATAAGAAAGCCCCGGCCTAAAAAAGGCTGGGGCTCTCTTTTTTCCGGATATCACAACCCCTCTACGCGTGTAGATAATTCAAGCGAATGGTCAACCAAGCTCGTCAAATCCAGATTATTCACGTTACTGAGGCATCAGCGCCCCCAAGAAATGAATTATTGGAGATCGGCTGCGGGTATCCCCGACAATGTTGTCGCTGAGCCTGTCGCTAAAGAACTGTCCTATAGATTGCGCAACCGGCGTTTCCACATCACAATACGTGGTTCTCTCAAACGTGATTCCATCGTTCCCCGACCGGCTTCCGCGTACTGCATTCTGCAAGGAAAAGAGCAATGTGCTTGGCAATCAAGCCCTTAACGAGAAAACCAAATGCCGCATTCAAATGACGAACATCATGAGAGTCAACGCATTAGACAAGAATCTCCCCATCGCAAGCCTGCGGCATGATTTTTGCCCCCTTGCAACTGGGTAATGGCGTTTTGCCTGTAGCATAAAGTTGCTTTCATTCATACCGGAGGGGGTGAGAGAATATGACAAGAGGACTTGCCGGGGAGTCAAGAGGCTTCACCCTGATAGAGCTGATGATTGTGGTGGTCATCATCGGGATTCTGGCCGCTATTGCCATCCCTCGTTTTATCTCAGCGAGCACCAAGTCAAAACAATCTGAAGCTAAACTGATCCTGAAGCAGATTTACGAAATGGAAAGGGCTTACCACCAGGAGTATGAGACCTATGCCTGCAACGGCAAGACCATGTGCGGCGCTTGACCAACGCTCGGCGCCATCTTGGTGGAGCTTATGCCCGGTGCCAGATATACTTACAGGATAACGGCAGCAACGAATACTTTCACTGCTAGGGCTAATTCCAATCTCGATGATGATCCTGCTGAAGACATCTGGACCATAGACCAAACCGGGACCTTAACTTGCTCCTCCGACGATGCATCCAGCTAAGTTTAGCTGGACAACGAATAGATGACAAATGAGATTCGCAAGGATCTCTGACTCTTGACAATGCATAAGACAGATCCGACTTTTCCGTAGAACCGTCTGTGGTGCATTGGTTTATATTCACGCCCCGCCGATGCAGCTTTCGGAGAAATCGATTCTGCCTAGGTACTGGCCAGTTTCCCAGGCGAGCTCGCGCACGGGTGCCCGGTTCCCTGACGTTTGACCGCTTCAAACTGCAATTCAATTGAAAATCGGGGGCGACGTCTGACCACTGTCAACTGAGGATCTGCCCAGTCACTTCCTTTTTTGGGAAGTTTTTGCTTGCTTTTTCCGATCTTTGTATTATCTTCTAATCAGGTTCGAGAGCAGTACCGATGCGTCGAGCTCCAGATTCCTTCAGAGAAGTAAGTCTCGACGCCATCCGGCTTCAAGAATTCCTGTTACCGAAGCATCAAAAAGAGGCCGTTGAGGCCCTTTTGAACATCTGGGCGAAGGTGTTGTGTAAGCCGTTACCGGACGAAAAGGATATAGATAGTCAACATTTTAACCATCATCTGGAGGTCTGAGAGATGAGAGTAAAGGGTATGGTTTTGGGAGCTGTTGGGACGCTAATCCTGGTGCTCTTCTCGGGGACTACGTTGACCCCCTCAACAGCATCTGGCGCAGAGGGTACTTCTCGTGATTTTACTCACACAGTTTTTGGAGAATTTGGAAGTTCTACCACCTGAGGTTACTGCAAATTCGCGCAGTCTGCGCTGAAGAACCTCTACGCCGACGGATTGTATCCATTCTACTACGTGTCATTGGTAGCCAACAGGAACACTCATGCATATGACAGGTTGATCGATGATTATAACGTGTACGGTGTTCCAACCGTCTTTTGGGACGGAGGCTATGACGTTGATGTGGGTGCCGGAAGCGTAAGCGGTGCAGAGCTCGCATATACCGCGAGCATCAATAGTTGCGGTAGCAGATCAGTACCTGATCTGGACATGGATCTGTCCGTTGAATGGCTTGGAAACGCAACCATGGATATTGAAGTTTCAGTTCAGAACAATGAAACGGGCGTTTACAAGGGGTACGTACGAGTATATGTAACGGAGATTGCTTCCTCCATGGGATGGAATGATACTTGGGGATACCCTTACACTTTTGCCTTTTTAGACTATGCATTCGATGAGGCTATCCAAATAGACCCTTCCGGTACGTGGCAGGAGTCGACGACTTGGAATGGAAACGAGCATTCTGACGGGCATGGTCACGATTTTGGAGGCATAACTTCGGAGAACGTCATGGTCATAGCTGCGGTTTTCAACGGTGAATGGCATCAAGGGTACGCCCATCCACCCAATGGTAATCCTTTTGATGCATATTGGGTCGACCAAGCCGCTGGAGCCTGGATCAATCAGGCACCCAACGTACCCAGTGACCCTTCTCCGGAAGACGCTGCAGCACACGTAGATGTTGACGCCGATCTCTTCTGGACAGGTGGAGATCCTAATTCTGAGGACACGGTTACCTACGATGTGTACTTCGGCACCACAGATCCGCCCCCCCAGGTCGCCTGGGATCTCTCTGATACTTCTTATGATCCCGGAACCATGATCTTGGGCACGACCTATTACTGGCAGATCGTCGCCTGGGATAACCATGACACGTCTACAGCCGGTCCTGTTTGGAGTTTTATCGCGGACGACAATTGTCCCGATGTCTATAATCCTGGCCAGGAAAACGCAGACGGCGACGCTGTGGGTGACAGCTGCGATACCTGCACCGATACCGACGGCGACGGCTATGGCAATCCCGGTTTCCCGGAAAATACCTGTGAGGTCGACAATTGCCCCTATGTTCTCAATCCCGATCAGGAAGATTCCGATAGCGATTTGATCGGCGATAGCTGCGACGCCTGCCCCGACCATCCCGAGAACGACTGCTGCAATCCCATAGGTTCGAATATGCCGCCGATTGTGACCTCGCCGAAAGCCGACACCGCAGCCCCAGGCGAGCCCCCGTTTATCTACGCCGCCACAGCCACCGACCAGAACTGTGACGGTACCGAGCTCGAATTAAGCTACCAGGATTACCCCTCATGGTGTACAGTTACAGGAGATACCATCTCCGGTGCCGCAGAATGCGATTACGCTGATACCTCGTTCAAGGTCATCTTCTCAGATGGTGATCTGGCTGATGCTCTGGAGGTGGCTCTGGTGATCGACCGTTCAAACGTCCCTCCGTCAATAACAGCGGTAGGGGATACCGTTCCCGTTGCCTTCCTGGACAGCTTCGCCTACTATCCCACCATAGTCGACCCGGATGACGACGTTCACGTGATCACCTATTTGGAATATCCCCACTGGTGCTCGGTTCAAAACGACTCGGCTCTCGGCGTTGCTCCCGACACAGGCTTTGTGGAAGCACTCACGGTCGTGGCACAAGATTATTGCAAAGCCGATACCCTGTCATTTATGGTACGAACCTTATCCCAGGGCGATGCCAACGGAGATGGAGAGATCGACATAGCTGACGTGTTGTACTTGATAAATTACCTCTTCCTGGAGGGATCTGCCCCTGATCCTATGGGCACTGGTGATGCCAACTGTGACCAGGCGGTCGATGTTGCCGACGTGATGTATCTCATCAACTATCTGTTCATCGAAGGATCACCACCAGGCTGTTAGTTCTTGCCTGCCAGACGGATCCATTCAATAGATGAAAGAAGCCCCAGTTGTCAAAAAACTGGGGCTTTCCTCTGTGCGCAGATTGCTCCAAATATTGTGGACCGGACGGGAAAACTGTCGTCGAGGTTTATGCTACCCGGAAGCTCCTTTCAACAGCCGAATGTCATCGATCCATACGGTCCCTTTACCGTTGATAACCAAGTTTAGTTTCACCTTGTCCGGGTTCTCACCTTTTCTTAAGAGGAAAGGTGTCCGTTCGATGGTCCACTCATTCGTTCCTGTTAAAGGGTCTTGAAGTCCACGCGAAAAGAACTCTCCTCTGCCTGCAAAATGACACCACATCTCCAGATATACTTGCCCTTCCACGTTCTGCGTCCGGACCTTAGCCTGATAGATCAAGCTTGCGTTCTCCACATCGATGTCGACTGCCTCAAACAGTTCTACCACTCTGGGCTCAGAGGCGGTGACTTTCAAAGAACCGTTGCCATCAGTCGAGACGTTGTTGTCCATCTGAAGCCCGGACCGCGATATGACTCCCTCGAGATTGTCAACGGGGAAATGTAGAATCTCACTGACTTGGTTTGACGTCTGGCAGCAAATGCCCCCCCAAAGGATCAACCCCATCCACATACTCAAAACACGAATACCTTTGTTCATTCTTCCTCTGCCTTTCGGTGACAAGGCGAATTCGACCCATCCTAACCGATATCACGCTCCCATCAGAAAATTCAAAGAATCTTCGCTTCGACATCACCAGGCGGGCGCCATCTCCGGTTGCTTGGTGGTGATGGAAGCAACCAGCTTTCCTCTCTCCTTTCGACCTATGATCTGAACACTGGTTTCAAAATGCTTGGCAGCCCCTTCTAACATACCCAAAAAGAAATCGGTTAGATTCCTGTTGGATGTATATCTTACTTCGAAATGATTTTCTGAAGCTTTTTTGAATTCGAATCTTGGCGGAGTCCCTAAGCCGTCCTTGCTTATGTCGTAATGAATCTTGTTGATGGTGGTGAGCATCTCGTCCAAACCAGTTACGTTCTTCAGATAATCACCGAAGATGTCGGCAAAATACGGGAAGGTCTCTCTCCCCAACTCTCTCCAGAGAGTGGCAAGCTCCTTCTCCGTTTGCCTGCTCAGAATCTCCATCAGATTCATAAAATCCTTGTCCGGGTACCAGGTCAATTCGGCAAAGATGTTGGTCCTAAGGGATGCCTCTCGGCACAAGTCCGAAAACGAAACCTGCGGATGGTTCTTCTCAACAAAGCGAGCTAGGCTGTTAAACATTGCTCCGTTCATGCTGCCCTCCTTTTACGCTGCAAGATGATCTAAAGAACCTCCATGTATTCAAGTGTCTTGAAGCCTGCCAAGTCTGCACACTTTAGTCTTTTCTTAGATTTCATATCGTCTGACAATCAGCCTTCTTGACTGAGCGGAGAAAAGTTGCTTTACATTTATACAGCGTCTGTTTATATTATGAATGCGTGAGATTCATTCAATTCTCTGTTGCCTAGCTTTCTTGATCCTGTCTTCATCTGTGGAACAGAGGACACGGTCACAAAAAACAGTCACAAACGTTTGGAAGTATCAGCATGATTCATGATGAAGCATGAAATCATGGAACTGTTTGAAAGCATTCTTAATCGAAGAAGCATTCGCAACTTCACTGGCAAACCCATCTCGAAGGAAGATTGGAAGAGAATTGTGGATGCTGGCAGGCTGGCTCCCACCGCCACCAACAGACAGATGTGGGATTTCATCGTGGTGACCAGAGACGAGATACTGAATGACATCCTGCATCATTTCCATGCCAGCAGGAAATACGAAACACCAGAGAGTGGCAGATTTGACGGAACCTCTGCCATAATTGCAGTTGTGACTGACGGGGAGAATGAGTATTGGAAAGAGGACGGGTCTGCAGCGACTCAAAATATGTTGTTGGCTGCCAGAGCATTAGGACATGGAAGCTGCTGGATCGAGGGCCAGGTGCGGCCACATGAAGCGCATTTCAAAGAACTGCTAAGCGTCCCGGAGGATAAACGCATTCTCTTGATGATTGCGTTAGGTGAACCTGTCAAATAGTCCCCGCCACCTGCCAAAAAGACGCTTCAGGAAGTTCTACATTGGGAAGAATACAGAAAACA
The DNA here is from genome assembly GCA_964588305.1 of uncultured Ignavibacteria bacterium. GTDB lineage: Bacteria > Zixibacteria > MSB-5A5 > MSB-5A5 > SM1-73 > SM1-73. Next base: position 7,796 of record CAZPOP010000007.1, read on the forward strand.
GTAGCGGTTCGATTCATCGAACCTACTCCCCTGCTCGTCACGGACAAAGTGTCCGTTACGAAAAAGAGCGCGTAGCCGAGGCTTTATGCCTCGGTGCCAGGCCGCGAAGATGAAACAGCAATGAGCATATCCCTAATAACAAAGGATGATGTTTACAAGATCGATTGTCGCCCGGTGGAGCGATCCAACTTCGACGGGGAATCGTACAGCGTCAATATCTTCAAGGACCCTGCTCGTCTTTTGGCAAGAAAAGTCATTGGTTTCGTTGATACTCTGTTGGCTACTCGCAAGATCTCGGAGGGAGAAAAACTCAATCTAGCTATGAAGGTAGCAGGTCAGTTACATGTCCGGGGCGCAACACAAGATCAGGCGAGCGTAACTTATGACAACTTCGAAACAGTTCAGGGCAGGAAGGCAGACGACGAAGAGATTGACTCAGAGTTGATCATGCTCATAGCCAGGTTCTTTACGATACAGCCAGCCGGTAGAGCAAATATGACAGTATATGATGTCTTCGTTTCTACAGAGTTCAGAATCGATGATATCAGGAGGCGCCTCCTCTACTTGGCCAACCGAGGTTTCATCCAGTGGGTTCAAACAGATGTGTTTAAGATCACCCCTATGGGATTCGACCAAGTGGAACCTCGAGGGCGTCGCACAGGTATGGCCAAGAGCACAGAGAATAGGTATTTCCAGATTGTTCCCTTATCTAAGAAGGTGAAGGAGCCATTTGCTTTTGTGCTGATGCCGTTCAAACCGAAGGACCTCGACCAAAAGATCTACTTTGATATCATCAAACCGACAGTGGAGAAAGAATTGGGTATCTGTTGCATTAGGTCGGATGAAGAAAGAAAGCCGGGTGTCATTAACAACCAGATCTTCACTATGATTCTCAAGGCGAAGCTCATTATTGCCGAGACGACTTCCAGGAACCCAAATGTTTTCTATGAAGTGGGGATGGCTCACGCTTTCAATAAGGATGTTTTCATCTTTAACAGCAGCAAGAAGAACAAGAAACTCCCCTTTGACATTTCCACCATCAGAGCCGTATTCTATGACGATTATGAAGACCTAAAGAAGAAAATCATAGAAAACCTAAAGGATCACGTTTACTGAAGGTTTCACGTGAAACTATATGCTAGACTATCCAGAGGAATATGACATAATCGTTGTTGGTGCCGGCCATGCGGGCTGCGAGGCAGCGCTGGCTTCTGCCAGAATGGGTCGGAAGACCCTCCTTTTCACCATGAACAAGGAGACCATCGCCCAGATGTCTTGTAATCCCGCGGTCGGTGGTCAGGCTAAGGGACAGCTGGTAAAAGAGATTGACGCCCTCGGTGGGGAGATCGGCTTCATTGCCGACAAAACAGCTATCCAGATAAAGGTCTTGAACAAGAAGAAAGGACCGGCAGTTTGGTCCACTAGAACCCAGAACGATCGCGCGGCTTACCGTCTGGCCATGCGCGAATCTTTGGAAAACCAGGACAATCTCTTCATAAAACAGGATGCCGTTATTGAGGTTCTTGTCAAGGATCAAAGAGCACTCGGTGTGGTGACTGCCACCGGAATGGCCTATCACTGCAGAGCAGTCGTCCTCACCTGCGGCACATTTCTTAATGGATTAATACATATAGGATTAGAGCATTTCCCAGCAGGCCGGGCTGGAGAGTTTCCGGCTTTGGGTCTGACCGAAAACCTGATCAAACTCGGCTTTGAGTCCACCAGACTAAAAACCGGTACTCCTCCTCGTCTTGACGGAAGAACCATAGATTTCGCCAAGACCATCCCGCATGAAGGAGACGAGGACCCTAAACCATTCTCGATCCGCACGACGGAACTGCCGAAAGAACAGAGATTGTGCTTTTTGACATACACGAACCAGGATACTCATGAGTTCATCCTGAACAATCTGGATAGATCTCCTCTCTACAGCGGGAAGATCCAAGGGATTGGTCCCAGGTATTGCCCTTCTATTGAGGACAAGGTGGTCAAGTTCAGGGACAAGCCCAGACACCAGCTTTTTCTGGAACCGGAAGGTATCGGGACGAATGAGTATTATGTCAATGGTTTCGCTACCAGCCTGCCGGAGGATGTTCAGTTTCAGGCCTTGAGAACCGTTGCCGGGCTGGAAAACGCCAAGATGATGCGAACCGGCTACGCCATCGAATACGATTTCTTTCCGCCCACGCAACTGAAAAACACCTTGGAGACCAAGATAATTGAGAATCTATACTTCGCCGGGCAGATTAACGGAACCTCAGGGTATGAAGAAGCGGCCGCTCAGGGCATAATGGCAGGGATAAATGCGGTGCTTAGGTTACGAGCCGAGCCAGCTTTTGTGCTGGATCGAAGCGAGGCTTACATTGGCGTCCTGATAGACGATCTGATCACCAAAGGAACAAACGAACCCTATCGAATGTTCACCTCCCGAGCCGAGTACAGGCTCATCTTAAGGGAGGACAACGCGGACGAAAGACTTTTGAAATATGGGCACCGATTCGGTTTGATATCCGATGAGATTCACAATGACTTTCTTTCCAGGCAAGAGAGAATCGGACAAGAAAAGTCACGGTTAAGGAGAGTCTTCGCGTCACTATCGCATTTCTCCGATCTTCTGGGTGAAATGGAAAACAACAGAAAGATGACTTTGGCTAAGATTTTGAAGATGCCCCAGATAACCTATCGGGATTTGTTCAGGGCGGATTGGGAGGCAAAAGAGGTCCCTAGGGAGATATACGAGCAGGTTGAGCTTCAGCTCAAGTACGAGGGATACATCAAAAGGCAGAAAAACGAGATTGAGAAGTTCAAAAAGCTGGAATCGATGAGAATCCCAGAAGATTTCAAATATGATAACCTGAAGGGATTCAAGGTGGAGGCTTTGGAGAAATTGAAGAGAGTGAACCCGATCTCGGTAGGCCAAGCCTCCCGTATCTCCGGAGTCTCGCCGGGAGATATCGCAGTTCTGATGGTACATCTCAAACAGCACATGAGAAAAGAGTCGCAAAGCAATGCTGTCAAAGAATAAGTCGGGTTTAGCGGATGGGTTTATCCGTTGCATCCGCTGAATCCGTTGACAGTGCTATCCTCGGTGTTTCACGTGAAACATTCTGATTCTTCCTCAAGGAATTCACCCCAGGTACTATCTTCTCCCGAAATCGTCCAATTCAAAAGGGTTTGCTCTTCCTTCAGAACAAGCCTTTCTGATCAGATGATCGAGAAGTTCCAAGCTTACCTGTCTCTGCTTCTGGAATGGAACAAAAGAATTCATCTTGTTTCTAAAGGAGACGCTAGGAGCGATCGGATTCTAAGGCACTTTGTAGATTCCCTCTCCATCTTCAAGGCTGTTGATATTCCAAGAAACGCAAACCTGCTCGATATCGGCGCAGGAGCTGGATTTCCGTCTATACCCATAAAGATCGTAAGAGAAGATATCCGATTGACATTGGTGGAGTCGATTCACAAGAAAACGCTCTTTCTGCAAAAACTGAGTCAAGTCCTGAAGCTTGAGAATAGCACAATATTGAACCAACGAGCCGAGGAACTAGCCGATCAGCCTGAACTTAGAGAGAGATTTGACCTGGTTGTCGCAAAAGCTATGGGAAAACTCAAGCATATCATAGAATTGAGCACGCCCTTCCTCAAAAGAGATGGATTGCTTTTGGCTTTCAAAGGAAAAGGAGTGAAAAGAGAAATCGAACAGGCTGGCTTACTCAAAGACTGGCGGATCAAAGATGTGGTCAAAATCGAAATCCCAGAGATGGATCTCATACGATGGCTGGTGGTGGCGGAAAAGCCGAGATAGATTTCAGGCAGTTGTCAAGCAAACCATATCCCCTCAACTAAAACCAGCGGGCTGGGATATTCATTTTCGCCTGCCCTCATTGTCCTACCGGACTATCGCATGTTGGAATGTTACCGTCCCGGTCGGTATTGGTGCCTTAACCGCGTGAACCGGGCAGACCATCATCATGGGACAGAACCACCCTCGTCTGGGATCGTAGTCTTTGACGTAGACCGTGCAGTGTCCTTGCCCCTACTCTTCGATTGTCTCCGACCGCTGCTTTTTTTCTTCTAAAATCTCTTGCTTTTTTTGGCAAGGGATGTTATGTATGGAGTGACATCGGAGATGTCAGACAGCCAAAATCCTGGACCAGTGGAGAAGAGTTTGGGAAAGATAATCGCCGTTGCCAATCAAAAAGGGGGAGTGGGGAAAACCACCACTGCAGTGAATCTTTCCGCCTGCCTGGCAGTGGCGGAGAAGAAAACCTTGCTTGTGGACATTGATCCTCAAGCCACCTCCACCTCCGGCCTGGGTATAGATAAAAACAAGCTGGAGAAAAGCATCTACGAGGTCTTGATAGATGACCATCCCGTAGAACAGGTGGTCCGCAAAACGCAGCTTTCCTTTTTGGATATAGTTCCTTCACACTTAAGATTAGTGGGAGCTGAGATCGAATTGGTCAATCTTTTGGCCAGGGAAAGGAAGCTTTCTTCCGTCTTAAGCAAGATGAAAGATGATTACGATTTCATCTTAGTCGACTGCCCTCCTTCCCTGGGCCTTCTGACCATAAACTCCCTGACCGCTGCCGACTCGATTCTGATCCCAATCCAATGTGAATATTATGCTTTGGAGGGATTGGGGCAGCTTTTGAATACGATAAGATTGATCCAGGAACATCTGAATCCTGAGCTCAAGGTCGAAGGCATTCTTCTAACCATGTATGACAGCAGGCTGAACCTTTCCAGGCAGGTGGCAGAGGAAGCCAGAAGATATTTTTCAGGCCAGGTTTACCGGACCGTAATTAACAGAAACGTCAGGCTTTGCGAGGCGCCCAGCTTCGGAAAACCGATCGTTTTGTATGACGTAATGTCGACAGGAGCAGAGAACTATCTCAGTTTGGCAGAAGAAATATTGAACCATTCAGCGGGTGTACAATAAGGTTGTTTCTGAGACGCACATAATGGAGTGTCAGGCTTCAGCCTGACCTTTTTGGGTTCCGAGTCAAGGGACTCCGCGTTTTTTGGACCCGCTGTGCGGAACATCCCGATTCTCTCAAGAATCTGATTCTTCAGAGAACACCTGTGAAGAGGAAGGTGACCATGAGTAAAGTAGCTTTAGGCAAGGGCTTGGATGCTTTGATTCCCGACTATCCCAAGGACTTGGTGAAGCCTGAAGAGAATCTCGTCCAAATAGAAATAAACAGAATAAAACCGAACCCCTATCAGCCCAGAGGGGAATTCGATGAGGACAAGATGGAGGAGTTGACCCTGTCCATAAAGGAGAAGGGGATAATTCAACCGGTGGTGGTTCGGCGGGTAGGGGAGAAATTTGAATTGGTGGCCGGGGAAAGGAGGTTTCGAGCGGCTCAAAAGCTGGGGATAGAGCGGCTTCCAGCTTTGGTGATGGAGAAACTGTCCAAGGAGGGGATGTTAGAGCTCTCGCTGATAGAGAACCTCCAAAGGGAGGATTTGAACCCCATAGATCAGGCAAGGGGTTACAGGAGGCTTTTGGAGGAATGCGGACTCTCACAAAAGCAACTATCAGAAAGAATTGGTAAGGATCGCTCCTCGATTGCTAATACATTGAGAATGTTGAACTTACCGAAGGCGATTCAAGGTGCAATCGCCAATGGCGATCTCTCCGAAGGACACGCCCGCCCCATTCTATCACTGTCAGACGAAAGGGAACAGGAAGCGTTATCCAAGCGTGTTATCAGGGATGGCCTCTCTGTTCGGAAAACAGAGGAATTGGTATACGGCAGTAAACAGAAGCCAAAAAGAAGAAAACTCAAGGGGCCTTCTTCGAAGTTCCTGGAGGTGGAGAGTAGTCTGAAGCAGTTGTTTGGGACAAAGGTTAGGGTGGTTCAAGGAAAGAAGGGCGGGAAGATTGAGATTGAGTTCTATTCAGATGAGGATCTGTCCAGGATACTGGAATTACTGAATATTAACCTCTGATCAACCACGGTCTTTCGCGAGAGGCGAACGAGTAATAGCTAAAACCGAATGCCAAAAAGATACTTCGACTTCCTGATAATCCCTGAGGGCAGTTCCAAAAAGGTGAGTTTCAGGTTGCCTTTCTGGAAGACGTGGATTATTCTGGGCCTGTTAGGTTTCTGGAGTGTCGTTCTCATCGTCTCGACTGTTTTCTACGGCAAGGCTGTTTCTGAGCTCATCTCGGGCAAATCATTACGTCAGGAAAACGAGAGGCTGAAAGAATATAACGCCAAGGTGGTGGAACTGGAAAGAGAGCTTCAGGAATACAGGAGGTTTGCGGGCCGGGTGGCGGAGTTGGCAGGAATCAAACATCCTTTTCCTAAAAATCAGCAGCAAACAGAGACCAACTTGGCTTCCTTCCAAACGGAAGGTTACCTGCTGGACGAAGCAGAGATTGACGCCACCGCAAAACGTGCTGATATTGCATGGATGAGGTCCCGAAGACCCTTGTCTGGAGACGAGGGGGAGCTCCAACTGGAGCCTGATTCCCTTCGGCGCATTCCCAAGGGACAACCCATAGACGGCTGGATCACCAGAGGATTCTCTATGAAGGAAAACGTTTCTGGAGGAGAACATCCCGGAACAGATTTTGCGGCAAAGGAAAGCACAGAAGTCAGGGTCACTGCCGACGGGACGGTCAGTTTCGTGGGTTGGGACGACGTGTACGGGAATCTGGCGATAGTAGATCATGGGAACGGCTACCTCACCTATTATGGACATAATTCCAAGATATTGGCGGACTCGAACAGTTTTGTGAAGAGAGGTGAGGTGATCGCACTTTCCGGAAACTCGGGGAGAAGCTCAGCTCCACACCTCCACTATGAAATCAGAAAGGACGACATTCCGATTGACCCCAAGGCCTTCTTGAATCTGAAGTGAGCTCTTGGGTTGAATAAGGATTATTCATACGAAGCCCTTCCCCGGATTGAGCCGGCGAGAAAGGGTGCTTGTCATCCCTGGTTCTGCGTCGGGACTGAACCGGGGGGATACACACCAGCCATGGAAGGCGCCTCTGCTTTCCGCATGCCGATGGCGTTACGACAAAATGGCTGAGCGAAAAGAGAACTTATATTATGAAAAACAAAAAAGCCAAAGGAGAAGCAGGTTTGAATACCATCATAGGTAAGGGCACTGTCATAGAGGGGACCCTTCAGGTCGAAGGAGAGATCCGGATAGACGGCACAGTCAAGGGGAAAATCTCGTCCGCCGAATCTGTGACCGTAGGCGGCGACGGAGTAGTGGAAGCAGATTTGAACACCAAAGTTGCCATAATCGGTGGTAGTGTGACCGGGAATGTTTCGGCCTCAGAGAAGATCGAATTACAGTCCAAAGCAGTGATAGAGGGAGAGATCACCACCACGAACCTGATGGTCGAAGAGGGGGCAATCTTCCACGGAAAATGCAATATGAAGAATACCACGCAGCCATCAGGTGAATGAAAAAAACGTCCCGATTGCGCATCTATTAGAGAAAGACAAAAGCAACAATATTTGACACGATGCGGAACACGGCCTTCATTCGCCGACTCCCCAATTTCTCGAAATGAGTATCTCCGATTAAGAAACCTCACATTTCTCTCTCTAAGTCTGTTCAGATTATCGAGACCGACCCGTTCGGAAAGAGCACCGGGACCCTACGGTTAGTGCCTAAACAGGGCAGCTAAGGACACCCCCAGCCAGCGAATTTATGTCTGCCAGCCTGGACCAATGGCGCTGTGAACTCACGACTCCCATAGTGCTCGGATTACGCAGGAATGTAAGGACTTTGTTCCAGAATGTTGATAACTGTGAGTAATATGTGGAAATTTTCCTAACCAATTGTCTATTAAAAGATTACAGTGAGTGCTGGACCAACAATGTATGCCTGTTATCCACATATTTTTCGAAAATACGGGTAAGTTCTTATCCTGTTTCAGACGCTCGTCGTATTAAGTCTTTGAAAAACAAAGAGTCAAAAAAGTGCCACCTTCTACAATCTCTAGGGTGTCAGAAACTGGCTCCCGTATCTTAAGTTCTTCGCCATCCCAAAGAATCAAAAAGGAGTGTGGTGGCAAGTTTAGTGAACAGATTGAAGAGAGTTGAGGAGTCCCATCTCTAATGCAAGAAACGGTCTGAGAAGAAAAGCCGCAGTCCGGCTGCACGCCCGGTGTCCGCCTCCTGTTAGTGTCGTTCACCAGCAAGAATACTCGACACCTTGCTGAGCCCTGGGCCAAGAAGACCAATAGCCAGCGAGGAATATGCTTCATGTCATTCTGACCCCGCCTTTTATGGTGAGCGAAGTCGAACTATTGGCGGGGGAAGAATCTAAAAGAAAGAGCCCGTCAGGTCTTTTTGTCTTGATTGGTCCTTCAGTTCGATGCCGGGCAAGGCGCCCAGCTCACGAACTAACCAAGAGGTCAGGGGGTGGCCGCAGTCTTCAGACTGCGCGGGGGACCAAAATGTGAGAGGCAGCCGCAGCTTTCAGACTGCGGGGAGACTCGTGCTATCTAACACCGTGCCGGTTCTGAACCACACGTCCCCCCTTATAGGGGCTGTCGTCAGCTTGTTTCAGACTTTTGCTATTGGGAGGTTGGCTGATGGGTGGATTCTGTGGACCATCCCAACCGAGAAACTTGGTGTCTTCTCCCCATTTCCCCCTGTATTTCCGCCAGGGCTGACCCTTCACAAGCTCAGGTTCCTGCCAAAAACCAAATTGCACCCGATTAGCTTCCAGATTGGCGAACCTGAGATTCGTGAGAATGACATCTTCGCTGAAACCCTCTGGAAGAATACATAAACGCCCGATTTGTCTTTCATCGGTGGTAGCCAAATAATCATCCCCCGGCAACCCCAAACCATGCAGAGTAAACCCGGGCGTGGGATAGGCTCCGTGGGCACCCTGGGCTACAAACACGTACGGATGATCGCTCAGAACATATGCCTCACCGATTTCATCTTTCTTTAGCTTGTTCCAGCTTCGCAGCCAGGTTTTTATACCTAGACTGCTGTTTTGCGGCCATCTGGCGACCCACTTAGTGTCGTGCAGATGCGTTACCATGAATTTTCGATCATTCTTGATAAACAGTTCGACCATTGCGTCCCAATCGCCCTGGTGCATGTTCCACGCGTCATTGAAGACGAAGTAGAAGAAATATTCTATCATCTTGTACGTGCCGAAGATCTTTGGATCCCGATTCTTATAATACTGAGCGAACGGCTCGCCGTCGTCATATAGAGTCATTTCTGAAACCCTGGCGTAATACTTTGGTATGTTGGGCTTATCTTTTGGGATTCCTTCCTTCATGTAATCTTTGCCATATCTGTAACGTGCCAGCTTTGCCACCGCACCGGGCCCCAACTCCGGAATCGCTTGGTTGTAAGATTCAGGTATTCGGAAATTCCTCATATCTAAATCTCTAATCTTCAAGCAGCACTCCTCTGAATTCGAAACCTTCCCCAGGTCGCCCAACTTCTGTGGCTGGTTTTCGTCCTTCTCCTTCCTTTTTTTGCGATAGAGATCAGAGATTTCGACTGCGATCTTGCAGTCTTCCGGCAAGAATGCCTCCTTTTCATGCAGCCAGAAGATTGGGGCATACTTCTTGACCAGCTTTATATCATCGACCGGACTCATGATTACCTCCTGTAGTCAAAAACCGAAACTTGGCTTTGATCTCGGTTTCCTGCTGGTGCTCTTCACCACGTTCTTGGTCAACAGGGCCAATGGCCAGCAAGGAATGCTCTTCATGTCATTCTGACCGCGCCTTCGGCGCGGGGGAGAATCTCTCCTTCGTAACGGACTTGGCCTCAACCCGCCTTTGCTGTGAATCATGTGGTGCACACCCTTGGCCGGAGAACGGAGAAGGTGTCCGTGACCAACAGGAAATCTTGAAATGCCCCGAATATCTCTTCATAAAAAATGATGTTCAGCCTATCCTTCTATTTGCATTGTTTATGTCTAACACCAAACCTTAGCCGTCATGTGGAGCGTCGCTTAACATGGTCGGCTGCAGAGCGACGTTAGCCGGCACTGTGGTTTGTCCTGCAAAGGCACCCGAGAAACGTGGGTCACTCACTCCTTAGGTACAGGAAGAGACTCGATTGCCCTCGCCGCAGCCATGGCGTCCCTCCCTAGCACAGCCATAAGCAGCGATCTCGACCACTCGTGCTGGAAGTCCTTTAGATCAGATTTGTAGCGAGCGCGTCGACCTATGGGTATACCTTCGATTGCGTAGGCCATTAGAGCAGCGAGATCAAAAGCTAGGTTCTTGCTGTCAGTTACGGTACACATTCCCTCCTTTGACGACGCGTACCCACGGAAGATCGAAATCAGAACACTCCGGAGCTCTACTATCAACCAAGGCGGAGGTGAGAACCCGACCTTTTTGATCCTTGAATAGTAATTATGGGGATCATAAAGACTTACACCTTCGTAGATCCAATGGCGGTAAAAGAAACAGTACCGACGCCACAAGTCTAGCAAAAGAAAGAAGGAGGTCTGTGGGCGCCGATTGCAGCGCCAGGGGCAATCATCTAAGAGTTCGTGGAGAGCATCTTGGCGGTAGAAATGTGCTCCGATGTGCGGAAGATCTCTCCTGACATAGTCCCAGTGAGTATGTGCCTCGAACATCTTCATTCCATCGTAGTGCAGATCATCCCGCCACGTCACTGATGGAAGATGCTTTGAGATGTTGGCTGCGAAGGCTTCCGCATCATCAACAAGTTCCTGTGGATCAGTTGACCTCAAAAACACAGCGTAATCTATATCATATGCTTTGCCACCCTTGCCAAGCGGCAATGACCCATGCCATAGCATCATTGTCACGCGACTCGTGAGCTTCTGGTCATTCTGAATTACGGAGACCATTTGTTCGCCCAACTTCCTAGCAAAACCCTGTCGTCTTGCGATCTCTTCCGGGGAGCATTCTTCTGACATGCGATCAGTCAATTTACAGTTCCTCCGACTCATGTTCCTTGATTGTTTCTTCCAAAAAAACGTCTTCCCTAAGGCCAGCCGGGAAATCCCTTTTTTTGGGCCAGAGTCGGTGATAGAACATACTATCCTGTGCTTCTAGATGACCAGGATCAACGCTTCATCCAGGTTTGCGAAGATCAAAGTACGTTGAACGACTCTGTGCAGACAAAAGAAAACCACCCTAGGAGTTGTACCTTTGCTGAAGTTCTTCCAAGGCCGCACTGACCATCCTGGCCGTCTTTAGCGATAGTCCATTGAGAAGTAGACTCCCAAAGCTACCGGTAATCTGCCAAACCTTGGCGTAGGCCAAAATTCGTTGATCAAACATCGACTCCATGTAGCTATCCCTGAGATTTCGGTCAAGATTACAAATGTCAGCCCTTACTTTGGGGAGAGCACCAATCAGGGACAGTATCCCACCGACTATTACTGTCAGAAGTTCTATGTCCATTTCCCTCCTTCAAATCGTGGTTATAACCAGCCAGGTTGCGCCGACCCAGTTAGCTTAGCAAATAAGCCGCTATTTTGCACAAAGCTGGACGGGAAATGGTCCGCTTAGTTTACTTGTTAGTCGCATTTACGATTCACATTTGGATGGGTCAGATGAACCAAATGTTGCGACCCTTCTCGTTTTTTCTATTTGGTGGGAATCGCGTGTATAAACAAGCCACGCGAAAGCAATGGATAACCCTGCGAGTGAGGCACCTTGGATTGGCTCATTCACCAAGGTCATGCCAAAAAGCGGAATCATCGCTGAACCGATGCAAATTGCTCTGAAGAGCCGCCACACAACATCGTTGTGGCCTTTCGACATGTGTTTTGAAATCCACTCACTCGAACCCTTAGCTCGTTTCGGCCCGAGCCGGGTTCTCCAGTGCCGGTCAACACCTAACTGTCTATCACTCTCGAAGGGTAATGACCCTTGAATAGCAAGTGGTGGTGCGAGTTCACTCGCCCACACTGGGCGGTCGAGTCCGAGCATGAACTCAATCTTTACAGCACAGGTCACAGCCTCCAAGAAACGTCGGTAGTATCTGTCGAGAGTGTCAATGGCATAACGACGAACGCAAACAACGAACAGGGGAATTAAGAACGCTGCCATGTGCAGCGCTTCCGCCTCCGTAGCCAACGAAGCCCCTCCGCCGGCTAGAATCGCGATCATGGCACCAGCCAGAATGTTTTTGTGTTGTGCAAACCTATCAAGAGCCGACCACTCAGCCTGTTGGTGGTAGGTCAATAGTCGAAATAAATCGTCCTTCGAGAGCGGTGTATGTTCCCCTTCGGTGGCGAGCCACATAAATTCCCTCCGTGTTGGCTGACGCTAGGCAAACAATGAATGGTCATGCGCATAACTACGAGGTATCTTGTTCAGCACAAGATGCCAAACTCGGGGATCCCTTCTGCATATGACATCAGATCTTTGCAGTCTAACAAAGCATCCGCCGCGCCTCGGAGCCCTTTTCCCCCACATTTCCGTCCTCTCTGATTCGCCCACACAACGTTAACTGCTTCAAAGACCCAAAGAGGTACAATGTCATTAAACAGTGGATATATTATGTCTCCGTGCCAGGATTGTCAAGGAGTTTTTCTTCTGTCTATTGACCTTGCGAGTTTGTACATCGAGATTCCAATCTCGACATGACCTGAATCACTTCACCGCCTTCATTCCCCCTCTCCACTTTTGTGGAGAGGGGGTCAGGGGGTGAGGTTCGTAATAGGTTCATCAAATTTGCTACAACTTCAATGTTGATCCAGATATCTCCACTGTTTATGAGAGGACATATTCGAATGAATGGAAAAAGGTTCTGTCAATTGCTAATTGGGTTCGTTACAGTCTCGAATTTCTCTTTATGATGAGAATAATGAAATACAAGAAATTTGCAAAAAAACACACAGAGCTCACATTATTGTCTTTGGTATTCCCTTGCCTCTGTTCACCTTAAGAAGACGAACTATAAACAAGTGATAAGGGACGAAGATATGATTACTGACGATGAAAAATTCTCACAAACAACCGTCAGAAAGGTCAGAAACGTCAGTAACGTCAGAAACTCCAGACAAGACGTTATTGCTCGCTGGGAACACTATTCATCCAAAGCTGTAGGGGCGAATCTTAAGATTCGCCCTTTGAAACCAAATCCTACTGCTAATTATGAGAACAAAAGGCCGAGGCGGTGTGAATTCCGGCCCCGGTGAGAAAAGATATCGGTACAAATACAACACGGGGGAGGGAAAACTCCCTCCCCCGCATCAAATTGCAGACAACAAAAAACAGTGCTTGGTCTTACTTCAACAGCATCATCTTCCTGGTCACCATCTCGTCACCGGCAATCACCCGATAGAAGTATACGCCGCTTGAAAGAGCCTGTCCATTTTCGTGTGTACCATCCCAGATGAGGGTATGAGATCCTGCTGGCATAACCTCATTCGCCAGCGCTCGCACCTTCTGCCCGGCAACGTTGTAAACCACGACGCTGACGCGGGTTTGCTCGATCAAATCGAGCGTGAACTGGGTCACCGGGTTGAAGGGGTTGGGGTAGTTCTGGCTCAGGCCGAACTCCTCCGGCAGTTGGGCAACCGACTTGAAGACCGGGCCGCTTTCACAGGCCTTGGTCACCTCGTTTGCGTCCGGATCGTAAGTCCAATCCGTTTTGGTAACGTTTGTCGCCTCGAAGCACCACTCGCCCGATGGACTTCTCACATAGTTGGTGTAGAATGTCACCTGACCGCTGCCGTTGGTGTTACCGTTTGCGCTCCCGGAAGTAGGCCCGGAAAAAACGCCGTACACGGTGGCATTCGATACGGGAGCACCTCCCTGATCGTAAATGGTAACGGTTGCTATTCCCCGAGCCCATCTCCAGAAGGCCTGTCGGGTAACTTCTATGGAGTGAACATGCATCACGTCCTCACCCGGTTCGGTTACGGTGATGTAATCCGTTTTGATCTCATCATCTGAGCCGTATGCGTTGGTCGCAGTCAGTGTCACGGTATAGTTACCCACATTATTGTAAGTGTAGCTCGGATTCTGTTCGGTCGACGTTCCCACGCCATCGCCAAAGTCCCAACTCCAGCTAATCGGATTGCCGGTCGATTGGTCGGTGAAATCAACCGTGAGAGGCGCATAGCCGCTGGTCGGATCCCCCACGAAGTCGGCTGTCGGAGGCGGAGGTGTGCTGACGGTAATATAGTCGACTTTAATCTCCTGGTCCGAACCGTAGGCATTGGTGGCGGTCAGTGTAACCGTGTACGTTCCGGCCCCTGTGTAGGTGTAGCTCGGATTCTGCTCGGTCGATGTTCCCACGCCGTCGCCAAAGTCCCAGCTCCAGCCGGTGGGATTCCCGGCGGAGAGATCGGTGAAATTCACCAAAAGCGGGTAATATCCGCTGGTTGGCTCTCCGACAAATTCAGCCGTTGGAGGTATCTCACCCCCTAATCCTCTAAACTCAATTTCATCGATATAGACATCATCCTGGTTACCGCTGGCGTCGCACATAAACCGAAGCTGAGCATTGGCCGGGAAGTTGTACTGGCTGCTGGAGATGGAAACGGTTTCGTGATAGAACTGATTGTTTTCGAAATCTATGCTTCGAGCCCACGTCTCCACAGTCTGCCAGCTGGAGCCGTCGTAATACTGAAGCCAGAAGTCCTCGTTGGAATTGTCCATGCTTACAGCCATGAACCAGAAATCCACCTTCAGCTCAGCATAGCCTGATACATCGTAACCCAGAGTGTGGTAGAATGACGAAGCCACGCCGCTGTTATCCTGGATGTCCGCAGCATTACTCCCCTGGTGGGCATAGGTACCACCAGTATAAAGATAACAGTCACCGCCACCATCCGTATAATTGCCCCAGCCGCTTTCGAAGTCATCATAGGTAATCACTGTCCACTCATCGGGTGGGGTAACTTCGATATAATCGGTCTTGGTCTCCATATCGGAACCGCAGGCGTTAGTCACAGTCAAAGTCACAGTGTAGGTTCCCACAGCGGTGTACTCATAGGTTGGATTCTGAACGGTAGAAGTGCCAATGCCGTCACCGAAATCCCAGGACCACGAAGTGGCACCGGTCGACAAGTCGGTGAAGTCAACATTCAGTGGCGCATTACCTGAAGTCGGGGATCCGACGAAATCCGCCACCGGAGGAGTGCAGGTGACCGTGATATAGTCGGTCTTAGTTTCAGTATCGGAACCACAAGCATTGGTCACAGTCAGTGCCACGGTATAGGTGCCGGCGTCCGCGTACTGATGACTTGGATTCTGCTGGCTCGAAGTCTCGGTATCACCAAAGTCCCATGACCAGGAGGTGGCGCCCGTCGACTGGTCGGTGAAATTGACCGTTAGTGGCACCTCACCCGAAGTCGGCGAACCGGTGAAATTAGCGGTGGGTGGAGTGCAGGTCACCGTGATATAGTCGGGCTTCGTTTCCGCATCTGACCCGCACGAGTTCGTCGCCGTCAGAGCCACAGTGTAAGTCCCGGCCTCGGTGTAGGTGTGACTCGGGTTGGCTGCCGTCGAGGTGCCTTCGTCACCGAACTGCCAAGAATACGATGCCGCGCCGGTTGACAGGTTCGTGAAGTTCACTGTGAGCGGAACCTCACCGGAAGTCGGGCTGCCGCTGAAATCAGCCGTCGGGACGTCGTTGACGGTGATGTAACCGGTCTTGGTCTCGGTGTCGCTTCCGTACGCATTGGTCACGGTCAGGCTAACCGTGTAGTCGCCTGCGCTGGTGTACTGGTGAGACGGATTCTGTACGAATGAGTGGGCAGTACCGTCCCCGAAATTCCACTCCCAGGTATCGATATCTCCGGTTGATTCATCAGTGAAATCGACCGTCAGTGGCGCACAACCAGATGTGGGCGAACCTGAGAATTCGGCCACCGGCGGAACGCCGCCATAGTTGAGTGCGGCGTAGGCATCGACTAATCCGTAACCGTAATATTGATCCCATCCCGCTGCACCAAGGTCCTGGGCGGTCTCCTGAAGGATGGTTCGAATATTCTCAATACCGGTTTGACCATTGGCAATCATCATTGCTACCACGCCAACGACGTGCGGGCAAGCCATGGAGGTACCATGAAAGAACCACCAGCTGAAACTGGTCGGGTCCGCAAGAACCTCCGGTGGCCCGGGATCATAACATTCAAAGGTCTGCTGGAGCACGCCATCCCCGTAACCGTCTCCATTCTGATCCACGGTCAGATCGCCGCCGGGCGCTACCACCTCTTGTTCATTGCCATACTGGGAATAGTATGAAAGATCATCGTCGTACCTGGTGGCTCCAACCGCGATCACCTGAGAATACTTGGCAGGATATGAGATTGTCCCCACCCCCTCGTTTCCCGAAGCTGCTACCAGCACGACGCCATGGTTGTATGCGTATATGATGGCATTTTGAACCGTAGATCCAGGATTATAGCCAGCCGGCCACCCCATGCTCATATTGACAACGTCAGCTCCGTGATCTGCGGCCCAGTAAAGCCCGTCCGCGAGCCAATTCGCGGTTCCAGAGCCGGTGTAGTCGAGCACCTTCACCGGCATCAGGGTACAATTAAAGGCCACTCCTGCCACACCGTAACCGTCATTGGTTGTCTGCGCCACCGTCCCCGCCACGTGTGTTCCGTGTCCGTCATTGTCATTAGGGTGGCTGTCGCTGTTAACGAAATCGTACCCGGCGGTAAATGCAGTCCCGGCAAGGTCCGGCGCCTGCACGTAGTTGGTGACACCGGACTGAACGGTGTTCAACTCATAGGAGGGCACGGGATAATTCTCATACGCTATCCCGCAATCCAAAATCGCCACCACAACACCTGACCCCGTAGATATGTCCCAGGCGGTAGAACAGTTCATCTTGGGAAAGTGCCACTGATATGAATAGTATGGATCATTGGGTGTCATGAATGCATGGCAGATAGAGTTTAGCTCAGCGTATTCAACACGCGGGTCACTCTGCAGAAGAGAAATGAACTCCTGCTCCGTCTTTCCAGCCGGAACGCTAAGTCTTCTGACTCCTCCCCGGTGCTCCGAGAGAACGGCAGTCCCAAGAGTGTTGGTCAGATCAGATATTTCCTGCTTGAAAACATCTTCTTGAAACTTTACCAGTATTTCCCCTTTAACAAATTCGACTTCGCCAGTTGAGATTGACTTGTCGGGAACGGACTTGACCTTCAAATCCTCAGCCACAGCCAACGAGGCCCAGGCGAAGACAAGGATTACCAGAAAAACGCAGAATTTCTTCATTTCTAAACCCTCCAAAACATTGAGATTTATGGCCACACTTCGACTCCCGCAATTTCTGACGCCGTCATGCTTGCATGGCGTCACCTCCTTACCGCAGCTTGACTAGCTTCATGACTGGAATGGATTCAGTAATGGCTATTGTCCATAGGCATCACCCCCTCATGAAACTCTTTGAGGTTCTTGGACTTCTTTCCCGGCTACCCATAACGAAATGAAATTACCCTGGTTCTAGCGATTATTTTTTATGAATAAACCAAAGAGGCTTCCTTGTCAAGAAAAAAAGGGCGAGGCCTTGAAAAAGACTTGACATTTTCGTAAAACATTTGTTAAATGAGTCGATATAAGGAAAAACGTATTGATGGGTATTCAGAAAAAATCAAACCTCATCGGAGCCATAGGACAGGAAGTATCCACAAAGCACGGGTTTGGAAGAAGCGAAGGGTTGAATAATTCTAATTCGAACCAATCAATAAACACTTAAATTCTAAGGAGGAGTGCCATGTTTTCCAAAAGGTATTTCACCTGTGTCCTGCTCCTGGCGGCTTTCGTTTTGGCTTTTTCGCAAACAGAGCCGTTGAGGGCACAGATACCTGGCATTTTGGGGATGCCTAAGCTGTATGCTGAATTCAAGACTCCCGAGGTAGGTACCTACGTCAAGTATGAACTTTTCGACAACAAGAACAACGCCGAGAACGTTTATAAGCTCTCCATTGTCGGTATGGAGAAGGTCAAGGGGGAGGGGGACTTCTTCTGGTATGAAATCGAGCAGGCTAGTCCCAAGGCCGGTAATGTCTATATCATCAAGATGTTGATCTCTGGTGATCCGCAGAAGCCGGGTGTGGTCAAAAGGATGATCTACAAATCCGGCAAGGATCCAGCCAACGAGCTGCCTCAGGCATTCGTGAGCTTAATGAATCAGCCTTCCAAGGAGGCAGCCAAACCCGCCGAGCCGAAACCCAAAGAAGTGGCAACCGAGAAGATCAAGACCAAGATGAAGACTTTCGATTGCACACACACCCAGGATATCTCCGAAGGCAAGCAGGTGACAGACACCTGGACCAGTGACGAGGTACCGCTCTTTGGCATAGTAAAAAGCACTTCTGCATCAAAGACCTTGCAGCTTGTGGAGTATGGAACCGGGGCAGTCACGGCGATCACGGAGACACCCAAGCTTCTGGAAATGCCGGCACAAAAGTAAAGGCAGCGAAAAGATATCTTCAGGTTGATCCAATTCGAGTATTCTTTACTCATGGACAACGAGCTTCCGAAGGTGGCGGCTTTCTAAGCCGCCACCTTTTTTGTCTTCGAAAATAACTGGCTTTGCGCCCTGCGCACAAAGAGCTAAATCTCCTGACACATAAGCAAGGCCCCACCGTTGCCACATACTTCCGCGCTGATATTCCTGCACCTCGTCGTACCGGCAAGAAGCTTGTCATCAGAGGAGAGACCCTTGTCACCCGTAATGGGTACATGTGAGTACGTTCCGGCCACTGTTGAGGGAAAGACACGACTTTGACAAGCGGAAAGGAGAAAGCATGAAACCTCTGAAAAGGTATGGCCAATGCTTCGTCTGCGGGGACAAAAACCCAGTCGGTTTGAACGTGGAGTTCTACTACGAAAACGGCAAAGCCATAGGAGAATACGTCGTTGGGGATCACTTCCAGGGATACAAGGACATCTTGCACGGGGGCATACTCTCCACCCTTCTGGACGAGGTAATGATCAAGTCGATTCTGGCGCAGGATATCCTGACTGTGACCTGCGAAATCAAGGTCAGATTCAAAAAGCCGGTTAAAATCGGACAGAGGCTCTTTTTGGAAGGAAAGCCCACCGGGGACAAGGGCAAAATAATTCTGGCCCAAGGCGAGATCAAAGATGAGGCCGGCGAGGTAGTGGCAAGTGCTGAAGGGAAGTTCTTCAGGGTCGAAGGTCGGATGGATTTGTCGTGAGCGGACTCGACTGGAGCCGGGGTTGGTGACCTTGGTGAGCTTGGTGAGGATCATTTTGAATTTTTTTTGAGTCATCCAATGGACAGGAATCGTCGGCTTTAGGAAATGCGTTTGGAGGAAGCAGATTTTCATCCCAGAGTATGGCGGAGTACCCGCCGTGTGTTTTGGCCTTTCTGAAACCGATTTTGGAGAGAAGCCGGGCAATTCGCTGATAAGAAAGCCGGCTTTCTTCGGACCTGCTTTGATTAAAGGTGTCGGCAATGAGTTTGAGTGGAAGAATGCCGTTTTTCAGGTGATGTTTGAGCCTTGCGATGGCGGTTAGAAGCTGAGCTTCCAGGCCTTCGGTATCCTTGGAGTCGGGATAGAGTTTTGGCAGCTCCTCTTGTCTTATTTCTTCAATTTGCTCCCAGAAGAATTTTTCGGCATCCGATTTTTTGGCCACTTTCTCCTTAAGCTGGATAGCCTTCAGGGCATCCCGGATTCTGGGCTTACAGGAGTTGTCTTCCAGGGTCTTAATGGCCTTGTCGATTAGTATTTCCAAGAGCCTTAAGTCCTTAGACTTTCCGCTTGAATCGAGTTCACGGCCCAGGACGTCATCGTCGTCCGAATTTTGAGCCTGGGAATGGGTATCAGTTGTAAGGTTCATATCGAAATAGAAACTACCCCCTCACTCTAGCCCTCTCCCCCAGGGGAGAGGGAACTTTTTTTCTCCTATTTAAGATCATGTCTCTCATAAACGGTGGAGGTATTCTTTTCACCATTGAAGTTGTGGTGATTTTGCGCTCTGCCGAAGGGAAAGAGGCCCTACGGAGTGAGACATATTGTATTCGGATAGGCTAAAGATTCTTGACATTTTCAAGGGAATCATTTAGAATAGAAGCATAAGCGACACCGGAAGGTTGTTGCGGGGGAGGGTTACACCGCAACATCACTAGCAAAAGCTAAAGGGTTCACCATCAAGACACCCCGAACAAGTGGGTTGAGTGCAAGGAGTAACAAGGGTATACGTAACGGCATTTAAGGCTTAAACGCAATAAAGCGTTTATTTTGAGTCATATTAGAGTTCTGCACCCTATAATTAAGAAGGGAAGCTAAAGTACTATGGGAGAATGTTGAATGAAACTCAGACAAATAATTATTAAGAATTTTCGTTGTTTAGCAGATGTGGCAATTCCTATTGAAGACACCACTGTTTTAGTCGGTACGAACAATTCTGGGAAAACGGCACTGCTCGACGCGTTGAGGATTGCATTGCCTCAGAGGGCAGCGGGTCGCCAAAATCCTTTTGACGAATATGACTATCTTATGGTCAAAGCTGAGGACTCACCTCAATCGAGTGGGGGTATTGTTATTCAACTTTGGTTTCGCGAGGACGCGCCTAATGAATGGTCCGATCCTTTGGTTCAAGCTCTTTCTGATATCATCCAAACAGACCCTGTTATTGATTTGGATTCTATAGGATTGAGGTTGTCGAGCCAATATGATACACTTGCTAAAGAAATGGTCACTAAGTGGGAATTTCTTGCACTCGATGGGCAGGCGTTAGGGGGAAAAGGCGCAGACCCTCGTAACCTTACAAGATTCCTCATTTATGTCCGATGCTTTTACCTGTCCTCCCTTCGTGACTCTACACACGAGTTCTCTCCGCGATCACAATTCTGGGGACGCATTCTTCGCGATTTGGAAATCAGCGATGAGCAGAGAAAGACTTTCGGGGATATCCTAGCAGAACTCAATGAGGACTTGCTGAAAGCGGACCCCAGGCTTGAACGCGTAAGACTCACATTGGACAAAGCCCAGAAAATCATGGAACTGAGAGCAGAGCAAAAGACTTCAATCCAGGCACTGCCTCTCAAGGCTTGGGATTTGATGTCGAAAGCGGAGGTAGTGATCAAGACCCGTGGAAGTGAAATTGGCTTTCCACTTGCGCGTCACGGGCAAGGTGTACAGAGTTTGTCAGTTCTTTTTCTCTTCCAGGCGTACATTGATGTGCTTCTCAAGCCGACCTTTGAACCAGAAACAGAGGCTATTCTGGCTTTGGAGGAACCAGAGGGACATCTTCACCCACAAGCAACTCGTACGCTGGGGACAAATTTGAGCGAGATCAAAAGCCAGAAGATCATCTCAACTCATTCACCCTATTTTATTCAAAAAATCCCATTGACACAGATTCGGATGTTTCGTTGCGATGGTCCGCGCTCCAAAGTCCTTTACGTCAAGCGTTCCTTCACCGCTGAGGTGCCAAATACCCCTAGCTTACTGACGTTTTGCGCTAGCAACTCCAAGTTTCACTATCACGAAGGTAATCACACTCTCACCGTGAATGGCAAAGTAGACCGGAGCGAGTACCGCAATCTGCTTACCTTCTACCCAGCACAACAACGGGTCCATGCTGCGCTCAAGAGATTGTGTGTAGAGTCCCAATTATACCTTGACGAGAGTGACCTTGCGGATCTCGAAACATACGTAAAGCGCATTCGCGGGGAGGCACTCTTTGCACGTGGCTGGCTTCTGTGTGAGGGTCAGAGCGATTACCTATTGTTTCAATATTTCGCGGAATTATTGGGTACCCCATTTGATCAAGCGGGAGTAACGGTGATAGACTTCCAGAACAATGGCTCCCCGGGTGCTTTTGTTGCCCTGGCGAGGACTTTTGAAATTCCGTGGGTTATGGTTTGTGATAACGATGATGCAGGAAAAGACTTTGTAAAGCAGGTTAAGAAGTGTGGTCTGACACATAAAGAGATGCAGGAACTTGCCCGACCTCTACCAGGAGATGGAGTAGACTTGGAGATGTTCCTTGTGAAAAACGGATTCGATCAAGAATATGTGCAGATTCTATCCGAGCGGACCATTAGTTTAACCGAGCAGAGGGGAGACGTAGGATTTGAGGATGAACTGGTCAACAGCATAAGAAAAAGGAAAGACAAAACAAGCTTTGCAATTGCATTAATCGAAAAGCTACGAGCAGAAAGGGCTGACCAAACCAGAGTCCCACAGTTTTTTTCTCTGGCTATCAAAGACATAATTGCAAAGGCATTATAACATGAGTACAGCGCAATTTACCGTAGCTTGGAAACAACTTAGCCTTATTCAGCGAGAAGCAGCGAAATGGGATGAGTTCCCGCTGTTGGTATTGGCAGGTCCGGGCTCGGGGAAAACAAGGGTCCTGACTTGCCGAATAGCGCGTATTCTTGATTCTAGTCGCGACAAAAATTTCCGCATCCTCGGTCTGACCTTTACCAATAAGGCGGCAGATGAAATGAGAAGCCGTGTGACCAATTTTGTACCCGGGCAAGAGGGACGCCTTTTCCTGGGAACTTTTCATTCATTTTGTGCGGATGTCTTGCGCCAACATGGAACACATTTAAACATCAATCCCAATTTTCAAGTATATTCGCAGGACATTGACTTACAGGCTGTATTGAATGATGCAGTGGAAGAAGCCAAGAAGATGACTAATGTAGAAGTAACTGATCTGGACAAAAAGACGCTGCCAGTTATAAAACGTCTGAAGTCACTTTTGATTCCCTTCGAGGACTGTCGTCAGGTATTCAAGGACCCCAAATTCGGTGAACGAATGGCCGCTGTTTATCCAGCCTATGAAGCGGAACTAACCAAACGGAATGCTCTCGATTTCGATTCCCTGATTCTCAAAGCATATCAGTTGTTCACGAAGTTTCCTGCTTTTGCCAAACGCTATCGGACAGTTTATCCCTATATTTGCATAGACGAGTTTCAAGATATGAATCATGCCCAATATGCCCTTGTACGTGCTCTGACCGAAGATAAACACAAGAGTATATTCGTGGTGGCAGATGATGATCAGATCATCTATCAATGGAATGGGGCGAGTCACAAACGCATTGAGAAGTTTCTGAACGATTACTCGCCGAAGGTTATCCAGTTACCTATGAACTATAGATGTCCACCTGAGATTGTAGAGTTGGCTAATAATCTCATTCGCCATAACTTTTTGAGAACATCCGACAAAAAACCGCTTGAAGCATTTCGCTCTGGCCCAGGACCAGGTAGAGACACTGTACGTCTATTGCCGGTCTTTCCCGACTTTGAGGCTGAAGCAGCCGGAATAGCCAGAGACATTAAGGATCGCCACTCGGCCCATCTGGGTTCGGTTGTAGTATTAGGAAGAAACCGTAAACTGCTCCAAGGTGTGGAGCGGGCACTGCAAAGAGAAGGATTACCTGCTGTAATCTCCCAGCGAAAAGACGAATTTGAAAGCACTCCCTTCGTGTGGCTTCACTCCATTCTTCGTCTTGCTAATGATAGACAAAATCGTGACCACTTGGAGGCAGTATGTGGCTCTTTTGCTCAGCTTGCCGAAGTAGAAGTTGATTTCGAAGATGTTGTCGAGCAAGCCCAAGGGTCGAACCTTGGCTACTTGCAGCACTGGATCAAGATTGTACGTCAAAAAAGTCCAAATGCCTCAGTAAAAGAAGTAATTAACCAGGCATCACGTTACTTGGGAGAAGGGAGAGATTTCCGCGAGTTCAGTAGACTTGCACTTGATTGGTTTAGCAAGCTATCTCAAGCACACAAGCAATCTAACAACGATCCGAATACCGAAGTTTTTACTCGTTATGAGGAAGAACGTTCGGTATGGGAAGAATTGATGAGAGAAATAACTGAATCGCTAGGCACTGAAATAACCTTGGAGGCTTTCCTGCAAGAACTACAAATGCACTCGAAGGAACCTTCTCCCAAACCAAACACAGTCGTTCTAATGACAATCCATGGAGCAAAAGGCAAGGAATTCGAACATGTCTACTTAGTTGGTCTTGTTGACGATGAATTACCTTCCTTCCAGAGCAAACAAAAAGGTGACAATAGTCCAGAGATGGAGGAAGAGCGACGTAACTGTTTCGTTGCAATTACCAGGACCATTAAGACTTTAACCCTCAGTTACGCAGAAAGATATAGGGGTTGGCCAAAAGAACCCTCCAGATTTCTCTTCGAGATGGGGTTGCTCAGGGATAAGACGGTGAAAGGATAGCGAAGGATGGCTCTGGGCATGCACACCGGTACAGGGGCGCACCTCGCTTTCGGTTAGTGTTCTTCACCAACGGAAAATGAGACATTGCCCACTGCTTGACTTTCAGGCTCTTCTTCACGTGCTGGATTAAGCCCCCGTCTTCTAAAATTCCCATCACAAATTGGGGCAGAATTCGGGTCAGCGGATTCACTGTCAACGGATTAAGCGGATGGAACGGATGGGATGATTTTAATCCTATAAAGGTCGCAGCAATGGTCCCACAAGCCCCAGAACCGTATGGTTCGGGGCAAGCCGCATACTGTTGCGGGGTAAGGGTACCCCGCAACAACAAGTGAAGGAAACCCCACCGGGGACAGGGGCAAAATAATCCTGGCCCAAGGCGAGATCAGAGATGAGACCGGCGACGTGGTGGCAAGTGCTGAAGGGAAGTTCTTCAGGGTCGAAGGTCGGATGGATTTGTCGTGAGTTAAATGTCGGGTAGCTTCCTTGGGTCGCAACCTCATTTGAGTCAACTGACCGACCTACAAAGTTAACATTCGGCGGGCAGGGTGCCCGCCCTACGAACTGGCGTACCTGGAATGTCGGGTAGCTCCCTCAGACCAAGCCTTCCCTTCGGTCTGAGACCTCAGGGTCGAAGACAGGACGAGTTCCTTCGGTCGCAGCCTCATTTGAGTCAACTGCCCGACCTACAGAACTGCACCTTGAGGCTTGCTTCATATATTCATGTCTCCCATAAACGGTGGAGCTATCCTTTTCAGCATTAAAGTTATGGTGATTTTGCTCTCTGGTGGAGGGAAAGAAGCCGTATATGGTGTTAGAAATATCCCAATAGGGAAAGCCTCCTAAAAAAATTCTTGACAAGGTTGCATAAATGGTTATAATCAATAATACAAAAAAAATTGATTTCGCGAGAAACCGGGTTATGATAAATATATCCAGAGTGTCACTGGTTGGCGAGTAAATCATGCATGCGATTAGGAGTGTAGCGAGAAAAGAGACATGTGTCAGAAATACTCAATGAGAAGCAACGGTCAACCGCTCGCTTCTATTGTGAGGCCGAGGCCGGCTATGACATTCGGACAGTCCAGGAACTCCTTGGTCACAAGGACGTGAAGACGACTATGATTCACACCCATGTGCTAAACAAGGGGGGTACGGCGTGCGGAGCCCGGTTGACAGGCTGTAGGCCGGTTTATACAGTCTGTATAAACCGGGAGCGGTTGACAGAAAAGAAGCTGGTAACTGGTCGATATGAACACCATTACACGAAAAGGCAAGGGGAGGCGGGAACTTCTTATACAGAAAAAGACAATCTGCGTTTCCCGTATTATACAGACGGTATAATCACTGTTAGGCGATAAATAGTAATCCATATATATGGGAGTATCTATTATGCGGGAAGATATGTTTAAGGAATGGTGTATACCGAATGATCATAGTCGACAGGTAACCTCAAATTTCCTCGCTAAACGTCTCTTATTACAAAAGAATAATATCGAAACAGTGATGGATCTTGGGTGCGGTACCGGGAATTCAGTAGACTTCTTTCGGGCGAATAATCCAACCGTAAGATGGATTGGACTGGATATTGAGAATTCACCAGGAGTCACCGCAAGGAGAAGAACAGATGCAGAATTTGCCTCATTTGACGGCGTAAATATACCTTTTGATGATAACTATTTCGATTTGGTCTATTGTAATCAAGTATTTGAGCACGTAAGACACCCAATCGGGCTGTTGAAGGAAGTGCAGAGAGTTCTTAAACCAAACGGCTATTTTGTTGGGTCCACCTCTCAACTGGAGCCATATCACTCCTACAGTCTATGGAATTATACTCCCTACGGTTTTCGTTTTCTTATAGCGGAAGCAGGCTTACAGTTGATAGAGGTCAGGCCTAGTATTGATGCTCTTACTCTTATTATTCGGCGTGGGATGGGGTGTCCCAAGTTCTTTTCTCGATGGTGGGATAAAGAATCTCCCCTTAATATGATTATTAGCTTAGTTGGAAGGCTTGCTAGAAAAAGCCACAGAGAAACAAATTTCGTTAAATTATTATTTTGCGGACAATTTTGCTTTTTAATCCAGAAGCATAAATAGACGACGCCAAACGAATCACTCAAGCAGATTGCAAAAAGCTCGGTGGTTTTAGTCAGTTTTTGTGGTTAATAAAAAAAACGGTAAAGTGTACGGAGTACGCAGTTTTGATTTTACAGCTGCTTAGTTCCAGACGTTAGGTCACAGCAGTTCGAGATGAGGCCCAGGGAGAAGGAGAAGGGAATGCCCGTCACCCAAGACGAAACGTGCTTTCCTGATGCTTCGGGAATAGTCTCAAGATACTGCCAGGGGCGGGGAATTCCCCAAGCTGGCGAAGGAAGCGCACCGGCATTTCCCTCGGAGCGAGCCCTTTCCTTCGACCCTGCCTCGCACTGAGTGCGCTCGGCACGAAGTGAGGTCTTCCTTCGATATTGAGTCTTCCCTCGACCCTGAGGTCTCGGGACCGAAGGGCAGGACGAAATGCGGGACCGAAGGGCGGGACAAGTCCTAATGCCGATGCATCGTGGGCTTTTTTGTGTTAATTGCCTACTGCTTGAGTCTCAGGTTTTTCTTCACATGCTCAATTAAGCCCTCTTCTTCTAAAATCCCCATCACAAATTGGGGAAAAATTCAGGTCAGCGGATTCACGGTCAACGGATTAAGCGGATGGAACGGATGGGATGATTTTAATCCTATAAAGGTCGCAGCAATGGTTCCACAAGCCCCAGAACCGTGTGGTTCGGCGCAGGCTCCATACTGTTGCGGGGTAAGGGTACCCCGCAACAACAAGTGGTCAACTCAACGGCCTACAAGACCTCTAAAGACGAGTTGCTTCGCTTTCGCCCTTCGGTCTGCACTCAGGGTCGAAGACTCAGCATGACAGTCTTTTCAATCCCCCTTTAGTCCCCCTTTAGAAAAGGGGGATTCTAGATAAAAACAAAAACTAACATTCCGCGGGCAGGGGTGCCCGCCCTACGTGCTCAATCCCGATCGGCAAAATTATCGAAGGTGAAAAGAGTCGTTAGTCGTCCACAGGAGAGATCACTGCGACCGGAGGTACAGGTCCCGATATAAACAGATAATTGATCATATAAATCAGGTCGGCCACGTCCACTATCCCGTCCTGGGTAAGGTCTCCTGCTTCATATGGAATGGGTTCAGACGTTCCCATGAACAAGTAATTGTATAAATACACCTCGTCCGCCACATCCACTATGCCGTTAGCATTGACGTCCCCGGTCTCGAGGATTTTGAAGCACAACGGCATATTGTCCCTCGGGCAGTAAATCTGCGCGTCGTGTCTGACGAATGCAAGATGATCGATCGGGGGCCAGAAAGTCGTATCCATACAAACGGTTGTGGTATCTTCGACCTTGAAGGTTAGAGTGGCAAAAAGAGTCCTTTCTCCTTCCCACCACCTTTGAGCCATTGGGTTTGTGGCGAGAGCATACAAATACGCACGGTAAGGGTCGTCATTGCTAATATCAGCATAGGTATCCCAACACGGAGGCATCGGACAGCCGTCATTCAACAGCTTGATCCTGTTCTCCATGCCCCCGAAGTCACGCCATATGCTCATGTAGCTATCCACAGAGAATCCGTCATTCAGGTAAGTAGGCAGAATGCAATACGTGGCTGGATTTGTATAAGCCCAAGTGAGAGGAACAGTAAACCCAGCCAGCGAGTCCTGCACCCAACGCTCACCGGCTTCCCACCAGAAGGTATTCGAATCATGGGTGACGACAAAGGAAACGTAGAAAAGACAGGGAAACACATCGCCCGGGTCGTTCACACAAATCGTCTCGCTACCATAGACATAGCAGGTGTCGGTCCACGCCCAGGGAACAACGTGCATGGTATCACAATAGCCCAGATCAAGAGGATCCTCGGGGCATTGAGCCCAGGAGATACCAAAAAACAACAGCCACAATGGAACCAAAAGAAGAACAAGCTTTTGCTTCATTTTGCTCCTCCTTCTTAAAAAAGAGTGACTCAAGAGACTATTCTCCTCTTCTGCCTAAAAAAGTTCTTGTCTGGTAGATAGGAACTATACTAATGTAAGTTAACCAAATCCTCCCAGATGTCAAGGAATAAATTCACAAATTCTGTCCCAGCAAGGCAGCCTAGAGCCTACGACTCCGAATAGGTCTTGACAGATCAGGGCGTGAACGTATATTAATAGTAGCAGGAAGATGGTAGATTAAACTGGAGACTTTTGGGCTGCCTTCCGGGGTCGACTCGCGAAGGCAGTCTCTTTCTGATCTGTTGGGGTCGTCTCGGCGTAGGGTGTAATTGACGGTTAAATCAAAAAAGAGGTCACCCTGAAACAAAAGGAATTAACTCGAAGCTTTATCTTGACCATCTCATTGTTACTCATGATGGTCAGAATCTCCTCTGCTCAGGGGCTTTCGGGTTTGGACGAATCTGTTGACGTTGGGTCAGAAGACGGGAAGAATTTGACCATCACGTTCAGCGCCGGCGAATATCATATCACAAGCGGGGAAAACGGGCAAGGCATTGAAATGGATGGCTTTGGCTATTTGATGGCTCCTGGCAAACCCATGTTATCCGCCAAGAGCTTCCTGATTGCCCTGCCGCCTGGGGCGACGGTTCAATCTGTTGAGGTTAAAGGGATTGGCGGCACCCAATTGCCAGGCACATACCGTGTTATGCCGACTCCACCGATTCTGCCCTTGGCCGACCCGCTGCAGTATGCGGAACTCATAGAGAAGATGCAAAAGGAGTGGGAAACGAATAATCAGGCAGTCTACTCATCGGATCAAGCCTATCCCCAAGAGAGAGGAAAACTTACAGGTTCAGGCACTCTGCGAAAATATTCCTATGCGTGCGTCTCTTTCTACCCATTCGATTACCATCCCCAATCGGGCAGATTGATTCACTATGACGCTGCCCAAATCATAATTCACTTCGGCTTGCCGTCTGCCGGCAGCCCTGAAGGTCAAAGAGTCGAAGAGCTAAGGTGGGATACCTTGGCTGACGAAAAAGCCTCAAGGCTTTTCGTAAACTATCAACAGATAGAGGAGCTATATCGACCCACTGGATTACGGCCCACCGCTTGGTCTCAGACGCACGAGTATGTGATCATCACTACCGGCGCCTATCAAAGCTCCATTATGGCTTCCAACCTCCCGAACTGGAAGGCCTTCTTGGGGTATGATGTCCGGATTGTCCTGACTACCGACGCCGAGATTGCCGGTCAGGCTGGCGGCGACCTCGCGGAAAAGATTCGCAACTTCCTCAGATGCAACTACATACCCTGGGGTATCGAATACGTACTTCTGGTCGGCGATTATGCCAACATTCCCATGCGCTACTGCTATCCGGATCCCGGCAACCATGCCAACGGCGCTGGCGACCCTTCGGCCTGGCCCTGGGCCGGGGACGTACCCACTGATTATTACTATGCAGATCTGTCTGATCCGGATACAGCCTCCTGGGATTCGGACGGCGATGGTTTCTGCGGCGAATACGGTGAGGACAGCCCGGACTTTCTGGCCGAGGTCTATGTCGGCCGCATTCCCGTCAGCAATAGCTCCCGAATAACCTACACCCTCAACAAACTGGTTGCCTTTGAACAGGACACCGGAACCTGGAAGCAGCAGGCCCTGCATGCTGGAGCGATAGCTTATTTTGCCAACGAAGACTACACCCTTCGGGAATTAAAAGACGGCGCCTCCATCCTGGATTCGATCGAGACCGATATTATGGGCGGATGGCAAATCAGCCACTACAGCGAACAAGAAGGCCTGGCACCTTCCGCCTACGACTGGCCTGCGCTGAACGAAGCCGCATTCATCGGTGATTGGCGGGACGGCCAGTACGGGGTGGTTAACTGGTCCGCTCACGGCTGGTCGAACAGGGTAGGCAGAAAGATATGGTCGTGGGACGATGGCGATGGCGTTCCGGAATCAGATGAGATGTCGTGGCCCGACTTGATCAGCATCAGCTCTGACTTGGACGACGATTACCCGTCCGTCGTTTTCGCCGTTTCTTGTCTGGTAGGGTATCCGGAACCCAATGCCTGGGGCAATCTGGGAATCGATTTGTTGACCGAGCCCTCATTTGGCGCCTCCGTGGGGATTGTCAGCGGAACCCGGGTAGTTTGGGTGTCTAAGGGTGGGGGTGAACTTCACTGCTATGAATTCAATCGTTACCTGATCAATGGGCCCACCGGACCCGAGAAGGTTGGAGACGCCCTCTATGACTCTGAATTCTATATCAATCAAACCTATAGCTGGGAGCATTATTCCGAATACTGGAATATGTTTTGTTACAACCTTTATGGCGATCCGGCGCTGGTGAGGGAAGGGATAGCTCCTAGCTTTGTGTGCGGGGACGCTAATGCCGATCAGGAGATAGACGTTGGAGACGTTATCTATCTGGTCAATTATCTGTTCATTGGTGGTTCTGCGCCGGAGTGCACCCCTATCACTGCCTGTGGAGACGTTAACGTGGACGGCGAGGTGGACATTGGTGATGGCGTTTATTTAATCAATTATCTATTCATAAGTGGCCCGGAACCGTGTAACCCTTGAGGAGACAGACCCCGAACTTTCGGCCGGGGCTATATTCGATTGGCCAAATCCTCCCCTGCTGGCTTTGGCTAACAGCCCGGCGGCGGACCTCCCAGAAAAATGTGATTGATTAGATAGATAATATCTCCGATATCGACCTCTCCATCGCTGTTGGCATCGCCCACCCATAAGGGATCAGGAGCGGATGTTGCCAGAAAGAGATAGTTGATCAGATAGGTGATGTCCG
Source organism: uncultured Ignavibacteria bacterium (assembly GCA_964588305.1). GTDB lineage: Bacteria > Zixibacteria > MSB-5A5 > MSB-5A5 > SM1-73 > SM1-73. Next base: position 38,757 of record CAZPOP010000007.1, read on the forward strand.
CCACGTCTATCTCACCGTCACCATTGGCGTCGCCACGAACGAATCCGCCAGTGTTGAAGGTTATCTGCGCTATATAGGTCTTCTTGTTATAGGCCGTCACTACAAGATCCAAAGGCCCTTCCACGCTTATCGGCTGGTCAAACTGAATTAGTGCGTGATCGGTATCGTCTGTGTACGCATACCCAAGCAGTGCGTTATCGTAGGAGATGGCACACAACGCATTCGCCACTCCGAAAACCGTGACCTCGAAGGATGAGGAGCCAATATCGATGACGGACTCATGCTGCACCGTCATATCGGCGGGCGTGTCAGTACGCACCTGCAGCGAAACGTCGCCAAAGATATGATATGACTTGAAAGTCTTTTCGCCTCTTGCGCCATATGTATCTATGGAGAAGCAAGCTCCGTTATACAAAAGACCACCAATGCTATTCAGATTGTCATTCACCAGCAACTCAACCATCTCGTGCTGAGCTGCCTGGGGTGATGCATAGTCCAGGTCAACCGAAGAAGAATACACCGCAATGGCGCCAATGGGGGCACCCGTGGTGCTGTTGGTGGCTCGCAACCATGCCTCGGGGGAGGTGAGATCGATTTGAAAGTTGCCTAAATAGGGAGCCCCAATGGTCATGAAGGGCAACATGTAATCATTGGTAAGAAGATAAATGCTGTCCGTGGTGAAAATATCTCCAGGGGTGGGCGTGCCAGGTGGAATCATGAACGAGGCTTCACAGTCTGCATGCCCTTCATGAATGACTATGCCTTTGCCTTCGTTTATCGCATTCATGAACTCCGGAACCGGAACGGGGATTATGCTGAAGGGAGGCTCGCCCCCCTCATATAGTTGATCGACTTCAGTATAGGTATAGCCTAACAGCATTTGCCTCAACACTTCCACCAACTCCCTGTCTCTCAATCCCATATAACCATGGCCTTCTCCCCAGGCAGAGCCCACACATGTTCCTTTGTGCAGCCAATCGCCGTCGACTAAGTCTCGCTCATAATAAATGGTTCTTTCGACCTGGGTTTCGACATCGGAAGCGGTGGCTGCCGAAAAGCGACCCACAAAAATGTCGGGATAACTATCGTCTCCTTCCAACAAAGCGTAAGATGGATCCGAGGTGGCCAATCCCTCGCAGAAATCCCGGCTTATCAAGGAAGTAGGAATATGTTCGGCATCTCCAACCAATTGGACAAAAGTTAATCCATCATCTGCGTCGTACTCGGTCTGAATGAAAGTCTTGATCTCATCCGCAGTCGAGCCGATATCTGCAACATCGTAAAGCTCGGTTGGAATACCTTTTTGGCGCTTCCAGTCGACGTAAGGCTGTATGGTACTCTCAAAATCACCGTGAGAGATAACGATCATCCTCCCCCGTTCGTCTATAAGATTATAGAGATGGTTTTCGTAATTCAGGAAATGATTCTCGTAAATGTCGGCGAAATGCCGGTTGCATTTATTGATATCACGAATCCTGACATTTTCATTGTCCACTCCGACGTTTCTTACCTCTAGAGCGATATGAGTATAAACTCTCAAGGTCTGAGTCTGTGGATTATATGCGAAAGGATAGACGGTGACCGTAATCCCCCGGAAGTCTCTAAGAATGTACGGTGACCCAAGTTCAGCAACATTGGGCGGGTAGAATTCATTCGAATTGTATGTTCCGGAGAATTCGTGAGGCACATTGTCAGGATTCAGATTCCGCGAGATATGCCCTCTTGAGGGCGCTATAGGCGTTTGATACTCAACAAATTCACTTTCGATAACCTGCACCTCCATTCCGGCCTTATCCGGAATGATTAGGCTGCGGCAAATCTTGGGAAGATTGGGCATGCCCTTTTCCATAATATTTGATTCTTCCTCCAGCAGGATTCGGAAGTATTCATTACCACCGATCTCCACCTCTTCCCTAATGAATTCGCCGATCGTGTAATCGAGCCTGATGATATCCTCATTGCTCTCTGTCACAACTACATCGACACATCCAGGCCTTTGTTCGGCTTTACCTGCTTCCCTCAGGTCGAAAATCCCTGAAGACGAGCCTGCAGATTCATTCTCTGCTAGCGCCATCCCCACAGCAGCGAGCGACAAGGCCGCCCAGACCGAAAAGACTGTTATTACTCCCTTCATCGGTTTTTACCTCCCAGCTATGATTTTTGTAAGGTTATGACGTAACGCTTTGATTTGAATGTTTCGAAAGGTAAATGCAGTCATTTGCGATTTCTCTTCAAAGTTAGTACGAACCTGCCGTTCTCTGCGAAGAATCGGCAAAATTGCCCGATGCGGTACAAGCCCTGCCGCCTGCCAGGGTTCGCCTGCCTGCATATATCCGTAAGTCTATATTAATATATAACTAGCACTGCCATTTGTCAAGCCTTGTTTTAACAGGGTGCTGTTAAGAATGTTGTGTAAAATGCTATTTTGATATTGGTGGCACTCTACTGGGTTGAGCATTTAGCTTCTTGATGAGGGCATGAATTATCAGCTCACAGCTTTGCAGCATTTGACAAAATGGCAAAAACAGGTATATTTGTAGTAGTAAAGGAATCGGAACGTAACTCAACACTCGCGGGTTGCTTTCCTGTGTCGACTTCAGGTGAAAAACAGTTTGTTTTTTGCCGGATTCGCTTCGACATGAACATAACCGCTTTTCAACTAACAAAGGAGTAGGATCCAGTGAAACAAAAGAGAACAGTTGTAGAGCTCCTGTTAACCATTTCCATTTCAGCGTTGGTCCTCGCCGCTGTGCCCAAAATATGTGTGGGAGCCCCCCCCAGTTCCTTCGACTTGCGAGATGTCGGAGGGGTGGATTACGTGACCTCGGTCAAGAGCCAGCAAGGCGGCACCTGCTGGACTCATGGAGTGATGGCTTCCATGGAGGGCAACCTTCTCATGACCGGCACCTGGGCCGCCGCCGGGGAGACCGGTGAGCCCAATCTGGCCGAATATCACCTCGATTGGTGGAACGGCTTCAACACGCACAACAATGACGACGATCCGGGTGGCGGCGGGCTGACCGTGCACGAAGGCGGTGATTATCGGGTAGCTTCTGCCTATATCACCCGGGGCGAGGGGGCGGTGCGGGACATCGATGGGCAATCCTACAGCTCACCACCCGACAGGTGGGACGCCAGTTTTCACATCTATTATCCCCGGGACGTCGAGTGGTTCGTTGCAGGATCGGATCTGAGCAACATCAACACCATCAAGCAGAAGATCATGGATGAGGGCGTCATGGGGACGTGTATGTGTTACGATGCATCATTCATGGACGCGAACTACGTTCACTACCAACCCCCCAGCGACCCCACGGATCCCAACCACGCCATCGGCATAGTAGGCTGGGATGACGATAAGGTCACCCAGGCTCCGGAGGGGAATGGAGCCTGGTTGTGCAAGAACAGCTGGGGAAGCTCCTGGGGTTTGGACGGCTATTTCTGGATATCCTATTACGACAAGCATTGCTGCAAGCACCCCGAGATGGGGGCCGTTTCCCACCAGAACGTGGAACCGTTAGCCTACGATCAAGTCTATTATCATGATTACCACGGCTGGCGCGATACCAAGACGGATTGCAGCGAAGCCTTTAACGCCTTCACCGCGGTTGGTGCCACTGGCGGCCAGGAGAAGCTCACGGGTGTGAGTTTCTTCACTGCAGCAGACAATGTCACCTACACGGTAATAATCTACGACCGCTTCGAAGGCGGCCAACTGCTGGACGAACTCTCCACCAAGTCCGGCTTCATCCAGTATTCAGGATTCCACACCATCGACTTAGACACGCCAGTTGAGCTTGATGAGGGGAACGATTTCTACATCTATGTGGAGCTCTCCGACGGCGGTCATCCCTACGACCGAACCTCGGACGTCCCGGTCTTGCTGGGTGCGCAGTATCGCACCATAGTGGAGTCCGCGGCCAACCCGACAGAGAGTTATTATCGCAACGGTTCGGAGTGGTTGGATCTCTACTACTATGACGATCCGCCCTGGACCGGTACTCTCAACTTCTGCATCAAGGGTTTGAGCGAGACAGAAGCTTACCTGGAGATCCTTCTCCCCGACGGTGTGCCCGAGTGCATCGATCCCGGTATTCCAGCCACGATCACGGTACAGATCAGAGAAATCGCTGACGAGTACATTGAGGGGACCGGGATGCTTCATTATCGATACTACAGCGGCTCCTATCTTACCTCGCCCTTGGTATCCGTAGGCGGAGATCTGTACGAAGCCACCCTGCCGCCTCCCGGCTGTAGTGATGAGCCGGAATACTATTTCAGCGCGGAAGGAGTCCTGGCCGGGTTTATATATAATCCATCCGATGCCCCTTCTTCCGTCTACTCTTCGCTGGTGGGAGAACTTACCACCGTGTTTTCTGACGACTTCGAAACTGATCTGGGATGGACAGTGGAGAACGATCCCTATCTTACTGACGGTGCCTGGGAACGCGGCGTTCCCATGGGCGGGGGTGACCGGGGTGATCCACCCACTGATTTTGATGGCTCAGGTAACTGTTATCTCACGGATAATGAGTATGGCAATTCTGACGTCGATGGTGGGATCACCTGGTTGATCTCACCATCCATGGATCTCAGCGCGGACCTTGACGCCAGAATTCACTACGCCTTGTGGTATACCAACAATTACGGGAACGATCCGGACAACGATCTGTTTAAGGTCTATATATCCAACAACGACGGGGCAGACTGGACTTCGGTTGAGACAATTGGACCTGTAACCTCTTCCGGTTGGAGAGAATACGACTTCTGGGTCGGTGATTTTATCGAGCCGACCAGTCAGGTCAAAGTCCGCTTCGAGGCCTCGGACTTAGCTGATGGTTCTGTCGTGGAAGCTGGCATTGATGATTTCCAGGTCTCGGCCCATAGCTGTAGTGTTTACTGTGTGGATTCCGACGGTGATGGTTACGGCGACCCGGGTCACCCGGAAAACGAATGTCCTGACGATAACTGTCCTACCGTCTACAACCCGGGTCAGGAGGATGCCGATGGTGACAGCATTGGCGATAGCTGCGATGTCTGCACCGACACCGACGCTGACGGCTATGGCAATCCCGGCTTCCCGGAAAACACCTGCGAGCTTGATAATTGCCCCTATGCTTTCAATCCGGATCAGGAGGATGCTGACGAAGACGGAATCGGCGATAGCTGCGATGCCTGCCCCAATCACCCTGAGAATGATTGCTGTAATCCCATAGGTTCGAATCTCCCGCCGGTTGTTACCTCACTGGAAGCCGATACCGCAGTCCCAGGGGAGCCGCCGTTTGTATATGTCGCCACAGCAACCGATCCCAACTGCGATGGTTCGGAACTTGAATTAAGCTACCAGGACTATCCCTCCTGGTGTGCGGTTGCCGGAGATACCATCTCCGGTGCCGCAGAATGCGATTACCCTGACACCTCATTTAAGGTAATCGTCTTCGATGGTGATTTAGCCGACACCTTAGAAGTGACCCTGGTGATCGATCATTCAAACGTCCCTCCTGCGATAACACCCATAGGAGATACCGTCAACATAGCCTTCCTGGAGAGCTTTGCCTATTATCCCGCCATAGTCGACCCGGATGATGATGTTCACGCGATCACCTATGTGGAATACCCGCACTGGTGTTCAATTCAGAGCGACTCCGTTATTGGCACTGCCCCTGACACGGCGTTTTCGGAAAGATTGACCGTAGTGGCACAAGACTATTGCAATGCTGACACTTTGTCATTTATGGTCAGAACCTATCTCCGTGGTGATGCCAACGCCGACGGGACCGTGGACGTCGCTGACGTCATGCATCTGATAAACTATCTTTTCATAGAGGGATCTGCACCCGATCCTTTTGCCGCGGGGGACACCAATTGTGACGAGGTAGTCGACGTTGCCGACGTGATGTATCTCATAAACTATCTGTTCATCGGGGGATCGCCTCCCGGCTGTTAGTTCTTGGTTGGAGAACCACTCTTACCCCATACAGAAAAGCCCCGGCTTGGTTCAAGCTGGGGCTTTTCATTCGCAAAACTGTCCCAGCGTTCTGATCAAGGGAAACATGCCGGCGTTGACTCATGATTGCGAGGGAGGCAGTAGGTCTGGTGCCGCGATGGTTCTGGCGCCGGATGCTGTTCTCAGGCAAGTGACATATTGTAAAGCTGCCCAATTTAATGCTTCGGAACACTTGACAAATGCGTAAAAGCACGTATATTTGTAAAAGAAGGAAAGTAAATGCTAACCTACTCACAAAGGAAGGAGAAGCATATCATGAAGGAAAAGAGAATGATTGGAAGCTTCTCGTTGATCATCTCGTTTCTGTTCCTGCTTGGTACATTGCTATTGGCTACTCCGCCTGTCACATGCCTGGCGGATCCGCCGAGCAGTTTTGATTTGCGGGACGTTGGGGGTCAAAACTATGTGTCCGGGATACGGGACCAGGGATCCTTTGGCACCTGCTGGACGCATGGGGCCATGGCCTCTATGGAGGGGAACCTTCTCATTACCGGCAACTGGACCGCGGCCGGGGAGAGCGGCGAGCCCAATCTGTCGGAGCGCCACCTGGACTGGTGGAACGGGTTCAACACGCACTGCAATGACGACGATCCCGGCGGAGGTGGACTCACCGTGCATGAAGGTGGCGACTACATGGTCACGTCGGCGTATCTGACCCGGGGCGAGGGAGCAGTCCGGGAGGTCGACGCGCCATATTCCGGCATCACAACTGCACCCGATCGATACCATCCAGACTATCATTACTACTATCCGCGGGACATCGAGTGGTACGTTGCAGGGTCGGATTTAAGCAACATCAACACCATCAAACAGAAGATCATGGACCAGGGCGTCATGGGGACGTGCATGTGCTACAGCGGCTCGTTTATTCAGGACTACGGCTCATATTACGCCCACTACCAGCCACCCAGCAACTCCACCCTCCCCAACCACGCCATTGCCATTGTGGGCTGGGACGACAATAAGGTCACGCAGGCTCCGGAGGGAAACGGGGCCTGGCTGTGCAAGAACAGTTGGGGCTATTGGGGCCCCGAATACGGCTACTTTTGGATTTCCTACTATGACAAGTGGTGCTGCCAGGAACCCCAGATGGGAGCCGTTTCTCTCCATAACGTCGAACCCTTGGCCTACGATAATATCTATTACCGCGACTACCACGGCTGGCGTGATACCAAGGAAGACTGCAGCGAAGCATTCAATGCCTTCACCGCCGAGAGCCCGGAGGTGCTTCGGGCCGTCAGCTTCTTCACCGCTGCCGACAACGTGACCTACACGGTGAAAATCTACGACCGCTTCGAAGGCGGCCAACTTTTAGACGAGCTCTCCAGCAAGTCGGGCTTCATCGAGTTCACAGGGTTCCATACCGTTGACCTGGACGCGACAGTTGCACTGGACCAGGGTGAGGATTTCTATATCTATTTGGAGTTCTCGGACGGCGGCCATCCGTACGACCGAACTTCGGACGTTCCGGTCTTGCTGGGCGCGCAGTACCGCGTCATTGTGGAATCCGCGGCGGATCCCGGCGAAAGCTACTACTGGAGCGGTTCAGAGTGGTTGGATCTTTATTACTATGATGATCCTCCCTGGACTGGTACTCTCAACTTCTGCATCAAGGGACTGGCTACCGAGAGGGGCATGCAGGTCAGCCCATCGGGTGATTTCAAATCGGAAGGTCCTGTGGGTGGGCCATTTTCACCTTCCAGCATGACCTACCGGTTGGAGAACAAGAATGACTCTCCTATCCAATACTTGGTATTCAGGGATACCAGCTCACTGTTTATAAGCCTCTCCGGAGACGTCGAGGGAATTATGCCCGCGTCAGGAACGGCCGAGGTGACCGTGGAGATCAACAGCAGCGCCGAGACGTTCAGCGGAGGTCTTTATTTCGGTGTCGTGGGTTTCTCTAACCTGACCGACCACTTGGGTGATACTTATCGCGAGGTGTTGCTGGTGGTTGGTGACCCTGTGGTTCACCATGAATGGACGCTCGAGGGCGATCCTGGTTGGACCACGGAAGGAGACTGGGCTTTCGGAGAGCCGACTGGTGGTGGCGGCAGCCACGGCGGCCCGGATCCGGTAAGCGGCCACACCGGCAGCAATGTTTATGGATACAATCTCAGTGGGGATTACGATGAAGACATGTCGGAGATGCACCTGACCAGTCCTGCCATCGACTGCTCCGGACTATTCAACGTGTACCTGAACTTCTGGCGCTGGCTGGGAGTTGAGGACGGAAGATACGACCACGCTTACGTGCGGGTCAGCAACGATCAAACCAACTGGATTACGGTCTGGGAGAACCCTGCGGGAGCAGGCCTGGCGATGGAGGATACCTCTTGGATCGAGATGAATCTGGATATTTCAGCCGTAGCAGACAATCAGCCCACAGTCTATCTGCGCTGGACCATGGGGGAGAGCGATGGCGGGTGGCAATACTGTGGCTGGAACATCGACGATATACAAGTTACCGCCTACCAGTATGGCGTCACCTGTGGCGATGTTAATGCCGACGGATCGGTTGATGCAGCAGACATCATCGCGCTGATTAATTACTTGTACCTTGAGGCTTCGCCGCCGCAATGTCAGCCCATAACCTCCTGCGCGGACGTTAACTTAGACGGCGAAGTGGACGTAGGCGATATCGTTTATTTGATCAATTATCTGTTCATAGAGGGACCGGAGCCGTGCAACCCTTAATCTCCTGCAGAAGGCCAGATTAGTGTTCCGTCGGTCGTCTTGGTCCACATAAGAAACCAGATGATAGGATGGGAGCTCCCGTTACATAAACGGGAGTCTCCCATCACGATTCTCCTGATTTCAAGTTAGCGTTCTTTTATCGGACAGACTGCGTTCGTACTTTGCGAGAACCCTTTCTTTGGTTTAGGAAACCTTCCAGATTTTTCTGTCGCCAAGAACTCCTCTTCGTCTGACGGCAAAGACTAAAATGACTAAATCCGCGAGGCTCATCATGTCAAATCCCAAGAAAACGCCCTTTTATGACGTCCATTTAAGAAGCCATGCCAAAATCGTGGAATTCGCAGGCTTTCTCATGCCCATACTGTTCAGAGGAATCCTGGAGGAGCATAGAAGAGTCCGCTCGTCGGTGGGCCTTTTCGACATAACTCATATGGGTGAGTTTGAAGTATGGGGGAAAGGCGCCCATGATTTCATCCAGAGGATGACCAGCAACGACGTTTCGAAATTGGCCCCTCATCAGATTCAGTACTCATGCATGTGTTACGATCACGGGGGAATAGTCGACGACCTTTTAGTCTACCGTTTGCCCGATCATTATCTCCTGGTGGTAAATGGCGCTTGTCTTGAAAAAGACTTCAAGTGGCTTTCAGAACATGTCTCAGGTGATGTGGAGTTGAAGGATGTGAGTGATGAAACCTGTCTTCTGGCGATACAGGGGCCAAAAGCGGAAGACGTCCTGAAGAAGCTGACCGATTACAATCTACCAGAGCTCAAATTCTACTGGTCAGCGTGGGGGGAGATTAACGGCGTCGAGATGCTCTTCTCCAGGACCGGTTACACCGGAGAGGACGGATTCGAACTTTATTTTTCGCCTCCCTATGCCGAGAAGATGTGGAATGCAATCATGGAAGCAGGAGAAGAATTCGATATCGAGCCAATCGGTCTGGGCGCCAGGGATTCTCTCAGACTGGAGATGAAATATATGCTTTATGGCAACGACATCGACCAGACCACCAATCCTTTGGAGGCAGGCTTAGGCTGGATAGTGAAATCGGATAAAGGAGATTTTATCGGAAAAGGGCCGATATCAGAAGTGAAGGAGAAGGGAATTGGGCGCAAGCTGGTTGCCATTGAGCTTGGGGACAAGGCTTTTCCTCGCCAGCACTACCAGATACACAGGGACGGCAAACAGGTAGGGGAGGTGACCAGCGGCACATTTTCTCCGTCTTTGGCCAAGGGAATCGGCTTGGGATACGTACCCATCGAATATTCAAAGATAGGAACTGAGTTAGATATTATAATCCGAGGAAAACCGAACAAGGGGATCGTAGTTAAGCCGCCATTTTATAAGGAATTCACGCATAAATAGGTGGCATGGGGCTGCGTGAGCATGTGCCGAAGTTCTGCCAACCGGTAAAGGAATTCGATGAACAGGGACAAGGTTTACAGAATAATAGATGCTAATTTGAATCGCGCGCGCGAAGGGATCAGGGTAGCAGAAGAGGTGGCTCGGCTCTATTTTGATGACGCCGAGCTATCATCGCAATTCAAATCTCTTCGACACCAGTTGACCAGAGTTGCCAAGAAGAGCTTTGATGAAAAAAAATTGCTCTCCTTTCGGGACAGCCAAAAAGATGTAGGGGCAGACAGCATGGGAGGTCTGGAGAAAAAGAGGGCTGATTTGGAGTCGATCGTCCAGGCCAACCTTAGAAGATCGCAGGAGGCTGTTCGGGTGTTGGAGGAATTCGGGAAACTGATTAGAGAGGAATCTGCCCAATCTTTCAAAAGAATCCGGTTCAGGGTTTACACATTGGAACAACAAATAATGAAATCCATAAGAAAATTCCCTTGATTCTTTAAATCCCTCCTTGTAAGTTGAACCATAACAAACGAGTTAGACCAATTGACATGATTGCCCCCGGCCACTTGTGTTGAGCTTGTTCTAAACCATACGGTTCAGGACTGGTCGAACGTATCCATGGATGGGTGTAGAGTCTCCTCTCCCCGACGGACAGAGGATTAAGTTGAAAATCCCGCCGGAGGCGGGGGTGAGGGGGAGATAGAGAGATGACCGTGTTGACATTGATCTTAATCCTCGTAACACTGAGCCTCTTTTTCTGGGTCTTCCGTTCCCACGTTATCTCGTTATTCTATTATCTCTTAGTCCGATTCGAACGAAGGAAGATCAACTCCCAGTTGCTTAGTTCATTGAGGGACGATCTGGTTCACGAAAGGAAAAAGAAAATCGCAGGACTGGAGATGATACTCTCTAGTTGGGAGAAAGGAGACGAGGTCCAGCCTCGATATGAATATTTCGAGCAACTTGTGGATCAGTTGAAGAATCTTGTTCTCGAGCAAAGAAGGAATTTGATGGCAGTTACAGGTGACATTTTTTTGTGGGGAAAATTATGGATTATGCTGAGACGAATTGAGAAGACCTCAAGCGAGAAGAAAGAAAAATCCGATGCCCCAAAACTGAGAAAAGATTTAATCCTATTTCAAAATGTGATAGAGGAAATTGTAGAAGATGCTACTAAGAGGTTCTCTTTTACGCTCAACGAAGTGGTAAAAGAATCTGTCAAAATTGTCAAAATTGAAAAATCCAAACTAAAAAATATTGAAATTACAGAACAACTGGATGACGTCGGTGACACCGTTCGATTCTCCTATGATAAATTCAAGCAATGGCAGAGAGTTTTGACCAATCTGATACGCAATGCAGTGGAAGCCGTGGAAGCGAAGCAATCAGGGACTGGGGGCTTGGGGCTGGTAGCCGCCGTTCGAGAGACGGGACAGGGTGGGGATGAAACAGTAGCCGCAGACTTTAGTCTGCGAGGGGGAGGAAAAATAGGCTGCGTCAAAATTTCCACCCAAGCCATCCACTCAGTCTCAGTCCCCGTCTCAGTCTGTATCGAAGATTCCGGCATTGGCATGGATGAGTCTACTAAAGCTTCTTTTTACAAGAAAGGATTCACCTCGGGAAAAGAAGGGGGTTTGGGGCTTGGGGTTAGTGAGGAGTCGATCCAGTTCCTTAATCGTTATGGCAACTGGCAGATTGAAAGCCAAAAAGGAGTCGGCACAAAAATAACCATAAACATAGACAGAGAAAAAGCCCAAAAAGCCGAACTCATTCTTCCTGTACCAAAACCTTTCTTCCAAACAAAGTTGGCCTTCGGTCTGTCTTTTTTCCTGCTGGTTTTGATCGCCTTGGCTCTCCTTTTTGCCTTTCACAAATATTCAAGATTCTGGCAGGACTGGAATCCGGCTTCCTTTGGAGTGCCGCAAGAAAATCGCCTCACAGTTAAAAACAAATCTGGAGACGTATTGTGGGATGTGCTTCTGCCTTCACGCATAATGCTTTCGTTCCCCAAACGGACTGAACCCCTGGTCAAACTCACTGATTTGGATGATGATGGTAGAAATGAAGTTTTAGTGGGAATTGATTTTACCGAAAGTACCACCGGTAAGTTCATCTGTTTCAATTACAGAAAAGAAAAGCTGTGGGAGTTCGCTTGTGGAGATTCAGGCATCTATCAAGGTTGCAACGGGTATTTCTCTCCAGGGAATATTTTAGTTGAAGACCTTTTTGGAGATTCTAAAAAAGAGATTATAGTCAATAGCGCACATTCAATCTGGTTTCCAGACCAGGTAGCAATATTAGATAAAAAGGGGAATAAGCTATCTGAATACTGGCATCCAGGCGTATTTAACTGTCTGTATTGCTTGGATTTTGATAATGATGAAAAAAAAGAAATAATCTTAGGCGGTGGAAATAACAGAATGGGTTGGCGCCCAGTTGTTTCTATTCTTGAGCCCAAAAGAATGTTTGGGCAGGCAATACCCTATAATGCGGCGAAAGAAATCGAGAAAGCAAAAGAAGAATGGTATATAGTTTTCCCACATATCAAAAAGAGTCTGCCGGATGAATCTAAGTGGGTGCATTCTCTGTCTTGGGTTTACCACATCCGGTCGTTTACTGAAGACGATGAGGTGCAGGTTAATTTGCAGGACGGTAGAAATTATTTTCTGAGGTTGAATTTTGAGGTTAAGAACATCTACTTCTATCCCTCTGGTTTTCTCGGGTGGAAAGAAAAATGGAAATTTCCCTATGACTTAACCGAAGAGGATGAGGAGAATTGGAAAAACATTGAGGTTTGGAAAGAGGGGATTAGAATAAGATAAGAATGGCTTTTTTCCAAAAATTAGAAAAGAATTTCCAGAAATTAGAATTTGCCAATGTCAGAATAGGGTTTATCGTCTGTGATCCTCGCGGCTTGTCTCTCCGGATCAAATAGGTATCCTCAAGCATATCTTCAAGTTACCCCCCTCTTCTCTTTCAATTTAAGCCCAGAAGAATAACCTGGCATACAGTTTGCGTTACAGGGCAAACGTTAACACACTAAGCTGGCTTAGGACATAAAGAACTAACTTGACGAAAGGAGGTGACTGGCAGAAACTCAGTACAGATGTGCGAAAAGTCGACCAAGCGCTTGGTTTAATCCGCAACCTTTTGCCTGTAAATTCCTAATAAGATGATCGAAGGAAGAAAGCGTTATCAGTCAAATAAAAAATGTTAAGCAAGAAGCAAAACTATCTTTGTAACGTTAGTAGCGTTATAGGAGGAAGAAAATGAAAAGAATACTGATGATGTTGACAATTGTTCTGATTTTACCCGGCGGCTTGTTAGCCAATACATTAACCCATTGGGCTATTGAAGAAGGGTCCGGTGATACAGTCTACGATATCGGCGGGAACGGACATCACGGCGCAATAAATGGCAACGCCAGCTGGACAACGGCTTATTGTAATGCTTATGCTCTTGAGTTTGACGGTATTGATGATTGGGTATCATGTGGTGTAATACAGCCGTATCTAACAACTTCATTTACTGTTGAGGTGATTTTTAAAGCTCATATCACTGGAGAAAGGCAATGGATGTTCTCCACAGGTGGTTCGGATCCATACGCTTGGACGGCAATCCAGATGCACATAGAGTCAAACGGAATGTTGCAGTGCGGGATTAGATTTACCGGGACTGGGTCCCAGGTTCTGCTGACAAGCCCTACCGTTGTTGGCGATGGGAAATGGCATCATACAGCACTCCTGTATGACAATGCCAACCTCAAGCTTTATTTGGATCGTGATCCTACACCTATTGCTGAGGCACCAGCCACAGGGACGATCGTTCAGCAGAACCACGGAACTTACATAGGTAGGTATGACTGGGGGAACCCTACAGCGTTCGCCGGCAGAATCGATGAGGTAAGAATTTGTGACACGGCACTTTCCCTAGATGAATTCTTGCCGTTTGCTCCGTGTGGGGACGTGAATTGCGATGGGAATGTTGACATTGGTGATGTGATGTATCTCATAAATTACCTGTTCATAGGTGGAGCCCCACCCTGCGGGGAAGATGGGCCTTTGTCATCGTCCGGCAGATCGAGCATCATTCGCGAAAGCGTAAAGGCGGCAAGTATCGGATTCTCTGCGGCGACGCGATCAGAGAATAACGAGCATGCGATTTCTATACATTGCGAATGTGATGTTGACGTTTCCGGTCTCCAACTTGAGATCAACTACGACCCCAAAGAGATTACCCTACTTGAGCCAAGCCTCACCCCACGGACGTACGGTCTTCAATTGTATTTCCATACAGAGGATGGTGTACAGAAAATTGGAATTCTAGACTTACATGGTCACAACTACATTTCGCCTGACGAAGGACCCTTGGTAACACTCAGGGCAGAAGGAAACAATCTTAGCAGTCTGACTATTAAAAAGGCTGTTTTGGTTGACAGGGATGCTAACAAGATTCCGGTTGAGATAGCCAAAACCATTACTGCTACTGATGAAAAAACTATACCACAAAATTTCTCGTTGGCGCAGAACCATCCCAATCCTTTTAATCCTACGACCGGAATTCAGTTTACAGTTGCCAGCGAGCAGTCTCCAGTCCCCATCACCCTAAAGATATATAATGTCCGAGGCCAGTTGGTACGAACTCTGGTGGATGAGCCTAAGATGAGCGGAACTTATGAAGTGATGTGGAATGGTAGGGGTAACCAAGGCGAGGAAGTAGCAAGTGGTGTCTACCTCTATGAGCTCAAGATTGGAGATTACACGGAGACCAAGAAAATGATTCTGGTCAAGTAGAGGGGAGCATGCGGCGCGGGCGGACCTCCGAGTCCGCCCCGCTGCATGGAAGAAAGTGATAAACGATCGTGCATCCACCTGAAGCGACAGGGTTCACCCAAGGGGAAAGCCGCTCTTTGGCGAAAGAGAGAGCGGCTTCGGGTTCAGAATAAGGGAAGGGAGGCCATCTTGCGTGTTTTAAGGCTTGACTCGACCATAAATTCTGATATCTTGGAGTCGAAGAGGTCTCCCATGATCAAGGTTCTTATAATAGATGACGGGATTGATATCGCCAACTACTGCCATCAGTTTATCTCAGACGGGTTCGAATATGACCATATCAAAAGCGGAGTAAATGTTGCAAGAGACCTGAAGGCAAAAGATTACAGTTTGATTCTTCTGGACAAAAGCTTTACCAAAATCGACAAATCGGAACTTTTGGGCCCGGTGCAGGATGCGGATAATGAGGGCTTGAGAATTCTGACAGCGATCAAAAAGCTGGATCAGAACATCCCGGTGATCATGGTCACCGCCCATGCGGATTACGATTCTATGTCCTCAGCTTTGCACCTGGGAGCATTCGATTACGTGGAATGGGATGCTCTCCGGAAGGATTATCTGTTTCTCAAGCTGAAGATGCAAAGAGCGATTCATTGGGTGAAAAGCTCGCGTAGCGAATTGATCAAGAGGTATAATCATTGGGGTTTGATCGGAAAAAGCGAGTCTGTGGTCAGGCTTTTTCAGCAGGTGGAAACTGCTTTGAATTCCGACTCCACTTTGTTGCTTCAAGGTGAGACCGGAAGTGGTAAAGATTTGGTTGCCAAGATCATTCACTTTCACAGCAGAAGATCGTCAGAACCATTCGTTTCGGTTAATTGCGCTGCCATTCCGCCCACTCTCCTTGAAGTTGAGCTCTTTGGACATGAGAAGGGAGTATACACTGACGCCAAAGAGAGAAGAGCGGGTGAATTTGAGATAGCAAATGGTGGCACTATATTCTTGAATGAGATCGGTGAACTCCCAAAGAATCTTCAGCCGAAGCTCTTGAAAGTGATAGAGGAGAAGAAAGTGGATGTCATCGGAGCACCCAAGCCGATTGATGTGGATGTGCGCATAATCTCAGCAACTAACAGAGATATCGAAGAGGTGATCCAGAAGGGAGGGTTCCGCTCCGACTTGTATTATCGATTGAAAGTGTTGGAGATCAAACTTCCCCCGCTAAAGGAAAGAAGGGAAGATTTGCCACTCCTGGTAGATTATTTCATCCGGAAGAAATCCGAACAGGAAAACAAGGAAGTAGCCGGGATAACTCGCGAAGCTTTAGATTATTTAAGGCAGAAAAAGTGGGAAGGGAACGTAAGAGAGCTGGAGAATTCAATTGAATTCGCAGTAAAAAATGCAGACAGGTTGGTCACTCTGAAGGACCTTCTGGAATCGCAAGTTTCCACTGAAAAACCTTCCTTCTCTTCGCATGGAAGCTGTTCAAAAGAGAGCCCGCATGAGGATTGCCCGGTATTCAAAGATGCAGACATGAATCAGATCGAGAAGGTAGCGATTATTAATGCGCTTAAATGCAATCAGGGATTAGTCGACCCTGCCAGCAAGGCTTTAGGAATCTCCAAAGCCACTATGTATAACAAGATCAATCAGTATGGGCTTTCCGACCTGGTAAAGGGTTATGCTGAGCGCTGAAACATAACGTACGAGCCTGCGCCACAAATCTCTTCAGATTAAATGGAATGTTGCGATAGTTTCGACAATGAATCCTCTATTACCGGCCTTACCTCTTCCTTCGGGGCTTCGTAACCCCAGCATTTGGATGTCCCGTTAAAGAATAGTCCCCGCGAAATCTCGTATTTCTTCAGAAAATCTAAATCCCCGGCATTGAACTCCCTCAGGACCACCTTGTCCCCGTATTCCTCGCATACCTCCCTCACATTATCTCTCTCCACAATCGAAGTCAGGCACATGGGATTCCAGATGACATCCACAGCTATCCTATCTGGAAGTTTTTGCGGGACGAATTTTGACTTGTGCAATTTGGGCGGCTCGGCATCGCCAAAGTTCTTCCATACGATCACCGTCTCTCTTTCTCTCTGAATTTCCTCCCCCGCCTTTGGCGGGATTTCCAAATAGCCCAGCCTCTTGAAGAACGATGCCGGCATGAACCAGAACTGATTGTCATAGCAGAGAACGGCGATCCCCTTTTTGCCCGCCTTTTTGGTTTCCTCCTCCGCTGCTTGCACCAAAGCTCTTCCGTATCCGGTGCCGGTTTTTTGCTCATAGACCCATTTGTACTTCAGAGTCAGGCAGGGAACGGTCATAAGATCCTTTCCCGACATTCCCCAGGTATCCATCTCTATAGGTAGAGAATGAATGAAGCCGACAGGTTCTCCCTTGTCTATCGCGACCTTAACCCTGAGACCTTTCCTAGTTCTATCCAGAAGCCAGCTTTTCCTTATCTGGGCCGCAGTCGGTAAATCCGGCCGCTTTTCATCCACGTGCGTACAGAGAGAAGCGAAATCCAGGAATCGTTCCTTCAAATCCACTACTTCCACGTTTTTCTCCTACGCGAAGCGTTCGTCCTAGCTTTCTGTTTCTTGCAGAGCTGCGCCAAGCCATGAAGGCTTGGCTACGTGACTCAAATGCTGTTCGAAAAACCATGAGTTAGCTGTCGGTTTCAGCCAAGCGAGGCAAAAAAAGTGGTGGAGGAGACCAATCACAACTTCTCCTCCACCGCTACAAAATCAGTTGTTAGTCCACAGTCGATAGTCAAAAGTGCCCCTCCCCAGCCACCCGTAATCAACTCAGTCTCAGTCTCCTTCTGGGTCTTACGATCTTTGATACTTCTTGACTCCCTCCTCATAGAGATTTCCGCCGTGGGAATCCTGAACCACGATGGCGGGAAAGTCTTTGACCGTATATTTTCTGATCGCCTCAGCACCCAACTCCTCCCAGGCAACCAGCTCATTTCCCGTTATGGACTTGGCAATCAGAGCGGCCGCCCCACCAATTGCGGCGAAGTACACGCCGGTGTATTTCTTCAAAGCATCCTGGACCCCGGCACCCATTATTCCTTTTCCGATCATTCCCTTTGAGCCGGCTTCTAACATCCGGGGAGCATAAGTGTTCATTCTACCCGAAGTGGTCGGACCAGCTGAGCCGATCACCTTGCCCGGTCTGGCAGGCGATGGCCCCACGTAGTATATCAACTGTCCCTTAATATCGAAGGGTAGCTTCTCGCCTTTGTCCAGAAGCTCCACCATCTTTTTGTGAGCCGCATCCCTGGCCGTGTAAATCTCTCCGGTTATCAACACATTGTCACCAATCTTCAAGTCCTTTGCCACCTCATCCGTGAGAGGGGTATTTATTTTTTTCTGTGCCATTTTTTTGTCCTCCAAATCTGTTTGAATCCGAAGTCTATGTAATCTAAACGGAACCGCACTTATGTGGCTGGTGTTTCTGAGGGCAGAGCCCCGCAAAAGCGGGATTTCCGCTTCGCTCCAACAAGCTCTGCCACTACCCTGCCATATTTCTTACAGGACGACTTCCTTATGTCTAGCCACATGGCAGTTTAGGTTCACCGCGGCTGGGAAGCTGGCGATATGACAAGGATAGGTCTCGATGAACACTGCCAATGCGGTTTGAGATCCTCCAAAGCCTTGCGGTCCGATCCCCGATTTGTTTACCTCCTCTAAGAGTTCCGCTTCCAGATCAGCATAGAAGGGATTGGGATGCTTCGAACCGATCGTTCTTAGAAGCGCCCTTTTGGCCATCTCGGCACATTTCTCAAAGGATCCCCCTATCCCTACTCCTACTATGATGGGGGGACAGGGATTGCTTCCCGATCTTTTCACCTTGTCGATGACAAACTCCTTTACTCCTTCCACCCCATCAGCGGGCTTCATCATCTTCACCTCAGACATGTTTTCACTTCCCCCTCCTTTGGGGGCAATGATGATCTTCAGCTTGTCGCCCTTGACAATGTCCAGATGAATGACCGCCGGGGTGTTGTCTTTGGTATTCTTCCTCTCGATGGGATCAGCCAAGATGGACTTTCTCAAATAGCCTTCCTGGTAACCTTGCCTGACACCTTCGTTTATGGCCTCAAAAAGGTTGCCATCCTTGATTAAGACCTGGTCTCCCATATCCACGAAGACGACCGCCGTGCCGGTATCCTGGCACATGGGGAATTCGCCCTGCTTTGATATCTCGACGTTCTCCAGGATTTGCGATAAGGTGGCCTTTCCCACCGGAGATTCTTCCTTCTCATATGCCTTCCGGAGTGCATCCTCCACGTCCTTGCCCAGATTGTAATTTGCGTCGATGCACATGTCTTTCACTGCCTTGATGATATCTTTGGTGGATATCTCACGCATGTCTCCTCCTGTTTTGAGTTGGTTTGACAAAATCCAGCACACCACTAACCAAATTCTCTGTGGCTCGTGCCATTTCGACAGCTTTCAGTTTCAATAAACTTGCCGGCGTAGAGACAATCCTGTGTTCTGAGTCCACCACCGCCTCAGTCCCCCGGGATATTACGTGGACTGCCCCCAACTGTTCTATTTGTTTTATCAGTGTAGGGTCCTTTCCCGCAGTCAAGGTCAAAGGGGTCTCCAGGATGTCTCTTAAGGCCGAGGCAACAAGCAGGCTGGAAAGCCCGCAAGCTCCGATGGGCTTCTTTCGGCGGTAGATCTCCCTCATAGATCTTCTGATATCGGGATCCAACTTCAGGTATTCCTCATCCCCCAAAGAATCAGTAAGGTTCTTAATCACTCCATACCCGCCAGGCAGGATCAGAGCATCCACGTCCCTTCCTGAGAGATCCTTCAGCTCCTTTATCTGGCCCGAAGCAATGCGGGCGGATTCGCTCAGGACGTTTCTCTTGTCTGGTAGGCTCACCTGATTCAGATGATCGATCACCTCTTTCTGTGGGATATCTGGGGCAAAAAAGATGGACCTTTGTCCTCTTTTCTCCAGTTCACAGGAGATCAAGACTGCCTCCCAGATGTCAGTGCCATCGTAAGCTCCGCAGCCGCTTAGAATCAGAGCGATATTGTTCATAAACGAAAGATGTTCGTTGGTTTTCAGAGAACGAACGGATAATACCCTTAGCTATCCGCTGATTTCCTCATCTGTGCTTTGGGGAAAACGGCTCGTATCATCCCCATCATTGTCTTGTTTTTTTTCTTCCCTCTGGTATTGAACCTGCTCTATGGCATTTTTCTTTTGCCGATTCTGGAATTGCATATAAATGTTTTGAGCGGTAAATTGAGCACCATACATCGTCCGCTTTGCATTTATCCAGCGCCTCTTGACAACAATAAACATACCGACAAATATAATCAGAAAAATGAATACAACAAGTAACAAACTCATAATATCTTCACCAAGCATCTTACGACTTTTCAATTCGCTCTATTGATCATTCGCCCAGCTAGCTCACATTGGCCGGCCCCAGGTGATTTCATGTCCCCCAGGACCGGAGATCACAAGGAGATTGTCTTCGTGGCACGGAGGGTCTCTACATGTTCTTGTCAGCACCGCGAATCTCTTGATTCGGCTTCAAGCTATTCGGGGCTCTCTTATTGGGCATTCCACCCGGAAGGATACTCAAAAAGCGTCTTGCTCGTAATTAAAAATGAACACTGAAGGCATTGCGGGGAAGAGTTCTAAAGGATCAGTAAATACTTACCACCTTTTTGGTCTTTCCCTTGGGTTCAAACTTAACCACTCCATCCTCCAGGGCAAAAAGGGTGTCATCCTTTCCCATCCCCACGTTCAATCCGGGATGTATTCTGGTTCCCCTTTGCCTCACCAGGATGGTACCGGCCAAAACCGCCTCTCCCCCATATCTTTTCACTCCCAACCTCTGTCCGTGGGAATCCCTTCCATTCCTGGAACTCCCCACTCCCTTCTTGTGCGCCATAGAATTCGACCTTCCTTCGCCCTCGCTTGAGGACTTTAGTTGTTGTCATTCAAGATTAAACCCAAATATTGCTCTTCGCAACTTTGGGTCTAATAAGATAACAAACTTCTGCTATTTGTGCAAGCGAAATTCTTCTCTAAGTCAAAGATTTTTCTGTCGTGGTCTCGCTTCTTTTCGTCCCTCTTACGTCGATAACGAAGGAGAGCTTATCCTCCCCTTCCTTTCTATCCACGGTTACGTCGCAGTCGCCGGCAAACTGACCTCTTAGGATCTCCTCTGCCAGAGGATCCTCCAAAAACTTCTGGATGGCCCTTTTCAGGGGACGGGCACCGAAGGTTGGATTGTAACCCTTGTCGGCCAAAAACTCCTTTGCCCCCAAGGTCAGATCGAAAGAGATGCCTTTGTCTGCCAGCCTCTTAGCCACATCAGACAAAAGTATATCTATTATCTGCAAAATCTCCTTTATGCCCAAAGCGTGGAATATGATGGTCTCGTCAATTCTATTCAAAAACTCCGGATTGAAGGTCTTCCTGGTCTCCTCCAGGAGTTTTTGTTTCATCTGCTCGTAGGATGACTGTAAATCACCCTTCTGAAAGCCCAGAGTCTTTCCTCCTTTGATCTCCCGGGCTCCCAGATTCGAGGTCATTATGACCACGGTATTTCTGAAATCGACCCTTCTGCCCAGACTGTCGGTCAGAGATCCATCATCGAACATTTGCAGGAGGATGTTGAAGACGTCGGGATTAGCCTTTTCGATCTCGTCCAAAAGAACCACCGAATAAGGCTTCCTTCTCACCTTCTCGGTCAATTGCCCACCCTCCTCATATCCCACATAGCCGGGAGGCGCCCCGATCAACCGGGAGACGGAGAACTTCTCCATATACTCTGACATATCGATTCGGATCAGGGAGTTCTCGTCCTCAAACAAACAGGCGGCTAATGCCCGGCCCAGTTCAGTCTTGCCCACTCCGGTAGGACCTAAGAAGATGAAGGAGCCAATGGGTCTTCGGGGATCCCCCAGACCAGCCCTGTTTCGCCGAATGGCTTTGGAGATGGAGGTTATGGCTTCCTGTTGTCCTATGATTCTCTTTTTCAGCTCCTCCTCCATTCGCAAAAGCTTCCTGGACTCTTTCTCCTCCAACTTGAACAGGGGAATGCCGGTCATTTTGGAAATCACTATGGCCACATCCTCCTCGTTCAAGGTAACCTTCTCTCGACTTTTCCCCTCGTCCCAGTCTCTTTTCATCTGTTCCAACTCTTGTCGTTTGAATTTCAGCTCATCCCGCAGCTGGGCTGCCTTTTCAAACTCTTGATTCTTGACCGCCTTATCCTTATCCTTTTGTGTGCGCTTTATCTCCTGCTCGATTTGGTCAAAGGTTTCTGGGCGAGTGCAGGTAGCCAAATGGGCCCGAGAGCCGGCCTCATCTATCGCGTCGATGGCTTTATCCGGCTGAAACTTTCCGGTAATATATCTGTCCGACAGCCTCACCGCCGCCTCAAGGGCCTCATCGGATATTCCTACCTTGTGATGTTCCTCGTATCGGCTTCTCAGCCCTTTAAGAATTTCTTTGGTATCCTCCGTCGAGGGCGGGTCAATCATGATTGTCTGGAAACGCCGCTCCAGTGCCCCGTCCTTCTCGATGTATTTCCGGTATTCGTTCAAGGTGGTGGCGCCGATACACTGGATCTCCCCGCGTGACAGGGAAGGTTTAAATATATTGGAGGCATCCAAAGATCCTTCTGCACCTCCGGCACCCACGATGGTGTGCAACTCATCGATGAAGAGAATCACGTCCTTTGTATTGGTGATCTCACTCATGACTGCCTTCATCCTTTCCTCGAACTGCCCCCGGTATTTGGTTCCTGCCACCAGAGAGGCCATATCCAGACAGACTATCCTTTTGTTTTCCAAGGTCTGGGGAATCTTGCTCGCAACTATTCTCTGAGCTAAACCTTCGGCGATGGCGGTCTTGCCCACCCCGGGCTCGCCAATTAAGACCGGATTGTTTTTCTTCCTTCGCGATAGAATCTGAGAAACCCTTTCTATCTCATTATCCCTTCCAATGATGGGATCCAATTTCCCCTTTCGGGCCAGCTCCGTCAAATCCCGGCCGAAATGATCTAAGGCTGGGGTCTTGCTTTTCTTCCTTTTCCTGGCGTAGGAAGAGGGTCTTCCGCTCTGAATATTCTTCAACTCGTCGTAGACTTCCTTGTAATCGATGTCGTACATGGAGAGAACCTGAGCCGCCACACCCTCCTCGTCCCTCAACATGGCCAAAAGAACGTGTTCTGTGTCAATATCTTTAGATTTCAGATTCCTGGCTTCCTGCCCGGAGACCTCCAGCAGCTTCCTTACCCTGGCAGTGAGGGGCAACTGACCCATGGTCAGGGTCCCCCCAGAGGGTTGAACCACATCCTCAACCGACTGCTTCAGCTCGTTTAACTCTATGCCAATGTTGGCCAATATCTCTATGGCTCTCCCTTCACCCAAACGCAACAGACCCAACAGGAGATGTTCGGTGCCAATGTAGTCATGTCTGAGCCTGACCGCCTCATCCCGGGCGTACTCTATGATTTTTCGGGCTCTTTCTGTAAACATCTCGTTCATCCAATAACCTCCGTTTTGCTTTCCAAACTGAGACGACCGACGAAAAACCTCATCGGCCCTGGGCAAAACACGAATCTCTCCCTTACGAATCTCACTTCCCTTATAAACTACGCAACAAACCCCAAAAAGTCAAAGGTTATTTGTCCGAATTCTGGATCCATGGGAGATCGGAAGCTTGTCTTCTCATAATATCTCACTTCTCGCCCAATTTCGATCTGACCAGCTGGGTCCTCACCCTATCCCTTTTGCCAGGGTCCATCTTTTTGCCGAAGTACCTCTGAAGATGGGCCGGCTGAGAGAAGGCCAGGATCTCATTTATCTGAGAAAGGGTTAGGCTTTTCATGGTACCGGTTCCGACCCCCAACCTAAGCGCCGAGAGCAGATTCAGGACTTCCTCTGAGGTTAGAACCCGGGCGAACTTCAGAATTCCATAAGCCCGCCAGATCTTGTCTTCGATCTGGTCCTTGGCATCCTTGAAAAGTCGGCCACGGGCATTCTCCTCGTATTCGATTATCTGTTGGGTAACTCTTTCCAAGCTCTCCATTATGTCGTCTTCCGAGCGGCCCAAAGTGGTTTGATTGGAGACCTGAAAAAGGCTTCCCAAAACATCCGAACCTTCCCCATAGAATCCCCTTACCGCCAACCCCAGCTTGCCGATCTGAGAGATCACGTTCTCAATCTCTCTGGTCAAGGCCAATCCCGGCAGATGAACCAGAACGGAGGCACGCATTCCAGTCCCCACATTGGTGGGACACGAAGTGAGATAACCGAAATCCCGATCAAAGGCGAACTCCAGCGACCGGGCCAGCTCATCATCGACCTTGGCGGCAATCTGGTAAGCTCCCCTTATATCCAAACCCGAACTCAAAGCCTGGACTCTCAGGTGATCCTCCTCGTTGATCATGATGCTTACCCGCTCTCGGTCGCCAATGAACAGAGCCGAGGAATCCCTGCACTGCTTGAATTCAAGGCTAATCAAGTGCCTTTCGACCAGGAAATTTCTATCCAGATCATCCAGTTGGCTGCACTTTACAAAAACGCCCTGACTCAGGGCGGGGCTTTCATCCACGGCCGACTGGATAAAGGAGAGGATCTTTTCCCGGTTATCTGTATCTGCTTTCGAGGGAAAGGGACAGTTGGAAATATTCCGGGCCAATCTGATTCTGGAGGAGAGAACCATCTGTGAATTTGAGCCTTCTCCGGAAAGCCAAACCGCAGGCCTTTTTGCCATGTCTTCAAACATATGTTCCTTCCCTGGGTCGGTACACAAACCTCCGGCATAAGACTGCCGAAGACACGGGGCAAGGTCAAAAGTGCCCGTCAAAGATTCTGTCCAGACATGATCCTTTCACCCATACCCGCCTGGCTTGTTCAAAATGGTCGGGCCAGCTTGATCGTTCTGCACGCAGCCCCGCGTTTGCCGGGTGGTCTTGCATTCTTTGCCTATCAGTGCGCTGAGTTCCTGGTGCTCAAAGCCTTAATCCTATCTCTTAGCTCGGCTGCCTGTTCGAAGTCCTCCTCCCGTATTGCCTTTTTCAATTCCTCCTGCAGTTTACTTTCCTCTCTTAAGGGCTTCATCACGTCGCTTTGGGTGAGGGGAACTCTGCCCTGATGCTGAGTGGAACCATGAATCTTCCTCAAGAGATCGTTAAGCTGGCTTTTGAAGGTGGTGTAACAGTTTCCACACCCCAAGCGTCCACTCTTGCTGAAATCGGAAAAATGCATTCCGCAGGTGGGGCATCTCGCCCGGGAGGTTTTGCTCGGCTTTTTGACTAAGCTCTGGTCCAGCATGCTGGCTAAAAACTCAGCCAAAGGGAAAGGGACTCCCTCAAAGGGAGTATGAAACCTCCTCTTGTCCGCACATTCCCGACACAGATGCAATTCCACCTTTTCCTCATTGACGACCTGAGTCAGGTGAACGGTGGCTTCTCTTTTTCCGCAATCGTGACACAACATAAGAATTCAAAATGTAAAAAGGAAAATTCTAAATCTCAGCTAAAAAGTGAAACTCATTCTCTAACATCAAAGCCCGAACTGTATTCTCTAATTTCCATTTATAAGTTTCGAATTTGTTATGAAGATGGCACCGCCTTACCCTCAGCCAGAGTTATGATCCGGTCAGCCCTCTGAGCCAGAAGCTGATTATGAGTGGCCACGATAAAGGTCTGTCCCTTTTTTCGATTCAGTGCGCCCATCAGATTGTGCAGTTCCTCCCCGGTTGCTTTGTCCAGATTGCCCGAAGGCTCATCCGCTATCACCACCTGGGGATCATTGATTAAGGCGCGCGCCACCGCCACTCTTTGCTGTTCTCCCCCGGATAGCTCCGGTGGTGTGTGATCAGCTCGGTCTGAAAGCCCAACCTCCGAAAGCAGCTCTCGGGCTTTCCTTCTGATTGAGATTTCTGGCTCACCTGCTATCAGCTTGGGCATCATCACGTTCTCCAAAGCGGAAAACTCCGGCAAAAGATGATGAAACTGGAACACGAATCCAATGGTCTTGTTTCTGAAGTGAGCCAGCTCTCTATCGTTCAAGGAGAAAACATCGGTGGAATTCAAACTCACTCTTCCCTTGGTAGGTCGATCCAGAGCGCCCAAGACATGAAGCAGCGTGCTCTTTCCCACCCCGGAAGCCCCCACCACTGCCACGATCTCCCCTTTTTTGACTCCGATGTCCACTCCTTTTAATACGTGAAGCATCCCAGCACCAGTTGGAAAGCTTCTGTGAATATCAACGCCCTTAAGAATTATATCTTGATCGCTCAAATCGCTCTTCCAACCTATTCTATATCTATTTTCGCCAGTTTTCGCAATTTATTAACAATCCTGTGCAAAGATTCCCAAATCATGGCATCTGCCCTCCTGTTTGGGGGTCTTCATGATCTCCCACCGATATTCTATTACAAAAGCCATATTTGTCAACAAAAATCCTCAACCCGGGATAAGGGGTTTGAGAGATACAGTTACGCTGCCGACGAGAGAGGCGCGATAAACACCATCTGTTTTGACCTTTCTTTTCCTGCTATCTGAAGACAGTTTTCAAACTGACCCCAAGCCTGTAAGTGGCGGGTGCGTTCTTCCCGGTTATGGGAAAGTCAAGGGTGAAATCCAGCTTCCCGTGTTTCTCCGGCGACAGGTCGCCCACGGAAAATTGCAGAAGCAAATTAAACAGGTCGCCCGAACCCACCATCACCTGTTTGTCCACTTTGGTGGCCTGCCAGAAGGTGTACTGCAGGGCCCCGCCAATCCCTACGTTCTTGAAGTTCTTGACGCCCCCCCCGTCCACGCCAAACGAATTTCCCAATTTCTCATCCACTGATTCCCCATTCTTGTCTCTGTAACTCCTCCCAAACTGGTAGACAAACCGGCCACCTAATTTGAGAAAGCTCTCCTCTGTGAGCAGAATGTCGCCATTTAAAGCCAAATTCAAATCTGTCTGGCCATCGCCTGTGGCCCGTTCCACCGAGGAAACCTTGTTATGTGGTATGCCCGTGGGCAAAGTGGATCCCATTTCGCATGCAACTGACCAGAAATACCTGTCCATGAGATGATACTTCAGTGCAACCTGTACATCGCCAAAACCGGAGATGCCTGAGATACTATCGTGTCTGGCTCCATACCTCCCGATCGCCACCTTTTGACCCAGGACAAACGGAACACGGATGCCCAGGTCGAATTTGTCAGTTAAGCCATAAACCACGCCCGCTTCGAGGATATATGCAATGGAGTCACGTCCTTCTTCATAATCCAGCTCTTTACCCGCCGAAAAATACGTCTCTCCGGTAGCATACCGAAAGTCGAAGGTGGGATACCAGAATCCTTGAGGTAAGGAGGCACTGCTCCACTCTATCATGCCCCACTCCGGTTTCTCCAGGGATTGGCCGAATTCATAAGCAGGATACGCCGCAGTACTCAGACAGACCATCCCAAGCACCAGAACCAAGACAAGTATCACCTTTTTCATTTCCCTGCTCCTCCGGAGTTAGGAATTAGTAACCAGCTTTCAGATTTCCGATACAAGAAAACAGTTTCCGATGCCAGAACACGGGGGCCATCGTGAAATGGTTTGTCTCAAAGGTTCTGCCACCTCCACAGACAAATTTAGCAAAATGATCCGGTCCGGTCAACAAAAAAGCGATGCGATCTTAAAGGGAATAATCTGTATGTGGATTCCCTCTCTCTTCAGACTAGGTTCGATATAAGGCCGTAACGTAAGTCTCTTGGCTCACCGCCCTTCCCCGGCCTGAGCTCTCGGTCAATATGTCTCTGTCTATCCGGCCCTTAGTGAAACGTATCTTTGGCCTGGTTGTCCTGATAGACAGACTGAATCGGCCTTGTCTTTCACCCTTTGCGTCTCCCCCACCTTCACCATCGCTCCGTATCTAGATACTCCTCCCTACATTCAAACGTAACCTTTCACCTTGATTTGGTAATGCATCAAAGCAAAAAGCGGAGAAGCCAGCACTTCTCCGCTTTTCAACTCAGACATTCAAAATAAAAGACTATTTCAAGAGGACCATTTTCTTGGTCTGAGTGAAGTCTCCAGCTTCGAGTCGATAGAAATAGATCCCCGTTGAAACCTCCTTGCCCTGATCGTCCTCTCCGTTCCAGTCCGCAACTTTGTGTCCGGGGCCCAGCTTCCGATCGACTAAAGTAACAATCTTTCTGCCCAATATGTTGAAAATTTCTAGTTTGACCTGTGCGGGCTCAGGAATCATGAATTCGATTTCAGTGGTTGGATTGAAGGGATTGGGATAATTCTGCAAAAGAACGAATGTCTCAGGGAGAGTCTCCGCCTCACCTGTTTCTCTGACCTCGGTCGGGGGAAGGGAGTCTATTTTTCCCTCCAGCTCTTCGAACGCCAGCCATTTGGCATCCTTGGCAAACTTCAAGGCTCTGGTGAACAGATCCAGCATATTCTCGATCTTGGGAAGCTCTGCGTCAGGTGGCACCGGATCTTCATAGAGGAGATTAACCAACTCGAAATAGTAATTAGCGGAATCAAAAAACAGGTTGACCGTATCGGGCAGGCCAAGATCAGGTCTACCCAGAAGCGAGTCCAGCTTCTGTTCCAAGTTTTGGAACATTAGCCAACTCGCATCCTTCTGACACTTGAAACCGTGCTTGAGCAGGTCTATCTTCATCCCTATCTTCTCCAGCTCAGGGACGGCAGGATCCAGATGGGTCGAATTGACCTGGCCGAAGTAGGCATTGGCGCTGTCAAAACCTTCTTGGGCTTCCGGAGGGAAACCTATGGGAGTCCATCCATGCCAGGCGAACAGGGTGTCCAGCTTTTCCTCTAAGTGTTTGAAAACTATCTCCTTAGCCTCCTTCTGGTATTTCGCACCCTTGCCCAGATAGTAGAGTTTCTTCTCCACCTTATCGAATTCGAACAACGTCTCCTTCCATTGGGCAAACATCTTTTCCTTTGCCTGTTTCACGAACTGCTGACCTCGGCTCAGATAGAATATTTTGAGCTCGATCTTTTGTAGCTCGGTCAAACCAGGAATCTCACCTACAAGCTCAATCTGTGAAAAATAGTAATCTGCGCTGTCGAAATCAGCCACGATGTCTGGATCCAAGCTGTCCTGAGGTACGTGAGCATATGCATTGACTTTCACGTTGAGCGTATCAAACATTTTCCAGACGGCATGCTTTTGATATATTAAAGCATCCCCCAGATATTCCAGCTTCAACTCCATCTTCTCCAGTTCCGGAATATCTGGCTTCACGTGAGTCGAATCAACTAAATCGAAGCTGGAATCGGCTTGTTCAAAATCCGTTATCACCTCTGGGGGCAGACCTTCATATTCGACCCCCAATAGTTCATCCAGTTTTCTCTCTAGCTCCTCGAAGATCCTCCACTTAGCATGCTTCTGATATTGCAGGGCCGTGGCAAGATAGTGAAGTTTCAACTCCACCTTATCGAATTCATAGACCTTTCGTTTCAGTGCATCAAATGCTCTCCATTTGGCATCTTTTTCATCCTTTAAGGCATGTTTGAGATAGTGCACCATCCATTCGACTTTGTCGGGTATAGCCATTTCTATCTGATCGTAGATGAAGTTCACGGAGTCAAAATAGACGTCTGCGGACTCGAAGAGCGAATCGATTTCCCAAGGCAGAGTCGGCTCGGTGGTTATTCTGGGTTCTGGCAGGTAATACAGCTTCACCTCCAATTCCCTGAACATCAGCCACATGGCTTCTTTCTGGTGCTTCAGGCCGTATTTGAGATAATGGAGCTTCTGCAAAATCTTCCAGTCCTCGGGGGCCTCAGGCAAGGAGTCATGAACATAGTCGACCGAATCAAAGTAATCATCGGCGGCAATGAACAGATCTTCCACATCTTTTGGCAGACCCTCGTAAGGCCAGTGCAAAAGAGAGTCAAGCTTATACTCGAGTTCTTCGAACATCCTCCACTTGGCATGTTTTTGGTGGACCAAGGCCAGATTTAAGTAGTGCAGCTTCGATTCTATGTCCCTCAACTCCATACCCGATTGATTCTCATGAATGAATTTGACGGAATCAAAGTAATCATTAGCCCAAATGAAAAACTCCTCAACATCCAATGGTAAACCCAGAAACTCCCAACCTAAAAGGGTGTCCAGTTTAGCCTCCAGCTCCATGAACGCAAGGTGTTTGGCCTCCTTCTGGAACTTCAGAGCGCACGCCAGGTAATGAATCTTCCATTCAATGTTCTTCCACGGATCAGCGAAAGGAGGGTCTTGGTGAATGACATTCACAGAATCAAAGAATATGTTGGCTAGGTCAAAGAAAGAGTCCGTTTCAGGGGTCAGGTCACCAACCTGCTGATGGACTATGTCTACCGAATCGAAGTAAATGTCTGCGGTGTCGAAATAGGCAATTATATCTTCCGGAATGGAATATCCCTCCCCCAAGAGCGTGTCAAGCTTCGCTTCTAAGTCCTCAAAAGCACCCTTTTTGGCATGTTTCTCGTTTTTCAAGGCCTGGTTGAGATTCCACAGTTTCCGCTCGATCCTCCACAGCTCGGAGGAATCAGAAAAAAGTGTATCGTGGTGAATCAATGCTACCGTATCGAAGTAAGCATTGGAGACGGAGAAATAATCCTTCACCGCGAAGGGGAGCTCCCCTTTCCACGAATGAACGATTCCTACTGAGTCGAAATTATAATTGGCGCTATCGAAGTAACTCTCTGCCAAAGGAGGCAAACCGGCGCCCGGCTGCTCCAGAATGGAATCGAGTTTGGCCTCTAACGTATCAAATGCGGCGCGTTTGCCCTCCTTCTCCTCACCCAGTCCGTTACCGATGTAATAAAGCTTTGATTCGATTTTCTCCAGTATCGGCATCTGCTGGGAGTGAATGGCTGCAACCGAATCAAACCATGCATTAGCAGCTTCAAAATGCTGGTCGTATGATTCGGGTCGCGAGGGCAAGCCAACCACTTTTCCATTGAAAGGCCGAACCACAAAGACAATTGCCGTCACGGCCAGCGCCAAAAACGATACAACTCTAATCGCTTTCATCTTCTACCCCTCGGTTTAAAGGTTTGAAAGGATGCTTCCTCGCAATTTTTCGTTTTTGTCAGAAAGCTTCACGACTTTCACCGTCTCTCCTTGGCTTTTTCCCTCCAATAACCTCCTTTCCTCCAAAAGAAGAGGGAAAGCAGAAATCCACCCTCGATGCAAAATAACAGACTTTGTATTTTAGCGGATGATATTCTTAAACACTTGAATTGTCAAGGGAAAAATTGAAAAAGTGGGGACCTGTAATCTACCCAATAACTATGATGATGTATTTACTTACGATTATCAATCCGGTCGATTCTCTCTGGCGTCACTACCATATTAACTTTGGCATCGTGGAATCAAAAGAAGTATAACTCAAAAATGGTGAAAGGCAAGGAAGATTTCTCCCAACAGACGGAGCAGATTAAACAGATGAAAACACAATTACGAATGACGTATGAAAAATCATTCACACCTGATGGAACGGATTAGGCAGATACCAATCACTGAATTAGCTTAATTTGGTTAATCAGCCATGAGGCTCCGTTCCGCCCCCCAATCCTCTCCCCTTTGGAGAGAGGAAGAAAGAATCTCATCTCTGTTTTGCGGAGAGGGTTCACCCTGAAGGGGACTATGGGGATGAGGTCAAAAGAGCTTGTCCATCACCCAAATCAAGATGATTATGGAAATAATTGAATCGACTATCACTAAAATCGAATATCTGACGTCTCGCCAGCTAATTTCGTGGGAAAAGGGGGATTTGGTCAAAAGAAACCTAAAGCTGTTGCCGGTCCTGGTAACTGCAACCTTCTGCCATCCTTTCAAGATTAGCCTCAGGATAAAAACAAAGAGAAGAAGGAGGATGGCTATCTTTGGACCGCTGAAGCTTTCTATCATTAATACGAACATATTCAATGAACCGCCATTCCGAGGAACGGAGTGACGAAGCGATCTCGAATACTGGATTGCTTCGCTAACGCTCGCAATGACATTCTAAAACTGGGGAACGTTTGCAGCAGTTAAAAAGAACCAGCACCCAATTTGAATCAGGTGCTGGTCTCAAGATCCAGATTTGAACTTTTGACTTCAAAAGAATTATCGCAAAAAGTATCGAGATTATTCCTTAGGTTCGAGTCCTGCGGTCTCTTGACCCTTCCCATCGTTCTCGTGGTTTTTGACCACCCTTGCCACATCCACTAACCTATCACCCGGATCTAAATTTATCAACTTGACCCCCTGTGTGTTGCGACCGATCACACTTATCTGTTTTACCGGTTGACGAATGATGATCCCTTTTTGCGTTATCAACATCAACTCATCGTCATCAACCACCTCTTTGATGGTCACCACCTTGCCGTTTCTCTCGGTGGCTTTTATGTTGATGATACCCTTGCCCCCCCGGTTGGTGACCCGATAGTCCGAAATGCTGCTCCTTTTGCCGTAGCCATTCTCGGTAACTGACAGAATGGTGGTGTCCCTTTTTACCACCACCATTCCGATCACGATATCGCGCTTGGCCAAACTTATCCCTCTGACGCCGTAGGCAGCCCGTCCCATATCTCTGACTTTGTCCTCATGAAACCGTATGGCCTGTCCCTCTTTTGTCCCCAAAACGATGTCGCAGCTGCCATCGGTTATCTTGGCCTCGATCAAATCATCCTTCTGGGGGATATTCATAGCATTTATCCCGCCCCTTCGGGGGTTGCTGAAAGCGGAAAGCCGAGTTTTCTTGATCACGCCATTGCTGGTCGACATTACCACGAAATGCTGGTCGTCGAACTCTCTCACCGGCACAAATGCGGCGATCTTCTCCTCCTCTCCCAGATCGAGCATGTTGATAACGGGCTTCCCCTTGGCCAGCCTCCCTCCCACCGGGATCTCGTGCACCTTGATCCAATAACATCTTCCCTTGGGAGTGAAGAAGAGAATGTAGTTATGGGTGGAAGCGATGAAGAGATGCTCCACAAAGTCCTCCTCTTTGGTCTCGATCCCGATCACCCCCCTTCCTCCCCGGCTCTGCCTCCGGTACTGGGTGACGCTCAATCTCTTGATATAACCGGAGTGGGTGATGGTGATGACCATATCCTCTTCGGCGATCAAATCCTCAATGGTGAACTCCTCTTCTTCCTCCGCTATTTCCGTTCTCCGCTCGTCCCCGTATTTCTTCTTAAGATCCAAAAGCTCCTCTTTGATTATGTTCATCCTCTGGTGCTTGCTCTCCAGAATCCCTTTGAGCTTTTCGATCAACTTGATCAGGGCCAGATATTCCTGTTCGATCTTCTCCCTTTCCAAACCGGTGAGTCTCTGAAGCCGCATGTCCAGAATGGCTTGAGCCTGAATCTCGCTCAGCTTGAATTTTGCCATCAAGCCATCCTTGGCATCTTGTGGAGTTTTGGACGCTCTTATCAGCTTTATCACGGCATCTATATGGTCCAAGGCGATCTTGAGCCCTTCTAAGATATGTGCCCGATGCTCGGCCTTTTTTAGCTCGAATTCGGTCCTCTTAGTGACCACCTCGTGCCTGTGATCGATGAAATGGGAAAGAAGCTGCTTTAGGCTCAACACCTTCGGTTGTCCGTCCACCAACGCTAACATGATCACCCCGAAGGTGGTCTGCATCTGGGTGTGTTTAAAGAGTTGATTTAAGACTATCTCGGCGGGGGCATCCCTTTTCAGCTCCACCACGATTCTCATGCCATCCCGGTCCGACTCGTCTCTTAAATCCGAGATCCCCTCAAGGTGCTTGTCCCTGACCAGCTGGGCGATTCTCTCCAGCAGATTGGATTTGTTTATCTGATAGGGAATCTCCGTGACGATTATGCTTTCCTTTCCACTTTTTTGTTTTTCGATATTGGCCTTTGCTCGCAGGACGATTCTGCCTCTCCCGGTTCTGTAAGCTTCGACGATTCCGCTTCTACCGTGGATTATTCCACCGGTAGGGAAATCCGGACCTATGATATGATCCAGAAGTCTCTCACCCTCAATCTCCGGGCTTTCGATGAGAGACACTAAAGCATCTACCACTTCGCCCAAGTTGTGAGTGGGAATATTCGTAGCCATGCCCACCGCTATGCCGGAAGCGCCGTTACAGATCAGATTGGGAAATTTGCTGGGAAGAACGGTGGGCTCCTTCCTGGTCTCATCGTAATTAGACATAAGCGCCACCGTCTCTTTGTCCAGGTCCTCCAATATCTCCATAGCTAAAGGAGCAAGTCTGGCCTCGGTGTATCTCATGGCAGCCGGAGCGTCGCCATCGATGGAGCCGAAGTTTCCCTGACCATCCACCAGCATATAGCGCATGTTGAAATCCTGGGCCATTCTGACCAGGGTGGGGTAGACCACCTGCTCGCCATGCGGATGATAGTTCCCGGAGGTATCGCCGGCGATCTTGGCGCACTTGCGATGCGGTCTTCCCGGTGCCAAATTGAGATCGTTCATCGCCACCAAGATTCTGCGATTGGAGGGCTTCAGCCCGTCTCTCACATCCGGCAACGCACGTGCGGTTATCACCGACATGGAATAGTCGATGTAAGAGGATTTCATCTCCTCTTCGATATATACCGGAACTATCTTTTCCCGTTCCATTACCATAATATTGTTACCCCAAATCTAACCTCTCCCCCTGTTTCCCCCTCTCCACAAAAGTGGAGAGGGGGACTAAACGGGGTGAGGTAAATCAGACATCCAGATTTTTCACATATTTCGCGTTCTCTTCGATGAATTTACGGCGGGGTTCAACCTGGTCGCCCATGAGGATGGTGAAGATGTGATCGGCTTCCGCTCCATCTTCTAACGTCACCTGGAGCAAGGTTCGGGTTTCCGGATCCATGGTGGTTCTCCAGAGCTGTTCCGGATTCATCTCCCCCAAACCCTTGTATCTTTGAATTGATATCCCGGTATTGCCTAATCTCTCCATGTGCCGGTCCCTCTCCTCGTCGGAATAAGCGTAAAGCTCGGTGCTTCCTTTTTTCACCCGGTATAGTGGGGGCTGGGCGATATAGACGTAACCCTGTTCAACAAGTTGCTTCATGTGCCGATAGAGGAAGGTCAGGATCAAAGTCCGGATATGAGAGCCGTCCACATCCGCGTCGGTCATGATAATCACTTTGTGATAACGGGCCTTGTTTATGTCAAACTCGTCTCTAACATTGGTTCCTAAAGCGGTGATCATGGTCCGGATCTCCTCGTTGGAGAGCACCTTATCCA
This sequence comes from uncultured Ignavibacteria bacterium, assembly GCA_964588305.1. Taxonomy (GTDB): domain Bacteria; phylum Zixibacteria; class MSB-5A5; order MSB-5A5; family SM1-73; genus SM1-73. The sequence continues at coordinate 73,819 of CAZPOP010000007.1, forward strand.
GACGAGCTTTTTCCACATTCAATATCTTCCCCTTTATGGGAAGGATGGCCTGGAATTTACGATCGCGCCCCTGCTTGGCTGATCCCCCCGCAGAATCACCCTCCACGATATAGATCTCGCAAAGAGAGGGGTCATCCAGGGAACAGTCAGCCAACTTGCCGGGAAGCGAGGAGGATTCCAGGGCGCTCTTTCTGCGGGTCAACTCCCGCGCTTTTCTGGCCGCCTCCCTGGCCCGAGCAGCGGAGGTCGATTTCTCCAAGATCTTCTTGGCGATGGGAGGATTCTCCTCAAAGAATTCACTTAAGCTTTCCCCGAAAATCGATTCCACAATCCCCTTGACTTCGCTGTTGCCCAATTTGGTTTTGGTCTGGCCTTCGAATTGAGGGTCGGGAACCTTGATCGAGATTATGGCAGTCAAGCCCTCTCTCACGTCCTCTCCTTCCAGGGGCGCCTGTCCATTCTTCAGAAGCTTGTTCTTCTGGGCATAATTGTTTATGGTGCGCGTCAGAGCAGTCTTAAACCCGACCAGGTGAGTGCCACCTTCAATGGTGTTTATGTTGTTCACGTAAGAGAAGATGTTATCCACATACGAATCGTTATACTGAAGGGCAATCTCCACATCCACTCCCTCTCTTTGTTTCTGAAAATAAAGAGGGCGCCGGTGCACGGGCTGCTTGTTCTCATTCAGGTAGTCCACAAAAGAGACTATCCCTCCCTTGTATTTGAACAGATGGGATTTGCCTGACTTTGGTTCCTCGATCTCGATCTTCAATCCTTTGTTCAGAAAGGCTAACTCTCTCATTCGGGCAGAGAGGACGTCGAAATTGAAATTAATCTTTTCGAAAATCTGGGGATCAGGACAGAAGGTAGTCTTGGTTCCGCTGTGCCTGGCTTTACCGATCTCTTTTAGGGGTGCCGCGGTATTCCCTCTCTCATACCTCTGAAAATACCTCTTACCATCCCGCGCCACCTCCACTTCGCACCATTCGGACAAGGCGTTCACCACCGAGACTCCGACCCCATGCAGACCGCCGGAAACCTTGTAAGTGCGATGGTCGAACTTTCCTCCCGCGTGGAGCATGGTCATCACCACCTCCACCGCCGGCTTCTTCTGGGTAGGGTGCATATCAACCGGGATTCCCCTGCCATTGTCTTCCACCATCACGGTGTTATCCTGGTTGAGGTTCACCTTGATCGAATCACAGAAGCCGACCATAGCCTCGTCTATGCTGTTATCCACGACCTCATAAACCAGATGATGTAAACCCTTGGCCCCGGTATCGCCGATGTACATGGCGGGCCGTCGGCGCACGGCATCCAGACCTTTGAGAACCTGGATGGTGGTCGCATCATACTGATGACCTAATGAAGCTGGAGTTTTATCTTTGTCTTTTTCTTTCAAAGTGTCCATATGAAGCGCTCTTTCATTCTCACAACACCACGTATCGAGCCGGCTCGCTTTGACCCTGCAGATTAGTTGAAGTCGAGCGATCGAGCCAACCCATCGCGTTTCCGATTAGTTGGTAAACACTATATCTTTTATTACGTTACCTTTCACCGATCGGTTTAGTTCTTCGATTATCTTTCTCTTCATAAAGAAAAGCTCGTTTCTCCACGAGGCATTCTCTACCCTCACAAAAAGGATTGAATCTCTAACTTTCAGCGGCTTGGCCTTGGAGGCTATCCGCTCACCGACCAATCGGTTCCAGTTCAAAACGATGCTCTCCTCCTTTAACCGCCCATCAACGTGTAAACTCCTCAAGGCCCTGGTTAAGATCCTTCCTATCTGTTCGGGATGATGCGGTCTCTTAATCATAACTTATTAATATAATAGAAATTATCCTCTAAGGCAAGTGTTTTCTACGAGATCGCCCGTGAATTATGATCCCTCTGGTTGTGCGGGTGACTCCTCACTTTTCCCACAGCAACTTCCAGCGTGACAGTAGATTAATGCTTTTGCCTCTTCCAACGACGAGTGCAAAAGGCGCTTCCCCTCCAAAATGAGTGCTCAATGCCGAATCATTAGGAATGAGAGTTGACAAAGATGATGCTGACCTGAAACTCATACGGCCGTTTTCGCTGGTTCGCTCAATGGCGATCGAGAGGATTGATCCTGACCCATCTTCATTCCGCCAGCCGGAGCGGCATCAAAAGATAGAGCGCTTCTTCCTCTTCTTTGTTCTCCGAAGAATGAAGCGTCCCGGCAGAGACCGGGGTGCTTAACTCGAAGATCACTTCGTCTCCATCTATCTGCTTCAAAACATCAAGAACGTAGTTGGCATTATAACCCATATCCATCGGCTCAGCCGCGTAATCGCAACTTACTGTTTCTTTGGCTTCTCCACCTAAATCAAAATTGGCCGACGAAAGATGCAGGCTATCCTTCTTCAAGGAGAACTTTATCTGATGGGTCAATGTATTAGACAATATGGAAACCCTTCTCACGGTGCCCATCAGAAGATCTTTGTTTACCACCAGCTTCTTGTCGTTATCCTTTGGGATCACCTGGTCAAAATTGGGATAAGGTCCCTCGATCAGACGAGATGCCAGAATGGAATCACCTAGGTTGAAGATTATGTTATTCTCCCCAAAAATCAGCCCAATCTCTTTTTCCTCGTCTCCCAATAATCTCGCCAGGAGATTAAGGACTTTGGGCGGTACTATGATATCCTCGTGCAGACCTTTGAGTTTAGTGTTCTTCCGCGACACCTTAGCCAAACGATGTCCGTCTGTGGCCACCATTTGCATAAACTTGCCCGAAGTTTGCCACAAAACACCGTTCAGCGCCGGTCGGGTTTCATCCGTCGATACCGCAAAGATAGTCTTACGAATCATTTTAGCTAACTCATCACCAGGCATCTTAATCTGCTTGGCCAAACTCACCGATGGTAGTTTAGGAAACTCGTCGCTGGGAATCCCGGAGATTTTGTACGTCCCGCGTTCCACCTTCAACTCCATCCTGTTCTCTGCAACGTTTATCTCTATCTCCGATTCAGGAAGCTCCCTCAAGATGTCAGCAAAGGTTCTGGCTGGAATGGTTATAGATCCCTTTTTAGTCGCAGAGATAGGAATGGTGGTGATGATGGATATATCCAGGTCCGTGGCCGCCAGCTTTAGTTTCGAATCGGTGACCTCCAGAAGCATATTCGACAACACCGGCAAGGTGGTACGAGTAGGAATAACGTTCAAAACATCTTGTACCGCAGAGTAAATTTTGCCTTTTGTTATTGAGAATTTCATAAATACCCTCCATCAAAATTAATTATATGTAATAATTATAATGTGCAAATGCTCATAACTTAGAATATTGTTTGTTATGCCGTTGTTTGACTTTTACTTAAAGTGACGTGCTTTGGGTAATCCATGTGAGTAAACGTGTTGATGATTTGTGGAATTAAACCGAAAAATGTTAGCTTTCCATTTAACCACACGTTTTCCTGTGGAAGTTGACAAGATTTAAACATATAAGGAATTGATGACCTCATCTACCTTCAACTTAAAGTTGTAGTCCTTCTTTATATTCTCGCCGACCAGGCTGCAAGCATAGATGACCGTGGAATGGTCCCTTCCTCCGAAGTGCAGTCCAATCGCCTTCAGAGAGTTGTTGGTTAGACTCCGAGCCAGATACATGGCTACCTGGCGGGCAAGCGCGATTTCCTGGGTTTTTCTTTTGGAACAGAGCATCTCTGGGGATAGGCTGTAGCTTGCTGCCACCTTCTTCTGGATCTGTTCGATGTTGATCTGTTTGGTTCCGTTTCTTATGGTGTCCTTCAAAACCTCTTTGGCCAAATCCAAGCTAATCTCCCTGGAGTGAAGGGAGGCGTATGCTAGAAGCCTGATCAAGGAACCTTCCAATTCTCTGATGTTAGAAGTTATGTTATCAGCTATAAAGCTTGCCACTTCAATGGGAATAGAGATTCCATCGGACTCTGTTTTTTTGTTCAAGATGGCTATGCGGGTCTCTAAATCCGGGGGTTGAATGTCGGTAACCAATCCCCAGCCGAAACGAGATGAAAGCCTTTCCTCTAAGCCCTTGATTTCTTTTGGGGGCCTGTCCGAGGTCAAGACTATTTGCTTCCCGTTTTGGTATAACACGTTGAAAGTATGGAAGAACTGAACCTGGGTGCTCTCCTTTCCGGTGAAAAACTGAATATCATCCAAAAGCAGAACGTCCACATTTCTGTAAAGATTGACAAAATCCCGCGTGGTGTTTGAGGTGATGGAGTTGATAAAATCGTTGGTGAACTTCTCCGAGGTAACATAGAGGACTTTGATGTCTTCATATTCATCTTTGGCATAATGCCCGATGGCCTGGACCAGGTGCGTCTTGCCTAACCCTACTCCGCCGTAAATGTATAGCGGATTGAATTTGGTCTTACCCGGTGCTTCTGCCACGGCCATGGCTGCGGCATGGGCGAATTGATTGCTTTCGCCGACCACGAAGGCATCAAAGGTGTATTTGCGATTTAATCCCATTTCTGCACCTGGGGGATCGGTTGGAAGTCTCTTTTTGGATACAGGTCGGACCCGTTCGAAATCGATGGATATCTGCGGATGGTAGCCGCCCGAATCCTTGGACACATAAAACGTCAGCGGCAGATCTTTGTGGCTCACCTCTCTTATCGTCTCCTTGATCATGGAAAGATAATGTTCTTCCAGCCAGTCCCCTACAAACCTGTTGGGCACAGCCACCTTGACGGTTCCGTCTGAAGAGGGCAGACCTCTGGTGGCCCTCAGCCAAGTATAGAAACTTTGTTTCTTTATTCTTTGTTGCAGGTAAGCCAAACACGCATCCCAGATTTGAATGCTGTCGATTTGCCCGGGCGGGCAGGTATCTGCTTGCATAATTCCCCTCAATATTGGCAATATCCAAACAGTGCGGACTACTGCACCTTGAAATCGGTTAATGACAAGTTATCCACATTTGTAGACAAATCTTAAGGTTTTGTGGAAACTTGAGTTATATAAGCTGAAGTCAAAATTAAAGAAGGTTCTCCACACCCTGTTTGAGAATCTAAGCTCCCTTTACTGGATAGCCCACATGAAGTTGCGAAAAATGCCACAGGTTGTCCACATCTTATTAACAGATAAACACTTATAGACTTTTCATTTGCATGATAATTCATTGATTCTGCTTGTCAAGGTTTTTTCTCAGATAACCTGAAAATAGTTTTAACCTGCTGGAATCTGTCCCATTATAAGAACACCCTTTTGGGAATCTTAAAGGTTTTGGAGTCTCTGCGTGGATCGGGTTTTAACAAAACAGAATGTCCCGCTTATTCTATTAGCAACTATCATGATATAGCCCGCCCGTTTTTCTCTGTGATGGAAAGAAGCTTGAATCTGCAAGGACCTGAGGCGCGAGAGGTTTTTGAAGATACAAGAGAAAATATCCCGAAGAAAAACGTTCACAAAACACTTGACAAATGGAAACAGGATTGCATACTTTGGTTAGGGGAGCACAGGGAAAACACTGATTCTTTAGAAGAAAAACGAAAGGGCTAATAGCTCTAGTCATTTTTTACCAGTTATTTGATAGGTTGTTCTGATTTCATTTCCGGTCTCAATCTCGGCCTCGAAAACTAATCTGGAGTCCACCAGAGGGGGAGAAACGACGTGAGCAATTAGGAGCGGGGAAACTAAAGGAGGAGTCATGCGAAAGAAAACGTGTTTTTTTGTCCTTCTATGCTTTTGTCTATTGGCAATGCTTTTTGCGGGGACTGCCTCTGCCATCTGGATCGGGATAGACAGCATATATATCTTTCCGGAAGATCCATCTGATCTGGACTCTGTCACGGTTTTCATCGATGGGGAGATTTCAACTCCCTGCGATTCGATATGGTATGAATATCATCAGATACAAGGGAGTAGGATTGACCTACACTTAAAGTTCTATGATTACCAAGGTATTTGTCCCCAAGTCATAGACCCCTTCTGCCTTGAGATACCAATCGGCAGACTGTCGGCAGGGTTATGCACCTTATACGTGATAATCGATTCGTACCCAAATTCCTGGTGTGTCACCTTTGAGGTGACAGAGGACACAGGCGATCCCACAGAGGTGATAGATTCAGAAGAGGACGTAATTGGCAGAGTAGCTCTTTCTCAAAACTATCCCAACCCTTTCAATTCTACTACCATTCTAAGTTATGAGGTTAAGAAGGGGGAGCACGTAGGGTTGAGGATTTATGATATTTTAGGAAGGGAGGTGCGAGAATTAGTAAATGGAGCACAGAAGGAAGGTTATTACCGAGTTGCCTGGGATGGCAGGAACAATCAAGGAAAGGAGGTGACAAGCGGGATATATTTCTATCAACTACGGGCAGGTGATTACAAACAGACCAGAAAGCTGGCTTTGATTAGGTAGGGGACCCAAGAACCCGTTGACTTGTGTAGGTTTTTTGTATATTCTTCCAATGAAGCTACGCTTAAATCGGGACAATGATTTCGAAGGAAGAGATGAAGAAGCTGATTCCTACAGGGCGAGCCTCGAGGACGAGTCTTTTCGTCATTCTTTGTTCCTGGTTCGTTATTCTGTGCAGTGGCACCCAAGCTCAGTGGCATAAACCATACGGTTCATGCCAGTGGGAAGGAGCACAGGTGCAGCGGCTGACCTACAACAGCTCACCGAATGAGGTAAAGGGTTTGTATATAGACGAAAGCGATGAATTGCTTCTGGCCTATCAACAGTGGTGGTTTGACAGCTTGGACTGGACCTGGTTGGACACGCTGTTCCTTATGACCAAAGAGAAGAATGGAGAATGGAGCCAGCCTGAAGTGATAGGCAATCCTTCTTTGGGAATGTATTACGTGAAATCTGTCGGCTATGATCCGCATGCGGACGTGATTCATTTGTTTTACGATTGCGGTTACAGCTCACATTGCGGGGACACATTATATTATACCAACAGCAGTGTGCCCAATTGGGAGACGGTGAAAACAGACACGGGATCAGATCGGGTGCACGTGGGGAGCATGGCATTTGACACTTTGGGGAATATTCATCTTCTCTGGAACGTGGATTATTGCTCAACCAGCTGCAATTGGTACAAGGTGATGTATGCCAACAACTCCACGGGTGAGTGGGTCAAGCAACAGGTCTCCCCGCCTATTTGGCTGGGAGGCATGGGGTCAGGTGGAGTGGCAGGTTTTGATGTTCAGAAAAATGGGACTGCTCACATTGTGTATCAAGGAGAGCCTTATTGCGATACAGAATGTGTAACGTTTTATACAAGGAACGATGGCTTGAATAGCAGCAACTGGATCACGGACACTGTTCCCAAACCGCCTCGCACCCTATGGCATTATGGCGGAGGACCCCTTAAGCTTGATGTCAACGAGACAGTTCACCTGATAACTGGTGGATGCATAGAAGAAGATTGTGTCTGGCCTGGGCTGAAGCGTCATTTTTATTATTCCAAACAGGCTGAAGACAGCCTCTGGCAAGGACCTGAGACGCTCCCGGATACGACCTTTGGTATCCGTGTGCGGGTTGACCAACTGCTGATCGACGAGGAGGGAATCCCCTATGCCAGCTACTTTTTTTCCTCCAATGAAGTGTACTTCACAGACCGAAGGCAGCGGAGTTGGGAGGTGGCATATGGACTGGTGGGCTGGCACGGACAGACCCCAGACTCTTTTATGGTTGACGCTTTCTGTTTTGTTTTGGATTCGGAAGGGAAAGGTCATGGTGCGTTTTCTGCCTTTAATTTTGCTCAAGGGACGTTGGAAGATGATTCCGTGGAGATATACTATATTTCCTCTTACAGTTCGGAGGTAGATACCGAGACGGATGATAGAGCATATCATTTTAACCTGATTCAGAATTATCCCAACCCTTTCAATTCTACTACCATGCTGAGTTATGAGATTAAGAAGGGGGAGCACGTAGGGTTGAGGATTTATGATATCTTAGGAAGGGAGGTGCGAGAATTAGTAAAGGGAGAACAGAAGGAAGGTTGTTACCGAGTTGCCTGGGATGGCAGGAACAATCAAGGAAAGGAGGTGACAAGCGGGATATATTTTTGCGAGCTTCAGGCAGGTGATTACAAGCAAACCAGAAAGCTGGTTCTAATCAGGTAGGGGCGCCAAGAAACCGCTGGCTTGTGTAGATTTTTTGTATATTATTCGGATGTAGCTACGCTTAAATCGGGACAATAATCTCGGAGGGAGAGATGAAGAAAGGAAGCCCTTTCGTCGTTCTCTGTTCGTTGCTGTGGATCCTGTGGATATTCCCGATTCTGTGCCCCAGCACAAAGGCTCAGTGGGAAGGGGCAGAAGTGCAACGGCTCACCTATGACCACTTCTGGAATTGGATGGTTGGATTGGATATAGACGATAGCGACAAGCTATATTTGTTTTATACTGAAAAGAGCGTGTGGGATTCAGCCGGTCACGTCTATCGTAATAAATTACTATTTATGACCAAAGAGAATGGCGGTGAATGGAGCCAGCCAGAAGCGATAGACACTTCCGGAAAGATTGTATATTCACGTTCTTCTGCAGTAGTGGGGGTCGATCCAAAGGGCCATGTAATTCACATACTTTACTCCTCATATCCCAAGTACGACGACACTTTGTATTATGCAAATAGCAATGTTCCCAACTGGGAATTTGTCAAAATTGATTCCTTGGGTCCGGAGCAATACCGGGAGTATTTCTCTTTAGGTATGGGATTTGACACTTTGGGGAACGTTCATCTTATCTGGAATGTCCAGTTTGATTCAGTAGGCTATGGTGATTGGTACAGGGTGATGTATGCTAATAATTGCACGGGCGAATGGGTCAACCAACAGGTATCACCACCGATTTGGGTCGGAGGCATGCAAAGTGGACCTTCGTATCTTGCTGTTCAGAAAAATGGGACCGCTCACATCGTGTACCACGGAGAGCCTTATTGCAACCTGGAATGTGAGGCATTCTATGTAAGGAATGACAGCTTGAACAGTACGAACTGGATCACGGACACTGTTCCCAAACCGTCTCGCCCCCTTTGGCTTTATTGGGGTGGTCCCATGGAGGTCGATGTCAACGATAGAGTTCACCTCTTAACTTCTGGGTGCGTAGAAGAGGATTGCGTCTGGCCTGGTTTGACTCGGACTTTCTACTATTACAAACAAGCCGAAGACAGCCTCTGGCAAGGACCTGAGACGCTTCCGGATACCACGTTTGGTTCCCGTGTGCGTGTTGACCAACTACTCATCGACGAGGAGGGAATCCCCTATGTGAGCTACGCATTTTCCTCAGGCGAAGCGTACTTTACAGACAGAAGGCAAGGAAGTTGGCAAGTGCCATATATGCTTGTAGGCTGGCAGCATGAAGACCCAGAGTCACTAATGGTTGAAAACTTCTACTTTCTAGCATTAGATTCGGGAAGAAAAGGGCATGGTGCCTTTTCCGCCTTGAATATGTCACAAGGTTTCTGGGATAATGATTCCTTAGAGGTATACTACCTTTCCTCCTCCAATTCAGAGATAGATACTGAGGAGGATCATATCATATTAAGTTTTAAGCTCTTTCAAAATCATCCCAATCCCTTTAACCCTTCCACCCTTATTCCCTTCACCGTTTACGGTTCACAGGTCATAGTTCATAGTCCCATCCACACCGCCCTTAAAATCTACAATATTCTGGGACAGAAGGTGAGGACTCTGGTGGATGAGCCGAAAAGAGCTGGAAACTATGAACTGATCTGGGATGGAAGAGATGATTCTGGAAAGGAGGTAAGTAGTGGAATATACTTCTACCAGCTTCGGGCAAATAACTTTATTGAGACTAAGAAGCTTGTGTTGATTAAGTAGCTGGTAGGCTTAAGTCCGGCTGGCAGTGGACAAATCTGAGGACGCCGATGGAAGAAGGAGGGAAAGAAATGCATGGACAAGTAAACCGTAACCAGTATGCAGATATGGAGGTTTGTAAAAATGAAAAAGCTTTCTTTTTTCCTCGGCTTTATTGTCCTTTTTGGACTTTTCAGTATGACCCATGCTCAGGATTTTGTTCCTGGTCAGATAATGATTGACATTAAGCATGAATACCTTCCCATCACTCCCACCCCAAATGGAGAAAATATAATCGAAACCGGTCTTCCGTCCATGGATACCTTAAATGTTTTTTATGGGATATATGCGTTTGAGAAACTTTGTGACGATTGGGGAGTTAGCAAGGGTTTTTATCTTTTGAAGTTTCCAGAATCCGTGGATGTAAATCAGGCCCTATCTTCTTATCTTGAGGATATTCACATAAACATGGGGAGTTTGAATTATATTCGCCAACCCTTTAGTATCACACCCAGTGATTCTTATTATACCGAGCAATGGGGTCTTCCTAAAATGCAGTGCCCCGATGCCTGGATGTATGCCCTGGGAAGCTCATCTATGGTCATACAGATCATCGATGGTGGCACAGATTATGGGCATCCGGATTTGGTGCATAATATCTGGCAGAATCTGGGTGAAGATGCGGACGGAGATGGACATACCATTGAGTGGGACGCAGTAGAAAATGAGTGGGTTCTTGATCCTGGAGATTTAAATGACGTCAACGATGATTGGGAGACCGATACCCTATTTGGAGGGGATTTAGATGATGATCTTGTGGGCTGGGACTTTACGGATTGGGATCGCGACCCGAAGCCGGGGGCTTCATGGGGTGATCATGGAGATAAAACTGCGGGAACTGCGGCGGCGGTAACTGACAATCGGATCAGTTGGCAGGAGGCTACTCATGTTTGCGATAACCGGGAAGGGACAGTGGCGGGAACTTCCTGGCTCAGCAAGGTCATGATCGCGAGAGTATATTCTGATCCTGATGCGATAAATGCCATTCACTATGGTATCCACAAAGGAGCGAAAATAATTAACATGAGTTGGGGCGGTCCCGATGACAATCCTCTGTTACATGCCAAATTAGATGAAGCATGGGAGTCCGGTTTGCTTTTAGTAGCCTCAGCTGGAAATTACACTGGTGAGGTTCCGCAATATCCCGCCTCGTATGCAAACGTGATTGCGGTTGCCGCAACAGATAGTGATGATGTTAAGGAAGGCTATTCCGCATACGGCACCTGGGTGGATATTTGTGCACCCGGTGAGAATTGGAGTCCCGGTGTATGGAAGCAATGGTACTGCTATTATGACTGGGGAGGGACCTCTTGTTCTGCGCCTTTTGTCTCAGGCGTGGCAGCTCTGGTCTGGGCCTGCTATCCGGAATCGAGCAATGCGGCTATCAGAACCGCGCTGATAAATTCAGCGGATGACATCTACAGCATTCCCGGAAATTCCGCCTACTACGGCAAATTAGGTTCGGGCAGAGCCAACGCTTATGAGGCCGTGAAGTATTACGGCGCTGAGCCACGCCCGTCAGGCGACTGCAATGGCGATAGACTGGTGGATGTAGCGGATATAGTCTTCCTTATCAATTACTGCTTTTTGGGGGGCCAACCTCCACGTCCTCTTTGCATAGGAGACGTGACTGACAACGGCGTGATAGACTCAGGCGACATCGTCTATTTGATTGAGTACGTTCACTTAGGCGGTCCCGCTCCCAAGGATGGCTGCGATTAGCAAACAAGCTGCTGTTGGGGCCGGGCCGTTACATCAGGACATTTGTGGTTCGGGGTGAGGGCACCCCGAACCAACGCTTGGCGGCCGGAACCGACGTGTGGTACCACGAACTAACCTTTGAAGCTGGAATCTGCTCCAGCTTTTTTTCTTGACCAGTTTTGGAAAGATACGTATATTGGGTGTTCGGGTAAGAAGATGCCAATCCAGGATAAGGAGAAGAAATGAAAAGAACGTTTCAGCCGTCCAATGTAAAGAGAGCCAGGGATCATGGGTTTAGAAAGAGGATGTCCACCAAAGCCGGCAGAGAGATTTTAAAGAGAAGAAGAGCCAAGAAAAGAACCAGGTTGGCAGTGACGGTCAACAAGTGATTCGTGGTGACGCAAGAACCTGTTGAGACATTAGGACCCGGGACTATTGCGAGAAACCCGATGAATCGGGCAAGTACGGTGAAGGTCGTGATGAAAAAGGGGAGGGGGAACTGCGGGTTCCCCAAAGGAATAAGGGTCAAGAAGCAATCGGAATTCCATCGGATCATAAAACAGGGATCGAAAAAAGCCGGGGAATTGATAGTCCTGTATCGCCTGCCCTCTTCAGATGAAGGGCAAAGGTTCGGAATAAAGATTGGCAGGGGAACCAAAGGAGCGGTCAAAAGGAATAAGATAAAGAGAATAGTAAGAGAGACATTGAGAAGGAACAAAGACAAATTCGATCCCAACGAGAAGGTGGTGGTACTGTTCAGGTCGCCAAACAAAGGTGCGAACAAGATGGTTCATGCCGGAGAGATAGATTTCGAAAAGTTGAAAGAGGAATTGGAGAATTTGATCAAGTGAAACACGCAGAAGAATGTAGGGAAAGGGTTCATGCCTGTCCTCATGCCGGACAGCCGCGCCTCGTGCCGAGCCTCGGCGCGAAGCAAGGGCTGTCCATACAGTACCTTGCAGTAATCCTGATAAAAGTATATCAGAACACCTTGAGCTTTGTCTTTCCTCCGGCCTGCAGGTTCTACCCATCTTGTTCTGAATACTCAATTCAGGCATTGGAGAAGCACGGTTTTTTCAAAGGAGGATGGCTGTCCGTGAAAAGGGTTTTGAGATGCCATCCCTTTAATCCGGGCGGATACGATCCGGTCGAATAGAGGAGTAGTCTGTGGACAAAAGGACCGTCATCGGTTTTATCTTAATAGCTGTGATTATCATCCTGTACCCGACTTACATGAAGTGGGTAGGCGGCGGTAAAAAGGCACAGAGAGCACCCGTTGAGCAGGAAGGAGCGATAGATACCACGCGGCAAATCCCTCCACGTGTGGTTGAAGAGAAGGAGGCTGTGCCGACGGAGGAAGTTGAGGGGAAGCTGGGAGTCTTGGCGCCCGCAGATACGACCTTACAGGAACACATCGTGACCATCGATACAAAACTGTACACCGCAGAGTTCACCACTAAAGGTGGGGAGCTTAAGAGCTTCGTTTTGAAGGAATATCAATACTCCGACGGCGGAAACATCGAGCTTCTGCCTTCCGGGACTCCAACAGCTTTGAGCCTTTCTTTTCCCCATGAAGACTTGAGTCTGAACGCGCTCAACTTCGACGTGGACAGAGATGAGCTTGTTCTTGACGAGCGCAATCCAACCGGAACGATAGAGTTTACTCTGAACACCGAGGCCGGTATTCAGATTGTAAAGAAATACACGTTCTGTAATGACAGATATGATTTTGGCCTGGATTTTGAGATCAGCAATCTAGGCCAGCAGGATTTGGGAAGGAAATACCTCTTTGGGTGGTCCTCCGGACTGCGTCCCACCGAGAAAAACTTAGGTGAGGATCTGCGCTATTTTTCTGCGTTTTCCATGATGGGCACGGAGTTGGACGAGACCAAGGATTTCAAAAAGACAGAGGGCGCCGAAGTCGAAATCATGCAGGAGTCCGGTTCGGGGGATACCAAGTGGGTGGCTACCAGAACCAAATATTTCCTCGCCTCTTTGATCCCGGTATCAAGGGCTGGTTCCGGATTCGTTGCCTCCGGGAAAAGGTGGGTGGATTTCATAGGAGAGGAGAGGCGGGAGACAAAGAACATCAATGTTTCTTTGGAGATGCCCCTGGAAAGGGGAAGCTCCGTGAGAGACAAATTCATGATTTACGTTGGTCCCATCGATTACCGGGCCCTGAAGAGTTATAATATCGGCCTGGAAAGGACAGTGAATCTGGGCTGGTCGGTCATCCGTCCTTTTTCCATTGCCATCCTGTGGATTCTGGTGAACCTGCACAAAGCCATACCCAATTATGGGATCGTGATCATCCTGTTCACCGTATTGATGAAAGTGGTCTTTCATCCCCTGACTCATAAGAGCACCAAATCCATGCTCAAGATGCAGGAGCTTCAGCCCAAGATGGCGGCGCTGAAGGAAAAGTTCAAAAAAGAGCCCGCCAGATTGAATAAGGAGACCATGAAGCTCTATAAAGAAGCCGGCGCTAACCCCTTAGGCGGATGCCTTCCTCTTCTTCTGCAGATGCCGGTTTTCTGGGCCTTTTTCACACTGTTTCGAAGCACCATCGAATTGAGGCAGGCGAGCTTCATCCTCTGGCTGAAGGACCTTTCGCAACACGACCCCATATACGTTTTGCCCATCGTGATGGCGGCCACCATGTTCTGGCAGCAGAAGATCACCATACGGGATCCCAAGCAGGCCGCTTTGGTTTACCTCATGCCGATCATGTTTTTCTTCTTCTTCTTCAAGTTCCCCGCAGGATTGACCTTGTACTGGACCGTATTCAATATATTGTCCTTGATCGAGACCTATTATTTCAAGCGCAAGGGACTGCACCCATCCTCCGTGGCCCGCCAGCCGGCAACGGTCAAGGCCGGCAAGTAGTGAGAGGGACATCGTAAACGATGTTCGCGTGTCTGGAGGTTCTGATCTTTCTGACGTTTCTGAGGTTTCTGACCTTTGTTTTGAAAATTTTTCATTTCACCAAACAAAAAGTATGAAATTTACTCATAGGCAGGAACCATGCGGTTCATGCCATAGTCCGGTCTCTCATTAACGCTGGAAATATCCGTTTCACCATTGGAGTTGTGGCGATTTTGCCCCCTGCGCTCCACGAGGGACGGAAAAGCAAGAATCTGGTGGAGAAGTTTTACCTCTCCCCCTTGATCCCCCTCTCCACACTTGTGGAGAGGGGGAAAGAGTGGTCGGGCAAAGTGCTTGGCGTACCAAGAATCGGCGTAAGGATTGACCAACCCTGCAAGACAAGGCGAAAGGGACGCTAGATGGACTTGGTCACAGTTACATTCATAGCCTTTGGGTTGGCAATGGATGCTTTTGCGGTGTCTATCACCAGCGGAATTACCATAAAACAACTGAGAGTCCATAATGCATTGACGATTGCTGTATTCTTCGGGGGATTTCAGGCTATTATGCCGGTCGTGGGATGGCTGGCCGGGCTCAGCCTGAGAGATTTTATCTCCGGAATCGATCATTGGATAGCCTTTGGGCTTTTGAGCTTGATCGGGTGCAAAATGATTTATGAATCGGTGAAGATGGAATCGGCTGAGAAAACAGTCAACCCGCTGAATATTTATGTTTTGTTGATGCTGTCGGTTGCCACAAGCATCGATGCACTGGCAGTGGGGGTGAGCTTCGCATTTTTGAAGGTTTCCATTATCACGCCGGTTGTTGTGATCGGAATCGTGACTTTTGGGTTATCTCTTCTTGGGGTTTTTGTGGGAGACAGATTCGGGCGGTTTTTTGAGAAAAAGATTGAAATCGTGGGAGGATTGATTTTAATTGGGATTGGGATTAAAATAGTGGTTGAGCATTTGAGTTAGAACAGGGGATTCGTTGTGACCTCTCCCCCTCTGTCCCCCTCTCCACACTCGTGGAGAGGGGGATTAAAGGGGTGAGGTTGATTCACAGAAAGGAGGAGTTGAATTATGAATGAGGAGCATGGGTCTGATTTTGTGACGGGGATTGTGACATCGATTGTCAGCATGATTATTTTTGTGATCGTGTTTTTTGTGATAGGCCTGTTTTTAGTGAAGCTTCTGTGGGCCTGGACGATTCCCGATCTTTTCCCGGTTGCCGTTCAGCGCGGCTTTATAGCGGCGGAGCTTTCCTGGCTGACTTCCCTTAAGGTAGCCATCTTTGTTGGGCTGTTGGGCGGGATAGCTGGGGCGCGGCGGGGCCGGAGAGAGTAACTTAGGGGCGAGGCAAATGAGATTGCCGCGCCCTTCGGGCTCGCCTTGAACCATGTTGGTTCAGGGCTCGCAATGACAGTTGGTGGCGCTTTTTGGGTCTTTGGGCAGGCGGGAATGCAAATGAGATTGCTTCGTCGTCCCCCGCCCCGTCGGCAGGGGACGCCTCGCAAAGACAGGTAGGGGCGGGCTGGGGTTGTCGTGAGAATCTCGCTTTAGGCGGGATTCTTGCTCCTGAGCACTGATTCCTGAGCGGTTGGGGGAAGGTTTTTTTCAAAAATGTGTGGATTTCCCTCATCTAAGACGTAAAATTAGTGTAAAGCGAACCATATCCCTACCAGACCGAAGCGCGTCGAACGCTGGCAGAGATATTGACGTGCTTCGAGGAGGATAGTCAAATGGAAAAGCATATCAAGGGATTGGCTATTCTGGCCATTGGTCTGTGTCTTGTTACCTGTCCTCGATGTGGGAAAGAATCGACAAGATCGACTTCTTCTCATCCCATAGTTGGCGAGTGGTCCTGGGTGGAGTCTTGGGGTGGTTTTGCCGGCGAGCACCGGACCCCCGAAACCGAAGGTTACACCAAGACATATGTTTTTCGGGCGGACCACACTTTCCTTCAATACCGGAATGATTCCCTGTGTGTGAGTGAAGAATACAGGATTACCGAAAAGGTGGTTTGGCAAAAGGAGAGAGCGAAAGTATTAGAGATTGAAGGGATGATAGACCAGATCATCGAATTCGAGGGAGACGATACGCTCACACTGATAGGACACGGCGAAGATTGTTTTTCAGAGGTTTTCGTCAGGATAGGCAGCAAATAGGAGCTTCTTTCGACTTCAGGGAAAAGGGGGCGATTTTTGAGGAGGGGGGGATTCCCCCGCCAAGCGGGATCATTGCGATAATTCCGGAAGCGTTCCCGTGCGGGAAATCCAATTCCCGCACGAACGAAAAGGAAGGGAATGACACGCTCAGGCTGGCAGGACACTGCCATGGTTGCGTCTCAAAGGTCTTCATCTAGGATAGACACGGATTGAGAGATTTCAAAGCGGGATCGATTTTTCGCCTGCTGGCAAAAAGGGGCCATCTTTTCCATGTACAAAACCCAACGACTCTCTTGACAAAGAGCCTAGATTTGACTATTTTTGTGAGCAAAGCGAATAAGGAGAGTGTCATGAAGATATTCATAAGTTGGTCTGGAGAGTGCAGCAAAGCCTTGGCAGAAGCACTGAGGGAATGGTTGCCCGGAGTAATACAAGCAGTGAAACCCTACTTCACGCCGGATGACGTCACAAAAGGTTCACGTTGGAACACCGAGATTTCAAAAGAGTTGGAGGAATCGCGGGTCGGGCTTATTTGCTTAACTAGGGACAATCTGCGCGAACCTTGGATTATGTTCGAGGCAGGAGCTCTTTCAAAGAATCTGGACAAGTCACGAGTGTGTCCAATCCTGTTCGGAGTTGAGCCGACCGACATCAAGGGACCTCTTGTGCAATTCCAGGCCGCGAAATTCAAAAAGGAAGACATAAAGAAAGTGGTCAAAATGATCAATCGTGAACTGGGCGAAGCGGGTTTGACACAAGGCGTCCTAGATTCGGTCTTTGAAATGTGGTGGCCGAAACTGGACGAAACCGTAAAAGAGGTGTTATCGGGAGTACACGAGGATAAGGGAAATTCGGTGCGGTCAGAGCGAGATATCCTAGAAGAGATTCTGGCACTGAGTCGATCTTTGCGGCGAGAACCTCGGGAGGCTAGCCGCTTAATATCACCCGTGCCAGTGGCGGAGTTGATCAGGTCATACAGGTCGATAATTGAAGAAACAAGCAAGATGGGGGTCTTGCCCGTGTTCAGGAGTGAGTTGACTAGGATGGGGGACATTGTGGAGTACCTGATTACGCGAGTCGGACCGCATGGAGAGACAGCCTTACGGGAGAGATACGACGAAGCGAAGCATGTCTTTGCGGAGGCGATGTCTGAGGCAGGGGAGGAAGATAGTAAGTATACAGGACCGGGGGGCTTACCGCTCTAAGCCCGTCGAATGGGTGGTAGACCTGCGCACAAAGGGCACTGGTGAGGTGTCCGTGATGGGAAGGGCGAGAGCGTAGTATCGTACGCCACCGAAGCGAGGCGGGAGAATGTGCGAAGTGTGCAGGTTTTATTTAGGTGACTAGGTCACGCGGGCTAAGCGAGGGGTCAACAGAAGCGCATTTCATTGTCCCTGTGATTATTGCTAGTATGCGAAGGCAGTGAAGATGGCTTCTGTGCCGACCCCAAAACTGTTTAGGAGGCATACACGGACAATGTCTTTCGAATCGAACATTAGTTACGAGAATTTCGCCAAGGTTAAAGTGGTTGGCGTGGGGGGCGCGGGTGGGAACGCTGTTAACCGAATGATAGAGGTTGGGCTCTCTGGGGTAGATTTCATTGCCGTCAACACTGATGCACAGGATCTGGAGTCCAGCAAAGCTGCTCACAAAGTGCTGATCGGAAGTCGTCTGACCAGAGGATTGGGAGCTGGAGCTGATCCGGAGATCGGGAGAAAAGCGATCGAAGAGGATCGCGAACTGGTGGCAAGGTCCTTGGTCGGCGCGAATATGGTCTTCATTATTGCGGGCATGGGTGGGGGAACGGGAACTGGGGCAGCCCCTCTAGTTGCGCAGATCGCCAAGGAACAAGGTGCTTTAACCGTCGCGGTGGTCACTGAGCCCTATCATTTCGAAGGGAAGAAGAGAATGAACCGCGCACTTATGGGGATCGAAAAGCTCAAGAATAGTGCGGATACGTTGATCGTCATTACCAATGAGGAACTTCTGAGTAAGGCTAGTCCGGACACTAAACTTACTCAAGCATTTGAACTGTCGGATGAAGAGATTGCCAAAATAGTCAGTAAGGCAGTTGCGACACTCATCACCGATATTGCTAATTTGATGACAGTCCCCGGTCTCATAAACTTAGACTTTGCGGATGTTAAGGCGGTGATGGCGCAAAGAGGAGATGCGCTGTTCGGTCTCGGGCATGGATCCGGTGAAGAAGCGGCCAGAAAGGCTACCACTCAGGCTATCTCCGGTCTCCGTCGGGGAACTATCCCCTTAGAGGGAGCCAGAGGGGTTTTGATTAACATCACTGGGGGCAAGAGTATGAGCTTGCCCCAAGTAAACGAGGTTGCCCGTTTGATAACCGAGGCAGTGGGGGCGGAGGCCAATATTGTCTTCGGAGCGGTGGTAGATGAAACGCTTGGGGACGAGATAAGGGTGACCGTGATAGCTAGCGCACCTGGTAAGCCCGTCAAGATACGAGACGAGACACGCGTCGAGATGCCAGAGCGACCACGAAAGACCATTTCGTTTGAATTGGACGATTTAGATATCCCAACCTTTATTAGAAAAGGGGCTGGTTCTACTAAACTGGATGAGGAAAAATAATTGGTTTTTGTATCCGTCTCAATAGGATTTGTTATAGCTTTCGCTGACATCTTTAGTCGTTACCCACGCAAGAGCCCACCAGATATATTCTGTATGCCCTTTTTCTGCTTCATGATTTTGAACGGAGCTCTAGCAGCCTTAACTTACTATTTGCTTCCGATAATCTGGAGCCACTTTGAATATTCTACTAGTAATGCCTTGAGAGCTGTAATAGCCGGATTAAGTTATGCTTTAATCCTAAAATCAAAGCTTTTCACGATTAAATTGGAAAGGCAAGAATTATCGGTGGGACCAGCGTTTATTTATGATTCTCTCTCTAACTATTTCTTGCGGAATGTAGCGCAATCTTTGGATGAAAAAGAATGGCGCTATGCAGCGGAAATAGCTCAAATATTCCCCGAATTGGAAACATACATATTGGCAGTTAACACCGTCTGGATGAGTAAGAAGAAAAATATTCACAACCAACTTGAACAAGAAGATGTCCAGCGGTTAAAAAGTCTTCGGAATCAGATAATTGTACTCTCAAACAGAGATACAATAAACTGCCCCATTGACCACAGAGTTGCTCAAGCTGCGCTCTTGTTGCTACGTCATTTCGGAAGCAAATCAAAAGTAAATAGTCTATTGAGCCTCTTTGTCTCCTAGCGCCTTGGATGCATAAATCTTAGTCCAGCAAATCAAGCATGCCGTCGGTGGCGGAGGAGGGGCTGAAAAAGGATGCGGTCGAGGGCGCCGGTGACAAGTAAGACCAATATTCCAACAATAAGTAAGCTCAGGTTTCCGTTTAAAGCGGCTACAAGGTTCTTCCCCGCTTCAAAAAGCCACGTGCCGATTTCATGCGGCAGGGGAATTTGGGTGAGCCTCTCCCCCAGTGAGCTTAAATTCAGATAATACAAGGACGCAAACGCAGTTATAAGAATCGCCAGAATCCCTAAGAGAAGATCAGAATAATCGAAGCCGGATTCGGTTTTTGGGGCCAGTGGAAGCTTGGCAACGACGGATTTAGCAAAGGTTCTGGGAAGATCAAAACCCTGATCCTGCCTTAGCCCCACATACAAGCTTTGATACTGCTTGACAGCCACCCTGCAAGACTCGCAGGTCTCCAGGTGCGCTTCTGCGAATATTCTGCCTTGGTGCGAAAGATTGCCATCCAGATAGTCCTGGATTTCCTCATCGGTTAAATGTGTCACAGGCATAAATCCTCCGGTTGATATTTCGCCATTAGCCTTTCCTTCAAAAGCTTTCTTGCCCGAAACAAGTAGCTCTTTATCGTGCCTTCGGGCATCTGCATAATCTCGGTGATCTGACTGTAGCTCAGATCGTCCAGATGATAGAGCGTCAGAATGGTCCGAAAATGAATTGGCATTTTGTCGATCTCGTTCTGCAATCTTTGGGAAACGTCGTTTCTCTCTGCGTGTTCGTCAGGAAGCATGTCCTTTGCCGGATAGCTGTCCAGAGTCTTTTCCTCCGGTGAGCAATCGTCGAATAAAGGAACCCTTTTCTTCTCCAGATAGTTGATGCAGGTGTTATAGGCGATCCGGGCAATCCAGGTGGAGAGCTTGGATTCGAATTGAAATCCTTTCAGGTTCTGATAGACTTTCATAAAGACATCCTGACAGATCTCCTCGCGGTCTGCGACGTTGGAGATCATTCGAAATACCATATGGCTGACCAGTCGCTGGTATTCTTCGATCAAAGACTCGAATGCCCTGGTGTTGCCGGCCAGTATTTTCCTTACAAGGCGTTTGTCATCTGCCATGGCGTTTTTCCTATAATGTAAGACAACCTGAAAAGGAAAAATGTTGCAGTTTTTTTTGGGGGGTGTTTGGAAAGACGAGCACCTAACTCAAGTTAGGTGCTGGAGAGCCCTCCCCCGGCAAAGGCCCCCGGTCAAGCTGAAGCTTGACACTCCGGAAAGGCGTTTCTCCGTTTGGCTTTCTAAACCGTTCTGTGTTCGAGAGATTGATGAAACGCTTCTGGGAAACTGGGTGGTTCCCGGCAGGTCGGAGGGCCTGGCGGACACAGACACCAGCCGGGCAAGGTGCCCGGCCTACGAAATTCAAAGTCTTTCGGTGTCGAAGGACCCCCAGCCCCGCAAAGGGCCCCGGTCAAGCTGAAGCTTGACACTCCGGAAAGGCGTTTTTTTGTTGTGATTTGATGCAACATTCTTTCAGCATGATCTGTCTAATGCAAGTGAAAAGTAGATTGGTGAAACAGAAAACCCAAAACGAAAGGAGAAACCCATGTCACCGTGGGAAGCAATGATCCCGGTTGCGATGTTTATCGTGTTCGCTGCCATCGTGAAGTTCATAGTAGACAGCAGCACCAGGAAGAAGCTGATAGAAAAGGGTCTGGTGGATGAAAAGGTCAAGCATCTTTTTCCCGAGAAGCCTAAACCCCAGCCTCTTACCTCATTGAAGTGGGGCATGGTTTGTATCGGCGTAGGAATCGCACTTCTCGTCGGCCGACTTGCTCCGTACGATTTACGGGAGGAAGTCACGATCGGTGCCATGTTTGTATTGGCGGGTCTGGCTTTGGTCATTTACTATTTCATGGCCAGCCGGAAGTCCAAGAAGCCTAATGAGGAGAATGAGCAAGGGCAGTCGATGTCTTGAGGCGTTGAGACCGAGAAGGGATGAGGATTAGGGGAAGTGGACGTGGGGATTTCGCAGGCTGAAGGGCAACAACTTTTTGATTTGACGAATTCTTAACTGCGTTTGGATTGGAGTGCGGAAGCAAAGCTTCCGCAGCGCAAGCAAGCTTGCGCACTCCGCTTCTTGCCCTTTTTGAGATCGTCAACATAATCAGTTGATAACCATAAGTCTGCGGCTACAAAAACACGATCTTTTTGCACGATGGGCGGTCATTGGAGGAATGACGGTCAAATACAGGAATAATGAAAAAAGCAAGCGTATGCGAAGCCTGGCCAAGTCTTTGGCTCTGGTTTGGGCTCTGTGGTGGATCTTCTTCGGTGTAGCCTACGCGGTCGGCGAGAAGTTCAGCAAACAGGCGCTCCTGGTTCTCCTTGTCTTCCCCTTGCTCTTTTTAGGGAGTGCCATGCTGCCGCGGCTCTCAGAGCGCACCGGGGGAATCGTCTTATTGGTGGAAGGTTTCATCATACTTGTTGGGTATCCCTGGTTCACTTACGGGAGAGTGCCTCTGTTTGCTATCGTTGCAGTTTTGTTCATGCTGGCCCTGCCTCCTTTGGTCGCCGGGTTCCTGTTTCTGGCAGCAGGCCGGCGAAAGATGGGGGCGCCGGAAGCCTCTCAAGAAATCCAGTGAAAACGCTTTCCAGCCTTTGATCCCCCACAGTGGGGCAAACGTTCCTCGGTAGATAATTCCCAGACCTTCGCATCCTCGCATTTTTAAAGATTTCCATCCCGTCCCCGATAAATAGGAAATAGAGCGGGAAAACTCCTGTTGCCTTTGCAGACAGACATTCTCGGCAGCAGGAGTTTGGGCTCGTATCCCCTCCTGTTGTGCGGACGTCCCCAAAAAAGTGTGGAAATTTCGGAGTGATGCTTATGGAATCAAGGAAAGTGGTGCCTTCAAACCAATACACAAGGAGGAAAGAATGTACAGGTCGTTGTGGTTGATCTCTCTGTTTGCCATTCTTGTCCTGGGTGGGTTTTTCTGCACGAAGGGACACGTGCAGCCATTGGATCTGGAAAGGTTCGACGGCGGTTTCTTTTCCATCGAAAAACCAAATGGATGGAACATCATCACCGCCGGTAACTGCGGCGGTTTTGCGTTTTTGATACGCGATCCGTCAGAACCTTTGAAACAGGTCTTCTATTTCGGTCAGGTGGGACCGGTTTATATGGTGGAGCAGCAAAAGCAGATCGATTATCAGTACGTGAACATGGGCGGCTATCCCGTCGATTGGCTCGACATGCCGGTGGTCAACCCGCTTACCCCGGGGAATTTCCTCTCTCAGTTTCATCTGATTGCTCAATCCCGGATAGCCCAGTCGTTCATGCCGCAATGTCCCAGATTGAGCCAGGTTAAGATCGTCTCCACCCAGTCGCAGCCATGTCCGATGCCGGGAGGCACCACCGAACTGATAAGGGCACTGTTTTTGGAAGGAGGGAAGTTAGGGGAAGGCTTGTTTTTGATCACCGTGGTTCCGGTGCTGCCTTTCAACGGCAGTCCCGGGGGAGGCTTAGCATACGGGTTTATGATGACCGGAATAACTGCGCCAAAGACGGAGTTTGAGAATGTCCAGAATACGTTGCTTAAGTCGATAAAGAGCTTCACGGTGAGCCAATCTTACGTGAGCAACTGCATGAGCCAGCAGAACAGCACCTATGCGGGAATCCTCAAGGCGGGGAAAACCCTGAGCGAGACCTCGGATATCATCATGCAGGGATGGGAAAGCCGCAATAAGGTGCATGACGTCCTGGCAGAGAAAGGAAGCGATGCGATTCTGGGAAGGGAGCGATTGTATGATCCCAGTTCCGGAGAGGTGTATGATTTTGAGAATGGTTTTTACGGTAAATACAATCTCGATCGGGATAGGTATGAAATGAGCGATCTCCAACTCTTGCCTGACGACAACCATCAGCTTTGGATGAAAGCGCCCCTGGATGGAGACAAGAACCTTAGATGATTTTTGGGATTGACTCCCTGCTGCAGACGGATTCTGATCCGCGGCATAGGAAATACGGCCATAACCATCTCTGAGCAAGCAGCAATCCCGCACCTCCGAAGCTCATCCTCACAGATCTGCTAGGTCAAAAGGGGTGTGGCGTCGGAGTTCGTCAGGAGAAGAGCATCCCTAGCGGCTTGTGCTCCACGAATAGTCTTCAGCAACACTCGCAATTTTCAACGACTCTATTTAACCCATTCAAAGTTTCACAGTTAGAACGAGGCAGGACTTAATCAGGCTTTCGAATTCGCCAGGATTGGCGAAGTGGAGGTTCAGATAATGCAGATGAGAAAATAGGGTCCTGGGGCATATTCCTTTGTTTCGTAACCACTTGCAAAAGAAATCGGAGCAGAAGAAAAGTCGGCACAAGGTTTGTTTAGGAAAGTAGGGGTACCTGTTTGCGGGTGGATCGGCCATTTGTATTTGTGATTGGGGAGAATGAGTCAGAGACTGCGTTTTTCATCTGTAAGATAATCGAGCCAGCTTGGCAGGCAGTGCTACCCGTGTCGGACCTTTGGGTGGGACTCGATATTGTAAAAGGGAATTGGCGAAAAAGCTTGACTTTTAGGTCAGACAAGCGTAGCATAGGTGTAACGGGAAAAGAGAAATTGATAATAATCAGGTCGAAAGTCAGGAGGTGATTTATGATCAAAAGACTGACTCTTGTCCTTTTGCTCTGCGCCTTAGTTGGGCTTATGCAGTGCAATAAGCGTTCTACCTCTTCTGATTCGCCTGACGATGGGATTTCGAGTGAGTTAACTGCGGCGGAACGGCATGTGATCGAATCGGATAACAAATTCGGGCTGAAACTGTTCAGGGAGATCATCAAGGGAGAAAAGGATAAGAACGTTTTTATCTCTCCCTTGAGCGTTTCAATGGCTCTGGGAATGACTAATAACGGAGCCAATGGAGAGACGCAGGAGGCCATGCAAGAGGTCCTTGAGCTTTCTGGTATGACGCTGAAGGAGATCAACCAGTCGTACAAGAGCTTGATGGAATTATTGAGGGGGCTGGATCCTAAAGTGCAGTTTCAGATTGCCAACTCGATATGGTACCGGTTAGGCTTAACTCCTGAGGACGAATTCGTGGATCTATGCAAAGAATACTTCGATGCTTTGGTGAGCGGGTTGAATTTTGCCGACCCCAATGCCGCCAAGATAATCAATGCATGGGTTGAAGAGGCTACCAATGGAAAGATAGACAAGATCGTGGACGACCCCATTGGTGATTTGACACTAATGTTTTTGATTAATGCCATCTATTTCAAAGGCACCTGGACTTACCAGTTTGACGAGGACTCAACCAGAGATACCGTGTTTACTCTGCCTGACGGCACGCAAAAGCCCTGCCAGATGATGCAGCAAAGTGCGTTTTTTGACTATTTCTCTAACGATGGGTTCCAAGCCGTTGACTTGGCTTACGGTGACGGCGATTTCAGCATGACCATTTTTCTCCCGAAGCCAGACGTTGACATTGATTCTCTGATCGCCCAGTTCACTCCGGAGAATTTGAGTTATTGGCTGGGCTGTTTCTCAAGTGATTCCGGTAAAATCTTTGTCCCCAAATTCAAGGTTGAGTATGACCTGCTATTGAATAACGTTTTGAAGACGCTGGGAATGGAAATCGCTTTCGATCCTGGGCGAGCCGACTTTACCAAAATGTATGAAGGTGGTGGGATCTGGATTGGTAAGGTAAAGCATAAAACGTATGTGGAGGTAAACGAAGAAGGAACCGAGGCGGCAGCAGTTACGTCTGTTGTGATGGCCACTGTATCAGAGCATCCCGACTTCCATATCCGGGTTGACCGGCCATTTGTATTTTTGATCAGAGAAAACAAGTCTCGAACTATACTCTTTATCGGAAAAATAGTGGAGCCAACCGCAGGGTAAGAGCATGTATCTCGCACCCGGAGCAGCTTCGTTGCGGGAGGGTGGGTATCGTCATATAGAGAGAAGGTCTATTAACTGAGAAAGCAAGAATCGACGAGGTGCATTATGTCTAAAAGATTAATGCTTGTCCCGTTGCTCTGCATGTGCATCGGGTTTGTGCAGTGCAATAAGCGTTCCACTTCATCTGACGACGCCGCTGTGGGCGCGTTGACAGCGGCGGAACGACATCTGATCCAATCGGATAACAAATTCGGGCTGAAGCTCTTCAGGGAAATCGTCGAAGAGGAGAAGGATTCAAACGTTTTCATCTCTCCTTTGAGCGTTTCGATGGCCTTGGGAATGACTTATAACGGCGCCAATGGAGAGACGCAGGAGGCCATGCAAGAGGTCCTTGAGCTATCCGGTTTGACGCTTCAAAAGGTGAATGAATCGTACAGAAGTTTAATCCAATTATTGAGGGGGCTTGATCCAAAAGTGCAGTTTCAGATTGCCAATTCGATATGGTTCCGTGAGACCAGAGAGCCTGAAAAGGAATTCATCGATCTATGCAAAGAATACTTTGATGCGTTAGTGCGGGCAATGAACTTTGGCGACCGCAACGCAGCCAAGATAATCAACGGATGGGTCTACGATAACACCAACGGAAAGATTGAAGAGGTTGTGGAAGATCCGATGGATCCTCTGATTCTGATGCTTCTGATCAACGCCATCTATTTCAAGGGCACCTGGACTTACCAGTTTGATGAAGAATCAACCAAAGATGACTTGTTTACTTTGCCCGACGGTACGAAGACGCCCTGCCGGATGATGGAGCAGAGGGGCTATTACAAGTACTTCTCCAATGACGATTTTCAAGCGGTCGATTTGCCCTATGGTGATGGTGGTTTCAGCATGACCGTCTTTCTCCCGAATCCCAAAGTTGACATTGATTCTTTGATCGCCCAATTCACTCCGGAGAATTTGAGTTATTGGCTGGGTTGTTTCTCGAGCGATTCCGGGGATATCTTCATTCCCAAGTTCAAGCTCGAATATGGACTGGGATTGAACCAGGTACTTAAGAGTATGGGAATGGGCATCGCTTTCTCCGGGCTAGCCGACTTCACCAAAATGTATAAAGGCGGCGGGGTCTGGATTGATACGGTGATTCATAAGACATTCGTGGAGGTAAACGAAGAAGGGACCGAGGCTGCCGCGGTTACTGTTGTTATCATGATAGAGATAGCAGCTGAGCCCTCCGGCTTCCATATGCGGGTTGATCGGCCATTTATATTCTTGATCAGGGAAAACGTTTCTCAAACCATACTGTTCATCGGGAAAATCGTGGAACCCAGGCTGGAGTAAGAGCGTTTTTGCCGTACCGAAGCAGTTTCCTTGGAGGAAGCTCGCTCTCGCTATGCAGAGAAGGTTTGTTAACAAAGAAAGCAGGAAACGACGAGGTGCATTATGTCTAAAAGATTGATGCTTGTCCTGTTGTTCTGCATGTGGGTCGGGTTTGTGCAGTGCAATAAGCGTTCCACGTCATCTGACGACGCCGCTGCGGGCGCGTTGACAGCGGCGGAGCGGCATCTGATCCAATCGGATAACAAATTCGGGCTGAAGCTCTTCAGGGAAATCGTCGAAGAGGAGAAGGATTCAAACGTTTTCATCTCTCCTTTGAGCGTTTCGATGGCCTTGGGAATGACTTATAACGGCGCCAATGGAGAGACGCAGGAGGCCATGCAAGAGGTCCTTGAGCTATCCGGTTTGACGCTTCAAGAGGTGAATGAATCGTACAGAAGTTTAATCCAATTATTGAGGGGGCTGGATCCCAAAGTGCAGTTCCAGATTGCCAATTCGATATGGTACCGTTTAGGCTTAACCCCGGAGGAGGAATTTGTCAATCTGTGCCAGGAATACTTCGATGCTTTAGTGGTCGGGCTGGATTTTGCGGACCCCAACGCCGCCAAGACCATCAATGCATGGGTTGAGGAAAATACCAACGGAAAGATAGAAGAGATTGTGGACGACCCCATAAGTCCCGCAATAGTGATGTTTCTGATCGATGCCATCTATTTCAAAGGGACCTGGACTTACCAGTTCGATGAAGACTCAACCAAAGATGCCGTGTTTAGCCTTCCCGACGGCACGAAAACGCCCTGCAGGATGATGGAGCAGAGGGGCTATTACAAGTACTTGTGCACTGATGATTTTCAGGCGGTCGACTTGCCGTACGGCGATGGTGATTTCAGCATGACGATTTTCTTTCCACACTGGAATATCAATATCGATTCTTTGATAGCGAAATTCGATGAGGAGAACTTGAACTGGTGGCTCAGCGGCTTCTCAAGCGATTCGGGAGACATTTACATTCCGAAGTTCAAACTTGAATGTGAGCTGGGACTGAACCAGGCACTTAAGACCATGGGAATGGAAATCGCCTTTAGGGGAGCAGCTGACTTCAGCAAAATGTATAAGGATGTTGGGGTGTGGATCGATACGGTAAAGCATAAAACGTTTGTTGAAGTCAACGAAGAGGGCACCGAAGCTGCGGCGGTTACCGTGGTGCAGATGGAGTACGGACCGGGCCCCCCTGGTTTTTATATGCGGGTTGATCGGCCATTCATATTCTTGATCAGAGAGAACAAATCTCAAACCATACTTTTCATCGGAAAGATAGTGGAGCCAGCGGTGGAGTAGTTGTCGACCGCTGTGTCTGACACTCTTCCCCTCGCCCTGCTTCCCGTCGGCATTCTTCAGCAACAGAAAAAACGGTCGGTGAAGAACACCTGCCTGTGGTGAGGGTGTTGTGGGGTAAGGGCTTGCCCTGAGGGTAAGCCGAAGGGTACCCCGCAAGAACAGTGGTCAACGGATTGAACGGATGGAGCGGATGTAAAGACCCTCGCACTGCGGCCTCTGGAGTGAAGGATACCGGAGTGTTGAAAAAACCCAAATCGGAGTGCCCATCTGGGCGGTTTTTCTCAAGGATGAAGTAATTGGAAGACAAACACACCTGGATATCAAGAAAATCGCAAAAGCAAGCTTTTGCACTCCAAAACCCACTTTTTCAACAAGCCCATACGGTTCGCGCCACTGGCGGGATTTTCAATTTATCCTTCTCCCCCAGGGGGAGCTTTGCTCTTCTTTGTTTATAGTTCTATCAAGATTGGTATCTTGACCTGCTGAGGTGTTAACAAGACAGTGAGGCATGAAGATTTGGGTCTGAATTCGGTTGGGCGGAAGTGTTTAGACAGATTTAATCCCCCTTTGTCCCCCTTTGAAAAAAGGGGATTATTTTAATCCTCGCTTTGGGTCTCGCAGGCAGGGCTGCCCCCGCCAGACGCGGGGGGTGTGCCCAAGGCATGAGCAGCCTTGGTGGTGGGTGGCCGGGCAGGGGTGCCCGGTCTACGAAAGATAGGAGTTCCGATGCCGTAGGCGGGGCTCCCAGCCCCGCAAAAGGAGTTTTTCGGAGACATCTTAGAAAAAGGTTGACAGGGTGGGGTTCGGGGCTTATTTTATTAGCGCTAAGGGTTAATTATTAGGTGAACCGGGGTTTTGTAGAAACTGCTGGGCTGCGGAAGCTGTGCGCTGTTTTCGTACCCGGCAAGAGCAGAGGTTTTGGATGTAAGGGGAATGGATTATGAGCAAAACACCAAAATGGGCACTTGAAAGAATTGAAAAAGCCAAGAGGAGGAGGCTTAAAAAGTTAGATTTAGGCGGACGTGGGAGGCTAGGTGAGGAAAGATTAACCCAGATTCCTGCTGAAGTCTTTGAATTGGAACAGTTGGAAGTGTTGGATTTAAACAATAATGGTTTAACATCCGTTTCCGACTCGATTACCCGTCTGCAAAACTTGACTGAGCTTGATTTACCTGTGAATCAACTCACTTGGCTCCCTGACTCGATTACCCGTCTCCAAAACTTGAGTACGCTTCATTTACGTGGGAATCAACTCACTGCTCTCCCTGAGTCGATTACCCGTCTGCAAAACTTGACTGAGCTTGATTTACGTGGGAATCAACTCACTACTCTCCCTGACTCGATTACCCGTCTGCAAAACTTGACTGTGCTTGATTTAAGTCACAATCAACTGACTTCTCTCCCTGACTCGATTACCCGTCTCCAAAACTTGACTGGGCTTGATTTAGATGGGAATCAACTCAGTGCTCTCCCTGACTCGATTACTCGTCTCGAAAACTTGAGTAGGCTTGATTTACGTGGGAATCAACTCAGTGCTCTCCTTGACTCGATTACCCGTCTGCAAAACTTGACTGAGCTTGATTTAGGTTACAATCAACTGACTACTCTGCCTGACTCGATTACCCGTCTGCAAAACTTGACTGTGCTTTATTTAAGTTCCAATCAACTGACTGCTCTTCCTGACTCGATTGCCCGACTGCAAAACATGACTGAGCTTTATTTAGGTTACAATCAACTCACTTCTCTCCCTGACTCGATTACTCGTCTGCAAAACTTGAGTACGCTTGATTTACGTGGGAATCAACTCTGTTCTCTCCCTGACTCGATTACCCGTCTGCAAAACTTGACTGAGCTTGATTTACGTGGGAATCAACTCAGTGCTCTCCTTGACTCGATTACCCGTCTGCAAAACTTGACTGTGCTTGATCTAGCTGGGAATCGACTTACTGCTCTCCCTGACTCAATTACCGGTCTGCAAAACTTGACTGCGCTTTATTTAAGTAACAATGAACTCACTAGTGTCCCTGACTGGATTACACGACTGAAAAACTTACAAGCTCTGTGGTTACTAGGAAATCGCATCGAAATTCCCCCACCACAGGTTGTGGGAGGATATGGTAAAGGGCTTGGAATCCACGAGATTGAGAAAATCAAGAACTATTTCCGACAAGTTGAAAGAGAAGGCAAAGATTATCTGTATGAGGCAAAGTTGCTGATCGTTGGCGAAGGTGGTGCTGGAAAAACATCATTAGCGAGGAAAATCAAGGATATGAAGTGTGATCTGCCTACTGAAGATGACACTACGAGAGGGATTGAGGTCGTGCAGTGGGAATTTCCTTTGCCTGAGGATGCGGCAAACGTTCAAGAACTATCTGGTGAGGACAAAACCTTTAAGGTTAATATTTGGGACTTCGGAGGGCAGGACATCTATCACGCCACGCATCAGTTTTTTCTGACCAAACGGTCGCTATACGCCTTGGTCGCCGATACTCGCAAAGATGATACTGATTTCTATTACTGGCTCAACGTGGTTGAACTGTTGAGCGATAATAGTCCCTTGTTGATCATCAAAAATGAAAAACAGGATCGCCACCGCGAAATCAATGAACGACAGTTGCGCGGGCAGTTCACAAATATCAAGGAGACATTGGCGACCAATCTGGCAGATAATAGAGGGTTGCCTGATGTCTTAAAGGAGATCAAACATCACATTAGTCGTCTGCCACACATCGGCACAGCACTCCCCAAAACATGGGTCAAAGTGAGAGAGACTCTGGAAAATAATCCTAACAATCACATCAGCCTTGATGAATATTTGGATATGTGTGAGCAGAACGGTTTCAGGCAACTCAAAGATAAGCTACAACTGAGCGGTTACTTGCATGACTTGGGGGTGTGCCTGCACTTTCAGGATGATCCGCTGCTAAAGAAGACGGTGATTCTGAAACCCTCGTGGGGCACCGATGCGGTCTATAAAGTGCTGGATAATAAGAAGGTGATTCGTAATCTGGGCGGATTCAATCGTGATGATCTGGCGAAAATCTGGCATGAGAAAAAGTACGCCAATATGCAGGATGAGTTGCTGCAATTGATGATCAACTTCAAACTCTGTTATCAAATCCCTGGAACTGATGAATACATCGCTCCACAGCTATTGACCAAAAGTCAACCCCACTATGAGTGGGATGGGAGGGATAACCTAATTGTACGGTACACGTATGAGTTCATGCCTAAAGGCATCATCACCCAGTTTATTGTGGCGATGCACCAATATATTGCGGACCAAGAATGCGTGTGGAGAAGTGGTGTCGTTTTAACCAAGGCTCAGACGAAGGCAGAAGTTGTTGAAGACTTCGGTAAACGAGAAATCAAGATTCGCATTGCCGGCAAATATAAAAAAGAGTTGATGACGATTGTGATGTATGAATTGGATAAGATTCACGACAGCTACCATCGGTTAAAATACAATAAGCTAATTCCATGTAATTGTGCGAAGTGTAAAGACACTCAAGAGCCGCATTTTTACAAATTCGAGAGTTTGAAAAAACGTGTCAGTGACCAAAAATTTAAAGTTGAATGTGACAAAAGCTATGAAATGGTGGATGTCTTGGGCTTGATCGATGATGTGATTGGCAAAAAGGAGTTCCTTGAACAAGAAAAGCGAAAAGGTGGGGATTTCTATTTTGAGGGACCCGTTGAAAAGGTTGTAGTTCAACAAACAGAAAGGGGACCCAATACTATGGAGGGCGACACAAAACAAGAAAAAGTGATTAATGTTGGTGATGGGGCCACGATTTTGGCGCCACTTGTCATTGCTGAGACCATCCAGGACAGTTTCAACACGCTGGCGAAATCTAAGACTGACGATAACGTCAAGACGCTTCTGGATGAGTTATTGAAAGCTGTCACCGAGGTTAACAAGAAGGCGTCAGAGGATAAGGCTGCTGAAGCAGAAACGATGGCGCGAGACGTTGAGGCACTGGTTAAGGAGGCAACCAGCACTAAGCCGCGCCGCAAATGGTATCAAGTTTGTCTGGATGATCTCAAGCAGGTAGCCACCAGTGTTGGTGAAATTGCGACGCCAGTGGTTGAGATTGTGAGTAAGTTGAGTCCGCTGTTGTTGTCGTAGGCGCCTGGGGGTGGTTGAGTCCGCCCATAGCTCACCTTTTTCGCTTCGACGCAAGAGTGTTGCGGGGTAAGGGTATGCCGCAAGAACGAGAGAGAGGGTAGGAGTCGTTGGTCTCACCCTCCCCTAGCCCCTCCCATCAAGGGAGGGGAAAATTCCCGCTCCCCTGGCGGGAGAGGGGCGATTTGTTCTTGCTTGTTTTCGGTCTACTTGAGGTTGGTGTTTAGACCTACGAAGGTGTTACTGGCTGGGCATATTTTGGACCATTCCTCACAAATGGGCTATCCCGAAGCGCAAAGAATCCCTGCCTTCCTTCCCTGACGCCACATTTCTCTTAAGCTAAAAGAACTGATATAAAAGTGCTTGACATTTGAAAGAAAAAGGGGATAATATACGGCTATGGGGAAACGGGTGGGTCTGGTACAAATAATGAAAGCGCAGATTTGGGTCATTTTGGATGGACCGACATAGCTGAAAACGAAGAGTAATTAAAGCGGACAAAAAGGTTAATCCTTCAAGAAAGGAGAACAGATGAAACAAGCATTTGTAATACTGCTGGTGCTTTGTTTGTTGGTCGCGTGTAGCTCGTCCAGGAAGGTTCATCGTATCGAGCCGGAGACGGTTACCGACTTAAGCGGCAAGTGGAACGATACCGACGCCCGCCTGGTAGCCGAGGAGATGATCGCCGATTGTCTTTCCCGGGTATGGTTGACTGACTATGCGGCTGCCGCAGGCCAGAAGCCGGTGGTGACGGTGGGAACCATTCGTAACAAGAGCAGCGAACATATCGACACGGAAACTTTCACCAGCGATTTTGAAAGAGAGTTGCTGAACTCGGGACAGGTAAAATTCGTCGCCACCCAGGGCCAGCGGGACGAGATCCGTGAGGAACGCTTCGATCAACAGGAGTGGGCTTCGGCTGAAACCATGAAACGAATCAGAGCAGAGACCGGCGCGGACTTTATCCTATTAGGGGCCATCAAGTCGATAACCGACGAGATTGAAGGCATCAGGGTAGTGTATTATCAGACTGATCTGGAAATGGTCAACATTGAAAGCATGGAAAAGGTTTGGATCGGCACCAAGAAGATCAAAAAAGAGATCTCCAAGAAAAAAGCAAAGTGGTAAAATCGGCTAAACGGACGTTCATTATTAGCAAAAAAGCAGCCATCAGGCTGCTTTTGTGTCTGTTGCTCTTTGTCGGCTGCGGGTCGGTGGCGACTCAGAAGGGTTTCTATAAGGATATAACGGCCGAGCTCAGAAAGGATAATTTCGAGTCAGCCGTTCAGAGAATAGAAAAAGCCAAAGCGGACGACAAATACGCAAAGAAAGACCGGTTCCTCTATTACGTAGATGCCGGGCTGGTCTACCACTATGCCTCTCGTTTCGATGACAGCAACCAGAGATTGACCCAAGCTGAAGATGCTGCGGACGAGCTTTTCACCAAAAGCATCTCTCGGGCTTCTGCCTCCCTTTTGCTAAATGATAACGTCCTCGAATACTCCGGCGAGGATTACGAAATTCTCTACACCAACCTGATCAAGGCCCTCAATTACATGGCCGTGGACGATTTCGATGGGGCCTTTGTGGAGGTCAAGCGAGCCAATGACAAACTAAATCTGCTGGAACTGAAATATGCCGATGCGGCGCGGCAGTTGGAAGGCGGCCAGCCGGATGATACTGCCAGAGTGGACATCAAGTATGACGTGAAGAAGGTCAGGTTCAACAACGACGCGTTCGCCCGCTACCTGAGCATGCATATGTATTCCGTCGAGGGCAAGATGGACGATGCTAGGATCGATTACGATCTGCTGCATCTGGCCTTTCGGGAGCAGCCTCACATCTACAATTTTGAGGTGCCGGACATTAAATACTCCTCGGAGCAGAAAGCGATACTCAGCGTGGTGGGGCTGGCGGGATTGTCCCCGGTCAAGGAGGCGCTGAATCTCCGGATCAGGACCGACAAGGATCTGGATTTGGTGCAGGTGTTATATACCGATTCGGGGAGAGAATATCCCGTGTACGGACACCTGCCCATGCCGGTTTCAGAGGATTACTACTTCAAGTTTTCCATTCCCCAGCTGGCTGACCGACCGTCTTACATCAGCCGAATAAGGGTTTTTGTCCATTCGCAGCCTATCGGCGAATTGCAGCTCATCGAGGACGTCGATTTGGTCGCCCGGGAGACTTTTGAGGCCAAGAAGTCACTGATCTATTTTCGTACCGTGGCGCGCGCAGTTTTCAAAGGATTGGCCGCGCATAAGGCGAAAGAGAAAGTGGATACCGGAGGAGCGGCTGGATGGCTGAAAAAGGCGGCCATCGACGTTACCACCGATATCTCCGAGAGTGCCGACCTCCGCTGTTCGCGCCTGCTTCCCGGGAAGATCTATGTGGGTGATTTTGAGATCGAACCGGGGACTTACGATCTGACCATCGAGTTTTTGGATGCAGATGGAAATCTCATCAGCGCCACAGAGATTTCCGGTTATCAAGTTTTGAAAAAGGGATTGAATCTGGTTGAAGCCTTCTGTCTAGAGTAGGGATACAACCTCTGGTTTCCTAAATCTCCTGGTTGCGCAGAGCTTTGTGCTTAAAGTCTGGGGACTCGCTTTTTTCATTTATTTTCGCCAAAGAATTTGTATATTACCTATCGACGCTGGCAATCTGGATTGACGGCTGCGGCGTCTTAGTTTAGGGAGACAACTTTTCTAACTATACATCAAGCGCACCATCTGTTGTTAGAAGTGCACGAGGAGGTGTTTTATGAAGACGTTTGTGTTGGTTACCAAGCTCGCATCGCGGGATGCGCCGATAACCGAGATCGGCGCCAAGCTTCACGACAGGGAGAGGACCGGCCGGGCCTGGTTGAAGGAGATCGCGGAGAAGTGTCCGGAGATAAAGTTCAAGGCCCACTATGCGCTGATGGGCTACTGGGATTCCATACACATCTATGAAGCTCCGGATGACGAGTCGGCCGCGAAGCTGTCTTTGTTGACCCGACCCTATGCCGCCCAGGTCGAGAGTTGGCTGGCTCTCCCCTTTGAAAAGGTTCTCAAACTGACAGAGGAAATGGGCTCTTCCGAAGGGGAGAAAAAGGCATAAGCGAAATTTCGCGAATTGGTGCGGCAAGATACTATTATCCGGCCACATCGACTCTCACCTTAGTTAAGCATCGATGGACAATACTGTGCAGCCTTTGTAGATCGGGGATCTGTGGGATTCTCCGCGGGTGACCTGCGTCGCCTGTGAGAGAGCGGTGCTGGAGAGAGCTTGACAGGTTGCGTGTCAAGAAACATCTTGGGGGAGCTCGGAGACAATGTCAAGATTTTGTGCGTGCCCAGAAACGATGAATTGGGGTCGGTAAGCTTTTCGAAAAACAATAAAACCAATCAAATGGTGCATCAGGTCACCAGAAAGGGGAAGGAGGCAATCGTGCAAAGAAGAATGACATTCGGATGGTTTGCAGGAATGATCGTTGCGCTCGCTATGTTCGCTTATAGCAATGCTGCTCCCGCGAGTCAGTTCACCGCGGACATGATCCAGAGCGAGGGGGCTGATACCATTACGGGCAAGATTTACGTCAAGAACTCGAAGTACCGCATGGACCTGGAGGAGGACAGTCATCAGGTCTTCGTCATCGTAGACCAGACTGCTGGCGTGACCCGGGTCCTCATGCCCGAGGAAAAGATGTACATGGAAATGGGAACTCAGGACTTCAGAAGCCTCATGAAGGATCCCTTTCAGGGCGTCAAATACACGGCTTCCACAGGTGACAGCAAGCATCTGGGGACGGAGACGGTGAACGGGTACGAGTGCGACAAGTATCTTATCTCAATGAACGATCAAGACGTGATGACCCAGTGGGTGTCCCAAAAACTCGAATTCCCGGTCAGAATTGTCATGGATGTCTCAGAAAACAAGTTCGTGGATCTGCAGAATATCCTGGAAGGCCCGGTAGACGACGCGCTGTTTGACATTCCATCCGAGTACACGAAAATGGCAATGGAGGAGCCCGGTAAGGCCCCCATCGAGATGCCCGATGTGGCCAAAGAGACGCCGCCAACACCCCCAGGCGACAAGGCCCGGATTGCAGTGGACGAAGTCAAGAGCGAAGCGAGCGGATGCAGTAACGACGCAGCGGCTGCCATCGGAGAGATGCTGTCCACCGCTCTTGCCAACAACGACAAGTTCGTCGTCCTGACTGGCGGATCCGCTGAACTGCAGGTGACCGGGAGTGTCACCAAGTTCGAACCGGAAGTCGAGGAAGGGGGTGGCCTGGGTGGACTGAAGAAGAAAGCGTTGGGAAAGATGGGAGTGGAAGCGAAGTCGGCCAAGATCGTAATGGACGTGAAGCTAATCGAGACCTCTGGTGGGCGTGTCCTGAAGGCCAAATCGGTCGAGGGCGAATCGAGCAAATGGAAAGCCGACATGTCCGGCGGAAGTTGGGTGGAAGGCGTGGCGTTGTCCGGCGCCCTGGGTGTCTATTCCAACGAGCCTATGGAACAGGCTGTTCGGGCAGTTCTTGCCAAGACGGTGGAGATGGTATCGAAGGAAGTCCCAAAGGAATATTACCGCTACACAGGTCAGGAGCAGTACGTTGAGCAACTTGGCAGCACCCCTGAGCCAGGTGTCACCACACCTGCGGAAGGCACAACGAAGGCAGCCCCTGCTGCCGCGGCCGAAGATATGACCCTTTACACCAAGTACGACTTCGTTCCTGGCGACAAGGTTATCTTCTACGACGACATGAAAGACGATGAGGAAGCAGAGTTCCCGTATCGATGGAACCTGGATCGGGGGGTATATGAAGTGGTCAGGCTGGGCAAGGAGTTCTGGATCATGTGCACAAACGAGGGTTCCATTCGTCCCAAGATGCCGGATGCACCGCTGCCTCCCCAGTATACTGTGGAGTTGGAGTTTTACGATAATGGTCCCGAATTTTCCGGGAATTGCTTTGATATCTATTGGATGGATAGTAATGGTCAGATTATCGGAACATTCGAGGAATATGGGGGAGGCACTGTACTTAAAATCCATAGCAACCACCTGGCCAACAAGGTGCTACCCAACGAACTGACCAAAGGCGTCCATACCATGCGAATCATGGCCACCAAGCGCTCGATCAAATGCTATGTCGATGAGGAGCGGGTTGCCAACGTCCCCAAAGTGGAGAACTTCAACCCCGTTGGTTTCCTTTTGCATCAACGTCCGTACAATGAGCCCAAGAATCCCACGCTGTTCAGGGGCTTCCGGTTCGCCGAGGGGGGCAAGAGCATGCGGGAGCAGCTGGATGAGACCGGAAAGATCGTTACGCACGGTATTCTCTTTGACGTCGATTCGCACAAGATCAAAGGAGAGTCATACAAAACGCTCAAAGATATCGGTCAACTCCTGCAGGACGATCCCGAACTGCGACTCTCAATCGAAGGACATACCGACAGCGACGGCTCGGAGGAGCACAATTTAACCCTGTCACAGAATCGAGCTAATTCCGTGCGGGACTACCTTATCTCCACGTACAGCATTAAGCCTCAACGGCTGGAGGCTGAAGGCTGGGGAGAGTCGAAGCCGATCGACACCAACGAGACTGCTGAAGGAAAAGCAAACAATCGTCGGGTCGAGCTGGTTAAGCTCTGATTCGCAAGAGATTTTCATTATCGGGCCATTGAAGGTTGAAAGCGCACAGGCCCAGGGCGTCGCCTGAACCATACGGTTCGGGGCTAGCCCCGTCCATACTCCGCCTCCGGACAGCCACTAGGGCTGTCCCTACGACCTCAGATCATCGGCATTTGTTCCGCCTGTGGCGGGATATTGAGACTAGTGCCGATGCATGAGAGCATTAGGTGGCAGGGTAAGGGCTTGCCCTGAGGATAAACCGAAGGGTACCCTGCCACAACGCCATTACAACTTCATGAGGATACCTCAAGCTCTTAGAATTACCCCCGCTACGGCTTCGGGCATTACAGATCATATTTGGGGTTGGGATGATGTCTTGGCGGGAAGTTAACTCCTTTTCTTATTGATTCTAGGGATACAATAAGTGGTCTCGGTCTATCCACACAATACAGAATTGATTCTCGGTTCCAAAGAAACCAACAACTCTACATTCTTCGAATATCTTAAACTGGTAGCCCTCATTTCCTTCAACGCCCCGAATTCCCTCGAATCCTTTTTTTCGACTGGTCCCAGACCATTCTATTGTGTGTGCGTTATATTGATTGCTTGTTTCGATGTCTTTCCATTTCAAAGTCGAGAGTGGTCGAATGCGTCTAAAAAACTTGCAGAAGTCATCCTTTGTTCTGAATCTATCTATATGAAACTCTCTGTCATCTTCGCATCTATAGTATCTGAAACTAAATTTTGGGTAGGTTCCCCAATAACCCTTCTGTGAAAGTACTTGCCTCGTAGGGAGTGATGTCCTTGCTTCCGGTTCGCGAATTCGGAATTTCGGCTTCTTCCGCTTCTTACTAATCGGTGTTCCCTTTTATTGTTTGTTGCTCTGTAATTCTTCTTTGTAGAACTTTGTGTAGTATTCTCTCATATCCTTTGGTGGTATAACCTTGTTCTTCCCGTGCTCAAAAGTATTTTTCCAGGGGTCTTCGTTGTGTGTCATACTAACCAAAGCAGTAGAAGAAAAGCTGCTAAAAACCTGATAGAATTCAACTAAGAACTCAAGCTGATGTTTGTCAAACACATCCTCCTCTTTGCCATTGGGGGTATATTGAATAGGTTTACTATCGAAGCCTTTCCATTTCCGATAAATCGACTTTATGACCGGGCCGAAGTCCCAAGCCTCTATGTCATCGTCAAACAGACGACGATGATAATTAACGAGATACCAAGCCTGGGCATAGTAAAGCAGTTTCTGGAGTTTTAAGTTGGTTATGGTATCGCCATTTTCTCGCGCCCATCTAAGGAATAATTTAGCCACATCATGTGCCGTGAGCATTCCAATCACCTCCCACTAATATATACGGATACTTTTGTTATCGGACTCTCTACTTCTAAATAAAGCCGGCTGATTTCTTTGTCAAGCAAAAAAACTCAAATTAGGACACTAGCGAAAAGTTATGCCCAGGAGGAAACTAAAACATACTATGAGGGAGGCAAGAGACTCGTCTGTTCTGGTCTTGGGGTGTGGTCTAAGACTTTGAGTACTCTATAAGACTTGTTGACAAAAGTGTTTACGTCTGCGTTAAAGACCTGTTCTATTTCTAAATCGCAGACCAATGCATCACCCTTAGCGAATTTCTCACCGCTATTGATTGTCTTGGCAAATGCCTTGTCCCCCATTGTGGCGGATATTTTGTTGCCCTCATAATAGAACTCCCACTTACGGCCTTCCTCAAAAACCACTTTCAGTATGTAAAGATCGGCCCTTGAGACAGGTAGGGTTTTGATTTTCTCTTCCAGAAGCTCATTTCTGGAAGTTAAACTGCTAAAATCCTTCTTGTCTACCCCCACCAAAGGCTTATGTTTCTTGTCGGTTAACTTGAATCCGTCAATTGCGGGATCGTCACGGAGTGTTTCAAAGTTCTTAGTTACTTCCTCATTAACAATCAGGTTGCCCGCATATTGATTAAACGTTCTTATGTTTACGACAGTAGTATTTCCGTCGGGGCCAGTGATGGTAACCTCATTTCCGCTTCTATCAATCTTCTCCGGTTTCTTTCCCCTCAAGAAGAGTTTCAGTTTTATGAATTCGATAAGAACCTTGATCATGGTGTTTATGTCTATATGACTGCCAACAAAAGCCACGGTGGGGAGAAGGTCTTTTGAAATCTCTCTAAATAATTCGAGGTCCACAAGGAAACTACCAGGGGAAAATGCGTTGATTTTTATTTGAAGTGTGGTCTTTATGTTAGATTCCTTATTGAGTTCCGCGTTGATTTCTTGGATTGCGGCGGTTATGTGGAGCAAGGAATTTATAAGCGTGTTAGAATCTATTTGGGGAAGCTTCCCCTCATAATCCAGCTTGAATCGCCCACGTTCCATTGAAAATCCCTTCCTTGAAATTCGATTCTTCAAAGTACCTCCTCGATTATGCATTGTCAATAGAAAATACGTCAAAGACGGCACATTTGTGCACTAAAAAGAGAGTGTGCTTCAAAATGTACCACTACCGTTTTTTCGGTACTGTTTACATTCCGCAGGAAAGTGATTATATTTGTTTGATGACAAAAAAAGAGCATGATAGCACTCTCCAATTGCAAGATACCGTTGCTGCTATCTCCACGCCTTTGGGTGAGGGTGGAATAGGACTCGTTCGTATCTCGGGGAAAGATGCATTCAAGATAGCAGACAAAATCTTCAGGGGCAAGCTTTCGCCAAGCAGGATGCCGTCTCACACTGTCAGTCACGGCGAGATAGTTGATGCCGAAACAAAAGAAGTGATAGATGAAGTCCTGTTAACCGTTTTCCGCGCACCAAGAAGTTACACTGCTGAGAATTTGGTGGAGATAAGCTGTCATGGAGGCTACCTGGTATTATCTAAGGTCTTAGAGCAAACTCTGAATTGTGGTGCCCGGTTGGCCCAGCCAGGAGAGTTCACCTTGCGAGCTTTCGTCAACGGAAGGATCGATCTTTCCCGGGCAGAAGCCGTTGCCGAGGTGATCCGGGCAAAGACGGATTTGGGTTTGAAGCTGGGCCTAAGACATCTGAAAGGCGATCTCTCGGAGAGAATCAATTCATACCGGGAAAAGTTGATCAACATCCTGGCAAGACTTGAGGTGGAGATAGATTTCTCGGAGGAGGATGTCGAACCGCTTGACAGGAAGGAAGCGATGCGGGAAATAGAATCCATAGAGAGAGATATGGAGAGCTTGCTGGCCACTTACCACGACGGAAAGATATTGAGGGAAGGACTTAACGTGGTCATCATAGGCAAGCCTAACGTGGGCAAATCCAGCCTGCTAAATGCTCTGTTGAAAGAAGATCGGGCGATAGTCACACCGATTCCCGGCACCACCCGGGACGTTATCTCCGAATACGCCAACTTTAAAGGCGTTCCGGT
Source organism: uncultured Ignavibacteria bacterium (assembly GCA_964588305.1). Lineage (GTDB taxonomy): Bacteria > Zixibacteria > MSB-5A5 > MSB-5A5 > SM1-73 > SM1-73. The sequence goes on from CAZPOP010000007.1 coordinate 115,341, forward strand.
CAGATTGGTGGACACTGCTGGTTATCACATATCGAAAGATACGATCGAGCTGGAGGGCATCAGAAGGACAAAGATAGAGATGAGCGAGGCGGACATTATCCTTCTGGTCATCGACACATCCTCGGAAGTCGAAGCGGAAGAACTGGAATTGGAAAGACAGATCCAGAATTCAGAATGCCTGGTCGTATTGAACAAAATCGACATCGGCTCAGAGGACCTGGTCGAACGGAATGAGGGCAAATTCAAGGAGAGACAAAGAGCAAGAGTTTCGGCATTGAAAGGAGATGGAATCGAAGAGTTAAAGGAAATCATCGTCTCCTGCGCTTTCACCTTGAAAAAGGATCAGACTGAGGGAGTGATGTTGTCCAGTTTAAGGCATAAGAAAGCCTTGACACGTGCGAAAAAAAGCATATCTTTAGCTAAAAGCAGCCTCCATAAAAATCTAAGCCCGGAATTCGTGGCTCTGGATTTGAAAGCTGCTCTGGATGCCGTGGGTGAAGTAATCGGCAAAACCGTGACGGACGATATTTTGAACAAGATTTTTTCGGAATTCTGTATTGGCAAGTAGGCGGGGATTTAAATTCGGACAGAAGAATTTTCTTTCGGGAATTCAAAAGTATCAATTGACATTTAAAAATAAAAGACTATATAGGTAACATGAAAAGGCCAAAATCGCCTATTCATTTTTGCGGAATGGTCGTCCGAACCATCAGATTTGGTGAGAGGTTCGGAAGGACAGAATCGTTAACTTCCTGAAACCAGGGTTGATTTCTCTTGAAAGGAGAAACATATGGCCAAGGGCAAAGTAAAGCGCATCGTTAGAGAACGCGGGTTCGGATTCATATCCGCGGAAGACGGCAGGGAGATATTTTTTCACCGGAATGAACTTCAGAACGTCGACTTTGACGGTCTGATGGAAGGTGATGAGTTGGAGTTTGACGTGACCAAGGGTCAAAAAGGTCCGGCAGCCACGAATGTAAAAAAAGCGGAGGAATAAGGTTTGCTCTTACACAGATTCGCGTGGCTGTGAATGGTGTAACCACGGAGTCTGTATCGGAAGTACCTGACAAAATGTGAGACTTCTTTGGCTTGCCCGTTTTCGAAGCCAAACAAAGAGTCGTACCCTCTGGATCCCACTTGGCCTTGCTGGTGGGTTGCCTCTACCTTATCCAGATTCGGGGTCGGGCATTACGGAGCGAGTGAAGTCAAGCTTCATCACCGGGCTCGATGCTTTTCAGTCTTTCTCTGAGAAGATGAAGAAGGAAAAGGGTGTTGGTTACCAGGTATCTTTTCCACATTCGGGCTGGCTCCTGCAAGAACCTGTAGAACCACTCCAATCCAAGTTTTTGCATCCATTGGGGGGCTCTTCTCGTTTTTCCCACCAAGACATCGAAGCTTCCACCCACTCCCATACGAAAGGGAACCTTCAGCGCGCTTTGGTATTTATTCATCCAGTATTCCTTTTTAGGGCTGCTCATCCCCACAAAGAGCACATCCGGCCTTTTCTCGTTTATCTCTTTGACTATTTCTTTCTCCTGATCGGGCGAGAAATAGCCGTTTCTGTATCCCACCAGGTTTAAGCCGGGAAGCTCTCGTTTTAGTTTTTCTTTGAGTTTGCCAACTACCTCTTCTGTGGCTCCGAAAAGGAAGACTCTGTAACCTTTGTTTGCAGCCAGCTCAAGGAGTTTTTGCATCAAGTCGATGCCGGTCACCCTCTCCGGCAGTGGTTTTTTCAAAAAACGGGAGGCCCACACGATGGATTGGCCGTCCGGGTTGATCATATCCGAGGTGACTATTATTTCTCGCAGCTTTTTGTCACTTTGTATCTTGACGATCTTTGCAGCGTTGACCGCACAGTGCCTGACGGGTTTCCCCTTTTGGATGGAATCCTCGATTCTCTTTAGGGTATCGTCGAAGCCGAGATTATCTATGGGACAGCCAAATAGCGTTATCCTGCTCATGTTCCCCCCTTCGCGGGGCCATTTAAGGCTCCGCTGCGCGAATTTAGATGCCGGCAGAGTGTTTCAGGCGGCAACCTGATCGGCTGAGGTCTTCTGACTGAATTCCTTCCGTGCGACCAACAGGGTCACCAGCGCTTTAAGCATCCAGGCTTGCGACCAGCGCATGTAAGCGATCCTGTTAGTGAAGAGTCTTCTCTTCTGAAAATAGAAATATCCTTCCCGGTGCTGCATGTTCTCCAAGGTCCACCGTGCTACCTTCTCCGCCAAGCGCTGGTTTTCTTCGCTAATCGAGCCAAGTTTGACCAAGGTGACGATCGACTGAGCACAACTGTGAATGTCTATGGGGTAGATACTATCATGATAGTATTTGGGAGTGCCATCATCTAAGAAGAAATTATCCTGATAGAATTTAAGCCCCCTTTCGAGATTTGGCTTCAAGTCAAATTCGGAGGTAAGATGGATGTAGTCGTACAAACGCTCCAAAACGAAACCGGTGTGAAAGTTATCGATCCATCTGTGATGGGGTTTGGTGCCATAATACCAGGAGCCATCCAGATTTTGATGATCGACCACAAAGCCAATCGAATCACGTGCCCTCCTTTTGAGCTCATCTTCGTGGGTGAACCAAGCTGTTCGGGCCAGAAGATGCGCACCCAGGATATTGGCATTATGAATGGTTGTCTTATCCAAGGGCGAATAGCTGAAACAGAAATGTCTTTCTGCGAGAGTTCTGTTCAAATCATGGAGTACGAAGTCGCAGGAACTGCGCGCGAACTTCAAGAACTGTTTTTCCTGAAAAGCCTGGTAGGCATCCAAGAGCGCGTTGGCCACAAATGAGGTTGCCACCACGGTGGGGGTATATTTCGGTAAAAAGAAGGCTTTGGATTGCCAGTCGAAATTATATCCCCAGCACATGCCCGAATACCGCTTGCTCTGTGTCTTGAAAAGGACATCGATAAACCGGTAGGCTAGTTTCTTGTATCTTTCCTCTCCGCAGTGTCGATATCGTGTTGAGGCCGCGGACAAACAAAGCCCCAGGCCTTTCGGGTTTAAATCTTCTTTTATCAAGAAGAGCTTTCTAAAGTTGAGGGGAAAACGTTTCAGGAACTGAATGAGGCAGATGCGAGGGATCTTTCCCCTGATGGGCAAGACCTTTCGCCATGCGGTATTCAGTCCGTCGTAGGGATCATAGCCCTTCCAGCCTTGGCTTTCGCAGTAGGCCACAAGCCTCTCCAGGGAATCCTCTAGTATGAAGGTGTTGATGTCTCCTCCTTCTGAAATCTCTCCACAACGAGAGTGTCGAGCTTCAGGGTGTGCTGAAAACCCGTCTGGCAGGGCTAAATGCCCTGCCCTATGCACCGTAGGGAATTGCCTCGGACAGGGGCAGGAATGCAGCCCGCCCCGCAGTGCCGCTTCAAGAAACTCCTGAGCTTGACCGATGCTTACTGGCAATCAAAAAACCCTGAGATGCCTCTCCCAAAGTCAACCGAGTAGGAGCAGCTGATGCTTCATTGTCTTTTCCCGGATAAACCCTTTGACCGATCATTTCGAAAGGGTCCGATGATTTTAGGTTAGCTGAGTTATTCGTTTGCAGGGACTCGATTATTTTGAATGTGGTCAGTGTCGTATTGATCATTTCATTGGGTGATATGGGCATGGGTTTGTTTTGCCTGATGGCTTCTATGAACGCCCGCACTTCTTCTTTATGTCCCTTGTCTGCTCCCGAATGCTTGTGTCTTCGCTCCTTTCCATTGTTGATCAGAATGGTTTTTTGGAAATTGTCTATCACCCCGACGGAGTTTTTCCCAAAGATTTCGACTCTTTCCTTGGAATAGGCGGTATCGCCCAAGGAGGTATAGATGATGGACCCGGCTGAGCCGTCTGCAAATTTCAGGGAAACGACCAGATTGTCGTTGGTGAGTGGGGTTTTTCTGAAATCGTCGACCGCCACGGCAGAGACGGTTGTAACCTCGGAGCCCGCGAAGAAGCTCAGAAGGTCCACAAAATGACAAACCTCGCCAATTGTTCTCCCACCCCCAGCTTGCGGATCATGTACCCAGTGATTGGAAGGTATGAAGCCGGCATTGACACGATAGGTCATAACCAAGGGTGTGGTCCTGTCTTGAAAATGTTTTTTCAACAACTGAGCCGCTGGGGAGAAACGCCGGTTGAATCCGACCAATATTCTGCCCCGGGTCTGCTCCAGCGTTCTTTCTATTTCCTTCAGCTCTGTTTTGCTTGTAGCTAAGGGTTTCTCCACGAACACGGCTTTCCCGGCTTTGAGGGCCTTGCAGACCAGCTCGGAATGCAGATCATGTCTGGTGGCGATAAACACACAATCGGTTTTTTCGTCTTCCAAAATTTGATCTACCTCCGAAGAACAATACTCGAATCCGAACTTCTTTGCCGCATCCTTTGCGGAAATCCCAGTGGAGGTAACCACTCCTTTTAATTTGACGTCCTCCATCTTTTTCAGATGAGGCAAGAGATTGTTCTTGGCGAAATTCCCTGCCCCGATAAATCCGACGTTTATCGTGGGAGGATCCTTGCTTCCCCGGGAAGAGACCTCTTCTAAATAAATCCTCGGTTTGGCCTCAGGAAAATGCTGGTACTCCAAAAGCACTGCCAGCGATCTGTCGTCGTCCTTCATGATCAGATCATAGGCCTTATCAGCCTCCTCAATCCTGAATCGATGAGTGATGAGCCTTTCCGTGTTTACTTTTCCCAGCTCGAGCAGACTCAGGAACTCCTCCATGTTCCTCTTTTCGGTCCAGCGGACGTAACCAAAGGGATAATCGATTCCCATCTCCTCGTAGAGATGATCATATCTGCCCGGACCGTAGGATCGGGAGAACCGGATGTCCAGCTCCTTCTCGTAGAAATTCTTGCGGGGCACATCCATACCCACCGCACCCACCACTACCACTTTGCCTTTGTCCTTACAGATTTCTCCGGCTAACTCTATGGGCTGACTGCTTGAAGTCCCCGCAGTTATGATCACCGCATCTAAGCCACGCTGATAAGTTAGGTTCATCACCTTCCGGGCCACATCCTCTTTTCCGACGGTGAAACCCAAGTCGGCACCCGAATCCTCTGCAAGAACGGCCATGTCCTTGTCGATGTCGATCCCGAAGACCTTGCAGCCTGAGGCTTTCAGCATCTGCACGGTGAGTTGCCCCAGCAGTCCCAAGCCGATCACCGCTATGCTTTCGCCCAAATTGACCTCCGCTTGCCTGATGCCCTGCAGGGCTACGGCACCCAGGGTAGTGAAGCAGGCTTGCTGAGAAGGCACGTTTTCCGGGATTCTTGCACATAGATTCATGGGGACCGATATGATCTCGGCATGGTTGGCGTAACCAGCACCGGCGCAGGCGACCTTATCGCCCACTCTCATACCCTCCGCCAATTCCCCGACTGCAATCACCTCACCGGCCGAGCTGTATCCCAAGGGTGCCGAGGATTCCAGTCTATTCGTCACCTTCCTGAGAGTTGTCACCCAACCATCCTTCTTCACATTTTTTAGCACCTGTCTGACCAGATCCGGTCGGCTTTTGGCTTTGGCCAGCAGGTTTTTCCTGGCAAAATCGACCTTGCTCCTTTCAGTCCCTTTGGAGATCAAGGAATATTCATTTCTCACCAGAACTCCTCCGGGCATCAGAACGGGATGTGGCACCTCTTCAACTTCTAACTCTCCGGATTTGTTATTTTGTAATACCTGTTTCATTCGTTCTCCTTTTTTCATTCAGGTCCCTTAGATCCAGATGTTGCTTTAAGAAAGGATGTTTGCCAGTGGGTGTCGGCTCTATGTCGGGAGGGTATTCAAATGTTGCGCTCAATCCATGTCCCACGCATCTTTGGATAACCTGCTTGATTTCCACCTCATCCTCTTCCGAGAAGGTTCCGGAAGGGACGATCTTGACCACGATTTCTCCGATTTTCGTCTGCTCAATCTGCATCTTCTGTGTCTTGGAAAAAGATTTGAGATGTTGTCCGAATATCAGTGCGGTAAGGGAGATCAATCTGCCATCTTCGGTTACAACGTAGTCCTGCTCTCTTCCCACGATCTCCTTGATCAGCGGATATTGCCGAAAGCACCTGTCGCAGTAACCCTTTTTGAGAATGGCATAATCTCCTGTTTTATATCTGATGAAGGGAAAGGCGTAATTGTTGAATGCGGTGGCCACCACCTCATATATTTCCTCCTCACCATGGTGCAGCTGATGATCGGCCTTCACGAATTCGGTGTATCCGTATTCGGGAAAGATGTGGTAATCTTCACTGTTCTCGCATTCTCCGGCCAACACGGTATACTCTGAATGTCCATACCAGCTGAAGATTCGGCAGCCGAATACCCGGTGCATCAGATCTCGATGCGCCTTGAAAATCTTCTCCGATCCACAAAGCACCGAGGTTAACTGATAATCCAGCCTCAGATTTTTCTCCTCCATCAGCTTTGCCAAGAGCCAGCCGGTGGAGGGATAGGCGTGCAAGAACTTGGGTCGGTACCTGTTCATGGCACGGACGTACCCGGTGACCGTCTCCTGGCTCAGTTTAAATGAGGAAAGGATGAGAGAGTTTAACAGAGGATCGAAGGCGAAAGGTTTGTCTCCTCGCGGGACTGGGCCCCTGAGGACGACAATCCTATCTCCGGTTTCGAAGCCAACTCTTTCCCACTGCTGAAACATGAAGGCTTTTTCCCGGGGACTGGTTTTTGATCTTTCCCTGAAGAAAACCATAGGCTCGCCTGTGGATCCACCCGTATTGGTCTCCACCAACTCCGACCTGAGGACGTTCTTCGCCACTAAACTATCAAGGTTCTCCCTTATCAGCCGTTTGGTGAGAGGTGGTATCCTTTTCAAATCCGAGAAGTCGCTGAAGTCCTGTGGATGAAAACCCGCACGGATGAACAGATTTCTGTAATAAGGAACGTTGTCATAAGCATGCTTAAGTAACCTCTGGAGTTCCTCCATCTGATATTGGGCCAATCTTTCCTCGTTCCACCATTGGGATGATCTGAGAAGGTATCGTGTTTTTGCGAATTCGGAGCCGTACCTAATATTATGGGGAAGTGCGCTCAGAGCCAGACCGAGGGTTGATTTGACCCAGGCGGGGCTGCTGACGTACAGGTCCCTGAATTTGTACCTCAGATTTCTCATAACTTTAGCCTCTGCCGGCGGACTTTTCTATCACCTGGACCACACCGTCTACGTATTGGCTGAGGTTGAACCTTTCTTTTACTATTTTATGGCTGAGTCTTCCCATCTTTCTCCTCAGTTTTTTGTCTTCAATCAAAAGAGCTATCTTCTCAGCGATCTCATCAGGAGCGTGGGGTTGAATGATAAACCCGTTTTGCCGATGGCCAATCATTTCCTTAATGCTCCCCCTGTCGGTGGTTATAACCGGCAGCCCGGCAGCCATAGCCTCCAAAATCACCACCGGCTGACCCTCCAGGTAGAAGTAAGTGGGCAGAACGAAAACATCTGAGCTTTTGAATAACCTGATCTTCTCCTCTCCAGTGACGACACCCAGAAATTTTACCTGTGCTTCTAAACTGTTTCTTTTGACATAGGAGGCTACTTTTTCCTTGAATCGGTTCGCCTGCCAACGTCCAGCGAAAAGGACCTCGATCTCCGGATAGTATCTTTTGAGGATGGGGACCGCTTTGATTAAGTGGAAGTACCCCTTGGATTCTTCCAGGAGTCCGGCGAACAGTATGCTGAACTTTCCATTTTCTTGCTTATGGCGCTCGATTCTGTCAAAGGGTTGGGCATCCACCCCATTATAGACCACGTCGATTCTGTCAGGGGGCAGAACGTCTTCCAAAAGGTGCTTCAGACAATGTCCCAAGACTATGCCTCTATCCACGTATTTGAACACAGATTTGATATATCTCTTTCGCAACCAGGATCCTTGGTCGAAGAAGGTCTTGAAATATCCACCGTGCACATGAATGACCACCTTTCGTCTGAAAGCAAATCCTGAGATCAAAACGAACAGGCTGTCTCTGGCGAATCCCCAGAAATTCTGGGAGATGGGTATATAGACCACATCGATTTGCTCTCTTAAGAGAAGTTTGAAGAGAAGAAAAATGCTCTTCAACGCAAACCAGCTGTTTCGAGGACTGAATTTCCCGAAGTCCTTATGCTTCTGAGGATCCTGGGTATTAAGATGAATGAAACTGAGTCCGTTTCTCTTTCTCAGTCCCTCCACCAGCCACTGGATCATCACCGCCACCCCGTGATAGGGGGGAGGCAAAGGACCTATGATCAGAGATTTTTCCATAGCCTTTAAAGCTCCCAATACGAGATCAAATTGAGGTTCTTCTTTTCTACTGAGGTTGCGAAGTCCTCTTCCTTGAGAATCTCAAGATCTGTTTCTCTTTTTGACGCCTGAGGGTTCTTATTGTGTTTGGGATGGCAGCACAGCTCAAAAACCGAGTCCTCTCTCAGAGATTCTATGGCCTGGGCCCATCCTCTCGGCGAGGGGCCATTATCGCCGAAAATCTTAGGCTCCAAAAGGAAATCCGGGGTGCTGGCCCTACTTTTGATTTTCTTGTGCAGTGAGCTTCTATAAAGATCCACCGCAGTTTTTCGCCATCGACGGGGATTGAGAAAGGAGCCGTTTCCGGCATGGAGCCTATAGAGTTTTACCGTTCTCATCTTTTTGATAGTGAAATCATTTGCCATCTGCAAAGCCACTTCCAGCACCGGATAGTAAAGATGAAGATGGTGATGAAAATCGATATGTGATGGCCGAATTCCGAAGCTCAAGAATTTTGTGAGTTGAGCTTCAAGCTCCCAGTAAATCTCTTTTGAACTGATCTTTCCTGAGAGAAGTCTTTTTCGAAAAGTTATTCCGTCATGGAATTGTCCATGCTCATTGACCAGCGTGGGCACCTGTTGCGGAGAGCAAAGTGGTCTGCCATCGTCCAAGTTGAAATGAATCCCTACACTCGCATCTTTTATCTGTCTGGCTGAATCCAGAGCCTCTTCGGAGTGATCCTGGTTCAGGATCAAGCTGGTACTGGTGACCGGACCGCTTTGGATGGCTTCCGTTATTCGGAGGGTAATGTCTTCGGAATAACCGAAATCGTCCGCATTGATGATCAATCTTTTCATTTTCAGCCTATTTTTTCGCTTTTATCACCACTCCAGGCGACAAAAACTCTTTGATGAAACTCCTATTCAAGCCCTTTCTTGATAGCCTCTTGAGGAGGGCAAATCTGCCGTCTGGGGTCAACAGACCGGTTGTTCTCACTTCCCTGAAACCTGCTCCTCCGAACAGCTCCTTCAAGTCGCGGTGAGTGAAGTAATGCAGATGTCCTCCGTCGAAGCCGATCTTTTCATTGGAAGTTTTAGGGAATCTGCCCTTAAGCGCTAAGGTGAGGAGGTGTCGTAGAGCCCTCACGTTTGGAGTGGTGTAGATTGCCTGCCCACCTCTTTTTAGCACCCGGTAAGTTTCTTGGACCAAGGATACCGGGTCGAAAACGTGTTCGACAACGTCCAAGGCTGAGATGGTATCGAAAGAACCGTTCTCAAAGGGGAGTCCGGTCTTGTCCACATCCACATCCAAGAGCTTAAACTGTCCATTTTGCTTCTTGAGGGCTTCCGAGACGGCTATATCCAATCCATAGACATTGGAATAGTGCCTTTTGGCTTGATACAAGAGAGTCCCGGCACCACAGCCAATATCAAGAAAATTCTCACCCTTCTTAAGGATCTGGGTCGCTTCCCATACCCGGGACCCATACTGAATGCCGTCGCAATCTCGATTTGCCTGCAAGAGCTTATA